>CALZEQ010000095.1 GCA_945641355.1 uncultured Mediterranea sp. | reverse complement strand
AGTTACGTGTTTATTTTCAGATTTGCATTACCTTTGTCGCCAAAAAGTGAATAGAATATATGAATATAGAGAATAACAAACTGTGGTATTTCATTGCCATAGTGATTGTAGGCATTTGGGGACTGACATTCATCTCTACCAAAACGTTGATTATGCACGGACTCACGCCTCAGGAGATATTCGTGTTGCGCTTTCTGATGGCGTATGTCGGCATTTGGCTGATAGCTCCCCACAAGCTGATGGCCGATAGTTGGAAGGATGAATTTCTGCTGTTGCTGGGTGGAGTGACGGGTGGTTCGCTCTACTTCCTGACGGAGAACACGGCGTTGGAATATACCTATGCCACCAACGTTTCATTTATCGTCTGCACCACCCCTTTGCTTACCACGCTGCTGTTTCTGTGGGTGGATAAAGAGACTCATGCCAGCCGTGCGTTGTGGATGGGTTCGCTGCTGGCTTTGCTGGGAGTGGCATTTGTGGTATATAACGGTAATTTTGTGCTGAAACTCTCGCCTGTAGGTGATTGTCTGTCATTGTCGGCTGCTCTGTTGTGGGCTTTTTACAGTTTGCTGATGAAGCGTCTGTTCCAACATTACGATACCAACTTCATTACCCGGAAAATTTTCTTCTACGGATTGGTCACCATACTGCCGGCGTTTCTGTTCCGTCCGTGGAGTTTTCCTTTGCATGAATTGCTCCATCCGGTCGTATGGTCCAATTTACTGTTTTTGGGAGTGTTGGCATCGCTCATCTGCTATGCTGTGTGGAATGTGGTGCTGAAGCGGATGGGAGCTGTCCGTGCCTCCAATTATCTCTATCTCAATCCGCTCTTCACGTTGCTTGGTTCGGTGGTGTGGCTCGACGAGCGACTCACCTTCATGGCCTTTGTCGGTGTGCTCTGTATAGTCAGCGGACTCTATGTGGCTGCTAAAAGGTAGACAAATCAGACAATCAGGTCGCTTATGTATAGCCGGAGGATACATCAACGGTGGAAAGTCCTGTGGTTGACAAGGCTGATATGGCAGAAAATAGGTTATCCACTACAGATATATCGCCTCTGTTGCAGAATGGAAGAGACAAAAGCAGCGTTCCAAGAACAGAATAGACGAGATATCCTATCAGAAGTTGACGCTGAGGGTATTGTATTTTCACTTGAAATCTCTAACTTTGTACGCAGAATAGTTAAGTAGGTGCATTATGAAATACCCCATTGGAATACAGAGTTTTGACCGGATTCGTCAGGAAGGCTATGTCTATGTAGACAAGACAGCCTTGATTTATGACCTTGTTTGCAACGGAACAATCTACTTTCTGAGCCGCCCGCGTCGGTTCGGGAAGAGCCTGCTTATCTCCACCCTGAAGCACTACTTCTTAGGACACAAGGAGTTGTTCGAAGGATTGGCTATTGATGCGCAGGAAAAGGAATGGATAGTTTATCCTGTATTCCACATGGATTTCAATGGAGGAAACTTTACGAAGCAGGGTGAGTTGGCCAAGACTTTGACAGACTACGTTGGCGAATGGGAACAGATATTCGGTTCTAATGAGCGGGAGACCACGTTAGGTGCCCGTTTCAAAGGTGTGATTCGTCGTGCGCACGAGCAGACAGGTCAACGGGTCGTGGTGCTGATTGACGAATACGACAAGCCGATACTTGATGTGCTGGACACCGAGGTGTCGTTTGTCGATGAGTCGGGCAATCGCATCCGTTTGGAAGATGAGCATCGCAACATTCTGAAGGGCTTCTACAGTACCTTTAAGGCGGCCGATGCCGACCTGCGCTTCGTGATGCTCACAGGCGTGACCAAGTTTTCGCAGGTCAGTGTGTTCAGTGGATTTAACCAACCCAAGGACATCAGCATGGACAAACGTTACGAGGCCCTGTGCGGCATTACGCAAGAGGAGCTGGAGGAGGTGTTCGCTGAACCTATCCGAGAGATGGCAGAGGAGTTCAATGTGGAAGCCGAGGAAATGAAGAAGATGCTGAAGCTCCAATATGATGGTTACCACTTCAGCCCTGCCATGCAGGACATTTACAACCCCTTCAGCCTGCTGAATGCTTTCGACATGAAGATGCTGCGCGACTACTGGTTTGCCTCGGGCACTCCCACCTACCTCATCCGCCTGCTGGGGCACAACAACGAGCAAATCAACGAACTGACAGGCAAGTACTACGATGCTTCGGAGTTCATCGACTACAAGGCCGACGTGGAGCGTTCGCTGCCCATGATTTATCAGAGCGGTTACTTGACCATCAAGGATTATGACGAGACCACCTATTCTTTCCTGCTGGACTTCCCCAACAACGAGGTGCGCAAGGGCTTCCTCAGCCTGATAGCTTCCAATTACTTGAAAAGCAGTGAAGATACACCCGAGAGCTGGGTACGTGATTCGTTCCGCCAGTTGAATCGTGGCGAGGTGGTACCTTTCTGCGAGTCGCTCACCGCCTTCCTCGCCAGCATCCCCTATGACAGTCACGAGGCATTGAAGGATATCAAGGCCACGGAGAAGCACTTCCAGTACACCTTCTACCTGATTCTACGCCTGATAGGAGTCTATTGCCAAGCCATCAAGGTGGAAGACCGTCAGAGCTATGGCCGTGTGGACTGCACGCTGGAGATGAAAGAGTACGTCTACATCCTGGAGTTCAAGATGGATGGCAGTGCCGACGAGGCCCTGCAACAGATAGAGGCCAAAGGCTATGCCAAGCCCTACGCCACCGACCCGCGTCAGGTTATCCGCATCGGCATGAACTTCTCTTCCGAAACCCGTACCATAGCCGAGTGGAAATCTGAAATTTGAGTTATTACTGAATGAGATTAAAACCCATTGGCGGAATTAATCTTAGTACGAGTACCAGTGTAATCTTAGTAAGAGTACTGTAGTCATCTTAGTAAAAGTACTGCATCCATGTCTTTCCTGTACTGAACGCTTCTTCTATTTTCCCCTCTGCACAATAATGACGGACGGTACGCTCGCTGATACCGTATTTGTCAGCAAACTGAACGACTGATATATATTCCATGATTCAAATACTTTTGTTATCGGCAAGCTTTTATTCAAATTCACGTATAAATATACGTGTTTTTGCCGATAACGGCAAAAAAGGTCGCTTTAAAAGTGATTATTTACCGAGGA
>CALZEQ010000094.1 GCA_945641355.1 uncultured Mediterranea sp. | reverse complement strand
TATGCACAACTTTTTATACATAAATCTTTTATCAATTTAATTCCGCCAACGGGTTTGAAACATGCCATAATATTAGTATTTATGCAAAAACGTAATTTATTTATAATTATTTTATTCTTGTTTACTGGAACAATAGGATGGTCTTCCAACCGTGTCCGGCAGAATTTTGATTTCGACTGGCAGTTCCGTTTGGGAGAACAAGGTACATATAAACCTGTTCAGCTTCCGCATGACTGGAGTATTGAACTGGATTTTAACAAAGAGGCTGGTCCTGAAAGTGGATATTTGCCGGGTGGTATAGGTTATTATAAGAAAGATTTCAATGTGCCTGCGTCTTACAAAGGTAAACGGGTCAGTATGGTGTTCGATGGCATCTATCATAAAGCTACCATCTTTCTGAACGGACAGAAGGTGGATTATCATCGTTATGGATATACTTCATTTGAAACAGACTTGACTCCTTATTTGAAGTACGGAGAAAAGAATACATTGAGCGTGAAAGTAGATCATTCGGAGAAATCGCGCTGGTACACCGGTTCGGGTATTTACCGCCACGTATGGATGCAGGTAACTAATCCGATACATGTCAAGATGTGGGGTACATATATCACCACTCCCCAAGTGTCGGCAGAATCGGCCACCATATCGTGTGTCACGACTATAGCCAATGCGTCGGCATCAGCTGGTAAGATAGAGATTATGCAACAGTTGATGGATGCGCAAGGTAACCTGTTGAAGATAAACGGCAAGCAGTATGCAGCCCGGACAGAGGTTGTGATGCCGGAAAACGGGACAAAAGATGTTGCACAGTCTTTCACACTGTCCAACCCGCAATTGTGGGATTTGGAGAAACCTTATCTTTATCGTTTGGAAACAGTATTGAAACAAAAGGGAAAAGTAATAGACCGCTACACGACCCGGTTCGGAGTGCGGACCATCGGTTTTGATAAGGACAAAGGTTTCTTCTTGAACGGGAAGAACATCAAGATGAAAGGTATGTGCCTGCATCAAGATGCAGGATGTTTGGGGAGTGCCGTTCCAGACCGTTCATACGAACGCCGTCTGACTATTTTAAAAGAGTTTGGAACCAATGCCATCCGCTGTTCACACAATCCGCCTTCACCGGAGTTCCTGGATTATTGTGATTCCATTGGCTTTTTGGTCATTGATGAGGCTTTCGACAAATGGAAGTCGGGATATTACGAGCAGTTTTTTGATGAATGTTGGCAACAGGATATTCGTGATATGGTTGTGCGTGACCGTAACCATCCTTCCATCGTTCTTTGGAGTATCGGCAATGAGTTGGCAGAAGCCACCCGTAAGGACAACGTGGGGGTGGAACGTGCGACCCTATTGCGTGATTTTGTACATGAATTAGAACCGACACGTCCAACCATGCTGGCACTGGCGCCGGCATATCAGGACAAGTTCGCTTCGGTGACTGATGTGGTAGGGTATAACTATAGTGAACTATCTTATATAGAGGACAAGAAAAAACATCCTGAACGAATTGGCCTGATAAGTGAAAGCTATCCCTATTATAGCGGATTGAGACCTTATGAAGCAAGGGATTATTCTCCCAAGAATCCGTGGAACTATGTGATGGAAAATGATTACTTTTGTGGAGCGTTCATCTGGGCCGGAGTGGATTATACCGGGGAAAGCATGGGTTGGCCGAGCAAGGGATGGGCAGCCACGCTTTTCGACATGTGCATGGACGAGAAGCCTCGTGCCGCCTATTTCCGTGCGATGTGGACAGACAAGCCTGTTTTGAAAATGGCTGTCGTGGATTATGGCATAGACGAAGATCCGGGTAAGGATCACTGGCAGACACCGCCTATGGTGCATGACTGGACTTTTCCATATACCGATTCACGTGTGTTGCCAATTCATACCCCATCCAATTGTGATGAAGTGGTACTGATAGATCCACGTGGAAAGAAATATGGACCGCGCAAACCGAAAGACTATCTGAATAATACCATTATTTGGAATCAGCCTTATCGACCTGGGAAGGTGGTTGTCATCGGATATAAGGGTGGCAAAGAGGTGTGCCGCGACAGCATTCAGACAAGCAAACTTGTAGCGGAACGTTATACACTTACACCAGACAAGACCGTACTGCAAGCAGACGGGCGGGATCTTTCTTTTATCTCCTTGCAACTGTTTGATGAGGATGGTGTGCCTGTCAGAATAGATAATCGTATGGTAACTGTTCGTGTGGACGGTGATGGACGGTTGATGGGGATTGACAGTGGTGAGATGCGTCGGGAATTCCGGTTCAATAGTCATTCACTGCCTACTTATTTCGGAAAGTGCCAGATTGTGGTACAAGCGGGGCGAAACAAGGGAATGATGAATGTGAAGGTACGGGTTGAGGGACTTCCCGAACAAGTGGTAGTAATTGAAGTGAAATAGTTTTATAATACAGCATCACTAGTAATTTTAAATTGAAAAGATGTGCTGCGTGTCGTCGGGAACCGGCTCTGCCCTGGGGGACGGTGAACGATTCGTTCACCCTTCCTTTCTTCCTCGTCCACATGGTCGCGATTGGCAGGGCCTTGTAACTGGAAGCTGATACCTGAATCAGGTATGAGGTTTATCCTCCTCCACATGGTTCACAATGGCATTGGATTATTGATTGCTGATTATTGATTACGCTTGAACCCGCGTGCCTGCGGCAACTTGCTAGAGAAAATGATTGCATAGGAATCAGCAGGACCATTTGGCACATCGCATCACATTTGTCAGGGAATCTTACACAAACTTCTGGCAAGAATCATGCACTTCGTTGATGAGTAAGCGTGTCGGAGGAGGGGGCAGCGAAACTGGCAGGCATACCACTTGCCGGGCAGGATGTGGTAGAGCGAATCGGGGTCGTCGGGAAGGGCGGGAGCATCAAGGTCGGGGTCGTGAATGGAGTTGACACACCCCTGAAGGGAGCCGAAAAGGAGGGAAAAGCAGAGGAAAAAGCGGGACTAAAAGGGCAAAATTACCCCCCCCCCGAACCTCTTTTCAGGCTTCTTTTGGCTCTATTTTGGGTATAAAATGGGTTCATGGCACTTCGTTTTACGTTTTTCGTTTGGTTGCAAATATAGGCTTTTTCAGAGAAAGTATGCAAGTTTTATAGGCAAAAATGCGGGAAACAAGAATGAAAAACGAATTTCGAAAACTGTTATCTGTTATCTGTGACGCTTTTCAGTTTTTTGCGCTTCTCACGTGAGAGATTTTTTTTCTACATGATGAAAAAATCACGCCGATGGGAGGAGTGGAGAAAAGAGGGGAACGGGCGCGACCGGCTGCGACGGAGAGACTATCAGCGTTTGTACGGATTGTTTACCGTTTTTTTAGCTACAAGCTACGAGCTGTTTTTTAGTTACGAGCTACAAGCTACAAGTAGTACGACCCCACCTCGTAGGGGCGGACCTA
>CALZEQ010000093.1 GCA_945641355.1 uncultured Mediterranea sp. | reverse complement strand
GAGAGTCGGAATCGAATGTGTACAGAGCATCAGGTTGTAGTTGTACGGCAGTCGGGAAGCGTTCCATCAGGCCTTTCCCCTCATCGTTATGGCATGATGCCAATAAGAAAAAGCAGGCTGAGCAGTACAGTGTCAGTTTTCGAGAAAAGTGGACTTTCATGATATATTCTATAATGAAGAAGACAGATTGTCATCCATCTTCTTCTGTTAAATCATAATTTAATACGGACAGGGTACTGTCAGTTTAATGCCTGCAACTCTTATTATTGTACCTGTTCCGTTCAGGACAACCATACACTCACCGTAGTTTCCACAGCAGTATACAGTTTCTCCCCATTCAGCTCCGGCCAATGCTTCAATGTTAGCCAGCATTACATCAGATTTGTTTTCCTTGGGCTGGCTGGCAAAAATGGCCAGACCTGCTACAGCAACGATGGCAACAGCCATCATTAAATGAAGTTTTCTTTTCATGATAATTTGGTTTAAAATTAGAAATTTGTTGTTATTATTGCCTTCCGGCATACTCGGGCGGATGTATTGTCTGCTCAAATTCGATAGGTCCTTTTTTGTGCTTTCACCTCCTTCTTTCTTGTATCTGTTCAACAATTATCTGTCCGGAATAGGCGTCGGTCTAATCCATTCGATTACAGTCGTTTCGTCTTCACTTTCCTCTTCCTGATGGTTGTCTGCAAACAGCAGGATGCCGTCCCTCATTCCACACCACCCTGTGTAGTAGTCGTAATGCCGGGAGGGTAGCTCTATTTCAGCCGTTTGCTGCATTTCGGCATCAAACAGGGTCAGGTAGCAGCCGCGGCTATCCATCTGTACCCCCAAATCAGCAGAAACGTCTGCCGGACAGCCTCCCAGATGCAGGCGTGCAAACATCTCCTGGCCGGGCAGAGAAATCACTTCGTAGAAATGCGGGTTCTCGATGGTGTGTACTATCCAGCTGCTGTAATCCTGAGGCGACTGGCATCGGGCTGCCACATTGGGCGTGTAGTTGCTTTCCGCCGTCAGCATATGCTCTTCGGAAGAGGCTGCCGACGCTACGTACACGGCGGACTCCACCGGATAGTTGTATATCAGGCCATTCGGAGTAAAGCAGAGGTTCACCCCTCCCATGTTTCCGTAGGTGCCCGTTGCAAAGTCGGACACCGAATGCGGACGTGAAAGATGCCGTTTCTTTACCGGGAGCGAGTCGTTGAGAGGCTGTTCGCATACATAGATATCCCTGACGGGATGGGAGAGATCCTGACAGGCGTAGCGCAAGGATTGACGGTCGGCATCGTACCGGAGGGGAGCCGTACAGATGGCATAGTTGCGCTCTATCAGCAGCTCTTCGCCCCTCTCCAGCCCCTTCCGCAGATTCGTCTTGCGCCGTACTTGGCCCTTCCCGTCCAGCAACAGGGCATGTTGCGAATCGTCGTATATCCATATCGAGTCGGGTGACTGTACGTACAGACTCCTCACAGAACGGTTCACGGCATCTGCTCCGCTGACGGCAAAGGGAATGTGCGAAACCGTACCTTGTAGCAGGTTGAAGCAGTCCAACCCATGCGTCTTGTAGTTGTATGCATACATCACCGCCACCGAGTCCGCCTCAAAGGCGCACGTCAGGCTGTACGATTTCAGATTGTCGACATCGGCTGATTCAAATCTGAACACCTCTGTCTTCACCTCCATCTTCGAAAGGGGCTGCCTCTTCTTCGGGTCGCCCGACGAATGGCAGGAGACCATGAAAAGGGACGCAACCCCTACCCAAATGGCGGAGGATTGTTTAATTGCAATATGTAGGTCCATAACAACCGGGACGAGTAGTGTCATTACTAAATCTACATTCATTATTATATGGATATTTTGCACAAGGAAACAGACGATAATAAATAAAGCTCTCTCCGCTGGCTAATGCTTCAATATTGGCTAACATTACATCAGATTTGTGTTCTTTGGATTGGTTGGCATAAATAGCCAGACCTGCTACAACAACGATGGCAACAGCCATCATACCTTTAATTAATTTTCTCGTTTTCATACAATATTTTTTTAAATTGTTAATATACAGTTGTGAAGACATTTCAGCCGTTGTCCTCTTCCTTCACTCCTGCAGCCGGTAGCAGAACTGCTGCCTTCCGTCCTCCCACCGGAACACCTGCTCCTTTCTTCTTCGGTTCGTCCACTTGCGGCTCACGCCCGTCCGGAGCAGTTCGGTAGGGATGAAGCGCCCCGTCGTGTCCCTGAATACGTTCCAGCTGTGCCCCAGGAAAGCGTCGGGCGAACAGAGGTACCTGTCTGTGGCCACGGGTACGCCTATGGTGCGCAGCAGGTAGGTCATGAAGTCCGTCTCCTCCCTGCATGCCCCCACGGGATGGCGCAGCAGGTATTCCCCTCCCAGGTTGGGATAGCTGAAGTCGTTGTTGTAGCAGAAGGGGTATGTCCGCTTCCGGTAGTGCCGCAGCACCGCCTCCAGTTCACCGCGGTTATCCCTCGCAAAGTCCAGCGTTTCCTGCAGCAGCCGCTCCTCGCGGGAGGTGCAGGAGGCAAGGAGGGCAAGCAGTAGTGCCAGAATGAATGTCCGCATCGTATTTTTGCATTTCATAACGGATATCTGATGACGTTCCAATCTTGCGTACCGCTCTGTACCCTGCTTTGTACAGGGTGTTTTCACTATACAGGACATCTCCTATTTGTTTATTCTTCCTGCATCCGATAGATTCTGACGACCGACTCTCCGGCAGACAGGTTGCCTAAACAGTAGAGCGCATGGGCAGCATCGTCGTAGCAGATTTTCCCCGATGGCTTGTCCAGCAGAAAGCGTTTCACAGGCTCGCCGTCCCATGTGTATTGATGCAGTTCGTACGAGGGCGACTTCTCGTCGATGGAATTGCCGGAGAAGGTGGCCCAGACGGCATTCCTGCTGTATGTCACATTCGTATATCCTTTCCGGGTGCGTTCATTGCTTTGGGGCAGGTCAACCTCGGCATGTTCCACTCCGTAGTCCATATCGAAAAAGCCTGTTCGCTTCTGATGGGACAGCCTGTCTCCCTCTATCCGGAAGAACTCGATGGCTCCATCGGCCCATGTGGCCTTTACAAACCGCTCTTTGTCGGGAGAAAGAGCCATGGGACCCGTGCAGGCCAGCCGGTGAGTGAAGTCGGAAACACCTTCCGGCTTGGGAGGCCAGTAAGCCAAAGAGTCCAGAATGCACCCTTCGGTATCCATCATCTCGAAAGCATGGTCGGCGTGGGTGTTGACTGCCAGGAACCTGCCTTCTGCAACGGGCAGCACCTGATGGCGGAACCGCGCGTTGCGCAGGCAGTCCGTCATCAGCATGGTGGAATCCTTGATGTTCATACGCCGCATGACACCCAGGTTTGCATCATACAGTCCTATCTCGTCATCGTTCAACATACCGACGGAGAATATCTGAATAAACTCCTGTGGCCCCTGCCCGGTCATACCTTTGCGGAACAGCAGTCGGAACTCCTTGTCGAAGACGCTGACGTGATTGTCGTTATCGCATTCCACCACCACTATCCTGTCGGCAGTCACCACCAGATGCGAAGGCAGCAGTATGCCCCATTGCTCTAAATCAATCTCCTCAGCCGCAGTCAGGTTCTCTGTCACGGCAAACTGCATGTCAGAGCCTTTGTGTCTGTTCTGGCATGAACAGGCACAAATGGTTGACAGGATTATTATAAGAATCTTATTCTTCATTCTAATCACGCTTTCTTTGGTAATAGGTAGCTATCAATGTACTTCCACTATATACATGGCATTCAGAGTTTTCATGATAGCTGCAACTAACTACTCCAGGTGTACCTTCTCCACTTGCTATTGCTTCAATATTTTCCAACATGGTTTCAGACATCTGTTCTTTGGGTTGATTGAGGTAAATACCGAATCCTGCTACTACTGCAATGGTTGCGGCCAATGCATACTTCTTTAAATTTTTCATAAATTGCTTTGGCTATAGTTGATTACTGCGTTGTAAAATGCACATTATCTTCCATCATCGACA
>CALZEQ010000092.1 GCA_945641355.1 uncultured Mediterranea sp. | reverse complement strand
CTCCGACTTGATGCAACCGGCCGATATGGAACAGGAAGAGGAGAATCCGGTCTTGTTGGTAGTGGATTGTCCATGATAACAAGTATATTATTATGATTATCAAACAACCTTCACATGAAACTATTCATTTTGACACTACTGCTTGCCCTCCTTGCCTCCTGCACCTCCCGCGAGGAGCGGCTGCTGCAGGAAACGCTGGACTTTGCGAGGGATAACCGCGGTGAACTGGAGGCGGTGCTGCGGCACTACCGGAATGAGCCCCGGAAGCTGGCAGCCGCACGCTTCCTCCTCATACAGATGAAGGACAGGCACTTCTACCGGAGCGCGGGCATCGACAGCATCAGGAAGGTGCTGGCCGTGGCCGCACAGCAGGAGAGCTGCCTGCCCTTCGACGTGGAACAAAAGTGGGGGGCCTACTCATACAGAAACGAACGGCCCGTGTACGACGTGCATGTGCTGACCGCGGAATACCTCATCGAGAACATCGAACTGGCCTTCCGCTCGTGGCACTGCAGGCAATGGGGAAAGCACTGTTCCTTCGAGGACTTCTGCCACTACCTACTGCCCTACTGGATAGGGGAGGAGGAGCCCGACAACTGGAGACGGATCTATGCAGACCGCTTCCTGCCCGTGCTCGACTCCATCTACCGGGGGACGGACGTGGTGGAGGCGGTGGACTGCCTGCAGCACTACCTGAAGCGGACATACCCCTTCTGCTACAACAACGACTTCAGCTATCCCAACCTGGGAGGGGAATACCTGCTGCGCCATCCCGTGGGGGCATGCAGGGAGGAGACGGACTTCATGACCTACCTGCTGCGCACCATAGGCGTACCCGTGGCCACAGACAGGTACCTCTGTTCGCCCGACGCTTTCCTGGGGCACAGCTGGAACGTATTCAGGGACACGACGGGGCGCTTCATCCCTACCGAACTGCTCCGGACGGGCGTGAGCCGCAAGTGGACGAACCGAAGGAGAAAGGGGAAGGTGTACCGGCTGCTCTGCACCAAACGGCAGGGAGAGGGCTCAATCTTCGGGCCAAGGATGACGGACGTGACGGACCAGTACTATCCGGCCAACCGGGTGGAGATACCGGGCGTGGAGCAGGTGCCGGAGGGACTGATCGGCGTATTCTCCATGAACGGATGGATACCCATCGGCACCTACGGACGGAAAGGGGGAAGGACGGTGGCGGAGAACCTGGAGACGGGAGGGCTGGTATACCAGCCGCTGAGGCGGACGGAAACGGGATGGGAACCGGGAGGATATCCCTTCCTGACCGACGGACAGGGGAAGGCGCGGTTGCTGGAGCCTGACACGGCGCAGCGGGACACGGTGACGCTGCTGCGAAAGCATCCGCTGACAAGCTACTGGACGTCGCGCATGCACGAGATGGACGGAGTGCGTTTCTACGGGAGCAACGACCCCCACTTCCGCCATGCCGTACTGCTGGGAGAGTCGCGGTGCGACACCGCATACAGCCGCACGCGGGTCCTCCGCCCCGCCTGCGAAGAGGCGTTCCGCTACATCAGGGTCTCCCCTCCCCCGGGACGCAGGCTGAACATTTCGGAGCTGGAGGTGTACGGCACGCAGGAGGGGGACAGCCCGGCGGGGCTGCGTGTGTTGCAGGCGGACGGACCGCTGGGAGGAGTGGCCGACTACGCCGTGGACAAGGCCTTCGACGGGCAGAACCTGAGCCGCTACGAGGCGGCGCACCCCGACACGCCCTGTCTGCTGGAGCTGGACGGGCCTGTCCGCATAGGGCGCATCCGCTACACGGCCTGCAACGACGACAACTACGTCAGTCCGGGAGACCGCTACGAACTGTTCTACCAGGCGGGCACTGCAGGATGGCAGTCGCTGGGGGTGAAGACGGCCGGGGAGGAGAGGCTGGTATATACCAACGTCCCACGGAACGCGCTGCTGTGGCTGCACGACCACACCAAGGGCGTGGAGGAGCAGGTGTTCCGGTGGGAGGACGGAAGGCAGCAGTTCTGCTACCGGCTGCAGGAGTGAAGGAAGAGGACAACGGCTGAGAGTGCCTTCACGACTGTATATTAATAATTTAAAAAATCATTGTATGAAAACGAGAAAATTAATTAAAGGTATGATGGCTGTTGCCATCGTGGCTGTAGCAGGTCTGACTATTTATGCCAACCAACCGAAAGAAGAAATGACGGATGTCATGCTGACAAATGTGGAAGCATTGGCTAGATGCGAAATCACAAAAGGTGGAACTACCGTCAAATTTGAGTGTAAAGGAGCAGGAACTTGCACCAAAACGGCTTTAGGACACACATTAACTTGTGACGGTACAGAAGTCAAAAAGTAACATTGATTGAATCTGATGCAGGGACACGCAGGAGTATAATTCTGAATAGAAAAGTAATCGATTGATTTGTCTGTTGTGTCTCTGCATCCTACACTCTTATAACTACTGAAACAATGAAAATACTTTATCTGCTATGTATTTTGCTCCTGTCGGGTTGTATGCATGTAAAGAAGGAGAATGCTCTCCCGACTACTGTATGGGAAAGTCAGGTACTGTCAACAGCCCCAAATTACAGGATGGACACCATCGAAACGGCCAATGACTTCATCTACGCGAAACAGTTCCTTGTGTATGCGGACAGCGTGTTGGTTGTGGCTAACAAAAAACATATTGACGGATATTTCATCGAATTATACCATCTGAAGACAAAGAAGGAAATCGCCAGACTGTTCCGCCTCGGGGACGGACCACAGGAGATGCTCAGTGCCATTGTCTACTTGAGCGGAAAACAATTGCTGGTGAACGATTATGTGAAAGGACAGTTGGCGGTAGTGCATCTGGATTCCCTGCTGCGCGATTCCACCTATACGGTCTTACCAAAACCACATAATGTCATCGGAAGTCCTACAGCCGTACCGTATAAGGAAGGATTCCTGCTTGAAAACCCATATTGCTTCGCGGACGATGCCGCGGACATCAGGCAAGAGGCTCCACGCTTCATTGCCACTGACGGGAAAAGCGTGTACACGGAGAAGAACAGGTACAAGTATTGGACAAGGAACGTATCTGTAGACGGATGCATCATCGCACATCCGCAACAGACACGCATCGTATACGCCTCCATGCACCAATCCGTGCTGGAAATATACGATGCCGGTCTCCATCTGCAACGTCTGATAAAGGGACCGGTTGACCTTCATGCCAAATACAGTCTGACCGGGGAAGCGGACAGAATGATGAACGTGTCGTTCAAGGAGTTCATCCCTTATGCTTATATGACGTACTATGCGGATGAAAACAGTGTCTATCTCTCCTACGTGGGTGCTTGTCTGACTTCTGAAATGGAGATGAAAGACTTGTCGGGATGGATTCTAAAACTTGACTGGGAAGGAAATCTGATTGACTGCATACGCATGGAGAGCTATGTACTCTCCATATCAAAAGGAAAAGATGGGATTTATGTAACGGTTTCGAACTCTGATGAAACTCCCGTACTGATGAAAGTCTATGAAAACATGGATTAAATACATCGTTGCAGCTTTGCTTGTAAATAGCGGCTGCATCCCTGAGAAAAATGACCCGAAGACTATTCTGAATAAATTGGTTGATGAAGGAAAGGCTACGGATATTGTAAATGACACAACCTATATAGATGTAAAAGGTATTCTTAAGCATAGAACAAAGCCTTATACAGGATTGATTTATTTACTTAATGCCGACTGTTCCTTTTGTGTCGGCCAATTTCTGTACTTTTTATCATATCTGAAAGATAACAATGTAAATTTGCCTGTTTTAATACTCGTTGAAGAAGCAGGAACGGGTGCGGCCAGATTCTACATGGAAAAGACTGGATTTGATGATTTTAAAAGTATTGAATTTGTCGAGAACAGCAATCAACAGATTGTAAACGATGGCATTGAAAACATTAGTTCAACAGTCATCTTGATAGTGGAGAATGAAGAAACGGGCAGATTCTTATGCGATGGATTTGAATTGTATTAGTACAGATATATGTAATAGAATAAACATGAGCATAACGACAACCCGATGGATCCCCCGCCTGCTTCGCGGCGCATCATGCCGACCGACGGCACGACGCACGCTTCCTCTTCG
>CALZEQ010000091.1 GCA_945641355.1 uncultured Mediterranea sp. | reverse complement strand
CCCTACGTTTCCCCTACATTTCCCTTACCGTAGGAACAGGAAACGAACAGGATGCTAAGGGAATGGTAAGGGAATGGCAGGGAGAAACTTCTTTTCTCCGTTGGCGAACTTAACCTATATCGACCAACGGGATCTGACTCTTGTACGTCTGTTCGGAAATGACCGTATCATATCCACCGACGTTCTCGCCTTCGTGGGTATTGATGCCTGTATAGACCAGCGAGGCATCCTCATACCGCTTGAACTTGTAGACCGCATCGTTCATCAGTTCGCGGTTGAACACGCCCAGTGACACCAGCAGGTCGAAGTCGGGCAGCGTAAGACCCGTCACCTTGCGGAAGAGGTCGGGTTCGAGCTGATGGATGACATCATAGAGCGTATATTCGCGATAATCCGTCAGGTACATGAAGACCGGTATGCGCGTAGCAAACTTGATGAGTTTCTGCTGTATCTCTTTCCGCTTCGACTTGTACTCCTTCTCCGCCTCGCTCAGCTCTTTTTTCTCCTTCTGTGTCAGCCGGTCCCCCTTTTCCTTTTTCACCTTCTTCACCGCCTCAGACCTGTTGATGATGGTCTCGATATCCTTGTTGAGCGCGCGGAATCCCTCAATGTTCATCAGCGCCTTCATGGCCTCGGGACTTGCCAACAGGCGGCTCAACGTACCATTGTCCACATTGACGAGCAACGCGCTTTCCCACCGCCGGGCCAGCAGTGTGGCTGTAGTGCCGGACATCGCCATATCCAGAATGCCCGCTGCATCTATCTGTTTCATGCTGGAACCATCGTAGGCCAGGATAGGCAGATACCGGATGAACTCGCTGACCTTCTGTTCCGGATTCTGCTCGTCCACGCTCAGGCGGCAACTGTATTCGGCCACCTGACGGAGTGCCCGGTTGGGGGCAAAATCAAATACGTAGCAAAGGGGCTTGAGCACCACCTCCTCGCCCCACTCGTCGCGCAACGTCCAAGGTGACTGCACACGGAACGCCGCCTGGAAATAGGTCTCGGGCGAAGAGGAGTTGCGCAGCATGAAGATACCTGTCCAAGGTCTGACGGTAACACCCGTTGATAGTTTGCCGCACGAGAGCGTGATGGTGCAGTCCTCCTGCGGATTACCCATGCGTTCGTAGACCGGATTGACAGCCTCGGCTCCCATCCCGGCCTCACTGCCTGCGGCCACGATGATTTCATAGCGGTCAAAGAACTTTCTATTGACTGGCTTTTTCAGCAACCGCTCCATGGCCCGGCAGGCGGCCACCGAAGGCAGGAACCAGAAGGTGTGCCGCAGATAGTCGAGCAGGCGGGCATCGGAGAAGGGCATGGGCGGCCTCTCCCCGGCCAGTTTCAGGTCGCTCACCACCTGTTCGGCATATACGCCATGAATCAGGTCCACCCACTTCTGCACATACGCCTCGTTGACAAAGCGGTCGTCCTCGGCGCGGAAGAACTCGTTGAGGTCAAACTCACAGAACTCCCCCTGCTCGGCAATCTCCCGAATCTTGTCGGGCAGCTGATAGGTCAGCATCACCATCTTCGGCAGCGCCTGATAGGGATTCCGTCCCCGACGGCTATCCCAACGGGCTTTGGCTGCCTGCTCGTCCGAATAGGTCCAGTTGAAAATCTGCTCTTCGATAAACTCACCGCTGGCAATGGCCCGAAAGGGCGTGCCGGAGAGATAGAGGTAATGCTTCGTTTCGAGCGGCATCAGCCCCTCGTCAAACAGTTCGCGAGCTTCCATCTCCTGTTCCGAAGCAGCATCCTCCTCGTAGACCGATTGCATCTCTTCCATGAAGCGCGAAGCCGGGTCTTGCCTGTTGTAGAACTCCCGGGCATTCCTGCCCCAGGCCCCGAAGTGGTATTCGTCGAGGATGATGCAGTCCCACTGCACCTGCTGAATCCACTCGTTGGTGGCCTTGATACCTCCTGCCCGGTTCTTGCCCAGCACGTCCTGAAAGGAGGCGAAGCAGACAAACCGCTGGCCGGGGGACACCCGATTGAACTCGCGGTTCTCCTGCTTCTCCACGAACGTCCATCCCTCGAAGTCCTTGTGCGTCAGCAGGTCTTCCTTCCAGGCAGTCTTTACGGCAGGTTTGAAGGTGAGCACCAGCACATGCTTCCACCCCATACGCAGCGCCAGCTGATAGGCGGTAAAGGTCTTGCCGAAGCGCATCTTGGCGTTCCACAGGAAGTGGGCCGTCAGCCCCGCGTTAGATTTGTCGACAGCAAACGACTTGAAGTAGGCCGCCGTCTTGCCGACCGCCTCCTGCTGTTCGGGCCTCATCCGGAAGTCCAAGGTACGTTGCAGCAGCGTCGTTTCGTTCTGCCTGACTGCCTCGATGGCCTGCTCCACCTCCTTAGTACTACAGGCGAACCATTCGCCACTGGGATTCTTTATGCCTGCTCCACGAAGCACATCGTGTACGGTCGTATCTCTGAATACCGAGCCATCCTGACGCATGGCCGAGCGGATAAGTTCCACCTTCCACGACTGCCGGGGCACGAGCGTGGGATAATGCTCTTTCATACGCACCTCGATGGGTCGAGCTGTATAGCCCACCTTGAGCATGTCGGGAAAGCGTGTGTCGGAATAGGCGTAAATGACGGGGCGTTCCGGCACCTGATGCTGAAGTAAATCTGTTGCTGCCATATTTCTCTATTTTTATATTATTTTTGTCATTTTCCTTGCATGCGTTGAATAAAAGGTGTACGCTTTACCAAGCGTTTCCTAAAAAAGAGGAAACTTTACCCGTTTTCTTTCCTGAAATTTAGGAAACTCGTATCTGTTATTAATGCGCAACGTATATGATTAAGGATGCAGACACGATAAAGGTACAACTTTTCAAAGAGCGCACTGTTTTCAATCCGCGTTCGTACAAGGCTTTTCTGCCGTTCGAACTTATATAAATCTATCCTAATCCACATTTTTAGTACAAATTTGTAGAATACAATCTACATATTTAGTATAAATTTGTCGATTAGGTATTCTTAATCTTACCTCAATTCCAAGAAAAGTTGTACCTTTGTGACCTAATCAATATCGAAAAGAAGATGATCAGTCGGCTTATCAATCAATCTGTTGCTGCGGACTTTTTCCAAGGGAAAGTCATCGCCGTTTTAGGGCCACGTCAAGTGGGCAAGACTACCTTGTTATCGCAATTGTCTATTCCAAGTACAGAAACGCTGTGGCTGAATTGCGACAACATAGACGACAGCCAGGTGTTGGAAGGCCAAACGACTACTGGATTGCAGCAGTTGGTAGGAAACAAACGCTACGTGGTCATTGACGAGGCGCAGCGTGTGAAAAACATTGGTCTGACTCTCAAAATGATGGCCGATACATTTCGCGACCGGGTACAAGTGGTTGTTACGGGTTCGTCTTCGCTGGAACTCTCCAATCAGATTTACGAACCTGCCACGGGACGCATTTTTGAATATCGTCTGTACCCGTTTTCGCTGGCAGAGTTGAGCCAGCACTATTCGGTACGCGAGGAACGGCGGCTTTTGGAGCAGCGACTGATTTATGGCTGCTACCCCGAAGTCGTCACACATCCGGATCATGCCAAACGCATCCTGACCACCATCGCGAGCAACTACCTCTACAAAGACCTGCTCAGCTACAACGGCATCCGTAAACCGGAGGTACTCTCGCGTCTGCTTCAAGCGTTGGCGATGCAGGTGGGAGAGCAGGTTTCATACAACGAGCTCAGCCGTCTGATAGGCATCGACCGAGCTACCGTAGAGAGTTATATTGACCTGTTGGAGAAGTGTTTTGTCATCTTCCGGCTGCCTTCGTATAGTGGTAACTTACGGACAGAGTTACGCCACAATCGCAAAATATACTTCTACGACAACGGCATACGCAACGCAATCCTCAGCAATTTTGCGCCTCTCAACTTGCGCACAGATGCCGGAGCGTTATGGGAGAACATGATGCTGAGCGAGCGTGTGAAGCACAATGCATACCGCCAGAGCTACGCACAAATCTATTTCTGGCGCACTCAAGCCCAAGCGGAGATAGACTTCGTGGAGATAGAGGACGGTACAATGCAGGCGTTTGAGTTTAAGTTCAACCCCAAGAAACTTCCCCGCGCCCCCAAAGCCTTTACAGACACTTATCCCGAGGCTGTGTTTCAGGTCATCACCCCAGACAACTACACATCGTTTGTGGGTGTGGAGTAGATACAACTTTTCAAAGAACGCACTGCCCTCAATCCGCGTTCGGACAACGTTTTTCTGCCGTCCGAACGCGGTTCGAACGTTATTCCATCGGACGAATCATTGACTCAATAAAGGCAATTTCGTTCTCGTCCAATCCGTATTTCTTGTATAACATCTCGTCTGTCCAAGGGTGAGAGAAGTCTTGGAG
>CALZEQ010000090.1 GCA_945641355.1 uncultured Mediterranea sp. | reverse complement strand
TCCATACCCGTTGGCGGAATTAAGTACGCACTAACTTAATTCCGCCAACGGGTTTCCAATATACTTTTTCATTTACTATCTTTCCTCTAAAGACAAACATCTTTCTTTATCTTGTCGGTGTGGAATCTCGCGGATTTTATCTACATTTGCAGAAGATAGACTGCGGTTCGACAATTAAAGTGAGCTTTATTGCAATCACCTTGCACTATTTCCGCCCCAAACCGCACGACAGCGGGTCCAGGGCGCAAAATGTTGCGCCCCTACAGTTATAACAACCATTCTATCAATCTGTTGACGTAAAACCGAAACTTGAATTAAAAATAGAATATCATATGAAGAAGTTTTTTATGGCCGCATGGCTTTGGGGAGTGATTTCACTCCAGTCAATGGCCCAGAGCGTATTGTTTCATACCGGCGATGCCTCCGGCTTTCCTTACCGCATACCGGCCATTGCCACCACTGCAGGGGGTGAACTGGTTGCGCTTGCCGACCGTCGTCCTTGCGGCAGGGACATCGGCTACGGGCGTGTGGATATCTTGGGCCGTACCAGCTCGGACAACGGCACTACATGGAGCGAACCGTTTGACGTACTGGTGGGTACGGGGCAGGGATCCGACACAGGCTTTGGGGATGCCTGTCTGGTAGCCGACCGCGAGCGCGAGGAACTGTTGCTGGTGTGCGTGGCGGGCGATGTGCCTTACCCCCGATCCACGATAGAGCATAGCCAACGTATGGTGTCAATCCGTGCCTACCGTGATGCTCCGTCGGGCACATGGAGGTGGGATACGCTCACCGACCACACTGCGTCGGTCTACCAGCATCTGTTTGACCGGCGGGTGAACGGACTCTTCATGTCTTCGGGACGCATCTGCCAGAGCCGTCGGGTGAAGGTGGGCGACTACTACCGCCTGTACGCTGCCCTCTGCACGCATCAGGGCAACTTTGTCCTGTATAGCGACGATTTCGGACGCTCCTGGCAGGTATTGGGCAGTGCCACAGAGAGCTGTGTACCGAAAGGCGATGAAGCCAAGTGTGAGGAACTGCCCGACGGCAGTGTACTTATCAGTTCGCGGAAGAGTGGCGGACGCTATTTCAATCTGTTCCGTTATGACGATGTGCAGCGTGCACAAGGCCGGTGGGACACACCGGTAGACAGCCGGGAGGCACCCGGAGGCATCTGCAACGAAGGCACTCCGTGCAACGGCGAACTGCTGATGGTGACCCATCGGGGGCAAGCTTACGCCTTGCAGAGCGTACCTGCAGGCCCCAAGCGTACCCATGTAACCATTTATTGGAAAGCATTGTCTCACCCGTCCGACTATCAGACCCCACTCAGCTTCGCTTCCCATTGGCAGGGGGGCTATCAGGTGAGCCAAACCACATCGGCCTATTCCACCATGACCCTGTTGCCCGACGGACGGGTAGGCTTCTATTGGGAAGAAGACGAGCGTTCAGGCGGTTACGATCTGGTGTTCCGGGCCATTCCGTTGGACGACATCCTCCGTTGATCAGCGACTGCCCAGGTAGAGGAAGAACATGCCGAGCAACACCAAGAAAAGGTCGATGGCCTTGCTCTTCAGATTCTTCTCGTGGAAGAAGAGGGCGCCGAAAAGGAAGGAGACAATGACACTGCCGCGCCGTACCATGGAGACGATGGATATCATGGAATCTTCGTAACTGAGTGCGTAGAAATAGACAAAGTCGGCTGCGCAGAGAAACAGCGAAATGCCCAGTATGGTCCACCGCCAGCGGAAGGGGGTGCTCTCCTTGCGTTTGGGATACCATAGCAGCAACAGCACGGGGCACAGGATGAAGACCTGATAGAGGTTGTACCACGACTGCACCAGCATGGGGTGGAGGCGGGTCATCAGGTATTTGTCATACAGTCCGCTGACGGCTCCGGCTACGGCAGCCAGCACAATGAACAGAATCCACTTGTTGTGACGGAAGTCGATGCCCTCCTTCTTGCCCGAGCGGCTCAGCAGGAAGAAGGAGCAGATGGCCAGTCCTACACCAATCCATTGGTAGAGGTTCAGCCGCTCGCCGAACACCAGCATGGCACCAATCAGCACCATCACAGGACGGGTGGCATTGATGGGACCTACGATGGTCAGGGGCAGGTGCTTCATGCCGAAGTAACCGAACACCCACGAGGAGAGTACGATGAAGGACTTGACGATGATGAACCGGTGTGCCTCCCATCCGGCCACCGGCATCTGGAAGAGGGTGCCTTCCAGTGTGGCAGGGCTCAGAAAGGAGAGGAGGATGAACGGCAGGAATATCAGGCTGGAGAAGACGGTGTTCAGAAACAGGATGGGCAGGACGGCATTGTCCTTGAGGGCCTGTTTCTTGAACGCATCATAGAAGCCCAGCAGGGCGGCTGAAAGAAAAGCTAATAGTAACCACATGACTTGATAGTTTGTTTATTGTAACAGATTGGTGGAAGCCGCTCACCGGGGCGTGTCGGATTCCTCCAGAAACAGTTCGTCGGGATATTGGATGTCTGTCAGAAACAGTGCCTGCCCCGGCACGGAGGTGCCGGCTGCGCAACGATCTTTCTGCTCGATGATGCGGCGGAAACCTTCGACGGACAGCTTGCCTCGCCCCACCTCCAGCAGCGTACCTACTATCGCCCTGACCATATTCCGTAGGAATCGGTCGGCCTGGATGGTAAAGCGCCATGTCGTTTCGTCCACCTGTGTCCAGCGGGCCTGCATCAGCCGGCAGTTGTTGGTCTTCACGTCGGTATGCAGCTTGCTGAAGCTGGTGAAGTCCGTGTAGTCGAACAGCACCTTTGCCGCCTCGTTCATCCGTTCGAAGTCGGGCGTGTGGAACAGCCGGTAGCTGTAGGCGCGGTTGAAGGGCGACTTGGCCGTCGTGACAAAGTAGTGATAGGTGCGGGCCGTGGCATCAAACCGGGCATGGGCATCGGCACGCACGGCACGCAGGTGGTATACCGAGATGTCCGGCGGGAGCAGGCGGTTCAGCTTGTCGGCTGTCTGTGCCGTGTTCAGTGGCTGTTCGCTGTCAAAGTGAGCCACCATCAGCCGGGCATGTACGCCGGCATCGGTACGTCCGGCTCCGGTCACCTCCACGTCGCAGCGCAGCAGGGTAGCGAGTGCCTTCATCAGACATTCCTGTACGCTCTCTCCGTTGGGCTGTATCTGCCAGCCGTGGTAGGCGGTGCCGTCGTATGCCAAGTATATAAAATATCGTTGCACGTTGTTTCTCCTTTTCGCAATTTGCGGGGCAAAGATAGTGCAAAAAACCGAGTAAGCGAGCGGAGAGAAAATTTATTTACTCTTCCGAGCGTGAGGTTTTTATTTAAATCGAGCGCAAAAGCAACAAACTTGTTTGATTGCTTTTGCTGAGATGCAGCCTATCTTATCAAAAAGATAGTGTAATTTGCCGAAGTCACTCCTCTGCTTGTTTCACTCCTATGGTCAGGTTGTTTCAGTCGTATACTGAACTTATTTCAGTCGTATACTTAAATACCGTACAACCCGGGTTGTACGCCCGTACACCGAACGTTGAACGGTATATAAGTATACGACTGAAACAACCAACGTTGCCTTAACGTTCCCGTCTACACACGCAGGTACAGAGCCTTCCGTCCATGTCATACCGCGACATGGGAGGAAGGCTCTGGCGTTATATGAACAATTCCATTTAAACAACATACAGCATGAGAAAGATTCGACTTTTAACGATGGCAGCCCTTGCAACGCTATTTGCAAGCTGCTCCAACGACGATGAGGTGACACAAACTGTCACCCCCATCAAGGTATCGGCCAGCATCGCAGCTACCCGTGCCGGCTATAGTAGCGACAACCAGCCGCAGACCTTCTACCTCTCCATCGCGGGGAATGGTGATACAGATTACACCAACGTCTCCATGACGAAGGGTGAGAACAATCTCTATGCGCCTACGGACGGCAGCAAACTGCTGTGGGCTGCTACCAACTATGACGGAGTGAATATCTCGGCTTATACCACCGACATCACCCAAGGCTTCGGTGTCCAGACCAACCAAAGCTCGGAGGCCAGCCTGGAAGCCAGCGACCTGCTGGGTGCGACCAAAAACGGAACCAGCAGCAATGGGGCAACCATCGATGCCAATGGTGGGA
Organism: uncultured Mediterranea sp.; assembly: GCA_945641355.1. Classification (GTDB taxonomy): domain Bacteria; phylum Bacteroidota; class Bacteroidia; order Bacteroidales; family Bacteroidaceae; genus Bacteroides. The sequence goes on along the minus strand of CALZEQ010000090.1, from coordinate 261 downwards.
TAAACATCGCCTTCAACCATCTGCTCGTCAAGCTGAACATCAACTTCAGCTACAACAAGGAATACGAAGCGTTGACCATGGACAAAATTTCCGCCGTCAGCATCAATGGCGTGCATACACAAGGCACATACAGCGAAGGTGTCCTCACCACTGCGGCGGCTACGGGCGACATCGAACCCTTTACTGCAATGGATGCCACCGCCAATACGATGAAGGCAGAGAGCATCTTCTTCCCAACGCTGGACGGAGACAGCAACCCCA
>CALZEQ010000089.1 GCA_945641355.1 uncultured Mediterranea sp. | reverse complement strand
AATCATTCAAATTCATTGCGTGCGGGGTGGGCAGACACATAGGTCTGCCCCTACAGTTCGACTGCAATGTATCATTCGCGATGAATGCGTTTCATGCGGGGTGGGCAGACACATAGGTCTGCCCCTACATGTCACTGGTCACTTGTAGCTCGTAACTCGTAGCTTAAAAAAACGTCCCAATCGCGCCTACAGATAGCTGTAGTGTGTTAATGAATATTAATGTACCGCCAGACCCCTTCACCACCTCTTGACAAGCGGAGCGCGGTTTTGTATCTTTGTAGGCAGAGGAAAGGCCAATCCGCACAAACACATTAAATTATTAATTTTAAATTTGAAAAAGACATGGCAATCAGAGTAAAAGCAGTGGAGCGAAACATCTCCTTTGAGAACGGAGTGAAGAAGTATGCCTTCGTGATGCAGCCCGAGCTGTACAGCAAGCTGACGGAGAGCAAGGTAATCAACGAAGCCGCCATGCGGGCGGGCATCGGACGCGGCACCATCAAGGCGGCATGGGACGCCATCGGCGAGGTGGTGAAGGCGTGGGCCACGGAGGGACACTCCATCCCCGTGCCGGGCGTGGGCACGATGCGCTTCGGACTGCGTGCCACCTCGGTAGCCGACGTGGCCATGGTGGGCACCGGCCTGATAACGACCCGCCGCGTCATCTTCACCCCCAACGTGGAGATAAAGCGCGAACTGGCGGCCACGCCCATCACCATCACCTGCTACGACCGCAACGGCGACATCGTCAAGCAGGTGACCAGCGGCGACAGCGGCACCGTGGAGGACCCCGACAACACCGACCCCGATAACGGCGGCGGCACCAGCGGTGGCGGCGGAAGCGACGGCAGCACGGACGAGAATCCGTTGGGGTGAGGCGTTAGCCTGTAGGGGCAGATCTATGTGTCTGCCCACCCCCGCACGCAATGAATTTGAATGATTGCAGGGGGCGAACGGCATTCAGGGCGGACACATAGGTCCGCCCCTACACTTTAAATTTTTAATTTTAAATTTTAAATTGAACAACATGGACAATACTACCAAGAAGAAAGGTTTCAGCTGGGATATGCTGCTGAAAATCATCATCGCTGTGGCATCGGCGGTGGCAGGCGCATTAGGCGTATCGGCCTGCCGATAAAGGGAAGAAGGGCGGGCATCGCCTGCCCGCTTTAGCACTTCGGAATGAGCTATTGAACCGTACTGACAGTTTGGGCAGGAAGACCATCGTGTGCGCCTTCCTGCCCGAACTGTTTTCTCTTCGACTCCCCGCCAATGGCGGTGTGTGCAGCATCAGAATTCTACTTTGGGAGCTTTCTCGGCTCCCTCTTCGGCCTCAAAGTAGGGCCGCTTCTCGAAGCCGCAGATGCTGGCCAGGATGTTCTTGGGGAAACGGCGGATGGCCGTGTTGAACTCCTTGGCCGTGTTGTTGAAGTTGGTGCGTGCCACGTTGATGCGGTTTTCCGTACCCTCTAACTGGGCCTGCAGCTCCAGAAAGTTCTGGTTGGCCTTCAGGTCGGGATAGCTCTCGCTGATGGCCAGCAGCTTGCCCAAGGCAGATGTGACGGCTCCTTGTGCCTTTTGGTACTCGGCCAGCTTCTCGGGGGTGAGGTCGTCGGCAGCCACTTTGATCTGTGTGGCCTGACTGCGTGCGGCAATGACACCCTCCAAGGTCTCCTTCTCATGGGAGGCATACCCCTTGACGGTGCTCACCAAGTTGGGTATCAGGTCGGCACGGCGCTGGTATTGGGTCTCTACGTTCGACCACTCGGTGCTGACCTTTTCGTCCATGGTTACCAATCCGTTGTAACCGCTGATGCCCCAGATAGCCACGATGGCTATGAGGGCGATGATGGCAATGGTTGATTTCTTCATTACTTTTGAGTTTTTTGAATGGTTATGTTTTCTGAGTGATTAAATCTCTTGCTTTAGAAACGGGTGCCGGCACCTCCACCGCCACCGATGCCTCCGCCGAAGCTGCCTCCACTGAAACCGCCTCCGCCGAAGCCTCCCCCGCCACCGCCGAAGAGGATGGGTCCGCTGCCTCCACGGCCTTGGTAATGCTCGTCGTAGCTGCTTTGCTGACGCTTGACGATGTGTCCGCAATGGCGGCAGACGTAGGTGACCTCCTCCTTCTTGATGCCTCCGCGCTTGTAGAGGAGACGGGTGGAGGTGCGCTGCAGCTTGTGCTGGCCGCATTGGGGGCATTTGCTGGAGGCCCACAAGGCCCAGATGCCGGCACCGATGGCTATCAGCATGATCAGGCAGCCTATCAGGAAGACGGTAAGGATGCTGATGTCGTCCTCGTCGTCGGAAGGTTCGTCGTTGCTCATGGAGCCGTCCAATCGGGCACAGACGGCACGTATGCCGGCCACCATGCCTTCGCTCCATCGGGCATCCTTGAGGTAGGGTACCATGTCGCGTGTCTGGATGCGTTTGCAGATGGCATCGGGCAGGTCACCTTCCAGCCCGTAGCCGGTGTAGAACTGGATGCAGCGCTGGTCGGTGACCAGCAGGATGACCAGTCCGTTGTTCTTCCCCTTTTTGCCCACGCCCCACGTGTTGAGCAGGCGGTGGCAGAAGTCGAAGCACTCCTCGTCGCCGATGCTGCCCACTACGGCCACTACCGTCTCGATGCCTGTCTGCTGCTCTAAGGCGTAGAGCATACGGTCGATGCTGTCGCAGGCGGCCGGGGTCAGTATCTGGTCGGGGTTGCAGGTGTAGCGTGTCTTGTCCTGTAGGTGGACTTTGGGGATATTGTCGACGGTGTATACCCGTCCGGCAGCTTGTGTCTGGATGAGGCACAAGATGAAGAGAAGGGTTGCTGACGTGAGAATCCGTTTCATACACATTTTCTTTTGGCTTATATGTCTGCGCGAAGATAGTAAAAATCACGCTATCGGATGTATTTCTCCACAAAATTCTTTATCCGGCGGGTATATTCGGCGGGATAGTCGCGGTAACTGTGTGCATGGTCCACCCCCGGTACCACCCAGCACTCCTTCGGCTGGGGCTTGGCTTCGAAGAGGGGATAAACCATCCGGGTGGGCACGAAGGTGTCGGCATCGCCGTGGATGAAGAGCATGGGCAGACTGCACTTCCTGACCTGCTGGAGCGACGAGGCCTCGCGGAAATTCCAGCCATACTCTTGCTCGCAGAGGAAACTGGCGATGTGGAGCAGCGGAAAGGCCGGCAGGCCGAACTGTGCCTTCAGCTCGCCTTTGAACTCGTCCCATACGCTGGTGTAGCCGCAGTCTTCCACAAAGCACTTGACGAAGGGACAGGCGTAGAGGCCGTGTCCTACCTCGCCTGCCAGCATCATGGTGGTGGCGGCACCCATGGAGATGCCATGCACTACCATCTCGGTGGAGCCGGCTTCGCGGCTGAAGAGCTCGTCGGCCGTCTCCATCCATTGCAGCACGTCTGTGCGGTCCTTCCACCCCATCTGTATCTCATTGCCTTCGCTCAAACCGTGGCCGTGGAGGTCGGGCAGCAGGATGTTGAAGCCCAACACGTGGTGATACAGGTAGCCTATCATCAGCATCCGCAGGGCATTGTCGGTATAGCCGTGTACGATGACTGCCGTGCGGGGAGTAGGGACAGCTGCCGGGGCATAGAGTGCATGGAGGGTCTCGCCTTGTGTGTTCTCGATGTAGAAGTCGCGCATGGCTCCTGCCTGCTGCAGGCTGTCTATCCATGGCACGATGTGGGGATAGGTCTGGCGGATGTAGTGCATCGACCCCTCCAGGTCGCGGCTGCGGGCAGCTCCTTCCGGACGCAGCGCATAGCCCAGCATATAGTAGCCGGCACATAGCAGCAGGGTACATAGCAATGCTGTGCCGATGAGTGTGTATCGGAGAAGGCGCTTCATCGGTTCCAGATTTCCCAGGCGGCAAAGGCCTGCAGCAACAACATCTCCAATCCGTTCTTTACAGTGGCTCCCTGTGCCTGTCCACGCTTCATGAAGAGGGTCTCGTCCGGATTATAGACCACATCGTAGAGCAGATGGTCGGCAGTAAGCAGGTCGTAGGGGATGTCGGGGCAAGTGTCTGTCTTGGGGTACATGCCCAGTGGGGTGGTGTTGACTATCACGGTGTGTTCGGCCATGACCTCCGGAGTCAGTTGGCTGTAGGTCAGGTATGACGGACCTTTCGGCGTGCGTGACACGTATGTGGGCTCTATGCCCAAGCTCTTCAGACCGTGGAACACGGCTTTTGAGGCACCTCCTGTGCCCAGTACCAGCGCCTTGTGGTGGTGAGGCTTGAGCAGGGGCTCTATACTTTGGGTAAATCCGATGACATCCGAGTTGTGTCCCACCAGCTTGACTTTACCCTTAGGCTGTCGGATAATCTGGATGACATTGACCGCTCCTATCTGGCGGGCATCGGGAGCCAGTTCGTCCAGGTAGTTGATGACTTGTTCCTTGTAGGGGATGGTGACATTGAGTCCTTTGAGGTCAGGATTGCTCTCGACCACCTCTATAAAGTCGTCGATAGTGGGAATCTCGAAGTTGAGGTATTCGGCATCTATTCCTTCTGCCTTGAATTTCTCGTTAAAGTACCCGCGGGAGAAGGAGTGTCCCAGCGGATAGCCAATCAATCCGTATTTCATCTTTTTTTAGTTACGAGCTACGAGCTACGAGCTACAAGTTACGAGTTACAAGTTAATTTATTTTTCTGCGATATAGAGGGTGCAGACTCCGAAGGTGAGTCGCTTGAAGGTGACCTGCTTGAAGCCGGCTCTACGTATCACCTCCTGCATCACTTCGCCTTGCGGGAAGGCACGGATGCTTTCGGGCAGATAGGTGTAGG
>CALZEQ010000088.1 GCA_945641355.1 uncultured Mediterranea sp. | reverse complement strand
AGCGAGCGTACCGTCCGTCATTATTGTGCAGAGGGGAAAATAGAAGAAGCGTTCAATATGAAACGTAAGATATACAACAAGCTACTCGAATGGAAACAAAAGTTAGTTTTCTCTACGTTACATCCACTTTCACCTATGTTACAAATTTTATACCTCCACGTAGCATTATGCTCTGCATGATTGTCACATCACTCGAAATGTCGGATGAACCGCAAAAAAGAAACTCCCCCGTACTATCGGCACACTTGCCATGACGGAGGAGTTTGCAAACAAAACAAACAAATAGACCTGTTTCACAACAGGGGGTTCAATACTTATTCAACGTTCTTTATTCTTTTGTATCGTGGACGGGACGAAGACAGGAGTATCCGTTACTGTTGCTGCCATAGTTTCTGTCCCAGTTATCCAAAAAGATAACCGACCCCAATGATATACCAAAGTGAGATTTCACCCCATAGAAATCGTGTGTTATGGCATAAGCGTTGCGGTTGTTATTGAATGCTAAACCTTCCAAAAACATGTAGGCCAACTCACTTAGATTGGGCATACGCCACCGATGCAGCAAACCATCTTCATTAAAGGCATACGCCTTGCTATTGCCCATGAATGTAGAAGGATCAAAATCATCGTCCAGACTCAACCCTTCGAAATAGTCACACCAGTCTTCTGCTTCGGCGGCATTACCTGAAGCCACAGTAAAACTCTCATAGGGCAGATTGGTCCTGCTGAATTGATGATGGAATACCAGTTCACCACTTTCTATAAAGCCCGTACGCTTGCACAAATCATTCAGATAGGTGAACTTGAAGATCAAATTCGAATATTGATAAGCATTATCAGGTTCTTGTATATGATTTGTGCCCAAGTTGCGTACACAACGAATCTGCCGAGGATAATACTCTCCTGCTATTTTCCAGTCACCAGTTGCACAATATTGCTCAGCCCAGAGCATTTTCTTATTACTTGCCAAATAGTGATAGGCTCCGTCCGTTGGTTTATTCGGTACTTCATCCACATTGTAGAGGGGTGTCATCAATGCTTCTGTACCCAACGCCACAGCCACGTATTGATTTATTGCAGGCACATACCACTTGATTTCGTCCTGCGTAATCAACCCATCTCCATTTTCATCTCTATTGCGCGACAGACATTGAGCTATAACATCTTTCACAGACATTGTAACTACCTGTCCATCCGTTGGATTATAATTGATGTAGTCTGACCATTTCTTATAGTTACCCTTCGATTGCAAATAATTCCACGTATTGGTATATCCTTTCTTTTCATCACTACCAAAGTTTTTCTGACTTTCCTTATCTACAGGAGTCTCATTTGTATGCTCTACTCCCAAAGCCGTTTGGGTGCTATTGAAGTTCGAGGTACTGTAATACGTTTGTATGGAGCGTTGGGATATGAGATAGGTAGCTGCGGCATAGCTGCTATCACCGTCGGGACTATACTTCGGTGAGTAAATCAACATGGCGTATCGGTTGGGTTGATTGACAAAGTATTGCCAATAAGGTGTATCCCACGATTGGCCATGAGGTACAGAATCATAAAAATACTCTTTGACAAATACGGTATAGTATATTAACGCATCATTATCATAAGACTGAGAAGACACATCTTCCTTCAAATCAAAAAGTGTCAACAGATTACGCCCGCCTTCACTCTTGTGTAGTTCCAGTTTAGTTGAAGAATTACCGGCATTCCTTTTGAACTCTATCCATTTCACATCCTCGTCACTTAATTCCATATCTTTAGAAGATTCTGTATACGTATTAAATGGAGTTTTTATCTGAAAATGGAAATCTTGCATCTGAGACTTTGTAAAGCCCAAAATAAAGGTATGATAATGGCAATCTAACTGAACAACCTTCTCCTGTGCATCCACTACATCGCCTTCGGCACCAGGCTGTGTCTCTTGCTTGCTCTCTACCTCCAACACAATGTTGTTGACATCCTGCACCTTCACCGTGTAGGTGTAGCGGGTATTGCGTTCGCTCTTGAAATCGGATGCAACATTATTTACGTAACCCAGATGGATGACGTAGCGGACATCGGCAAAGCGGACTTGACCGTCCCCCAACTGAATGGTCATCTTTGCCTTGATCTCTACAAAGGTGGCGTAGGGTTCTACATTTTCATATACCCCGGTATTACGTTCCGTCTGACCCGGCTTATCGGAGTCGGCAACATCTTCTTTTTTTTCCACTTCGCGTTGGTCGTACTGGGTGATGTTGTTCAAGCCGTTCTTCCGATTCTCCAGCATATAGAAATCAAAGGAGTAGGTATTATTGTCCGTATGGGCAAAGTCGATGCGCTCGGTAGCATCGGTGTAGTCGGATGACGAGGCAGTGACTGCATCGGCAGCCTGCGCCACCAGGTAGGACTTAACCGGCACATTGTACACGCGCCAAGAGGTGGGACTGAAAGAGGTGATAGCCGAATTGTCCGTCTGAATCTTGAACGTGATGTGCGAATCGAGACGTTTCAGATGGATGCGTCCGCTCAAGGCAATGGGAGAGATACCATCAGCCGGCAGCACGCAGTAGCCCGCAGCCTTCTGTGCATCGGTAGCATCGGTTCCCTCAAAGGTACCGCTCATCACTAACGAAGCCTGGTTGCGCTCGATGTTGCCGGCACTCTTCAGCGAGGCGGTGATGGCTTGCAGGCCAGTCACACTTTGTACGGCATCCAGCTTCGCCTTCAGGGCTTCCAGCTCGTTGGTCTCTACATTGGCTACGCCGTAGATGTAGCTTTCGCCGCTGGTGGTCGTGATGGTAAGACTTCCGCCCTCGCTGCCGTCGAAGTTGGGATAGTCCTGATGAGCCGTCAGCTCCTCGCGGGTATAGTATTGACCGAACTTACGGTTCTGCCGTGCATCGAAAATGAGGATATAGAGGTCGTTGATGTGGTATTCCTGTGCAGGGGTCAGACGGGTATTGACCTCTGTCATCTGAGGGACACTGAAGCCGAGCTGCACCGTAACGGGCTTTCCCTCTTCTACCGATAAAGAGTCCCCGGCATACTCGTCGATACATGATGCCAGGCCGATGAGAAGCATCGACAAGCACAACGTCATCCATCTGTAAAAAAGTCTGTTCATAGTCTGTTCTGCTTTCTATGTTTTAGTTAAAGGGAGGTATCTCAATGTTCTTGTCCGTATAGTCATCGACGATGTACTGCAGCGTATAGTCGCGCTCGGAGAATCCGACGATGGTAAACTTGTAATGATGGTTGCGCAGCAGGTTGAACGGCTGCCCGCTCTCGTAGTCCTTGAAGTAGAGCGTGTAGGCGCGTCCGTTTAACGTCAACGCAATGGTAGCCGGCGTGGTGCCCAAAGAGGTGTTGTCGTACTCTGGCACATAAATGAGGCAGCTGCCTGCGGCTGTGCTCCTGAAATCAATGGGGGAGGCCACACTCGGACTATCCAGTGCCAAATGGACCTCGGTGCTGTATGTAGTCTGATCATACATGCCTGACGGTGCGCACATTCCCGTAGCGTGATAGCGGTTGAGCTTCACCCCGGTCATCGTTGCGCCCTGAATGGCATTCACCACCTCCACCTTCGCCATGGCACGCAGCAGGTCGATGGTGCCCAAGTCCTTACTCAAGTTAGGGACGAAGGTCTGATTGGTGTATGTACGGACACCATACATAGGTATGCGGAGTGTTTGAGAGGGGACAAAAGGCAGTGTATAGGCATAGGTCGTACCACACACATCGGCCATGGTGGTGGCGATAGTCAGGGTTGGATAGTTTGTATTGCCCCAGTTGGCCAGCGCCATCAGCTTGAAGTCGGACACCGGCTGCTCCATACTACCCGTCACCTCGTATTCCTGCGGATAGGCAGAGTCATCCACCGGTTCAATCGACAAAATAGTGAGCTGACTGATGTATGTGTTGGCGGTATTGAACAGCAGGAACCGGAAATCACCCTCTTCCATCGCTATATAGTTCTCCCATCCCGTACCGGCTTCGTCGGTCTCCGTCAGTCGGGTAGCTGTTTCACTACCCAGGACAATGCGGAACCGCACCTCCATAGGCTGTGCGTCGTCCGAACCTGAAACGTCAGCAGCATCCTCCCATACGTCGCAAGCCGCCAACAGACAGCAAGCCATTGACCAGAGAGAGGCTTCAAGAATGCCTTTCATCATTCTTCCCATAATCAAAAGAATTCTTTATCGTTAAATGTCTGCATTCTGCAGTACCACTTTCCATGAATTGATATAGATATAGGCATTCATCCACCGATCGTTTTCATCGAGGAAGAAGACCATATTATATTCGTCCTGACGGTCCAGATATTCCTGATCGTCCATATCGCGATTGTAATAGCCCTTGACCAGCAGTGCGTAGTCAATCAGGGGAATGGAGAAGATGGTCTCTCCCCGCTGATTGGTGACGGTGAGGCGCGGATGGTGCCCCAGCACGAGGCGACCTACGGTAAACTCGGCCACGGCGGCATTGAGTACCACATCGTCGCGTGTAGAAGCCCCTTCGAGTACGGCACTGCCGCTGTCGATGCGCCACGGATAGTAGGTCAACGGTTCGTCATCCAGCAGCTCGTTGTTCCAGTCCATCCGTCCGTTCTCGTCGGTGATGGTGAAAGTGTACTGATCCTTCTCAATCGGAGAGCCCGAAAGGTGTTGTAATGCGATTCGAACGGCATTCGTATTCTTCGTCAACGGCACGGTGTAGGTGTGTACACCCTCCTCACTGCAGAAGCTCTGCATCTGGAACCCGTAGTAAAGCGGAGTGACCTCCTCGTTGACGCAAGCCTGCCCTGCGGCATCGTACGTGCGGCGCAGCGTGCAGGTCAGTTTCTCTTTGGAATCGCCCACCTGGACGGTAGGGACACTGAACGTGCCACCCTCCTTCAAGCCACACCAAGCTATGAGGTCGTAATCCTTGCAGGCGGCAGGTACACCCACCTCCATGGTGTAGTCGGCGGCGGCAAGCGCCTCGCCCTGTTCGCTTCCTTGCCATACCAGCTTACCGTCTTCGT
>CALZEQ010000087.1 GCA_945641355.1 uncultured Mediterranea sp. | reverse complement strand
CAAAAAGCTGTCTGAGCCTCGAAGAGGCGAGTTCTTTTTGCTTAGCCCGACACCCCGCGGAGTAGCTCCGAAGGTGCAGACGGGGTCTTTTCTTTTGGTGGGGTGGGGGCGGAAAATGTTCCGCCCCACAGGACAAGCAAAAGGAAAGTGACATATCCGCTGCATTCCCCTACGTTTCCCTTACATTTCCCTTACTATAGGAACAGAATGCTAAGGGAATGCTAGGGAGTTGGTAGGGTGCTTGGGCATAGGACAAAAGGCGAATAAAGCCATCACACGGTTTCAGTCAAACAAATTGCCAGTCGCAGACGCAGTAGATACAGCACAACGGTCACACAAATCTTGAATTGTAGCACCATTACCCGTCAATTGATAAAATACATCCTCTGGAACAAGAACATATTCCCACGTACGATTCATGCGATTCTCTGTTGACAATGAATTGATCTTACGAATCCATTCCACAGTAGCGACCTGTTTCTGACGGACATTCAAATCGGTAACCCGGTCGTTTCCCTTCGTTTCAATCAGATAGACCTTCTGACGAGTAGCTACCAGGAAATCCGGATGGTAAGTAGCCATCAGGCCATCATGCCGCAAATAGTAGATGGTGGCAAAAGTGTGCTGCGATTCATTGATTTTCAGGAAACGCTCCACCTCTGCATCCCTGTCGAGATATTCCAGAAAGGCACGTTCCAAACCACCGCCATGCGATGGATAACCCATACGCTCATAAATACACTTCGTCACCGCCATCGAACAAGATTCACGCATCTTCAATTCTGTCACTTCTGAGAAATGACGATGGACGACTTGTGCCTGTGTGGTCAGGATTTGCTCCTGCATTCTGAAGATTGCACGAGACATCTCTTGGATGATATGTTTGGTTACAATACCCTCTTTAGCCAGCAGTATCTTCCAGCCATATTGTTGAAATGGATTGAACGAACGGCCAAAGAGGCGGGTACGGATATAGGTATCGACAACCGCTATAATCTTTGCATCACTGATTTGAAGTGTAGGCACCTGCCAGTCGCGATGCGAGGAGAGGCGGTCGAAACGAGAAGTGATGGTGCGCAATATCTTCTGAAGATATTCACGATAGTTTCGGGCCGTAAACAAATCGGCCTTCACGATATACTTGCCAAACTGAGTGCGCGTGGTGACCTCCTGCGAGACAAAAGTCTCTCCCTTCTCCACCAAAAACTGACGAAGCCTGTCTAAGGAGAAAGCCATAAAAGACTGCAAAGAGTGGATATCGAATTCACAATCATCCAGTTCCTCCTCCGCATCGCGAAGGATGATGGGCCAGCAGAAGTCAAAATCCTCATAACGCTCACGCAAGCCCACACGAATCAGGTCACCCGTAGGAGTCGTATTGTTTCCATCCCCCTCTTCCACATATCCGGCTCCCGCATTCAACAGTTCCTCGTAGAAGCGGATAAAGGCGGGATGCTCTATGACCGTCAGCATATCCAGGTAGGTACGGGGCTCGCCACGTTGCTGGAGCACCCGACGGCGGTCTTCGTTTTTGATGTCCTGATACTCCGCCTCGCGCCACATCAGACGCAGGCCACGTCCGATAATCTGCTCCAACAGAATAGGGGCCTCGGAGGAGCGCAAAGGTACAATGACACAGATGTTGCTCACATCGAATCCTTCGCGCAACATCAGTACAGAGACGATGACCCTGGGTCTGGCATGGCGGTCGATATCGAAAAGTCGGATCTTCGTCTCCTTCCACTCCTCTTCACTCACTTCTCCTTTGGAGTTGCTGTCAATCGTAACCACCTCTTCTTTTTCCAGTCCCTCTTCAAGAAGAAACTGCTCGACGTAAGGCGACACCGATGTATCTTCGCACACCACCAGCATTTTAGGGTTCTTCCTAGCATCCACCTTCAGGAATTCCCCTTCCAGCCTCTTCAGCTTAGCCAGACCTGCTCGTAGCATCAACCGTTGCCCATCGCTCAGTCCGCGCACCTTGTTACGGCTGTCTCGCAGGGCTTTGAAGTCCAAGTCCTCCAGTTCGGTCAATTCCTGCCTTCTGTCCAGCAGCAACGTCTTGACCAATCCTTTACGCATCGCCATTGCCAAGTCGAAATCCACGACGATGTGAGGGAAGAAACATTTCCGCACATTTCGGCCACTACCCTGCTGGTCGTAGGGCGTAGCCGAGAAGTCCACTTGCATGAATCGTTCCCCCTTACCATCGGCAATGGCATTCAGGCCCTTCTGCCACTCCACCTCTTCCACCTCTCCATTCCGCTGCAGTTCGTGGATGTGATGTGCCTCGTCATTGATTACCATGACATCTTTCAGTCCGGCCAGATATTCTATCTCGCTACCACGCAGGTAGCGACGGTCCAAGGCTCCCAACTCATTGCCTGCCGCTTTGCCCGGGCGGATAGGCAATAGCTGGCGCACGATATCCGGCGCACTCAACGTCTCCTTTGCCAAATCCGCCTCCTCTCCGTCCGCCTCATCTGCCAGTTGATTTTCAAACAGATGCCAGTTGGTCAGTGCAATCAATCCATCCCCGGTTGTCTTCCGTCCGATACCCTCTTCCTTGGTGACCACATTGTTCTGAATGAACGAGAACACCTCCGGTCTCCAATGCGCAGGAATAAACAAATCCTGATTCAGGCAGAAGTCATTCGACTGCGGGTCACGGTACTCTTGCCCTCTTGCCTTGCGTCCGTAAAAAGCATCCAGCAGCCTATCGTACACAATCAATCCGGGTGCTACAATCAGGAAGTTTTGCGTATATCGTCCGCTTACCGTCTCCTCGTGGCGGGCATTCAGCAACTGCCACAACAGCAGGGCATGCATCACCCATGTCTTTCCCGTACCGGTAGCCATCTTCACAGCATACTTGGGCATCTGGTATTTTGTTTTGGCCAATGCCTCCAGATTGGCACTTGCCAGCAACGCCCGCTCCACGCATTCATACGCATCCACCACCCGCTTCACCTTGGCCACCTCATGCAGGTAGATGATATTCAGAATGGCTTGCCGCTGTCCCTCATGGAAGTTATAGCGGCGCTGTTCGCAATAAGCCGGAGCGAACCAAAAGTTCAGCAACGTCTGTGTAGTGGGCGTTACGCTTTGCAGCATCGAGCCGTCTTCCCAGGCTTCGTTCACCCGCAGGGTCAATTGCTTAGCCAATTCCAACGATACATTGTTCCTATCCATATTACTTCCTCCTTCCTTATGCTTCGTCCAACACCACTTGACTCTCAAGCCCAAACACATCTACCGCCTTGACGCACACTTTGCGATGCTCCTTGTGAGGTACCCGCAAGCGGGTGCGATAGATGCAATGCAGCGGGTCGCCATCGTTGACCGTGTTTTCCCGATAGTCTTGCCAAGTGGAGCGGAAGGTCAGACCGTCGTAATCGGGGTCGATGCTCCAATACTCTATCAGTGCCACAGGGTCATCCTCCATCACGCGAACCAGTTTCTCCTTGTCGTTCTCGTCCAGGGGGATGTTATCCGGCGAGAGCAGTACATAGTCGCACAGGGCCACCTCCAGCTCGTCGTAGTCGCCATCGCGTCGCACCTCCAAAGGTTCCACTACCAGATATTGCAACGACGAGAAGCGTACCGAGCGGTCATCCACCAGCTTCTTGTAACCCTTCTTGCTGAGCTTGTCCAGCAGGTCGGGCGGGATGACCAGCACCTCCACCCGTGCGTTGCTAAACTGCTGCACAGCATGTGAGATGTCGAAAGCGAAGTTCCATCCCAATAGCACCACTTTCTCCCAACCTCCTCCCAGCAAAGAGGCTTTGGCCTCCACGGCCCGCTTCACGGTGGCTGCCGTAGTCAGGCGATTGGGGCTGTCCACCATCACCAGTGTACGAGTGCCTTTGATGTAGCCAAAGTTGCGGTCGTTGCACTGTTCAGGCGTGAAAGGCAAGGCACCAAACAATCCCAGCACCACTTGGCTGAGGTCTCCCACACGCTGGTATTGGCGATTGTTGCGGAAGGCTTCCTTCTGATAGTCGCCAATGGACTGATAGAGGAAAGGTTTCACCTGCTGGTCGATGAACCGTTTGCGCATTACCAAAGCGGCAGGTTTTCCGATATCGCCCGTTATCCAGCGACGCCCCAAACGCTCGGCTACAGCAGCTGTCGTGCCACTTCCACCAAAGAAATCGCATACCAGGTCACCTTCGTTGGAGGAGGCTTTAATTATTCGTTCAAGTAAAGCTTCGGGCTTTTGGGTGGCGTAATGGGTTCGCTCCGGATGATTGCCTCTCAAAAACTGAATATCATCCCATACATCGTTCAGCGCACCTCCTTTTTCAACGTATTCATCCAAATATCTTTTATAAGGTTCAATACCGTTAGCTTGCCCTCTAGTTTCCCAGAACCATTCCCTGCCAGTTTCATCTTTGTAAATCTTCCTACGAAGCATTTTTATGCGTTCTTCTCTACTCCACGATTTTGTGATTTTATTTATGACAGTCTCTTTATTAACAGCATAAAAGAGAATAACGTCATGTTTTGATTGAAATTTTTGTTCTGAAGTTTTTTCCCTTCCTGGATAATACCATACAATCTCATTTCTAAAATTATCCTTTCCAAACACATCATCTAAAATCAGTTTTACATAGTGCCCCACATGCCAATCAATATGCACATAAATACTACCTCTGTCCGAAAGCAATTCACGCATCAAAACCAGCCGGGGATACATCATGCGGAGATAGGAGACGGTGCCCTGTTCCCACGTATCGGCGTATGCAAACTGCTCGATGACGGTAGGTTTCTGCTGTATGTCCCCTCCCGGTAGTTTGATTTTTGTCCGATAGTCTGCCTTGCTGTCAAAAGGCGGATCGATGTATATCAAGTCCACTTTACCACGCAGGGAGGGAAGTCCCGTAAAGGGATTGCCTGCCAGAAGAGCCTGCATAGCCAGAAGGTTGTCGCCATAAATCAATCGGTTGCTCCACTGGCTGCCATCGAAAGATGACAACGCTTCGGCAGCTACGGGTCGAGGTCGTTCCCACGAAAATCCGCTGGTATCTTTGCTGGGGAACACCCACTCGTTGGTCTGTAGCCCTATCTGCGTGCCACTACTCAATCGCTCCAACACCTGCTGTGCCTCGCGCCTGCCCTCGCTGACGATGCGGGGCAATTCTTCAATCAATGATTTCGCCATACTGCATTAATCGTTTTTCATTCGTATTAATGCGTCCACCTCCATAAACGAAGTTCCGCCAAGTACCTGCAAAAAAACGTGGACGATACTACATCCAGTTCGAAGGTACTTGGCGGAAACCTTT
>CALZEQ010000086.1 GCA_945641355.1 uncultured Mediterranea sp. | reverse complement strand
AGCGGTTCCTGCAGACTTTGACTGGAGCACCACCCACATAGCAACTTACTCTATTGCCACACCGGTTGACACCCGTGTATCCATCTACGGTGACCGGTCCTGCACAGACCAATCGATGCTGGCCGACATAGCCTTGCGCCAAAGCCAACCGACCGAAGTCACGCTGGAATTACCCAAAGAGGCTCAAGCCATCTATATCCAATACCCCACAGCCACCGGCACCCGGATAATGACCGTACCCGTTACTACCACTACCCGTGCAGGTTCGGAAACGATGCTGCCTGAAGATGCAGTATCTTCTGAAGGAGGGAAAGACGGACGTTACTACTACTATATCCCCAGCAAAAAGAACGATGGCACCCTCTTGTTCGAGGACAATTATCCCAATTTGGGCGACTACGACATGAACGACTACGTGGCCTACTACCGCATAGAAAGCGCCATTGCCAATGACTCCCCCAATCCCAACATGGGAGCCGACATCAGCCTTACCATCCGGGCTATTGGCGGCACCAAGCCCTATCGTCTGGCATTGGAACTGCCCGTGCTGACCGGTGACGTACGCAATCAATATACAGTGACCTCCACCCATCCGTCTGTAAGCATCGAACTTATCAGTACCGACGACAACCAACCAGCTATATTTGCCGTAAACGGTACCAACAGCCTGCGTGAAGGCAGTTTCTACAACACCGAGGAGCAGAGCAGCCAATCCCCCTGCCAACTAACCCTTTCTTTTGAGAGCAACTGCTATGACGACATAAGCAAATCGTTTCGTTTCTGGGCGCTGGCCAGCTCTACCAGCTACAACTTCTTCTTGCAAAACACCTCCACTCGTGAAGAAATTCACTTGAAAGGTTATAATACCACTCATTTGGCTAGCAATTCGGGTACTTCCTTTGCATCAGCAGACAACTTTGTGTGGGGCATCAAAGTACCTGAAGCCATTCCACATCCTAAAGAGAATATTGACATCAAGTTTGCCTTCCCGCACTTTGAAGATTGGGTCAGAAGCGGTGGAGAAAACGGCACAGGCTCTAACTGGTACAAAACCAGCCAGAATAAGGGTTGCCTCATCCATTAGTTTGTAGTTCTTTTTATATCAGAGGTAATCCACAGGCAGATGCACACCGTCGACGGCAAAAAGTCCGGTTGCATCTGCCGTTTTCTTTTCTTATATGTATGTAGTCTCGCCGATTTTGCCTACATTTGCACGTCGGTTGAAGACAGGCGTCATCCACGCCTTACAGCCCCTTACAACGAAGATTATAACAATACATACAAGAGAAACTATGATTCTTTTTTTCAGAACCCCGCAGAAGAGCGTGATTGCCGTAGAAAGCAACTGCGCACTGACGCAAACCAACAGCGACAAACTTTGCTGGCTGTTTGGCGAAGCGACCCCCGAAAGTGAAGAGAACCTGACAGGCTGTTTCGTAGGCCCTCGCCGCGAAATGATTACCCCTTGGAGTACCAATGCCGTAGAGATTACCCAGAATATGGGACTGGAAGGTATCGTCCGCATCGAAGAGTATTTTCCCGTAGCTGATGAGAATTCCGAGTACGACCCCATGCTACAACGCATGTACAGGGGGCTGAACCAGCAGGTGTTCACCACCAACCGCCAGCCGGAACCCATCCTCCATATCGAAGATCTGGAAGCCTACAATGAGCAAGAGGGTCTGGCCCTTTCAAAGGAGGAGATGGAGTACCTGAAGAAGGTAGAGCAGGATTTGGGCCGTCCACTCACTGACAGCGAGGTATTTGGCTTTGCACAGATTAACTCGGAGCACTGCCGTCACAAAATCTTTGGCGGTACGTTCATCATCGATGGCAAAGAGAAGGAATCCTCCCTTTTCCAAATGATCAAGAAGACTACTCAAGAGAACCCCAACAAGATAATATCAGCCTACAAAGACAATGTAGCCTTTGCCGAAGGTCCCGTCATCGAGCAATTTGCTCCCGCAGACCACTCCAAACCCGACTATTTCCAGGTGAAGGAGATTGAGAGCGTTATCTCACTAAAAGCCGAAACGCACAACTTCCCCACCACAGTAGAGCCATTCAACGGTGCCTCCACAGGTACGGGAGGTGAAATACGCGATCGTATGGGAGGTGGTAAAGGTTCGTGGCCCATTGCCGGTACAGCCGTATACATGACCTCCTACCCGCGCACCGATGAAGGACGTGAATGGGAAGACCTACTGCCCGTACGCAAGTGGCTCTACCAGACTCCCGAACAGATTCTGATTAAGGCCTCCAACGGAGCCAGTGATTTCGGCAACAAGTTTGGTCAGCCCTTAATTTGTGGCTCCGTCCTCACTTTCGAACATCAAGAGGCTGACAAGGAGATGTATGGTTACGACAAGGTCATCATGCTGGCCGGCGGTGTAGGCTATGGCACCCGACGCGACTGTCTGAAAGGGCATCCCGAAGCAGGCAACAAAATTGTAGTAGTAGGCGGAGACAACTACCGAATTGGCTTAGGCGGTGGATCGGTTTCTTCTGTAGACACCGGCCGATACAGCAGCGGTATCGAGTTGAATGCAGTACAGCGCGCCAATGCCGAAATGCAGAAACGTGCCTATAACGTAGTACGTGCTCTCTGTGAAGAAGAGACCAACCCCGTTGTTTCCATCCATGACCACGGATCGGCCGGTCATGTCAATTGCCTCAGCGAACTGGTTGAGGAGTGTGG
The DNA here is from genome assembly GCA_945641355.1 of uncultured Mediterranea sp. Taxonomy (GTDB): domain Bacteria; phylum Bacteroidota; class Bacteroidia; order Bacteroidales; family Bacteroidaceae; genus Bacteroides. The sequence continues at coordinate 2,616 of CALZEQ010000086.1, read as the reverse complement.
CGGATTGATTGAGATGGACAAGCTGCCTATTGGCGACAAAACGCTTTCGGCCAAGGAAATCATTGCCAACGAAAGTCAAGAGCGCATGGGCTTGCTTATTCAAGAAGAAGCCATTGAGCACGTAAAGAAGATTGCAGAGCGCGAACGTGCCCCTATGTATGTGGTAGGCGAGACCACCGGCGACCACCGTTTTGCCTTTCGTCAGGCCGACGGTGTACGTCCCTTCGACCTTGCTGTAGAACAGATGTTTGGTTCTTCTCCCAAGACCTATATGATAGACAAAACGGTAGAGCGCAAGTATGACGTGGTGACTTACGACATTACCCAACTCGACGAATACGTCAGCCGTGTGCTGCAGCTGGAAGCTGTGGCTTGCAAGGACTGGCTCACCAACAAGGTAGACCGTTGCGTGACGGGACGTGTAGCTCGTCAGCAATGTCAGGGCGAGCTGCAGTTGCCTTTGAGCGACTGTGGTGCCGTAGCCCTTGACTACCGAGGGAAGAAGGGTATCGCCACCTCACTGGGTCATGCACCTCAGGCAGCGTTAGCTGACCCAGCTGCAGGCTCGGTGCTCAGCGTGAGTGAGGCACTGACCAATTTGGTATGGGCTCCACTGGCTGAGGGACTGGACAGCGTATCACTCTCCGCCAATTGGATGTGGCCCTGCCGCTCGCAAGAGGGTGAAGACGCCCGCCTCTATACAGCAGTACAGGCGCTAAGTGATTTCTGCTGTGCTTTGCAGATTAACGTACCTACAGGTAAGGACTCCCTCTCCATGACACAGAAGTACCCCGATGGCAGCAAAGTGATTGCTCCGGGCACCGTCATCGTATCGGCAGGCGGCGAAGTAAATGATATCCGCAAGATTGTCTCTCCCGTAATGAAAAACATACGTAAGAGCCGTTTCTACCACATTGATTTCTCATTTGACACTCTGCAACTGGGCGGATCGGCCTTTGCCCAATCACAAGGCAAGGTAGGTAGTGACGTGCCTACCGTAAAGAATCCGGAATACTTCCGCGACGCTTTCTTGGCTATACAGCAGTTGGTCAACGAAGGTCTTGTTCTGGCAGGACACGATATTTCAGCCGGCGGTCTCATCACCACCCTGCTGGAGATGTGCTTTGCCAATATGGAGGGTGGTATGGAGATTTGCCTCGACAAGATGAAAGATACAGACATCGTAAAGGCTCTCTTTGCTGAAAATCCCGGTGTGGTTATTCAGGTAACCGACCACGATTCAGCCCGCGTGAAGAAGATTCTGGATGATGCAGGCGTGGGCTATATCAAGATAGGTGTACCCTCTGAGGAGCGTCACATCATGGTCAGCATGAACGGCTACGACTATCAGTTCGGCATTGACTACCTGCGCGATGTATGGTACTCCAGTTCCTACCTGTTGGACCGCAAGCAGAGTTTCCACGGCAAAGCCAAAGAACGCTTCGAGAACTACAAGCAGCAACCCCTTGACTTAGTCTTCGGCCCCACCTTCACAGGCAAACTCAACCAGTGGAAACTCGACCCCGACCGTCGTGAGGCCAGCGGCCTACGTGCTGCCGTCATACGCGAAAAGGGAACCAACTCTGAGCGTGAAATGGCCTATGCCTTCTGGCTTGCTGGTTTCGATGTAAAAGATGTCACGATGACCGACCTCATCAGTGGTCGAGAAACACTGGAAGATGTCAACGTCATCGCCTTCTGTGGAGGTTTCTCCAACAGCGATGTTTTGGGGTCAGCCAAAGGATGGGCCGGTGCTTTCCTCTACAATCCAAAAGCCAAAGAGGCACTTGACAAGTTCTATGCTCGTGAAGACACTCTTTCATTGGGTGTCTGCAACGGCTGTCAGCTGATGATTGAACTGGGTCTCATCAATCCCGAGCATCCAGCCGACAAACGTGCCCGCATGGAGCACAACGACAGCCACAAGTTTGAATGCGGCTTCGTATCGCTCACCATACCCACCAACCGCAGTGTAATGTTCGGTTCACTCAGTGGCTACAAGATAGGTACCTGGGTAGCTCACGGCGAAGGCAAGTTTAATCTTCCGCTGCCCGAAGAAGAATACAACGTAGTGGCCAAGTTTACCTACGACGACTATCCCGCTAACCCCAACGGTTCTAGCTACAGCGTAGCTGCCGTAGCCAGCAAAGATGGCCGCCATCTGGCCATCATGCCTCACCCCGAACGTACCATCTTCCCCTGGCAGTGCGGATTCTATCCCGACGAGCGCAAGGCCGACCAGGTGACTCCTTGGATTGAAGCCTTTGTCAACGCCCGCAAGTGGGTAGAAGCAAAAATTAAGAAATGATACCGACATAGCAAAAACGACTATGCCCCATTTGAAAAGAGGTGTGCCTTCTCCGTTAGCGAAATTGGCACACCTCTTTTCCTTTGCTATAGTGAAGAGCTATTCACTGACGGAGTGTATCTGTACCGTGAAGACTTGCCGTGGAAATCATCCAGACACACCGGAATAGATTGGGAAAACGAATATGTTTTTCTTTGAAGGATGTTGCATTTAGGGAATAATATCTTATATTTGCACTAGATAATCGGATTGTCCAGCAATCACAAAGGAAAAGGAGGACGCATCATGTTGCCGCAAGACAGGAAACT
>CALZEQ010000085.1 GCA_945641355.1 uncultured Mediterranea sp. | reverse complement strand
ATTTGGGATAGTCTGCCGATTAACTCAGATTGAATGAATTAAATGACTATCCCTACTTTAATCTAACAACAGCCTTATGAAATGAATTCTATTCCTACTCGTTGCCTGGATGGCGGCATGGTCTATCCAGGCACAAACAGCCCAGCCCGATGCCAACGGCTATCTGGTGAAAGTGGGCGATCAGGCCCCCGACTTTACCGTCACCCTGACCGACGGCAGCCAGGTACACCTCAGTGAACTGCGTGGCAAAGTGGTGATGTTACAATTTACCGCCAGTTGGTGCGGTGTATGCCGCAAGGAGATGCCTTTTATCGAACGCGACATCTGGCAGAAGCACAAGGATGACGCAGCGTTTGCCCTCATCGGCATCGACCGCGACGAGCCTCTGGAGAAGGTCATCGCCTTTGCCGGACAGACGAAGGTTACCTATCCGTTGGCCCTTGATCCAGGAGCGGATGTGTTCGCCCTCTATGCCGACCGCAAAGCCGGCATTACCCGCAACGTATTGATTGACCGCGATGGCAAGATTGTCAAGCTCACCCGCCTCTACAAAGAAGAAGAGTTCAACAAACTGGTGCAGCAGATTGACGAGATGCTGAAATAACGTCCATCAAAGTTAGCTTCCACATGACAAAAGGGGGACGTGCCGTTACATTTGGCACGTCCCCCTTTTGTCTCTGATACCGTCATCAGCACATTACTTCTGCCGGATAAAGATGTTGACAGGAGTTCCCGTCAAGTTCCATTTTTCCCGCATTTTGTTCTCCAGGAAACGGCGATAGGGTTCCTTTACATACTGCGGCAAGTTGGCGAAATAGACAAACGACGGAATCTGCGTATTGGGCAACTGCGTGATGTACTTTATCTTGATATACTTTCCCTTGATGGAAGGAGGCGGATACGACTCTATCAGCGGCAGCATCTCCTCGTTCAGCCGGGCTGTCGGGATACGGGTCATACGATTTTCGTACACCATGCGGGCCGCTTCCAGCACCTTCAGGATACGCTGTTTGGTCAATGCAGAGGCAAAGATGATGGGGAAATCGACAAACGGAGCCAGGCGTTCCCGGATAGCATTCTCAAATGTTTTCATCACCTTCACGGTCTTGTCCTCTACCAAGTCCCACTTGTTCACTACTACCACCAGTCCTTTGGCATTCTTCTGAATCAGCGAGAAGATGTTCAGGTCCTGACTCTCTATGCCGCGCGTGGCATCCAGCATCAGAATGCAGACATCCGAATTCTCAATGGCCCGGATTGAACGGATGACAGAATAGTATTCCAAATCCTCCGTCACCTTGTTCTTTTTCCGGATACCGGCAGTATCAACCAGATAGAAGTCAAAGCCAAACTTGTTATAACGGGTGTATACGGAGTCGCGTGTCGTACCGGCAATCTCGGTCACAATGTTTCTCTCTTCTCCGATGAAGGCATTCACAATGGACGATTTGCCCGCATTCGGACGCCCCACTACAGCAAAGCGTGGGATGTCTTCATCCAGTATCTCATCCGATTCCTTCTTGAATTTGCTCACAATCAAGTCCATCATATCACCGGTACCGCTACCAGTCACTGCCGATACGCAATACGGGTCACCCAATCCCAGCCGATAGAATTCCGGAGCATTGTACTGCAGTTCGTTGGTATCCGTTTTGTTGGCAATCAGCAGTACCGGCTTCTTGCAACGGCGCAGGATAGAGGCCACCTGCTCGTCCAGGTCGGTCAGGCCGTTCATCACATCCACTACAAACAAGATGACATCAGCCTCCTCCACCGCCAGCAGCACCTGCTTGCGTATCTCTTCCTCGAACACATCATCCGAGTTCACCACCCATCCTCCAGTATCTACAACCGAGAACTCACGTCCCAGCCATTCGCTCTTACCATATTGGCGGTCGCGCGTCGTACCGGCCTGTTCATTCACAATTGCCTGTCTCGTCTTTGTCAGGCGGTTAAACAGCGTGGACTTTCCCACATTTGGGCGCCCCACTATTGCAACTAAATTTCCCATAACACACGTTTTGTTTTTGCGACTGTCACAGTCGTATCATTCAACCATTAATCCAACTGGTAGCCGAAGTTGCGCAGCTCCTTGTCCGAACTACGCCAGTCCTTGTCTACCTTCACAAACGTCTCCAGAAAGATGCTCTTTCCGAAGAACTTCTCCAAGTCACGCCGTGCTTCCGAGGCCACCTTTTTCAAGGCCCTTCCTTGCCGGCCGATGATAATTCCTTTCTGTGAGTCCCGCTCTACGTAAATGACGGCATTGATATGAATCTTCTTGGCATCTTCCTTGAACTGTTCCACCACGACCTCCACCGAATAGGGTATTTCCTTGTCATAGTAGAGCAGAATCTTCTCCCGGATGATTTCCGTCACAAAGAAGCGGGCAGGTTTGTCCGTCCACTGGTCTTTATCAAAATAGGGAGGCGAATCGGGCAGCAACTCCTTGACACGTTTCATCACATACTCCACATTGAACTTCGTCATGGCAGAGATAGGGATGATTTCTGCCTTGGGCAGCAATTCGTTCCAGTTTTCCACCAGAGCCACCAGCTTCTCCTGATCCGTCAAGTCAATCTTGTTGATAAGCACCAGCACGGGAACCTCCATCTTCGTGACCTTTTCCATAAAGTCACTGTGCTTGTCCGGAGTCTCCACCACATCAGTCACGTAGAGCAGAACATCCGCATCAGTCAAGGCCGAAGTCGAGAAGTTCAGCATTGATTCCTGCAACTTATAGTTCGGCTTCAGCACGCCCGGGGTATCAGAGAAGACTATCTGCATGTCCTCCGTATTATAGATTCCCATAATCCGATGCCGGGTAGTCTGCGCCTTGAAAGTAGCGATAGAGATGCGTTCTCCCACCAGTGCATTCATCAAGGTGGATTTGCCCACGTTCGGATTACCCACGATATTTACAAAACCCGCTTTATGCATCATTACTCACATTAATAGAATTAAGACAAAAAAACGCATCGAATTCAGAAAATAGGATGCGTCTTTTTAATATAGTGAATCAGTAAAAGATTCGTCACTTATAGCTTTCGGTTCTTTCCTTTCCATCATATCCCCACTTCACGTAAGCGGCTCCCCAGGTGAATCCGGCGCCAAATGCCGTGAAGATGATATTGTCTCCCTTCTTGAGCTTCTCTTCAAAATCCCATATACAGAGAGGAAGAGTACCGGCGCTGGTATTACCGTAGCGTTCAATGTTTATCAGCACCTTTTCGTGCGGCACCTCCAACCGATGCGCTACGGCATCAATGATACGCAGATTGGCCTGATGAGGCACTACCCAATCAATGTTTTCGTTGTTCAGTCCGTTACGCTCTGCAATGGCAGCACTCACGTCCGACATATTGGAAACAGCGTACTTGAAGACCGTTCTGCCCTCTTGATACAGATAGTGCATGTGATTGTCAACGGTAAAATAGGAAGCCGGACAAACCGAACCACCCGCTTTCAGATGCAGGAAAGGCAAGCCTTTACCATCTGTCCGCAAGATAGCATCCATCACACCGACATCCTCTGTGGTAGGCTCCATCATAAAGGCTGCCGCGCCGTCACCGAAAATCGGACATGTGGCACGATCGCTGTAGTTCACGATGGAAGACATCTTGTCTCCCCCCACAATGATGATTTTCTTGTAACGTCCTGAACGGATAAAATTGGCGGCTGTCTCCATCAGATAGAGAAATCCACTGCAGGCTGCAAACATGTCAAATGCAAAAGCGTTCTTCAGCCCCAGCTTGTCGCACAAGATAGATGCAATCGATGGAAATTGGTAATCCGGAGTAGAAGTGGCCACTATCACCAAATCGATTTCATCGGGTTTAGAGCCTGTACGTTGCATCAGCTGTTTGGCCGCTTTACGTGCCATATACGACGTGCCCAACCCTTCCTCGTTCAGGATATGACGTTCCTTCACTCCGATACGGGTCATAATCCATTCGTCTGTAGTATCTACCATCCTTGAAAGTTCGTCATTTGTCAAGACGTAATCAGGTACATACCCACCGACTCCTGTAATTACTGCATTTATTCTTTCCATTAATTATTTGATTTCTAACAGAAACACTTAAACAACGGCTGTCTAAAAAGTTCTGTACTTCACTCAGCGCAAATCTTTTTAGACAACCGATATTCAAGTATAAGTTTCATACTGCCTGCAAAAATCATACAGCAGTTTCGGTCGCAATTGCCAACTTACCTCTGTAGTAGCCACATGCACCACATACAGTGTGGTAAACATGCCACTCACCGCAGTTCGGACAGATTGCCAATGTAGGAGCTACGGCCTTGTCATGAGTTCTTCTCTTTGCAGTTCTTGTTTTAGACTGTCTTCTTTTAGGATGTGCCATTTTCTTACTTATTTAATTGTTATCTAATAATTTCTTCAAATCCGCCCAACGCGGGTCAATTTTCATTTCTTCCTCAGCATCGGTCATAGATGAGTCCTCCTCTTCAAAATCATCCTCCGCAAAGTCATCGTCCTCATCCGGAGTGGTACGCAAATGTTTGCTCAACTTGCTGCTCATGGCCTTGTTACATTTCCCTGGAGCATGCACATGCTTCATGGGAATAGCCAATGCCACAAATTCATACATAAACCAGGCCACATTAATCACGCCCTCATCTTCTGGTATCACAACCAGATTGTCATCCTCCTCGGAATATTCCTCACCGAACTTCACCCGAAGATAATCTGTTGAAGTGATAGGCTGCTCCATATCATCCAGACAACGATCGCACGGTACATACACCATGCCATCCGTCTGGAAGTGGAAATCAAAAGCATGGGAACTTTTCTTCACAACCAACTCCACATTCACCTTGCCTCGTTGTACTTCAGGCCCATCAATGTTGGCAAAGAAGAGATTGTCCAGCACAAACTCATACTTCAAGGAGTCAGCGGTCATACCCTTCAAGTCAATCTTATATTTATCAAACTTTCCCAATGCTTCTTTTATTTATTCGGGCGACAAAGATACAAATAATTCTCCTCATTCAGTAGCATTTAAGAAAAAATATTCTATAATGTTTCTTTTTCAACCCGTTTTCAAAGGGACAATTCTGTCAGAAATTGAACTGCACACCAAGTTCCAAGTTGTTTCCGACGAAGAATCCTGTCTGTTTCACCTTATACGGTTGCTTCCCAGATTCTGAATATTGCATCAGTGTTGTACGTCCCACCAACTGCAAATGTCTGGAAAGATCAATGAGAACACCTGGACATAACCCCACACCCCATCCATCTGTATGCGTATGAAAGGTATGTTCCTTCGTATTTACATAAGAGAAAGCCGCATCCGCAAAGAAATGCGCTTTATTCACATGAGCAAAAGTAGCACGTACATAGGGAGACACGCTAAAAGCAGTAAAGTCATTACCTTCATCACCCCCAACCGAAGTATATGCAGCCCCCAAGGAGACACCCACAGCCCACACGGAATTGATGTTACAGCCGAATTCCGGTGCAATGCCATAAGTTTGGGTAGTACTTGATTCATCTTGAATTTTAATAGAATTGATAGAAACGCCCAACGTTCCTCCGACATAAAACTGTGCTTGAGCCGAAACTGCCGATACGAGCACAAGGAGAACTCCCAAAACATTTTTTTTCATAGATTCAATCATTTAATTAATATATCTCGTATTTATACACAGAAATAAAGCCCCCACAACAGATTGTTGCGAGAGCTTCTTCTTCAAAAGACGGCGGCTACCTACTCTCCCACTGTTACGCAGTACCATCGGC
>CALZEQ010000084.1 GCA_945641355.1 uncultured Mediterranea sp. | reverse complement strand
CCGATGCAGAAATGCCGGAAGATATTGCCCAACACCTCGTCGGTGGTGACTTCGCCCATGATGTCGCTGAGGTGGAAGATGCACTCGCGGATGTCCTGCGACAGGAAGTCGCCCGACAGCTGGGAGCGTAGCCCCTCCTGTACGCGACGGATGGCTTCGAGCGCATGGGTGAGGGCTTCGTAGTGGCGTACGTTGCTCACGATGACGTCGCCCGAGGCAATGTCGGGCAGGGAAGCCGCATCCACCAGCAGCTGCCTGAGGGCGGAGAGCCCCTCCTGACGCTTGGCCGAAATGAACAGGCGCGGAGCCGGGATATCGGCAAACTGCGCATCCCACTGGGCACGCAAGGAGTCGGAGAGGAGGTCGCTCTTGTTGAACAGCAGGATGAGGTGCTTGCCTTGCATCCGGGACAGCAGTTCGGCCTTCAGCCCGGCAGCACGCTGCCCGCTGGTGGGGTCAATCATCCAGAGCACAATCTCTGCCTGCTCCATCTTGCGGAAGGTGCGCTCGATGCCTAGGTTCTCAATCGTGTCGTCCGTCTTGCGGATGCCGGCCGTGTCGATGAACCGGAAGCTGACGTGCCGGATGCTGACCACATCCTCTATCACGTCGCGTGTGGTGCCGTGGATGTCGCTCACGATGGCCCGCTCTTCGCCTACCAGGGCATTGAGCAAGGTGGACTTGCCGGCGTTGGTCTCGCCCACAATGGCTACGGGGACACCGTTCTTCAGGGCGTTGCCTACGCTGAACGAACGGACCAGACGCGAAAGGGTCTGCGCGATGCTGTCGGCCAGCTGGCAGAGCTGCGTGCGGTCGGCAAACTCCAGCTCTTCGTGGTCGCTGAAGTCCAGTTCCAGCTCGATGAGCGAGGTGAAGTGGAGCAGCTGGTCGCGCAGGGCTGACAACTCTTGGCTGAATCCGCCCCGCATCTGGTTCATGGCCAGCCGGTGGGTGGCGGCACTGGTGGAGGCGATGAGGTCGGCCACGGCTTCGGCCTGGCTGAGGTCCATCTTGCCATTGAGGAACGCCCGCTGTGTGTACTCGCCCGGACGTGCCAGACGTGCCCCACCGCCGATGAGCAGCTGCAACACCCGCTGCAGGATGTAGGGAGAGCCGTGGCAGGTAATCTCCGTGCTCTCTTCGCCAGTGTAGGAGTGGGGGGCGCGGAACACGGCCACCAGCACTTCATCGACCACCTCGTCACCGTCCGTAATCTGTCCGTAGGTCAGGGTGTAGGGTTCCCGCGTCTCCAGCCGTTTCTCCGCCCGGGCGGGGCGGAAGATGCGCGACGTCAGTCCGATGGCCTCAGGTCCTGAAACGCGGATGGTGCCGATGGCTCCTCCCTGAGCCGTGGCAATGGCACAAATGGTATCGTTCTTCATCATCATCGTTCACTCTGCTTGGGGGTACAATGTTTCGGCCAGCATCCGGGCCACTTTCTCCAGATGGCAACGGTCGGTTTCGTCAAAATCGTTCAGGCGGTCGCTGTCGATGTCGAGCACGCCCACCACCCGGCCATCCACCCGGATGGGCACAACGATTTCCGACCTGGACAGCGAGCTGCAGGCAATGTGGCCGGGAAACTGCTCGACGTCGGGCACCAGCAGCGTGCGGGCTTCGGCCCACGCCGTGCCGCACACGCCCTTCCCCTTGCGGATGCGGTAGCAGGCGGCACTCCCCTGGAAGGGACCCAGGACGAGCCAATCCTCCTTTACCCAATAAAAACCGACCCAGAAGAATCCGAAGGCTTCACGCAGGGCGGCGGCTGTGTTGGCCAGCACGCTCACCACCTCGCTTTCGCCCGAGATGAACTGACGCAGCAGCGGCAGGAAGCAAGCATAGCGTCCGGCCTTGTCTGTAGCTGTAAGTTTGAAACTGGTTTCCATAGCGAGCGTAGTTGTCAAATCCGTTCAAGCACTTTCTCTATCAGTCCGTCGATGGTGTTCTTGTAGCCGGTGTTTGCCTCCTGAATCAGCCGGTTGGCAATGACCATGCAGACGGTCATGGCTTTGTGTCCCATCAGCCGGGCCAGTCCGGCCAAGGCCGAACCCTCCATCTCAAAATTGGTGATGCGATGGCCCTGATATTCGAAGGTCTCGATTTTCTCGTTCTGATGCGGGTCGGCCAGGGGGACGCGCAGCTCTCTGCCCTGCGGACCGAAGAATCCTCCGGCGGCAATGGTTACACCCCGTACCATGTCGTCAGCGGCAATGCGCCCGATGAGGTCGGTATCGGCATCTATCACGTAGGGGTTGGGCTGGCACAAGTTGCCGCTCCATCCCATGTGGTTGAGGAAGGCACGCTCGAAGGGAAGGTCGCACACCGCATTCCGTCCGGCATAGAAGTTGAGCAGACCGTCAAAGCCAATTGACTTTTCCGAACAGACGTAGGTGCCTACGGGTGTGTACGGTTGCAGGCCGCCGCACGTGCCGATGCGCACCAGCTCCAGCTGGCGGAAGCGGGCATTCTCCATCCGCGTCGCGAAGTTGATGTTGGCCAGGGCGTCCAGCTCGTTCATCACGATGTCTATGTTGTCGCACCCGATGCCGGTAGAGAGCACCGTGATGCGTTTTCCGCGATAGGTGCCGGTGATGGTCCGGAACTCACGGCTCTCCACTTCGCACTCTTTCTGTTCGAAGTGCGAGGCCACCAGTGAGACGCGACCGGGGTCGCCTACCAGTATTACTTTGTCGGCCAGCCATTCTGGCTTCACATGTAGGTGGAATACGGAACCGTCATCGTTGATAATCAGTTCCGAAGGTGCAAAATATTTCATTTCTTCTTTTTAGGTTTCGGGGATTATTTACTCAGCGGTGTGTTGGCCGCGTTGCCGCCCGTGGGGCGGGCGATGTTCTCGCGCATCTGGGTGTCGGCCTCGATGTTCTTCATGCGATAGTAGTCCATGATACCCAGGTTGCCGTTGCGGAAGGCCTCCGCCATGGCTTTCGGCACTTCGGCTTCGGCTTCTATCACCTTGGCGCGTGCCTCCTGTGCCTTGGCCTTCATCTCCTGTTCGCTGGCTACGGCCATGGCGCGTCGTTCTTCGGCCTTTGCCTGTGCAATGTTCTTGTCGGCGTTGGCCTGGTCTATCTGCAGCGAGGCTCCGATGTTCTTGCCTATGTCAATGTCGGCAATGTCGATGGAGAGTATCTCGAAGGCGGTGCCTGCATCCAGCCCCTTGCGGAGCACTAACTTAGAGATGGAGTCGGGGTTCTCCAGTACCGACTTGTGGTTTTCCGACGAACCGATGGACGAAACGATGCCTTCGCCCACACGTGCCAGTACCGTATCTTCGCCTGCACCACCCACCAACTGGCGGATGTTGGCACGTACCGTGACGCGAGCCTTGGCTATCAGCTGTATTCCGTCCTTGGCCACGGCGGTGACGGGAGGCGTGTCTATCACTTTGGGATTGACCGACATCTGTACGGCCTCAAACACGTCGCGGCCGGCCAGGTCAATGGCGGTTGCCATCTGGAAAGGCAGTTCGATGTTGGCTTTCGAGGCCGATACCAGGGCGTGCACCACTTTCTCCACATGTCCTCCTGCCAGATAGTGGGCCTCCAGCTCGTCGCGGGTGATGTTGCTCAGTCCGGCCTTGTGCGCCTCTATCAGTCCCGGCACGATGATATAGGGCGGCACGTTGCGGATGCGCATCAGGAACAGCTGCACCAAGGAGATGTTGACACCGGAGACTTTGGCGGAGAGCCAGAGGAAGAACGGAACGTAATGGAAGAAGATAGCCAGAAATGCCAGTCCGCCTATCACGAAAAACAGAGTCAGATACATAGGATCCATACGCAGTAATTTTTTAGATATGTTTGTAATCAGTTAATTGCTTGTATAGGTTTCAGGATGGGGAGAGGTCGCGTTCAACCAGGATGACGCCGTCGGCAATGCGGACCACGGTGACGCGGGTCTTCTCGTTCAGAAAGCCGTCAGCTGACTTTACCTCTACAATCTGTCCGTTGAAGTCGGCGTAGCCTATCAGTGCCAGTCGGGTAGTGGCGGTGCCTTTGTCTCCGATAGCCACTTTCGCATCTCCATTCCGGCCGACGGTTGAACGGATGTTCTCTTTCAGCGCCACGCGGTCCAGTGTCTTCGAGCGCATGAAGAGGATGAGCGAACCGAGGCAGGTGATGGCCGAGATGCCCAACGTAATGTAGCCGGCTGCATTCCCCAAATGGACAAACGCATAGTAGTTGGCCAGAATCAGAGAGACTCCTCCCAGAATGCCGGCCAGGCTGATGCCTGGGATGATGAACAGTTCTACCAGCAGCAGGATGATGGCAATCACTATCAGACCTGTAATAATCAGAATATCCATAATGTTCTCTGTTATTTGAATGTTGATATTTCAGCTATTCTCACTTTGATGGCCGCTTCCTCCACTTCGATTGTCAGTTGCCAGACGCGCTGTTCCAGGTCCAGAATGGCCGCTTCCCTGTTGGCCTTTCCGTTGGCATTGGCTTGCGCATAGGCTGCACGCATCTGCTCCAGTCTGGCTTGCCGTTCGCTCAGGCTCTTTTCCATCGAGGCGTATTGCTGATACAGTTTTCTGGCTTCCGGCGAACGGAACTCATCTATATTATAATAGGTATGGGCATCGTTGATGACAAAGCAGAAGTCCCGTTTCTGCTTGTCCTCCTCCTGTGTGTTTCCGGCCGCAGCCAGTCGGGTGCGTGCTTCCTCTACCGTCTCGCTGTCTGTCCAGGTGGCCTGTATTGACTGCAGTTTGGCCAGCCTGATTAGTTCACCCGCATCCATACTCTCGTAGTCATACACCTGTTTGGAGGTGTTGGGGATGAACACATAGATGCAAACCTTGTCCTGCGCCTGGTAGCGGTCGGAGGCAAACCAGCCCAGATTGTTGAATTCGTCTATGACGAACATATAGTCATTGGCCGGCGAATTGAACGGCATTCCCACATTCTCCGGGGTCAGATAGGTGTCGGTGTTCACATTGTAGCGGCTCACGAAGATGTCGTAGCCTCCGATGGATTTCTCTCCGTCGGCCGCGTAGTAGATGGTAATGCCGTCAGACAATACGTAGGGATAGTCCGCATTCACGCCTTCATTGATTTTGCCCGGCAGCAGGATGCCTTGCGCCCATCGGCCTTGCAACTTGTTGCTCATCTCCAGACTCAATGTACCGTCTTCCTGACGGATGCTGTAGAATATCTTGTTGCCCAGCTCAGTCTCGTACACGGTACGGCCTGTCCCTTCCGCCGACTGGCCGAAGTAGGCTGCTGCCGCAGCTATTTTGCCAGACTCGGGACTGATGCGGTAAGCCTGCAGGAAGTCGGCCTTGTCAACCACAAAGCTGTCGATGACGCAGACACGTTCCACTCCCTTCAGCAATCTTAGGTTTTCCTTACTCTTTTCCAGCAGCTGTTCCGCCTCTTCGGTCGGGCGTTTTCGTTTGGTCAGGTCAGTAATGTAGCTTTCGTAGTTCTCGATGGCCTCTTCAAATCGGTAGAGTTCATTGTAGGCCTGTGCCAGATAGAGTTGTCCGCTGGGAACTCTTCTTTTGACGGCAGCCTGCAGATACTTCAGGCCTTCTTCCGCCTGTCCTGTCTTCAGGCAGCTCACTCCGTACCAGAGGTTGTAGTTGCCATTGGCCGGCTGGCTCTTGACCAGTTTCTGGAAGACCGGCCGTGCTTTTTCGTATTCCCCCTTCTCGTACCACTCTTTGGCCTGTGCCAGCGTTTGTGCTTGCGAGGATAGACCGGCAACCAGTGTCAACAGTAAGATCAGATATCTCTTTTTCATATAAAAATGCGCTGTTTTTAGTTTCGACCTCAAAAATACGAATTTATTGGGAATAATGCCTCATTCTCTCTCCCAAATATGTTAATTCTTCTTAGTCGGTCTTTGCTGGCCACAGTTTTGGGACGTTTGGAGCCGGTTTGGTGGATGAAAGGGTACCTACGAGAATCGCAATTACACCATAGAGCAATCCATCTCAGGAGATTGCTGCAGACTACTATAACGTGAGTTCGAAATAAACGGAAATAGGCTATAGTTGATTACTGCGTTGTAAAATGCACATTATCTTCCATCATCGAC
>CALZEQ010000083.1 GCA_945641355.1 uncultured Mediterranea sp. | reverse complement strand
CCTTTACTATTTCCATACCCGTTGACGGAATTAAATTCCGCCAACGGGTATTGTAAATTAATTTAAGTTCCGGTTTTACATCAATAGATTGATAAGATTCGTTATAACTGTAGGGGCGCATCCAATCATTCGTGAGTCAGCAATCGTTTGTCACATCCCTGCTCTCCGCAGCGTGATGACGGTAATCTCCGGCCAGGCACCCCATCGGAAGGGCAGACCGATATAGCCGATGCCGATGTTTACGTAGAGGGCACGTTCCCCCTCTTGGTAGAGGCCGTGCCACTCCGGATAGAGCAGTTCGGCCAGTGAGTGGCCCCACAGGATAGCCTGCATGGCGTGCGTATGTCCGGCCAGCATCAGCTCGATGTCGCTTTGTGGCAACACCTCCCTGCGCCAGTGGGTGGGGTTGTGGCTCATCAGCAGTTGGAAATGTCCCTCTGTACCCTGCATGGCCTCTGACAGACGGGCATATTGCGGGAAGGGCGGTTCGCCGTCGTTCTCTACCCCAATCAGAGCAATGCTGTCTCCGGCCTGATGCAGCCACACATGTTCGTTGTTCAGCAGCTGCCATCCCATCTGGCGTTGCTGCTCCTTCAGGTAGGTCAGGTTCTCCTCGACCTCCTGTTCACTGTCCCAGCGGTAGTAGCTGCCGTAGTCGTGGTTGCCCAGTACGGAGTAGACCCCATCGGTGGCTTGCAGCTGCGAAAGGATGGGTTGGAATCCGTCCAGCTCGTGGCTGCGCTGATTCACTAAGTCGCCGGTGAACAGTATCAGGTCGGCCCCTTGCGCGTTCACCCGCTCTACCAACCGACGGATGGCATTCTCGTTGCCCTGCCAGCTTCCGATGTGAATGTCAGAGAGTTGCACGATTCGGTAGCCATCGAAGGCCGGGGGCAGGGAAGGAGAGCGGTACTCCACCTCCTTCACCTCGAAGCGGCTCACGCCTATCAGGCTGCCATAGAGCAGGCAGACGAAGCAGAGGGTGGCGATGCCAAGGCCGGCTCCGATGAAGGGGCGGCGCGGACAGTGCGGACAGAGGGCATGTACGCCCCATCCTACCAACGAGCAGAGCGTGAACAGCACTTTGGGCAGCGTACAGGCCAGCAGAGCGATGGCCAACCAGCCGATGTAGCGGGCATGGTGTGCCAGCGCGTTGGCCCCGCTTCCGTACATCAGTGCAACGTACCCTATCATCAACAGCAGGGTGGGCAGCAGATAGAGGTACCTCCATGCCCTTTTGCGGCAGCTGCGTACCACGTGCATCCGATAGATGTAGAGGTCGGGTAGCAGCAGGAAGAGGATGAGCAGCAGGGTTATTCGGTGCATACGTCTTTCAGCTTGTCTAAGTTGGATTCCATGTCGTCCAGCGGCTTATACACCATCTTCTTGTAGATATAGTAGATGAAGAGAGCCTCCATAAGCAGGATGAGCAGTCCGCCGCACAGCTGCATGGTGGGGTGCAGCAGGTCCCATCGGTAGGCCCAATAGGTCAGGGCATTGAAGGCTAACGTCCAGATGCAGATGCCGGCTATCTCGTAGCGGGTCCAGCGGCGCAGTTTCCGCATCCGCCGTATCACCTCCACCACCGGCAGCTCGTCTATCGCTATCCGCTTGGTCCATCGGTAGGTGTAGAGGTCCCATCCTACGGCCACGAGGATGGTGAGTAGCAGGAAGGCCAGTTCGATGTAGTTGCGTAGCTGTTGCGAAGGGTCTTCTTGCCCCACTGCATAGGTGAATCCCAGTACCAGGAGGAGGGCCATGAGGGTGCCGCCTCCGTAGATGGACCACCATTGGAAGTGCTGCAGCCGCTTCAGGCTTTGTCCCATAGCTCCTTTGTAGCGTTCCACCAAGCGGGCTATCTGCTTCTCGTCGGTCATAGGCTCCCTTTGCAGCTGCTTGTCCAGCCTGTTCCACGATTTCTTCAGTTCGTCCAGTTCCATATCCTTATTCTTCTTTATTCATTTTTCTCAGTTTCTCCTTGATGCGGCTCAGGCGGGTGGCCACGTTGGTCACCGTCAGACCGGTGATTTCGGCAATCTCCTCGTAGCTTTTCTCTTCCAGATAGAGCAGGGTGATGGACTTGTCCAGCTCGCCCAGACGGTTGATCATGCGGTAGAGCTGTCGTAGCATGGCCTCGGTCTCATCCTCCTCCTCGCTGCGGTCGGCCTCCTGCGTCAGCGTCACTATCTCGGGGATGTTCTTTTCCTTACGGATGAAGCTGATGCAGGTGTTCAGTGCGATGCGATACACCCACGTCGACATCTTGCACTCGTGCCTGAACTTGGGGAATGCTTTCCACAGGTTGAGCACCACGTCCTGATAGAGATCGTTCAGGGTAGCACGGGGCGTGGTGTACAGGTAGCACACCTTGTAGATGACACGCTCGTATGCACGCACCATGTCGAGGAACTCTTGTTCTGCATTCTCCATCTTCGTTCTTTTCTCTTGATTGCTTTTTGTGCTGTTAGTCGCAGCGGCCGGAGGAAAATCACAGGCTCCCTGCCAGAAATTTCCGCATTTGTTCCACCGTCATGCCTCGCCGGCGGGCATAGTCGTGCAGCTGGTCGTCGCCAATCTTCCCGACGGCGAAGTAGCGGGCGGCTGGATGGGCCAGCATCAGGCCGCTGACCGAGGCATGGGGATACATGGCTCCGTTCTCCGTCAGCGTGATGCCAGCCTGCTTCATGTCCAGCAGGCGGTCCAGCAGGAAGTTGACCGACTGGTCGGGCAGTGACGGGTAACCCACGGCAGGCCGGATGCCTTGGAAGTGTTCCAGCAGCAGGTCGGGGATGGGGAGTGCCTCGTCGGGTGCATAGCCCCAGATGTGCTTGCGCACCTGCTCGTGCATCTTTTCGGTGGCGGCTTCGGCCAGACGGTCGTTCAGCGTCTGCACCAACAGGTGCTGGTAGGGGTCGTCCCGATAGGGGGCTTCGCTCTCGGCTGCTACCGAGGAGGCAAACAGGCCCACCCGGTCGCCGATGCCGGCAGAGAGCGGACGTACAAAGTCGCTCAGGCAGAGGTAGGGGCCACCCTCGGCCGACGGGGTCTGTTGGCGCAGCAGGGGGAAGAGCAGGCTCCTCTCCCGGCAGACGGGGGACAATACGCCGCCCGTCTCCGTGTCGTCATCGTCGTCGGTAGAGAGCAGCAGGTTGTCTCCCTCGGCATTGGCGCGGCAGAGGCGGAAGAGGCAGCGCACGCGGGTCTCGTTCTCCATCCGTGCCAGCATCCGTCCGGCCTCTTTATAGAGCTGCATGGCTTCGGAGGCCTTGCTCCGCTCCTCTTCGGAAAAGGAGGCCAACCACATGGCACGGCAGGCGTCACACCCGTGAATCTGCGCAATGGCTGCGTAGCGCGGCTGGAATCCCCAGGCATGGAAGAAATAAATCCAGTTGATGTAGGGGACTACTTCGTGTATCTGATAGGAAACGTTTTTCAATTTAAAATTTAAAATTAATAATTAATAATTTAATCAGAACCTGCTGTCATGTGGTTTTGAGCGGAAAATAGTCCGCCCTTACATATTTATATATATGGTACGATTCCCGCTCAAAACGCTTTTAAATTTTTAATTTTAAATTTTAAATTAGTGATTGAACCGTATCGCTTCCCCCCGATAGCTGTCGTCCACGTAACCCTTGTCGTATATCAGGTGCCCGTTGGCGAAGGTCTTCTCCACGCTCCATTGGAAGGTGTGTCCCTCCAGCGGACTCCATCCGCACTTGCTCTGGATGCAGTCGGCCGTCACGGTCCAGGGAGTATGGGGGCGTACCAGCACCAGATCGGCCTGATACCCTTCGCGGATATAGCCCCGTCGGTCGATGCGGTACAGCTGGGCCGGGTTGTGGCACATCTTCTCCACCAAGCGTTCGAGGGAGAGTACCCCTTCGTCCACCAGTTCCAGCATACTGACTAAGGAGAACTGTATCATAGGTATGCCTGAGGCCGCCTTCAGCGCACCGCCCTCCTTCTCGGTCAGCAGATGGGGGGCGTGGTCGGTGGCGATGGTGTCTATCACATTGCTGTTGATGGCTGCACGCAGGGCCTGGCAGTGGCTCTTCTTCTTGACGGCCGGGTTGCACTTGATGCGGGCACCCAGCTTCGTATAGTCACTTTGGGTGAACAGCAGATGAGGGATGCACACCTCGGCTGTAATCCGCTTGTCGGCCAGCGGCTCATTGGTAAGCAGGTTCAGCTCCTGTTCGGTAGAGACGTGCAGCAGGTGCAGCCGGGCACCGCTCTCCCGTGCCAGTTCCACGGCCAGCGAGGAGCTGGCGTAGCAGGCCTCCGTGGTGCGTATGTTGGGATGCCGTTTCACGGGAATGGCATCCGGGTCGCCTCTGTACATCAGAATCATTTTCTTCACATTCTTGCTGATGATGGACTGGTCCTCGCAATGGGCGGCTATCAGCAGGTCTGTGCCGTAGAATATGCGCAGCAGGCTCTCCATCTGGTCAACCAGCATGTTGCCGGTGCTGGCACCCATAAAGAGCTTGATGCCGCATACCCGGCTTCGGTCGAGGCGGGCGAAGTCGCGGTAGTTGTCGTTGCTGGCACCGAAGTAGCACGAGTGGTTCACGATGCACCGTTCGTCCAGCAGTGCCAGTTTCTCGTCCAGTGCTTCCAGAGTGGTGGTTTGCGGTAGGGTGTTCGGCATATCCATGATAGAGGTGACACCTCCGGCTGCGGCAGCCCGGCTTTCGCTCAGTATGTCAGCTTTGTGCGTCAGTCCCGGGTCGCGGAAGTGTACGTGCTCGTCTATCACCCCTGGCAGCAGGTAGCAGCCGGTGGCATCAATGGTCTCTTCGCACGGGGCGGAGAGCGGCTTGCCGTCGGTCAGCACCTCGGCAATACGTCCTTCTTCTATCACGAGGGAACCTTGCACGGTTCTGCCCTCGTTCACGATGGTTGCGTTATGGAGTAATGTTCTCATTATAGAGTTTTTGTTGTTGTTATCATTCAATACCTATAGGGCGGAAAATCTTCCGCCCCTACTCGTCACTTGAGCTCGTAGCTAAAAAAATCACCTTCCCATCAGCTGGTCCAATTTCAGCCGGATGACCCCGAACATGGCCTCGCCGAAGATGCTGCTGTTCATCTTCGAGGTACCCAGCTCCCGGTTGATGAAGATGACCGGCACCTCGCGGATGCAGAAGCCGTGCCGGTAGGCCGTGAACTTCATCTCTATCTGGAAGGCATAGCCCTTGAAGCGGATGGCATCCAGCCGGATGGACTCCAGCACCCGTCGGCGGTAGCATACGAAGCCCGCCGTGGTGTCGTGGATGGGCAGTCCCGTGATGAGGCGTACATACTTCGAGGCAAAGTACGACATCAGTACCCGTCCCATCGGCCAGTTCACCACATTCACCCCGCTGACGTAGCGCGACCCGATGGCCACATCCGCCCCCTCCCGGCTACAGGCCTTGTAGAGGCGTGGCAGGTCTTGCGGGTTGTGGCTGAAGTCGGCATCCATCTCGAAGATGTATTCGTAGTCGTGCTGCAAGGCCCATCGGAATCCGGTGATGTAGGCGGTACCCAGTCCCAGCTTCCCTTGTCGTTCCACCAGAAAGAGGCGGTCGGTAAACTCCTGCTGCAACGCCTTCACGATGGCAGCGGTTCCGTCCGGCGAACCGTCCTCGATGACCAGGATATGGAATCCGTGCTCCAGTGCAAACACGGCCCGGATGATGTTTTCGATATTCTCCCGTTCGTTGTAGGTGGGGATGATGACTATGCTGTCTGATGTCTGCATACCATTATATAATTATAGTGTTTTGCAAATGTATACATATTCTGCGAGATAATGAACAAATCCAAAGGTTAATTTACGTTTCGGGCCTGTTCTCCCTTTCCATTCATGCCTCCCGTTTGCGATGATTGCGCCGGCGTACGGGGTGGGCAGACACGCAGGTCTGCCCCTACAGGTAGCTCGTAACAGAAAACAACTCGTAGCTTGTAGCTCGTAGCTCGTAACTAAGAAATAACTCGTAGCTAACCTGTAAACTATTTTCAAAATTTTCAAAGCGTGCAAAAACGCAAAAATTCGCTTTTGTAACTTATTGAAAATGAACATATTAGATAGGCCAACATTCAGTCGTATTCTGAATGTGTTTCATGATACGACTGAATGGCATTCAG
>CALZEQ010000082.1 GCA_945641355.1 uncultured Mediterranea sp. | reverse complement strand
GATCAAATCCCAACCCATTAAGCCGCAACAAACGAAGTTGCGGATTTGAGGTATATAAAACTTCCTGCAAATATAAAGTGAATTGCCCATTATTCAAAATTCCTACTTTCCAAGTTGAAAAATATCTGTCTAAAAGATAGGAACATAACAGAATAAGTTGTAGATTTGCGAACCTTAAATGACAAACAAACACTAAATAAGAACCATCAAACATATAAGTAACATGAACAAACAGATTCTACTTGGCTGCATGATGCTGGCCTCACTACCTATCACTGCACAGAAAGCCACCATTACCGTGGATGTCAATCACCCGGATCACCCCATATCGCCTACCCTGTTCGGTATCTTTCTGGAAGATATCAACTTGGCGGTAGACGGAGGACTCTATCCCGAACTGGTACGCAACCGCTCGTTTGAAGATGCAGATACCCTCTGCTTCTGGCAGTGCCAGCCGGGCCAAGGACACATAGAGGTGGCCAAAGCAAACCTGAACAAGATGGAGGCACCCGAGATGCCGCTGAATCCCAATAACCGACAGTTTCTTCGGATAGAGGCCGACGGTGCATTTACGGTGACCAACCCCGGATATTGGGGGATGAATATCGAGAAAGGAGCCACCTATGACCTGCAGATGGCACTACGCAGGAGCGACCAGACACCTTACGAAGGTTCGTTGGGTATCCGTCTGATGGGTACCGACGGACAGGTGCTGGCACAGAGCAACTTATCTACGCCGACCAACGTCTGGCATTATGTACAGATACCTCTGACCGCAACAGGTACCCATCACCAGGCTCGTTTAGAAATCAGTGGCAACGGGAAAGGTACACTTTACCTGGATATGGTCAGTCTGATGCCACGCGACAAGTGGGGGAAAAGCGGCGTTCGCCGCGACCTGGGCATGGCCCTGAACGACCTGCACCCTACCTTCTTCCGCTTTCCCGGTGGCTGCTGGGTAGAAGGCGAAGAACTGGCCACACGCTACCAGTGGAAACAGACCATCGGAGCACAAGACCACCGCATCCCGCTCTGGAACCTGTGGGGATATAAGGCCTCGCACGGCATTGGCTACCACGAATACCTGCAGCTGGCCGAAGACCTGGGTGCCGAACCGCTGTTCTGCATCAATGCCGGTGTATCGCACAAAGAGACGATTCCTTCCGAGCAGCTAGACCAATGGATACAGGACGCACTGGATGCCATTGAATATGCCAACGGACCCGTCACCAGCGTATGGGGAGCCGCCCGTGCCCGCAACGGACATCCGGAACCCTTCGGACTGAAGTACATCGAGATAGGAAACGAGAACTACGGACACATCTACTTCCGCAACTTCGAACTGATGTCCCAAGCCATCAAGGCCCGCTACCCCGAAATGCAGATTGTGGCCAACGACTGGTCCGGATCGCACCCCACTCTGCCGACTCCGGCCTTAGTGGACGAACACTACTACAACACGCCCGACTGGTTCATCCTGAACGCCAACATGTACGACAAGCGCAGCCGCGAAGAGGGTTCGAAAATCTTCATCGGCGAATACGCCGTGACAGGCGGCACCGGACGGGGGAATCTGCGCGGTGCAGTGGGCGAAGCCGCCTTCATGACCGGCTTGGAACGTAATTCCGACCTGGTAGCTATGGCTGCCTACGCCCCTCTCTTCTGCAACGTAAAGCACCAACGCTGGCCCATCAACCTCATCAACTACGACAGCCATCGCTGGTACGGACTGCCCAGCTACTACGTGCAGCAGCTGTTTGCCGAGAATCAGGGTACGCAGAACCTGCCCGTCAACGTAAAGGGAGGTCCTGTGGTCAGTCTGCCCGAGAGCCGGGGAGGCATTGGTCTGGGCACCTGGAAGAACAGTGCCGAGTTCAAAGAGTTGAAGGTCACCACACCACAAGGTAAAGTACTATACGCCAACGATTTTCAACAAAATATCGACGATTGGGAGAAAATAGGGCAAGGAGACTGGAGCGTGAGCAACGGCGTGCTGCGTCAGGCCTCTTACGCCACAGGAGTAACCGCCTTTACAGGCAGCGACCAGTGGACGGAGTATGTCATCACGCTGAAGGCCCGCAAGCTGTCAGGCGAAAACGGATTCCAGATATACTTCCACCACCTGAACGGACAGGACAACCGCGTCCGCTGGGACATCGGCGGATATAGCAACTCCATCAACGAGCTGAAGACGCTGATGGACTCGAAGAGCCTGACCTACAAAATAGAGGAGGGACGCTGGTACGACATCCGTCTGGAGGTATCGCCCATGCAGGTGCGCGGCTACATTGACGGAGAGCTGATACAAGAAAGTTCGCTCACCGACTGCAACCAGCAAGCCATCTGCAGCAGTGCTGCCCTTGACGAGCGGACGGGCGACATCATCGTCAAGGTGGTGAATGCCGGAGAGAAGACGGTCAGCACCTCCCTCGTGCTGCAAGGTGCGGAGCGATTGTCATCCCAAGCAGACGTCACCGTGCTGACCTCGGCCAACGCTACCGACGAGAACTCGCTGGACGAACCGCACAAAGTGATTCCCGTAAAAGAACAGATGCGCGTCAACGGTCCCCGTATCACCCGCACACTGCCTGCCAATTCCGTAACCATTATCAGATTCCATACCTTATGAAAAGAGGCATTATTTCCCTGCTATTCTGTTTTAGTTCGATGCATGCGTGATTCGGGCGAATGACACC
The DNA here is from genome assembly GCA_945641355.1 of uncultured Mediterranea sp. Classification (GTDB taxonomy): domain Bacteria; phylum Bacteroidota; class Bacteroidia; order Bacteroidales; family Bacteroidaceae; genus Bacteroides. Next base: position 3,576 of record CALZEQ010000082.1, on the reverse strand, counting down.
TTCTAATTTCAAACCGTATGGAACGGATTTTTCCGCCCCATACGGTTTTATCTTGTCCGAATGTTCGCCTCGTATCACGAATTATTCCTATTTTTGCCCCACCCTAACAGATACGAAGTATGAACAAACAAGAAGTAATCATTTGCGAAGAGCTGAAGAACAGCCTGACGCAAGCCATCGGCCGCTGCCCGCACGACCGCCTGTTCCTCCTGACCGACGAACATACACACCGTCTCTGCCTTCCGCTCCTGCAAGGCCTGACAGCCATCGGCGAAGCCGAAGAGATAGTGATAGGTGCAGAAGATGTACATAAAAACCTTGATACGCTGGCTGCCGTATGGCAGGCACTGAGCCAACGAGGGGCTACACGCCATTCGCTACTCATCAATTTGGGCGGCGGCATGGTGACCGACTTGGGCGGATTCGCCGCATCCACCTTCAAGCGCGGCATTGCCTACATCAACCTACCCACTACCCTATTGGCGATGGTAGATGCATCGGTAGGCGGAAAGACCGGCATCAACTTCAACGGACTGAAGAACGAGATTGGCTGCTTCTGCCCGGCTGAAAGTGTATTGATAGAAACGGAATTCCTGCGCACACTGGACGACCGCAACTTCTTCTCGGGCTATGCGGAGATGCTGAAGCATGGACTCATCAGCAACCAAGAACATCTGAACGAACTGCTTGCCTTCGATACCCGGCACATCGACTATACGCTGCTAAAGCAGATGGTGGGACGCTCGGTAGAGGTTAAGGAGCAGATTGTAGAACAGGACCCGCACGAGCATGGAATCCGCAAGGCACTGAACCTGGGACACACCATCGGCCACGCCTTCGAGAGCCTGGCACTGGCCCAGGGACGACCGGTGCTGCACGGCTATGCTGTAGCCTGGGGACTGGTGTGCGAGCTCTATCTGTCGCACACACGATGTGCGTTCCCCAAAGAGCTGATGCGGCAGACCATCGCCTTCATCAAAGAGAACTACGGAGGGTTTGCCTTCACCTGCAAGGAGTATGACCGCCTGTACGAATTGATGACGCACGACAAGAAGAACACGGCCGGCATCATCAACTTCACCTTGCTGAAGGGCACAGGCGACATCTGCCTGAATCAGACAGCCGACAAGGAGACGATATTCGAGACGTTCGACTTCTATCGCGAGTGCATGGGGATGTAACTCCTCCCCATACACTCCCTCGCGCACCCTCATCCGAGGCTTCTGCGCACGAATGCCTCCACAAAGTCTACCGTACCTTCGATGCCCAGCTGCGAGGAGTTGACGCACAGGTGATAGGAAGAAGCTGCTCCCCACGTCTTGTTGCTGTAGTAGTTGTAGTAGGACGAACGGTGTTTGTCGGCCTTCTCTATCATTTCCTCCGCCTCCTGTTCCGTCACCGCATGGATGCGGCAGAGGCGGGCGATGCGGTCCTCGGGTGAAGCCGAGATGAAGATGTTCACACAGCGGGGATGGTCGCGCAGGATGTAGTCGGCACAACGTCCCACAAAGAGGCACGACTGCCGGGCAGCCAGCTGACGGATGACATCGCTCTGCACCTTGAAGAGGGCGTCATTGCTCAGGCAGTTGCCCATAGGCATCGCCCCCTCGTTGATGAAGGAGAAGCGCATTCCCAGCCATCCGCCCAAGAAGCCCTGCGAGGCACGCTCATCGGCTTTCTCAAAGAAGGTACGGCACAGGCCACTCTCCTCGGAAGCCAGGTTAATCAACTCCTTGTCATAAAAGGCAATCTGCAAGCGGGCGGCCAGCTTTTCGCCCACCTCGCGTCCGCCACTGCCCAACTGACGGCCTACATTGACTACAAAATTCTGATTCATATTTTGTTGTAAGTTACTGTTTCAATTCTTATCACTTCTCTATGACACCGTTTACAGGAAGCGGTCTCTCTGCATCAATCTGCTTGAACCGTCGGAATTGCCACCCCAGCATGGTGGCGGCAATCAAGCTGGCCAGTAGGTCGGAAAGCGGCATACTGTACCATACGCCCCATACGCCGAAGAAGTGAGGCAACACCAGCAGCGCAGGCAGCAGAATCAACATCTGTCGGGAGAGGGAGAGCAGGATAGCCTTACCCGCCATGCCGATGCTCTGAAAGAAGTTGGAGGTGACCATCTGAAAACCGATGATGGGGAAGAAGATGACCGTAATGCGCAGTCCCTTGGCCGCCAAGGCTGTCAGATCCGGATCGGACGTAAAAAGGCTTACCACCCACTCGGGCACCAGCATCCCCACCAGGAAACCGGTCGTGGTGACGCAGGTGGCATAGGCAATGGTCAGCTTCAGCACCTTCGTCACTCGGGGATAGAGCATGGCTCCGTAGTTGTAGCCCGCAATGGGTTGCATACCCTGATTGAAGCCCATCACAATCATCACCACCACAAAAGCCAAACGGTTGACGATGCCATAGGCACCGATAGCCAAATCACCGCCATGACGCTTCAGTCCCTGATTGATAAGGATGACAATCAGGCAAGAGGCCACATTCATAAGGAAGGGCGAAAGGCCGATGGCCAGCGAGTCGAACACAATCTTACGTCTGAGCCGGAAGATGCCCCGATGGAAATGGAGCAGCTCGTTGCGGTTACTGAAGAGATAAATCTGCCACGACAGCGACAACATCTGCGCCACCACCGTTGCCACAGCCGCTCCACGGATGCCCCAGCCGAAACCGTAGATGAAGAGAGGGTCGAGCATGGTATTGACCAGCACCGTTGCAATGGTAGCATACATGGATTTCTGCGGATGACCCGACGCACGCAGCACGGCATTCAGACCAAAGTAGAGATGGGTCACAATGTTTCCCAACAGGATAATCTGCATATAGTCGCGTGCATAGCTCACCGTCTCGTCACTGCCGCCAAAGAAGTAGAGGATAGGGTCGAGCAGCGGAAAGACCACCAGCATGAAGAGGCCTCCCAGCAGGATGTTCAGCACGAAGACATTGCCCAGCACCCGCTGCGCCGTATCGTAATCTTTCTGTCCCAGCTTGACGGATACCAGCGTAGCGGCTCCCACGCCTACCAGCGAGCCAAAAGCCGCCGCCAGGTTCATCAGCGGGAAGGTCAGTGCCAGTCCGGAGATGGCCATCGGGCCTACTCCCTGGCCGATGAAGATGCTATCCACCATATTATATAATGAGGCTGCCGTCATGGCGATGATGGCCGGCACGGCATATTGCATCAGCAGTTTTCCGATGCGCTCTGTACCCAACGCTGTGGGTGTTCTCTGTTGTGTCATTATCTATACTTGTCTGATTGATGGTGCAAAGATAGTGCAAATCTTAGTGTAAAAAAAGATACTTCCATCCGTATTTTTGGTAGACAACGCATCAAAAGGAGCAGATTGCAGGGAATAATAAAAGAATGAACGGACAAAAAGGTTTAAAACCTCTTGCCCGTTTCTTTAAAACTTTTGCCACAAAAGTTTTAAAGTTCTGCCAAAGAAGTTTAGAACCTTTTGGGCGGATGACAGATAGCCATGTTACATCATCCCAACAGTCGCTTTCCTTACATCAAGAAGCCGGTTATCACAGCATGAGGTAGCGGCTTCTGCAAAC
>CALZEQ010000081.1 GCA_945641355.1 uncultured Mediterranea sp. | reverse complement strand
CAGACATGCCGGCTTGGCTTGAAAAGGTGGATAACTTCAGCAAGGTGGTGGATGAAATCCGCAATTCGTCTGCTGGATTAAAGGTGTAATATATAAAAGGAGATTTCTTATAAATAATTCCGAATAAGTTTTTTGTATGAGATAATAGGTTAAGGGCAGCGGCTCTTAGTCCTTTGTTGTTTGCATAAATATATATATTGCATAATGATGTGGTGGAGTGCAAGGACTTGCAGTCACTAGGAATGTGGAGCGAGGGACTTGGAAAACCAGTGATGTCGAAGGAAGAGGTAATGGCGGTGCTGAGGTCATTTTCAAAAAATGCAGAAGATCTGTTGGCTTTTAGTGGCATTGCAAGCATGCAAATGTTAAATCCAAGTGTGTTCTTACTTGATTTACAGATAAAAGTGCGGTATAATGAAAGTTTTTTATTACCTTCGTATCGTAATTTGGATAGAAAGTATAATTATGGCAAGACCTATTAGAAATACTCCCATATTGACGGGGGCAGATGCGGACAGGTTTCTTCGTGAAATCAGCGTCCTGCCATCGGAAGAGGAAAGGAAGAAAGAGCGTGCCCGCATTGAGGCGAGCGCACAGCAGTTCCTGTCTTTAGTGTTGAATGTAAAAAAGAGGAAAGAGGTTTGTGAATAGTTCATTACCATTCGAAAGATTGTCGGACAGTCACGCGATTCTTCCATTTGATTGTGGTGACGAGGACATCAATGATTTCTTCGTCTCGCAAGCTATGCATTATCAGAAGGAACTGCTGGCTGTAACATACTTTCTTGAAGATGGTGAAAACACGGTGTTTTACTTCACATTGTCAAATGACAAGGTGACGGCTTTGGAGCTGTCAAAAGGATTTTGGAGAAAGATAAAGGCTTTGTTCCCACATTCCAAACACCGTAAGGATTATCCTGCCGTTAAAATAGGACGCTTGGGTGTCAGCAAACTATACCAACACACAGGCGACAGTTGGGGAACGAAAATTCTCGATTTTATCAAGCATTGGATGGTATCTAAAAACAAGACTGGATGCCGCTTTATTACGGTAGATGCTTATTGTTCTGCCGTTCCATTCTATTTGAAAAATGGTTTCATGTTCATGGGTACAGACGAAAGGGTGAGGTATGAGTCCGGAAAGGCTGCTACCGTTGCAATGTATTATGACTTGAAGCAGATTTGCTGATTCAAAAAGGACAGGTGACAAAAAGGACAGGTAAAGGACAGGTGACAGGTCACTGTCCCGCATTAATCGTTCATCCTTAATCCATAATCGTAAGCAATGCCACGACAAGGACGAGATGACACGGTAGGTAACATCGTCAAGCGCATTGCCTCATCATATGTGTATTATGAATTCACCTCATGGCATGAATACCTTGGCAGAGCGGACTTCTTTCCCTTGTGCAATGTCAATGTCGTACTTGGCAGAATCAGTATAGATGAACTGACAGCACTTGTAGATGCACCGCTTGACAATGATGTCAGCTGCATAGGACACTCACCTGTCCCCATGTCCCCTGTCCCCGTGTCCCCGCTATTCGGCAGTATCAGAAGCAGAAACCACAAAAAATACACCTAAAGCAACAGATAATCCACATGGATACACCTAAAGCCTGCTATCTTTGCAGACGGTAATTAAGAGGTTTTTTCATAATATTTATTTAAGGTTAGAATTAGGTTAACATGAATCTCTGTTATTTCCCAAGCAGGCTACTCGTGAGAGCAGCCTGCAAAGGGAATAATAAAAAAGACGCTCCACTTTGTTCCCGCAAAGCGGAACGGAAAAATAAAAAACGGGAAATTAGTAATAAACAAATAATCGTATCACGAATGAACACAATGATTAAAAAACTCTTGGTGCTCGCCACCATCTCCCTGCCGCTGATGCCTGCCCAACAGGCCATCCAAGCGCAATGCGGCTGTCAGACTGACAATGCACTCTATGCCAACTTGCCATTCGACATGCCTCGTGTGGAGCGTCCTTCCTTCCCCGACTATGCAGTCAGCATCCTGCAGTACGGTGCCAAAGGTGACGGCATCACTCTCAATACGAAAGCCATCAACGAGGCCATCCAGGCAGTCCACACGCACGGAGGCGGCAAGGTCATCATCCCTGAAGGTCTGTGGCTGACGGGACCCATCGAACTGCTGAGCAACGTCAATTTGTACACCGAAAAGAATGCACTGGTCATCTTCACCAACGACTTCAGTGCCTACCCCATCATCAAGACTTCGTTTGAAGGATTGGAGACACGCCGTTGCCAGTCGCCCATCTCGGCACGCAACGCTGAGAATGTAGCTATCACGGGACACGGCGTGTTTGACGGTGCAGGTGACAGCTGGCGTCCGGTCAAGAAAGGGAAACTGACCTCGGCACAATGGAGCGCATTGGTAAAATCGGGAGGTGTGGTCGATAAGGACATCTGGTATCCGACAGCCGGATCGCTGAAAGGTGCACTGGCCTGCAAGGATTTCAACGTGCCCGAAGGCATTGACACGGAAGAGGAATGGAACGAAATACGTCCCTGGCTGCGCCCGGTACTGCTGAGTATCGTCAAGAGCAAGCACGTCCTGCTGGAGGGCGTCACGTTCAAGAACTCTCCCAGCTGGTGTCTGCACCCGCTTTCCTGCGAACACATTACCATCAACAACGTCAAGGTATACAATCCGTGGTATTCGCAAAATGGTGACGCACTCGACCTGGAGTCGTGTACCAATGCACTCATTACCAACAGTGTATTTGATGCCGGCGATGATGCCATCTGCATCAAGTCCGGAAAAGATGCCGACGGCCGCCGACGGGGCGAGCCTTGCCAGAACGTCGTTGTAAAGAACAACACCGTACTGCACGGACATGGCGGTTTTGTAGTAGGCAGCGAGATGTCGGGCGGCGTGAAGAACATCTACGTTTCCAACTGTACCTTCCTGGGAACGGATGTAGGCTTGCGCTTCAAGAGCACCCGCGGACGCGGCGGTGTAGTGGAGGGCATCTATATCGACCAGATTCAGATGATTGACATACCGCACGAACCGCTCTTGTTCGACCTGTTCTATGGCGGAAAAGCTGCCGGTGAAGAGACGGAAGATGAGATTGCCGGCCGCATGAATGCCAAGATACCTCCTGTTACCGAAGAGACACCGGCCTTCCGCAACATACATATATCCAATATTTTCTGTAAAGGGTCGGGACGTGCCATGTTCTTCAACGGCCTGCCTGAAATGCCGATTGAGAATGTCAGCGTGAAGAACGTAGTCATCAGCGAGGCCAAGAGCGGCATCGTCATCAGTCAAGCCAAACAGGTGAAATTGGATAACATTGATATTCGCACCAAGGGCGACGTGTTGCAGATAAAGAACGTAAGCGACCTCAAAGTAAACGGAAAGAAATACGAAAACAACTCTTCGAAAGCTAAATCCATAGGTTTGTAATGCACAAACCTATGGATGCCGAAGGACATCCTATCATCATATATGAAAAGAACCATACTCCTGTTAGGGGGGCTCTATGCCCTATTATCTGTCACCATCGCTCAGACCGCCTCGGTCAAGACGTGCCGATTGAGTCTGGAAGTGACCAATACATGGAATCAGGACAAAAACGACGAGCCGGTAGTAGTCAATCTTCAAGAGGCCACTCCCGGCTTTCGGGTTTGTTCGGCCATCGTCATGGAGGGAGAGAAGGAGATACCCTCTCAGTTGGACGACCTGAACGGCGACCTGCATGCCGACGAACTGGCCTTTGTCATCGACTTGAAGGCCGGTGAACGAAAAAAGCTCAACGTCACCCTCTCCTCAGCCAAAAGCGAGAAAAGCTATTCTGCCCGTGTCTATGCCGAACTGCTGATACGCGACAGCAAATCACAGAAGCACGCCCCGGTCCAGTCGGTCACCGTATCGGGTCAGACGAATATTTATAATCACATCTACGGACACGGTCCTATGCTTGAATCCGAACTGGTGGGCTACCGGATCTACTTCAACCAGAAGCAGACCATCGATCCCTACGGCAAATTTCAAAAGAGACTGGAGCTGAAGGAGAGCCGCTTCTATCCCAACGATACCCAACTGGCACAGGGGTTCGGTGACGATGTCCTGATGGTAGGAAACAGCTGCGGCATCGGTGCCCTGAAGGGGTGGAACGGAACGAAGGCCACTCACATCGAACCCATCGTCTGCCGTACCGAACGCATCCTTTCCTACGGACCCATACGCGCCATTGCCGAGGTAGAAGTAAAGGGATGGAGCTATCAAGGGAACGAACTCAACATGACCCATCGCTACATCCTCTATGCCGGACATCGTGACCTGCGTATCGAGACTACATTCAGCCAACCGTTAGGCGAAGAGGTATTCTGTACCGGAGTACAGGACATCATGGGGGGCGAAACCCTCTCCTACTCCGACCACCAAGGTCTGGTAGGTAGCTGGGGGCGTCACTGGCCGGTGACTGATACGGTAAAATACGCCAAAGAGACCATCGGTATAGCCACCTGCATACCCCGGAAACACATCCGGAAAGAGGTGAAGGATAAGGATAACTTCCTCTATACCCTTGCAGCCCCGGGTGAGAAGGGATTCTGCTATCACACGATGTTCACCTCACGCAAAGAGACGTTCGGCTATCCGACGGCAGAAGCTTGGTTTTCCTATCTGCCTCTCTGGAAAGAGGGACTGGAGCATCCGGCCACCGTTAAACTAATTAAATAATTGGGTAAATTGAAATAGTAGTAACGTATTACCTGTTACGAACGTTTAAAACCATACAATCTTATGAATCTAAAACAACTCTGCTGGGGAGCCTTCCTTGCAATGGCACTTCCCCTTTCAGCACAAGAGAAAAACTATGTATCCGAGGTCTGGTGCCCGGACCTGGGCAATGGAAAGTACAAGAATCCAGTACTGTATGCCGACTACTCCGATCCTGACGTATGTCGTGTAGGCAACGACTACTACATGACCTCTTCCAGCTTCAACAGTCTGCCCGGTCTCCAGATACTTCATTCCAATGATTTGGTGAACTGGAGCATCATCGGTGCTGCCATCCCCTACGAACTGACTCCGGCAGCAATGCCCGAACGCCCCGAACATGGCAACCGGGTATGGGCTCCTTCCATCCGTCATCACAACGGTGAATTCTATATCTTCTGGGGAGATCCCGACCAAGGTGCTTTCATGGTCAAGGCACGCGACCCCAAAGGCCCATGGAGCGAACCGGTGCTGGTCAAGGCCGGCAAAGGTGTGATTGACACCTGCCCTCTGTGGGACGAAGACGGTAAGGTATATATGGTACATGCCTATGCCGGCAGCCGTGCCGGATTGAAAAGCGTCATCGCCATCTGTGAGCTGAACGCCGAAGCGACCAAGGCCGTCACGCAGTCGCGCATCGTGTTCGACGGACACGAAGCACATGAGACGTGCGAAGGACCCAAGTTCTACAAGCACGACGGCTATTACTACATATTCCACCCCGCCGGTGGTGTACCCACCGGTTGGCAAGTGGTGCTCCGGTCTAAGAATGTCTATGGCCCCTATGAATGGCGCACGGTGATGGCACAAGGCAACACGTCCGTCAACGGCCCTCATCAAGGAGCCTGGGTAGATACGACAACCGGCGAAGACTGGTTCCTCCACTTTCAGGATGTCGGAGCCTACGGACGTCTGGTGCATCTGCAACCCATGACGTGGAAGGATGGATGGCCTGTTATCGGTGCGGACAAGGACGGTGACGGCTGCGGCGAACCGCTGCTGACCTATACCAAACCCAACGTAGGGGGCACTTTTCCTCTTTGCAACCCGCAAGAGAGTGACGAGTTTGACGGCTATACGCTCTCACCGCAATGGCAATGGCATGCCAACATCAACGAGAAGTGGGCCTACTATGCCGGCGACCAAAGCATCGTCCGTCTCTACTCATACCCCGTAGTCAAAGAATATAAGAATCTGTGGGACGTAGCCAACCTGCTGCTGCAAAAAACACCGGCACCCAACTTCACCGCCACCATGAAGCTGACCTTCAAACCTTCACCCAAATACAAGGGCGAACGCACCGGACTGGTAGTGATGGGTATGGACTATGCCGGACTGATTCTGGAGAATACCGACGAGGGACTGGCGCTCTCGCAAATTGCCTGTCCGAAAGCCGACAAAGGCAACGCCGAACAGATAAATGCCCAACAACTTTTACCTCAGAGCACGGTCTACCTGCGTGCCAAGTTCTCCTGCGACGGAACCAAGATTGCCCAAAGTGAAGGTGGGCATGACCTGCTGGTGACGGTGGACTTCAGCTACAGCCTCGACGGTAAGAAATATACTTCACTGGGCAAACGCTTCCAGGCTCGCGAAGGGAAATGGATAGGCACCAAGGTGGGTATGTTCTGCACCCGTCCTGCCCTTGTCACCAACGACGGAGGATGGGCTGACGTAGACTGGTTCCGAATCACCAAAAAATAAGACGAACGT
>CALZEQ010000080.1 GCA_945641355.1 uncultured Mediterranea sp. | reverse complement strand
TTTTAAATTGAACAACATGGACAATACTACCAAGAAGAAAGGTTTCAGCTGGGATCTGCTGCTGAAAATCGTCATCGCCGTGGCATCGGCGGTGGCAGGCGCATTAGGCGTATCGGCCTGCCGATGACGGAAGAATTAATCAATTGCTTAGTATAAATAGGGAACTCGAATTAATCGCTGTCTGCTGAATCATCAGGAGTGGACAGCGATTTCGTCGGGAGATTGCCATAGTCCGTTGCTGGCTCGGCTGCCATAGGATATGCCGGTTCGGCTGTCTCGTAAGGCTTCACTCTTCGGTCCTCCAAGAAAGCATGGTATAGCGTATAGGCCAAAATCCTCTTCAAGGGCAAAGGGATAATAGCCTCTCTTCAAGTATTAATGCACTCACGTCGCTTTATGGGGTAAGGGGAAATGTGCATGAGCCTTTTTGAATCTTTTCAACTGAAATTTGATGTAATTTTATACTCTATCTTCGTTTTCTTTTACTACATTTGCACCGTGTACGTAAACGATGCGTCTGTACCGCTTGCCCGGAGTGGAACAATTACCCAAAAAAACGGGGTGGAAATTGAGTGAAACGGTGTCGTAAAACGTATTATTACCAAAAATACACTTTACTAAATAATATGTATATGAATCCGTATTTGAATTTTTCTTTGGAAGGTAAGGTCGCTCTGGTGACGGGCGCATCTTACGGTATTGGCTTTGCCATCGCTTCTGCCTTTGCAGAACAGGGTGCAACAATTTGCTTCAACGACATCAACCAGGAACTGGTGGACAAAGGGCTGGCTGCCTATAAGGCAAAAGGCATCGAAGCACACGGATATGTGTGCGACGTGACCGACGAACCCGCCGTACAGGCATTGGTGGCCACCATCGCTCAGGAGGTGGGAACCATTGACATTCTGGTGAACAACGCCGGCATCATCCGCCGTGTGCCTATGCACGAAATGGAGGCTGCCGACTTCCGCCGTGTCATCGACATCGACCTGAATGCACCGTTCATCGTATCGAAGGCCGTACTGCCCGGTATGATGGCCAAGGGTCACGGAAAGATTATCAACATCTGCTCTATGATGTCCGAACTGGGACGTGAAACGGTATCGGCCTATGCCGCAGCCAAGGGTGGACTGAAGATGCTGACCCGTAACATCTGCTCGGAGTATGGTGAATACAACATTCAGTGCAACGGCATCGGTCCGGGCTACATTGCCACTCCGCAGACGGCTCCGCTGCGCGAAAAGCAACCCGACGGCAGCCGCCATCCGTTCGACTCGTTCATCTGCGCCAAGACACCTGCCGGCCGCTGGCTGCAGCCCGAGGAACTGACGGGTCCGGCCGTATTCCTGGCTTCGGAGGCTTCGAATGCCGTCAACGGACATATCCTCTATGTAGACGGTGGTATATTGGCTTACATCGGCAAACAACCTAAGTAATCAAAAAAAACTGCGCCTCTCCTCTCTCTCACCGACACGGATCGTATCTTCGGGAGGAGGGGCTTTTTTTTATCTATATATACGATGAAAAAGGCTTTTTTCTTATCCATGCTGTTGATGCTCTGTGCCGCGTGCGGAGATGACAGACCGACGATGAGCGTGACTGTGGAGAATACCCTGGACCTGGAACGGACAGGCGAACTGGTGGAAATCTCTATGAGTGAAGTGGCCGACCGGCTGAGGTTGTCGGACACAGCACAGGTGGTGGTGCTGAATGCGAAGGGTGAAGAGGTGCCCACCCAACTGACGTACCGGAACAAACTGATATTTCCTGTCACAGTGAAGGCGTGCGCCTCTGTCAAATACACCGTCCGGCCGGGTATACCGACCGAAGTGGTGGTGAAGTCATGCGGGCGGACCTATCCCAGCCGTCTGGACGACCTGGCTTGGGAGAACGACCTGGTAGGATTCCGAGCCTATGGACCGGCTCTGCAGGCGTGTGGCGAACGAGGATTCGGATATGATCTCTTCACGAAACGAGGCACTACGGAACCTGTGCTGGAGGAGATGTATGCACAGGAGGAGAACCCCGACAACTGGGCCAAAGTGGCTGAACTGAGGAAGAGTGACCCGAAGGCGGCAGAGGAGTTTGTCAACAGCTTTTCGTATCACGTTGACCACGGATTTGGCATGGACTGCTATGCCGTAGGACCTACGCTGGGCGCAGGGGTGGCTGCTCTGATGACAGGCGACACCATCGTCTATCCCTGGTGCTACCGTACGTGTGAAATTCTGGACAACGGCCCGCTGCGTTTCACGGCAAAGCTGGAGTTTGCTCCGATGAATGTACGCAGCGACTCGGCAGTGGTAGAGACACGCCTCATCACACTGGATGCAGGCTCACACATGAACCGTACAGTGGTGACCTACAGCGGACTGAGTGAAGAGCTGCCCATTGTGACAGGGCTGGTGCTGCACGATTCGGAAGGTGCCGTGACAGCCGATGCTGAACGTGGTTTCATCGCATATACAGACCCCACAACGGGTCCCGACCAAGGCAAGATATTTGTAGGCGCAGCCTTTCCGGCACAGGTCAAAGAGGCCAAGCGTGTGCTCTTCAGCGACGAAGAGCGTAGGACACGCAACAATGCCTTGGGGCATGTATTGGCTGTCAGCGACTATGAGCCGGGGGCAGCATACACCTACTACTGGGGATTCGGTTGGAGCCGTGCCGACATCAGTGATGCCGCAGCGTGGGACAAATACCTGACTGACTTCACACGCAAAATCCGCACACCGCTGCTGGTGAAGACAGGCAGATAATCCTTTTTCGTCGCATCTGAAAGAGCAAATAAATTTCCTCTTTGCTCGCTTACTCGGTTTTTTTGATAAAAACCTTGCACTCGATAGAGCAAATAAACTTGCTCTATTCTCGCTTACTCGGTTTTTTGCACTATCTTTAGATAAGATAGGCTGCATTCGGAATAACTTTTTCATGCAAGCATGAAAGTTCTTCACTCAATTTGCACTATCTTTGTGCCCTAATTATAAAGCGTTTGAAGAATTAATGAAGACTTTTGAAGAGCTCGGTGTGTCACCGGAGATACGTCGCGCCATAGAAGAGATGGGATATGAGTATCCCATGCCGGTTCAAGAAGAGGTAATTCCCTACCTGCTGGGAGAGAACAACGACGTCGTGGCCTTGGCTCAAACGGGCACAGGAAAGACTGCCGCATACGGCCTGCCTCTGCTGCAGAAAACCGATGTGAAGAGAGAGTACCCCCAATCGCTCATCCTGTGCCCTACCCGTGAACTCTGCCTGCAGATTGCGGGCGACCTGAACGACTACAGCAAGTACCTGGACGGACTGCGTGTGCTACCCGTCTATGGCGGCAGCAGCATCGAAAGCCAGATACGCGCCCTGAAAAGGGGCGTACACATCATTGTGGCTACACCAGGACGACTGATAGACCTGATGGAGCGGAAGACGGTGAGTCTGGCTACCATCGAGAACGTGGTGATGGACGAGGCCGACGAGATGCTGAATATGGGATTTACCGAAAGCATCGATGCCATTCTGGCCGATGTGCCGAAGCAACGAAACACACTGCTCTTCTCGGCCACCATGAGTCCTGAAATCACCCGCATCTCCAAGAATTACCTGAACAACGCAAAGGAAATCACCATCGGACGCAAAAACGAAAGCACCGCCAACGTGAAGCATGTGGCCTACTGCGTACATGCCAAGGATAAGTATGCGGCACTGAAACGGGTGGTCGACTTTTATCCGCAGATCTATGCCATCATCTTCTGCCGCACACGCAAGGAGACACAGGAGATTGCCGACAAGCTGATGCAGGAAGGATATAACGCCGATTCGCTGCACGGCGAACTGAGCCAGGCACAGCGTGATGCAGTGATGCAGAAGTTCCGCATCCGCAACCTGCAACTGCTGGTGGCTACGGACGTGGCGGCACGCGGCTTGGATGTGGACGACCTGACGCACGTCATCAACTACGGACTGCCCGACGACATCGAGAGCTATACGCACCGCAGCGGGCGTACAGGCCGTGCCGGAAAGACGGGTACCTCCATCGCCATCATCAACCTGCGCGAGAAAGGAAAGATGCGCCAGATAGAAAAAGTCATCGCCAAGAAGTTTGAGATGGGGACCATGCCTACCGGCAAGCAGATTTGCGAGAAGCAGCTCATCAAGGTCATCGACGACCTGGAGAAGGTGAAGGTGAACGAAGAGGAGATTGCCGACTTCATGCCCGAAATCTATCGGAAACTGGACTGGCTCTCGAAGGAAGATCTCATCAAACGCATGGTGAGCCTGGAGTTCAACCGCTTTCTGGAGTACTATCGCGACCGCGAGGAGATTGAGACAGTGGGCACCGCTGAGAGCGAAAAGAAGGGGAAGAAAGGCGAAAAGACAGCCAAGACACGTAGCAGCCGAAAGGCAGAACCGGGATTTGCACGGCTCTTCATCAGTCTGGGCAAGAAGGACAACTTCTTCGTGGCCGACCTGATAGGATTAATCAACAAGCATACACGCGGACGTATCGAACTGGGACGCATCGACCTGATGCAGAAGTTCTCCTTCTTCGAAGTGGAAGAGAGTGAAACACGCAACGTGCTGAAGGCACTGAACCGCACCAGCTGGAACGGCAAGAAGGTAACCGTGGAAGTGGCAGGCGACGAACCCTTTGAAAGCGGAAAGGGAAAACGGAAACCTACAACCAAAGAGGGTGCCGACCGCAAAGCCTCCCAAACGAAAAAGGCGGCGACACCTGCCGATAAAAAGGAGAAGCGGACAAAGCCGAGCCGCGAAGAACGTGGATATACCAAACCGCGCGGCAAGAAGGATGACTGGAAACAGTTCTTTCAGCACAACGACGAACTGAAAGGGATAGAACCAGACTTCAGCGAAGAGGGCTGGGCAAAACGTAGTAAGAAAAAATAACAGAAAAAAAATGAAAACAATCGCTATTACCAATCCGACGGAGATAGAAGAAATCATCCGTCGATGCCCCTACTGCATGGTAGGCTTGACAGACGAAGAGGGGAATCCATACGTCGTTCCCATGAACTTTGCATACGAGGCCGGCACCATCTACCTGCACTCGGGTCCCGACGGTGGGAAGATAGAGATGGCACGCCGCCATCCGCAGGTCTGCATCACCTTTTGCGAAGGGCACGAACTGGTTTATATGCACCAACAGATAGCCTGCAGCTACAGTATGAAGAGCCGCAGTGTCATCTGCCGCGGTATGGTTCGTTTCATTACAGAGATGGAGGAAAAACGCCGGGTATTAAATCTGCTGATGCGCCAATATACCGACAACGAGTGCCGCATGGCCGAACCTGCCGTGCGCAACGTGCTGATTTGGGAGATTAAAGTGGAACAGATGAGTTGCAAGTCGTTCGGACTACGTCCCAGCGAACTGTAATGACATCGGTCACAGAGATACATCTGCGGATGTGTCTCTGTGACCCGCTTATCAATTCACTGTAGCTGATTATATCAAGTTCTCTCAAAACGGCTCTTGGCAAAGAGGGCATCAGAGCGGATACTCATCGAACGCATAGAGCAGGGTCGATAAGTAGCGTTCGCCCGTATCGGGCAGCAAAGCCACAATGAGCTTGCCGGCATTCTCTGGCTGTTGGGCCAATCGGGTAGCTGCTGCTACGGCGGCACCCGAAGAGATGCCTACCAGCAAACCTTCATATTGGGCCAGGTCGCGCCCAGCACGGATGGCGTCATCGTTCGACACCAGCTGTACCTCGTCCACTACCGAACGGTCGAAATTCTTGGGCACAAAGCCGGCGCCGATTCCTTGAATCTTGTGCGGACCGGGTTTCCCTCCCGACAACACCGGCGAGCTCTCTGGTTCAACGGCCACTACCTTTATTGCCGGATTGTGAGCCTTCAGGGCTGCCCCTACACCACTCACGGTACCGCCGGTTCCTACACCGCCGACAAACAGGTCTACCTCTCCATCCGTATCGTTCCATATCTCTTCACCTGTTGTACGACGATGAATGGCCGGGTTGGCCGGATTCTCAAACTGTTGCAGTATCAGTGCTCCAGGCGTAGCAGCCTGTATCTCCTGAGCCCGTGCAATGGCTCCTTTCATACCATCGGCACCAGGAGTCAGCACCAGTTGTGCCCCCAAAGCCTTCAGCAGATTACGCCGTTCCACACTCATGGTATCGGGCATGGTCAATATCAGTTTGTATCCTTTGGCTGCCGCTACAAAGGCCAGGCCTACACCGGTATTGCCGCTGGTCGGTTCGATAAGGGTGGCACCGGCCTGTAGTCTGCCCTCTCTCTCTGCCTCCTCTATCATGGCCAAAGCCACACGGTCCTTCACGCTTCCTGCCGGATTGAAATATTCCAGTTTCACCACAATCCGTGCCTTCAACTCTTTGTGCTTACCGTACTTGTTCAACTCCAGTAAAGGAGTGTTGCCTACTAACTCTGTCAGGCTCTTCGCGATTTTTTTCATAAATGTATGTGTATTAATAGATTATTATTCATTTAT
>CALZEQ010000079.1 GCA_945641355.1 uncultured Mediterranea sp. | reverse complement strand
CTGCGATACCCTCGCTTATAAGCGGTCATTTCACCGACAATCCCGCTTCGGGAAGAGTGATGGAGAAATGCGGTTTCATTCCCACTGGCGAAACCACATTTGACTCCCGACTTTATATGGGGGCAGGTAAGCCAATAAGGGTGTTGAGGTTGGAGTTGTGAACAATCTCCTTTAGATGCCAAAAATTATTGAACAATGAAAACAGATAGTATCATCATCAAGAACGCGCATACCAACAACCTGAAGCACGTTGACATCGAACTGCCTAAACATCGTATTGTAGTGTTTACAGGCGTGAGTGGCAGTGGCAAGTCGTCGTTGCTCTTTGACACCATATACACAGAGGCACAACGTCAGCTTATCGAGACATTCAGTTCGTTTGCCAGGGCGCGTCTGCCCAAGTTGTCACGACCCGATGTGGACGAGATCAAACATCTCTCTACTCCTATCGTTATTGACCAGAAGAAAATGGGCAACAACCTGCGAAGCACTGTGGGTACAGCCACCGAATTGGCCACCTATATACGGTTGCTCTATTCGCGCATCGGTCAGCCGTTCTTGCATCTGCCTTCCTTTGCCTTTTCGTTCAACCATCCCGAAGGAATGTGCCCCCACTGTCAGGGTCTCGGTAAGGAGGTGAAGATTGACATCGATCGCTTTCTTGACAAAGAAAAATCATTGCGTGAGGGTGCGTTGCTTCATCCCAACTACAAGCAAAATTCGTATCTGCTCAAGGAGTTGCTCAAATATGGCATCTTCGATAACGACAAACCGCTGAAGGATTGGAGCGAGGAGGAGTTGTACACGTTGCTTTATAGCGAACCTATCGACTTGGATAAGTCGAAGACGGGGCTGAGTTACAACCGTTTTCACGAGGGTATTATCACCAAGCTGGAGCGCACCATCATTGAAAAGGCCATCGATGAGAAAGATGAGGACGAGCAGAATGCACGCGACAGGTTCTTCACCTATCGTGTCTGTGCGCATTGCCATGGCACTCGAATCAACGAGCGTGCCCGCAGTGTGAAGATTGCAGACAAGAGCATCGACCAGCTGTTCGGCATGGAGCTTTCGGATGTGTGGGAGTTTTTCAAGCAATTGGAGAGCGGGATAGCCGATGAGGAGGTGCGGCAGATGGCTCTTCCTATTTTGCGAAAAGTGAACTATCTCCTCAGCCAATTGGTCAACATCGGTGTGGGTTATCTCTCGCTCGACCGTCCTGTATCTACCTTGTCGGGAGGCGAGAGCCAACGGGTGAAGATGGCCCGTCAGCTCGACTGCGACCTTACCGACCTCATCTATGTGCTCGACGAACCAAGCATCGGTCTGCATCCGCGTGACAACGAACGCCTTATCGAACTGATGCGAGGGCTGCGCGATCGTGGCAACAGTGTCTTTGTCGTGGAGCATGACCCCGACATCATCCTTTCCGCAGAATGGGCTGTGGATATGGGTCCTGATGCAGGAAGCAAGGGAGGACAGGTGATGTATAACGGTCCGATAGAAGGATTAACAGGTTCACAAGGTCTGACAGGCAAGTGTCTGCGCGAGTGTCAATGGGAAGCGATGAAGCTGCGACAGCACAGGTCGTTCAGTGACGGTTTCCTGATAGAACATGCTTCGGTCAACAACCTCAAGGACTTGACAGTACGTATTCCGAAAGGGGTGCTCACCTGTGTCACGGGTGTGGCGGGTTGCGGCAAAAGCAGCTTGATTCATGGTTGTTTTGTCCCTCAGCATCCCGATGCTATTGTCATCGACCAGCAGCCGATAGGGCGGACATCGAGAGGTAATATTGCATCGTATATCGGCATCTTCAATCACCTGCGGCAATTCTTTGCCCAAGCTAACGGTGAAGATGCTTCGCTTTTCAGTTTCAATGCGGCCGGTGCTTGTCCCAAGTGCGAGGGCAGGGGCTATTTGAGTTTTGAGATGAATTTCCTCGATGCTGTCAAGACACGTTGTCCGGAGTGTGGAGGCAAAAGATACAACAAGAAGGCACTGGGCTATCTGTATCGTGGCAAGAACATCGCCGAAGTGCTTGACATGACCGTACAGGAGGCACTCGACTTCTTTGCCGAAGAGAAAAGGGTCACGCGCTATCTGTCGCTCCTGCAGGAGGTTGGCCTTGATTATCTGAAACTCGGACAGACACTCAGTTCGCTGTCGGGCGGTGAGAACCAGCGGTTGAAGATTGCGACCGAATTACGCAAGAAGGGCAACATCTATGTGATGGACGAGCCTACCACCGGCCTGCACATGAACGACATAGAGCGTTTCTTCCACATCGTAACCAAACTCGTTGACGGAGGCAACACGGTAATCGTCATCGAACATAATCTTGACATCATACGACGTGCCGACTGGATTATCGACCTTGGTCCCGAAGGCGGAAAGAATGGTGGGGAGATACTGTTTGAAGGGACTCCGGAAGGTCTGAAGTCATGCAGCCGTTCGATAACGGCAAAGTATATCTGACGCACCATGAGATGTTGATAGGATGAAAACAGTATGTACTCTGAAACGGAACGCTTTGTTATTACAGGTTCGTCATCTGATAGCGAATCACGACAGCCTTGACATTGGCTTCCGGGTATTTGCTTTTGTAATAGGTTGTCAGATCTTTATATACCCATATGTCAACGTGCTGCGGCGCAATGGACTTGCTGGAAGCTTGGCGGCAGATGAATATGTCATATCGCAGAATGGGCTCACCCGGCGAGGCATTGGTGACGAAATCAAATTGTCCTTGTCCAAGCACTTGTTGTCCCGGCGGAAGGAGTTTGTATGTTTCAGGAAATTCGGTGGCTTCCTTGATTCTCATTAGCAGAATGCCATGTTCAACGGTGTGCATTTCATCATCCAGCACAAACCACTTGTCTGCTGTAGGAAAAGGAATATAATAGCGCAAGCCTTCAAAACGATAGGTGGCATCAGTTGTAAGGTCTTTCTCAATTTCTTCTTTCCGGTCGGCTTCAATGGCATAGGCAAATTCAGAACTGATATACGGACAGCTTTGCTCAAAATACCAATTCGGTATGAAATGAGGAGGCAGACTCTCAGAGCTCTTATGTTCTTTCGACAGCACTTCCAGTAGTTCGTATTCAGTCCATGCCGGATCGCCCATGCTGTAGTCCAGATAATTCGTTTCGCTGATGCGTATTTGGTATTCGTATCCATCTTCGTATTCAAACTTGTCAATACCTCCCTGTGCTTGCCACTCGGTGGCCTGCTCTTTTTTCACGGCATATACATCCGCACAAACGTTGTTGCCGCACGATGTCAAAACGCCGGGCAGTTTGGCAGAAGCTACTGTCAGCGTGTATTCCTTATAATCGGTTATCTTCCTGCCTTCTTCGTTGTTGTCGTCACTGCAGGCTGTTAGTCCTGCCATAGTAAGGAATGCCACAAACAGCATCATGAAGTAAAACTTAGTTTTCATGGTTGTTCTAATTTTATTGTTTCTATAGTGAAAATGCCCCCATTCATGAAATACTGCATCGCTGATGCAACTTTTTTGTATAGAACAAAAAAATATCCCGCCCGTGCGTGATGGGCAGGATATTTTTATAGGGGTTGTCAATCGTGTCAGATTAGAGCTTCGGACCGGCAGCAACCAATGCCTTACCAGCCTCGTTGCCTGTGAACTTGGAGAAGTTCTTGATGAAGCGTCCGGCCAAATCCTTAGCCTTCTCTTCCCACTGGCAAGCACATTCGTAAGTGTCGCGAGGATCAAGAATCTTCGGATCTACACCCGGCAATTCAGTCGGAACGACGAAGTCGAAGAACGGAATCACCTTGGTAGGAGCCTTGTCGATAGAGCCGTCGAGGATAGCGTCGATGATACCACGAGTGTCGCGGATAGAGATACGCTTGCCCGTACCGTTCCAACCGGTATTTACCAAGTATGCCTTGGCACCTACCTTCTCCATCTTCTTCACCAGTTCTTCACCGTACTTCGTCGGGTGCAAGCTCAGGAAGGCAGCACCGAAGCAGGCAGAGAATGTCGGAGTCGGTTCTGTGATGCCGCGCTCTGTACCAGCCAGCTTGGCAGTGAAGCCAGAGAGGAAGTAGTACTTCGTCTGCTCAGCGTTCAGGATAGATACCGGGGGCAATACGCCGAAGGCATCGGCAGACAGGAAGATAACCTGATGAGCGTGAGGACCCTTGCTGACGGGAGCTACACGGTTTACGATATGCTCGATGGGATAAGATACGCGGGTGTTCTCCGTTACGCTCTTGTCGGCGAAGTCAATCTTGCCGTCGGCAGCTACGGTAACGTTCTCCAGCAACGCATCGCGGCGGATAGCGTTGTAGATATCGGGCTCGCTCTCCTTGTCCAGGTTGATAACCTTGGCATAGCAACCACCTTCGTAGTTGAATACGCCTTCGTCGTCCCAGCCGTGCTCGTCGTCACCAATCAGCAGACGCTTCGGGTCGGTAGACAGCGTAGTCTTACCTGTACCGGACAGACCGAAGAAGATAGCAGAGTCAGTACCCTCCTTGTTCGTGTTGGCAGAGCAGTGCATAGAAGCGATGCCACGCAGCGGGTTGTAGTAGTTCATGATAGAGAACATACCCTTCTTCATCTCACCACCGTACCAGGTGTTGATGATAACCTGCTCCTTGCTGGTGAGGTTGAACACAACAGCTGTTTCAGAGTTCAGACCCAGCTCCTTGTAGTTCTCCACTTTAGCCTTGGAAGCGTTGTATACTACGAAATCGGGTTCACCGAAATCAGACAATTCCTTCATGGTCGGACGGATGAACATGTTCGTTACGAAGTGAGCCTGCCATGCTACCTCCATGATGAAACGTACTTTCAGACGAGTAGCTTCGTTGGCACCGCAGAATGCGTCTACCACATACAGCTTCTTGTTAGAGAGTTCCTTGGCAGCCAGTTCCTTCAGTGTAGCCCAAGTAGCTTCGCTGACGGGTTTGTTATCGTTCTTATACTCATCAGAAGTCCACCATACGGTATCCTTGCTGACTTCGTCCATTACAAAGAATTTATCTTTAGGAGAACGGCCGGTATAGACACCTGTCATAACGTTTACAGTACCCAGTTCTGTTACCTGACCTACTTCGAAGCCTTCCAGACCCGATTTGGTTTCTTCCTCGAACAGAACTTCATAAGACGGATTGTGCAGAATCTCTACTGCACCGGTGATTCCGTACTTGCTTAAATCTAATTTTGCCATTTCTTTTTTAGAATTAAATTGGTATTTATTTGGTTTTTAGTCTCTCTTAATTTTGGTTTTGCTGATAGCCCTATTATTTCGACTACAAAAATAGTGTTTTCTTTTGAAAGGACAGAGCGATTAAAGAAATTTTTCTGCAATAACAGCTCTTTTATAAAAACATAACAATATCTGCAAACTGAATGTTGCAAATTGGGCGGAAATCACTTTCTTTGTACCCGAATTTGAAACCTTATATTGATCAGACAACATATCCACTGACATGAAAATCATCAATCTGGCAGATAGAAATTCTATCTTGAATCAATACGTTGCCGAGATACGCGACGTGAACATACAGACCGAGCGGATGCGTTTCCGCCGCAACATCGAACGTATCGGTGAATGTATGGCTTATGAAATGAGTAAGGAACTGACCTATTCCGTCAAGCAGGTACAGACTCCGTTGGGAGTGGCGCCGGCCTCTACACCCGACGATTCGCTGGTGATTGCTACCGTCTTTCGTGCCGGCCTGCCGCTTCATACCGGTTTCCTGAACGTATTCGACCGCGCCGGCAACGCTTTCGTCTCGGCCTATCGCTATTACAAAGACAAGGAGTGCCGCACCATCGATGTGCACATTGAGTACATCGCCACACCCGACTTGACGGGCAAAACGCTGATGCTGGTCGATCCCATGCTGGCTACGGGCGAGAGTATGGAACTGGCGTACAAGGCTTTTCTGACCAAAGGTCGTCCGGCCCGCTTGCTGATAGCCTGTGTCATTGCCAGCCGGCAAGGGGTAGAGCATCTGCAACGTCTCTTTCCCGATGACGATGTGCAGCTGTGGTGTGCCGTCATTGACCCTAAACTGAACGAACGCTCGTACATCGTTCCCGGTCTGGGTGATGCCGGCGATCTGGCTTATGGGGATAAGTAGTGGTAAACAGAAATCTGCTCCAGTTAAACTCATTCGTGACCCCTCCCTATAGGACGGCAAACATGAAACTATGATTGAAATCGGATAGGGAGAGGATAGGCATCGCTCATTCCGCTTGCAGGAACCGTACCATCTCACAAGCAGCTAACAGAAAGGCTCCCGCTAAGGGGAAAAGTAATGTTTTCAATTTCATAAGTGTTTTGATTTAATAGTAAATAACCCATTGGCGGAATTAATCTTAGTATGAGTACCAGTGTAATCTTAGTAAAAGGTCGCTTTAAAAGTGATTATTTACCGAGGAGAAAGCCGTGATTTCCTTGAGTAAGTAAACTATATATCTTCGTGCTGTCGTACCTTTGACACACTGCCTTCATTCGGTTGCAGTGTCACTGTCAACATGTTGCAGTGTCACTGTCAGGCTACTGACAGTGAGATAGAAGCCGCATGATGGATTGATGGAAATTAGCGTTGCGTGTGATGCATTTCACCCTACACCCTACACAAAATAGCTCCAATACGTTGAAAATGAGAATGATAAAGCAATAAAGGAGGCATATAAGCCTACACCATCCTGCACCACCCTACACGAACGTTCTT
>CALZEQ010000078.1 GCA_945641355.1 uncultured Mediterranea sp. | reverse complement strand
GTTGGTTGGCATAAATAGCCAAACCTGCTACAGCAACGATGGCAACAGCCATCATTAAATGAAGTTTTCTTTTCATGATAATGTGGTTTAAAATTAGAAATTTGTTGTTATTATTGCCTTTCGGCATACTCGGGCAGATGTGTTGCCTGTTTTAGTTTTAATAGGTTCTTTCGCGCTTCCACCTCCTTCCTTTTTTATTTAGATACCCAATTTACCTCGCCTCTCCGTTGACAACAAACTGCAACGGAGAACCGGCTGCATTGCTGTGTACCGTGATGTTCTCCTCAAACTCTATCGCGTCACCGGCCTGGTAGGTGACCTTCAACTCCAACGTCTGACCGGGCGGTACTGTATCGGGTGAACAGGCTACCATTCCGATATAGATTGGCATCCATCTGAGTCTATTCATCATACATCATTATCTTAGGTTGTTTCATTATCATCGTCGCAATTTGATTTAAAAGGTGTACGGATTATTCACGATACAGTGTCATCAGATAGCCACCGAATCTACCCACGACGGCATTGCTGCCTTTCATACCATCATCATTGCATAGTGTTTATTACTAGGATGTCCAGTTATCCTTTGGGTATCTTGAACAGGTACACCTTCGGAATACTTTCCCGGCTCAATCCATAGACAATATCTCCGTTGACAGTCAGTGCTGACAGCCGATGGGAGAGACGGTAGTGTTGAAGCGGATTCCCATCCCAATCATAGACATACAGGTCGCTACTGCTGAAGGCTCGTGTACCTGAGTCTTTGAGATTGTCAGCAGAATACAGCAGATAGACATGCTGTCGGTCAGTTGTCATCTCCAAACAACCAAATGGATCATCCGATTTGAATGTAATCGGAGTGCCTTGCTGCTGAGACTGGAAACGGGGGAAAAAGTAACGATATTCCTTTATCAGGCGTAAATCTTCTTCCGCTGTAACCTCGTAGAATTCCAACATTCCCGAATAGGCTGCCACCAGATGACGGTCGTCACCCGCAATCAGCGTGCGGTTGAACAGAGCACCCAGATGCATCGGGTCCAATCCCTCACATTCGGGGAGGGATGGATAGGCTCCACAGTATGCTGTTACCTGCTTCTGTTTGTCATACCTATAGAAACGTCCTTCACGTAACAGCCCTACACCCCAAATGAAACGTCCGGAATCATAGTACCGTAGGGGGACGTCTCCCTTTTCAATGGGCAAGGTAGCATACAGCGTGTGTCGCGTTGTCGTGTCGTTGCGCAACGCTTCCAAAGATAGGTCATATATCAATCCTTTGCGATAGTCGGCAAAACGAAACGACTTTTCGGGCGTTCCATCCAGCACTACGTAGGCGGACATTTCTCCAGCCCCTTGCCCTACTACATACCGTGTGATGGTACACATGGTGGAAAGGTCCAGAAACTGAAGTTCCTTCTTGCCTGTCAATGTAGAAAATACAAGAAAATCATTCTTGTACTGAATGGTAGCCGGATTCAAGATATCAACACTTTCCAGATTGATAGAATCGATGGCAACCAACGATTGGTATCGTTTGAACTCATTTTCAGGCGAAGCATGTTTACCTTCTGAACAAGCCAACAGAAAGAGTATCACCAACGATACAATCAACCGATTATAAAAGAATGCATTCATACGTATCTGTTCACGCTAATACGTTAATTATAAGTATATCCAGGTTCTTCCCAAACTTCCCATGGAGTGAAATATAAATACCGAATCCTGCTACTACTGCAATGGCTGCGGCCAATGCATACTTCTTTAAATTTTTCATAAATTGCTTTCTTTAATTCATTGTAAAATAGTACCGTAGCACTACCTCCCGTTCTACATCTATCATCCCAAAATAGATTGGCATACTATGCATAATACATAATAAGATGCATGAGTTATTGTTTCTTCAGTTCAAACCGCTCGAAAGTGATGGTATCTTCCGAATTACCGGTCAGCATTTGATAGTCGCGGCTGATGTACAGACCCTCTTCAGCCACCAGAAAGACATACGAGTTGTAGATGCCTTCGGGGAAGAGCGTCTCACCGATGATGCGGAAATCCTTGTCCAACAGGATGATCGAGAATTTCTTTCGTCCATAGACCGACTTTCCCCACCACTGGATGTGGCTGTCCAACGTAGTCTTTGGGTAGGCAAACCGATAGTAGACCTCACGGTAAGGGTCGTATATCATATCACCGTAACGGGCCAGTTCCAGTCCCAGCTGCGGTCCCCGCTCCGTCTCCTTGTGTTCACCGGTCGGAGATGTGATGTAGCGGCTCTTCGCCTTTACCAGCCGGACTTCCTCCGCATTGTCGGGTGCAATCACAAGATCCTCCTTTACATAGAAGGAGTAGGCCATACCCCGGTCGGTAGCAATGCGGCTGAAACGGAGGTCGTTTGCAGCCTTCTCCTCACCGGTCAGTACCGAATAGGTCGGGAGAAGTTCCCGGCAGACACGTCGCACGGTGTCAACGGCCACCGTCAGCGGTGTCTTTTCAAGCGGGCAGAAACGCTCCACTCCGGATTGGGAGATATAGGTCTCGTCCCCCATGAAGAGAGGCGGTAGATAAGGATGCGAAGAGGGAGTATAGGAAGGCAGGACATCATACCCCTTTTCTGTCTTTCCGTAAGGTATCTTCTGTACGATGTGGGCAAGGGTGTCCACCCTTATCAAGCCGCTATATGCATACGTGGAGACATAGATGTGGTCGAAATCCTGTACGTAGCAACCGCTGACCTGAACCACTCCGTCCGGTCCTTCTGCATGCAAGGTCAGTTTCTTGACCAGTTGGCCTGTCTGCCAGTCATAGAAATAGATTTGGTTGGTGCGATAGTTCAGAAAGGAGAAGTAGCTCTTGCCTGTCTTTTCCTTGAACAGCCACGCATAAAACAGATTGTACCTGACATCCGAATCCAGTACGAATTCCTTGACATCACCTGTCGCTTCCAGCCGATAATCATCGGACGCATCCTTCTTTCCCTGCTTGCAGGATACCAGAAACAGGCAAACGGCAGCCGTTACAGTGGCTATCGCCGAAACACACGTGCCCAACCACTTCCTACCTATTCGAGCCCGCACTGCTTTAATTGTTCTCATAGAGTTCTGTGATTAGTGATTTATAGTTCATTGTACGTAACCTATTAATTAACCATATCCAATTGTATGACATAAAGCCCTGTCTCACTCCTTTTACAGATTGAAGTAAACGAACGGATTGTCCTGGTTGCTGCCGACCCCTATCAACCTGTGGCGGGCGGCATCGTATGTGAATCCGTTGATGTAGGTGTCCAGACGATATTGCCGGACGAACTCTCCGTCACGGTTGTAGACCTTGATGAGGTTCCCGCCGTCGGGTTCCTTCTGCCCCTGCTGCAACTTTCTGATCAGTTCCTCTCTCAACCGCCCGGAGTAGAGAGTATAAATCGTATCGTTAATCCACTTGATATCGTGGAAGCCCTCTATCTGTCCCTTGCCGTCCCGAGGAGCACCGTCCTGACCAACCTGCACATCCGACGAGCCGTCCTTCAAGTCATAGACCTCTATCACGTCCCCGTTCTGGGTGGCCAAGGCCACTCTGTGCAGGGAGGCATTGTAGGCCATGTAGCTCCGCCATAGGTAGGCAGACTCGGCATCGGCCTGCGCCCCGTTTTCAAGACCGGGGATGCTGAACATACCCCTCCTTGTAGTCGGAGTGACCTCATAGAGGCGGTGCGTCCCATTGAAATCTTCCAGCAGGAGAGTCGTGTCATTCAGCACGGCATAGTCCAGCGTACGGGTATCGGCCACCTTCCAGCGTCCTGACAAGGTGACGGAGTCCCCGTCAAAGGCGTAGGTGTACAACAGGCTGTTTGCGCCATCCATGAGGTATGCCTTCCGGTCACTGAACTGAAACGGAGTGGGCAAGAGTATCTCATCGGCACCGTTGCCCCTTCGGCCTGCGGAGCAGAGATACTTGAGTGAAGGGTATTCCACGAAATGATACGACATGCTATCCGCGGCCAGGTCCAATACCGCCATGACACGACCATCCAGCTCTACCCGGTGAGGTACTCGCATGAATGGCATCTCCTCCGCCTCCATCACCGTTCCCCTCAGCTCGATGGTCTGGACAGTCTCTTTTACATCTTTACAGCCTAACATTCCCATTCCTACAAGGCACAGGCAAATAACTAATTTTTTCATCGTTCTACTGTTTTTTTGGTTATTTCGTTATCATTGCCCTAAAAAGTGTACGGATTATTCACGATATGGTTCAAATCTGTCATCAGATAGCCACCGAATCTACCCACGACGGCATTGCTGCCTTCGACATCCCAATCCATCACCTAAAGGTGTACAGAAATGATACGAGCAATCTGCCCAAACAACGGCATACGTTCCATCGGGCACCTTACTCTTTGGGCCGGACAATGAGCAGGTAGGGATTGGAATCATCGGGTATCTCCTCTCCCTGCAAGTTATGCTCCGTCCAATACTCCTTGACATTCATTGCCTGAACGGGAAGCACGATGGAGCCGTCGTCCTGCACGAAGAGTGAGGCATCCGACAGCACGACCGGATATCCCTGCAACGCATCCACCTTCAGCTCGGTGAAGAGCAGCGGCTTGCCCTCCCGTTTGGGGACGATGGCACAGGCACATGTCTTCTGATAATAATAGCTGATCCAATAGCTTCCTTCCGTCTCTACGAAACAGTTGAATCCGTAGGCATAAATGCCCTTACCGTGAAAATCCTGGAAGAACTCCATGATGTTCTGGAAATCGTTCTCGAAGTAGGAGCGGGGAATGTTATGGCCGTCCCAGTTCACTACGTATTCTGCCGTCAGTTGCTCGGGTGTCAGATGGTAGACGGTATCATTGAACAGCTGGTGAAAACAGATGCTCCTGTCGTCACACCTGCGGAACATATTGTTCGACTTCACATGCAGATAGCCGGCTTGGCTTTTGTCTATGGGCTTGTATGCCTTCTCTATTTGTCCGGTGCTTACGTTCAGCAGGTGCAGCTGTTGGCCGGAGGAGTTCTCTTCGTTTCCGGTATATAGCAACAGGTGGTCGTCATCAAGCAGACAGATGTTTTGTGGCCACAAGTCCACTTTCAGTTTCTTCAACAGGTTTCCCTCCCAGTTGTACTTAAACAAAGCCTGCGTTGTCCTCGATAGAATCCAGAGGTTGTTCTGACTGTCGATGGAGAAATCACTGACATTCAAGTATTCGTCCGCTCCGCTTCCCTGCTTTCTCAGCTGATTCACCAGCCGCCCGTCATACGTAAACTGGTAGACGGCGGATACGTCTGACAGGCAGATGTACTCCGAAGTATTGTGGATGTGATTGATTTCGTCGATAATCAACGAATCGTTCGTTGGCAGAAGGAGCAGGGAGGAGGAGGCTATTTCCGATACCGGTACCGATGCCGATGCGGCATCTACACTCACTTTCACCTCCGATACCCGAACAGGTTTGTCTTTCATCTCACTGCACGAACAGGCAACGACAGAGAGAATCAGGAAAAGATATGTATTTGATTTCATAACAATTATAATAATAGAATGTACCAATCTCTATATGAATTCATATATGAAAGGTACATTCTTATGATATTAATTAGCAGCCATAACAATAAGAAGCACCACATGTCCGAGTTGATCCGGGACAACAGCAGAACATGGTTCCCTGTTGATTTCCATATAAAGTGCCGGTGTATGAATCTTCACTCTGAGATAATGCTTCAATGTTAGCCAACATTACGTCAGACATCTGTTCTTTGGGTTGATTGAGGTAAATACCGAATCCTGCTACTACTGCAATGGCTGCGGCCAATGCATACTTCTTTAAATTTTTCATAAATTGCTTTCTTTAATTCATTGTAAAATAATAGTTTTCAATTGTTTTGGGCTAACGGGGTGCCTTGTCGAATAATAACGATTCTATTTCTACCGTGACCTCCTTTCTCTAATGGGTTATGTTACTTTCTATATCTTTCTACTCATTTTCAATTCTTCCCTTACCTTGCCTCTCCGCTGACAACAAACCGCAGCGGAGAACCGGCTGCATTGCTGTGTACCGTGATGCTCTCCTCAAACTCTATCGCGTCGCTGGCCTGGTAGGTGACCTTCAACTCCAACGTCTGACCGGGCGGTACTGTATCGGGTGAGCAGGCTACCTTCACACAGTCGCACGAGCGGTCGATGCCTGCCACTACCAGCGGATGGTGGCCGGTGTTCGCCAGACGGAAGACGGTCTGCTGCTCCTGCCGGACATCGAACGTACCGAAACGGTGTTCCTGCCGGTCGGCCCTGACCGTGGTCTGCGGTATGGAAGGCTGCTGCAAGGACTCTCCCTGAATCAATCGGAGATACAGTTCCCTGATGCGGAGGTTCTGTACGGGATTGCCTACAGCCAGCACCCGGTTGTCGCTATCTAACAGGAAAGTCTGGAAGGTCATGTCCGTAGGGAAGCGGTTGAGGAGGTTCAGACTGTCCTCGCGGTCGATGCAGACAGGATGCATGAAGCCGTATTGACGGAGCAGATGCCTTGCTTCTGATACCGTCTTGGGATGCAGGTAGAGCTGGCAGGAGACCTCGCCCGGACAGAGAGAGTCCAGTTCGGATATCAGCTTCGTCCATTCCGGTAAATGCAACTTGCATCCCGTGCATCCCGTTGAATCGACGTAGGAGAGTATCGTGAAGCGGGAAGACTCCGAACCACACGTCACTGTATCCCTGCCTTGCACCGTGAAGTGAGGATGT
>CALZEQ010000077.1 GCA_945641355.1 uncultured Mediterranea sp. | reverse complement strand
CTGCAATGTATCATTCGCGATGAATGCGCCGGCGTGCGGGTGGGCGCAAGATATTAGCTACGCTCAAAACAACTTTTAATTTTATATTGAGGTATAGTGCGCCCCTACATGTCACTGGTCACTTGTAACTCGTAGCTCGTAGTTAAAACAGCTTGTCACTAACTAAGCAGCATCTCCTTGATGAATTCGCTGCCCCGCATCGACTCTACCAGGATGACACTGCCCGTCAGCGAGTCGCCCAGCCGGACGCGGTCGGCACGCAGGTAGAGGCGGGCCTCCTCCTCGGTCAGCGTGGCGCGTCCGTGCGGCAGCTTCAGCATCTGGGCATAGCCGCGCGGCTTGGCGTTGCGCCGATAGGCGTTGAAGTTGCCCTCCGTGGGGCTCACCAGGCCCAATGACCCCTCCACTCTCGTTTTCGATTGCAGCATGGCTGCATACAGTTCATCGTCAATCTGAATGTTTACTATCATAATTGTCAGTTTTAATTTTTAAATTATTAATTTTTCATTGAATAAATCTCCTTCACCGTGATATCCTGATACACAGCTCCGTTCACCTCGTTGGTGCGGAACTGCAGCGAGGCATACACCACGTCGCCCGCATAGAACTGGCAGATGGCATCCTTGCCCAGCAGCGTCACCGCAAATTCGTCGGCATACTTGCCGTCCAGTTCCCTCAGCACCATGCGCCGCTTGTGCAGCACGCCGCCTTCCGCTTTCTCACTACGCACGTCCAGCATTTCGCCGACGGCTTTTACTTTATACAGATTCTTCATCGTTCGGATAATTTTTTAATGCAACATTTCTTTGTTTCCAGCGGATTGGCGCCTTGTCCGCTGGTTGATGTCACGAAGTTAGGTAGCTTTTCATGGGCCACCAACCATTTCTCTGTTAAGTACATCGTTAAGTACATTGGCATCCGTTCAGTACATTACAGCATGTACTTTTGGCCACATTCTTCCGCTATGAGATGCAGAAAAGCGCAGCTGATGTCCCAATAAGTTGTCATCTCCGGTCGGTTGCTGTATCGGCTCCATCCCGTCAAGGGCTGGTTGAACATCTTCTCGCTCGCCTTGCGGCACACATCGTGTCTGTCGCAGGCAGGGTACATATTCTTCCTGTCGCACAGCAACTGGTTCACGAGTTGTTCCAGCGCTTTCCACCTCCCTCTGCCGGAGTCGATGGCCTCGATGTGCTCCAGCACCCGGCACACGGCCAGCCAGTGCGTCTTTTTACAGAGTAGGGGATGATGGGTGACGCTGTCACGTCGGTCCAGCAGTCGAAGCAGGGCGCGGCGCAGCTGCTTGTCGGTAGGCCGCAGCCGGGCCAGCTGGCTGAGATTGCGTTCGATGGGGGCTTCCTCTTCTTCCTGCCTCGTCTCCTGCAGGCACTCCTCCAGCTGCCCGATGAGCATCTGCGCCAGCTGCAGCCGGCTGAGGTTGGGGTACTGGTCGCACAGGCGGTGCAAGGCTGCGCGGTCAATCAGATGGATTTCATTCGTTTTCATGGTGCGAAGTCACGTGTTGTGTGCTACAGCCGTGCGAGGAGTGGATGGCCATCCAGATGACGTTGCACGTGCAGGCTCGTGGCAGGGCTTCGCGGGGTTATACATACAAAAAAAAATCTCCGCCTTTCGCGGGGTGTCGGGTTCCCCTTGAAAAGACGGAGCAAAGCTAAGGCTTACCGACCAGAAAGACGTTTTACCTAAAACACGAGTCTGTTTTACCTAAAATAACATTTAACATCCTTTCAAAATCGGAGTGATGAATAGCCTATGAAAAACAATAGATTCTTTTGCTCTTGCAAGTAGAATCTCGTTGATTTTATATACATTTGCAGAAAATTGGCATTAAGGCTGTAGAATAATGGAACGAATTTGCAAAGAAAATATATGTATGGGCTATCGCAATGATTCCTGTATATTCCAGAGGTGTATTGCTTCTGAGCTATTACGAGCCAAATAAGTATAAAACAACTAATGTTGCAAATATGTCTCAAAAGAAAGATTTCCTTATATCCCGAAAGAGTGTAAATTACCTGGATTTGTTCGCTGGCGCAGGTGGCTTCAGTGAAGGTTTCATGCAGGCATATACAGATGATAAGTATTATGATTTCCGTTTGGCAAGTGATATTAACGAGAACTGCGAACTGACTCACCGGGTACGTTACAATAAGATGCTTGGACTTGATACGGATTTCATTTGTCAAGATATTATGGAAGATTCCTTTCTACCAAACCTTTTAAAGAAATTGAATGGACAGGATATTGATGTTGTAACGGGTGGTCCAAGCTGCCAGTCATTCAGCCTTGCAGGTAGGAGAAAAAAACTGGATAAACGAGATGACCTTTTTTATCATTACCTCAAAGTTATAAAAGCTTTGCGTCCGAAGTACTTCGTAATGGAAAACGTTAAGGGCATTTTAACCAAAGATGAAGGTCGAATAAAAGAACGAATTCTGAGAGAAATACGTTCTATTGTTGACGACATGAAAATGGAGCAGTTGTATGCGTTTTTGGAGGAATCTTTGAAACCGCTACTTCCTGCGTCATTATATTCTGCATTGTATATAAGGATGAACATGGAAACTGCTGATGGCGATTGGAACAGAATGAACGAATTGTTCTTCAACAACCTCGACCAGCAACTGAAAGACATAACAAAGAATGTTCCTTACAATGTGAGCAAGAGTGACAACAATGTGAATACCATCCGTCATGGCTTACTTTTATTAAGGATGAAGCAGCAGCGCGAGGAAATACGCAAGCAATTAATTCAGCTGAAAACAAATGCCCATATTGACAATGATGTGTTTGTCGATAGTTATAATTCCATCATCGGAACTATATCTGACGAGCAAATCCTTGATAATATCATTACGGCCATTGACAAGGTTTCAGAATTGGGTAATTGCAAAAATGAAGCACACATTTTAAGGCAGTCTCTTGAAATTTTGACGGCCACTTTTGACGAATGCATTGATTTTATTCGGGGATTAATCAATCAGAAGAAAGCTGTAACAGCTCATTTTGAAAAACTTCTAAAAGAAATCCGTCTATATAACATTGAAGAACCAATGGTTCTTCTTTCATCTGACTATGGTGTCCCTCAAAATCGTGAAAGAGTGGTTTTCATTGGTTGCCGTAATGACCAGAAGCTGATAACCAAGATTCCCGCTACCGTGACCGAGGAAGAAAAAGTGAAGGTATACGAGGCCATTTGGGATTTGGATATGGTTGGCAATGGTGAGACTGTTACTACCTATAAGATGCCTAAAATGATAGAACAATATGAGCCTGAAAAACGGTATCGTACCGTGCAGGGACGGCCAGATGATAAAGGTCTGCTTTTCTCCGAATGGTCAAGAAAAGGCCGTTTGGGACATCGGTTCGATTTTGATGTTGAACCGTTCTATGTTATGAAGATGAGCGAACTGGACAAACCGAAATCATATCAGCGCATGGAACTATTCAATCATCAGACAAGCCTGCAGAATAACACGGTTCGTGAACGCCTGCGCATTATTGCCAAACATGGTGACTACGACGAAGCGAAATCTGAATTGAAAGAGAGGGGGTTGGAATCTCAAAAAAGGAATTATGTGGTTCTGAATCCAATAGGACAAAGCCCTACCGTATGTACCATGCCAGATGATTTCATCCATTATGCAGCTTGTCGTCCTATGACTGTAAGGGAAATGGCACGTCTGCAAAGTTTTGACGATTCGTTTGTGTTTCAAGGGAAGCGGCAGACGGGAGGCAACAACCGACAGAAAGAGATTCCACAGTACACGTTGGTGGGCAATGCTGTACCTCCATTGATGGCTCGTGCTATTGCCAATACGATATTGCAACATATAAAATAGGGAGGGAATAACAATGGTGAATATGCGTCCATTTACATTATTTGAGCAGCAGAATCTCAAGTTTCTTGTCAATCATAATGTCAAGTTTACACAAGTTGAAATCACTCCGACAGGACTAAAAAAAGGAATTCTCGACTCGACGGTTCCTATGCGCACCTATTTTTTGGAGAATGGCCTTCATAACTATGCGGAGCAGGAGCAGGGACAGGAGCACAAGGCACTCAAAAAAGCGGTCATCCTGACAGAAGGAAGCAGGTACGACACAACTGTTTCATTTTATCGACCCGATACCAAGAAGGGTGATCCACGAATGTGGATTTATGGAATGGCTTCCTATACTGAAGGTAATGACATCCATGTCTTGTTTGGCTATGAAGAGACGCTGTATTCCATCAACATCACACGCATTGACATCAAGAAATGCTATGAATCAACCATTGTCACTCCGATGCAGGATGTGCTGAAAGCCATCAATCAAACTGGCAACAGTGTTGCTGAAGAACTTTTAAGCCGTTTCCGTTCAGTAAGAGGCCAGTGGTTTGAATCAGAAGTTAGGGCAGATACAGGCATAGGCCGTACAGTTGAGTCATTCCTCGGTATCAGTATGAATGGTGAAAAAACACCAGATTACAAGGGCATAGAACTGAAAAGCCATCGCGAGAAGCGTCGAACCAACAAGAACGTACTCTTTACACAAACACCAGATTGGGACATCAGCAGACTAAAGTCCGGACGTGAAATTGTAGCGGAATATGGTTATTATACTCAAAATGGGGTGAAGACTTATCATAATACGGTTTCATGTTCACCACCTAACAGCCAGTTTCTCTTCTTGAATGTCAATCATCAAGAAGAACAGCTTGAACTACAGGCAAAACGCAAGTCTCTGGAAGATATTGCTGTCTGGAGACTTCTCAAACTTCATCAGCGATTGTTGACCAAGCATCATGAAACCTTCTGGATAGAAGTAGAGAACATCATCGAAGACAATAAGGAGTATTTTCGCTATAAACAGATAGAACATACAAAGAATCCTAACGTGGGGCAATTTGACGTGTTGATTGAACAAAATTTCATTACAGTAGATTTGCTGCTGTGCCGTCCGAGTGGCAGTGGCGACACCTACTCTTTCAAAATCAAGAAAAAAGGTATGCCGTTATTATTCCCTGATAGTGTTATGTATTATCTGTGATTGCTTCCAGCTACTTGAAAGAGTATTTCCTTTTATTCAAAAAATTCCAAACATGAATAATAGAATTGTCAAGAAACAGAACGAGGAGTGGAAGGCTATTGAGAATATTATACCATTCATAGAAGATACTTTGCAAATTGAAAATGCAATGGGCAATGCCATTTATAAAACGGAGGGACCTGATTTCATTTTTTATAATGATTCGCGTTCAATTGGCATTGAAGTAACTAAATGCCACCCTTCTGTTCAGGACAAAAATGAGATTTATGCACCAGCTCTAATTTCTTTTGAGGATAAAATCTGTCGAAAGTTTGCACAAAATGAATTTTTGCAGGAAATTACGAAGGATAACAAATTTAATATCATCATTGATAAAGGCGCAAATTTTAAAATTTCTTCCAAGATTGAGGATGTGTGTAATGAACTGGAAAACCATTTAAGAGCTTGGTATACTAAAAGTAGATGTGAATCAAATTTAATCAAGAGAATACGTGTTCTCACATCTCCCCCCAGAGTGATAAACGTAGTGCAATTTAATGCCATGGGTAGAAGAGACCCGATTCTCACAAGTTACTTGACGAAGCCCATCCAAGCAAAAGATAAAAAATTGGGAAAAGAGTACAAGAAACGCTCTGCATGTGACGAGTATTGGCTCTGCATCTATTTGCCATTCGAAGAGTATCGCCAATCAAATTGTGTTTGTCGGGACAATGAATTTGATGAGATACTTGAAAAAAGCAAATTCGATAGAATCTGCTTGACATCAGTAATGCCCAACGACATAAGTTGGTTGAAGGGGGATCCTAACGTATAGCTAATCCTCCTCATCCGGCAAGTTCTCCATCAGCTCTTTGAAGGCCTTCTGCTGCCTTTCAGCATTATCCGCATTTCGTGAAGGCCAGATAAGGTTGCGCACAGCTACCGGCTTCTCTTCGCCGAACGCCCGCTGCAGGATGTCGTTCAGCGCCTTGTCGCGGTTGGTCAGCGGGTGGTTCTGATTGTCGGCAAACCAGCCGGCACGGTACATGGCATTCAGAGCCACGAGGAGCTTGGTCTTGCAGCCCTTGGCGATGCGCACGGGGTTGCCTCCGCAGCCTTCATCCGCGCTTGCTGTGTTGTCTGCACTCTCCTCAAGGCAGTCGCCTTCGGACAGGTCGTTCAGCCGTGCCAGCATGGCCAGCAGCGTGCGCAGAGCACGCACCTGGTGGCGGGGCAGGCGCAGGTACCACAA
Organism: uncultured Mediterranea sp.; assembly: GCA_945641355.1. Classification (GTDB taxonomy): domain Bacteria; phylum Bacteroidota; class Bacteroidia; order Bacteroidales; family Bacteroidaceae; genus Bacteroides. Next base: position 956 of record CALZEQ010000077.1, on the reverse strand, counting down.
GCGACCCATCAGCAGCTCGCTGTCGGTCAGGAAGAGGCGAGCCAGTTCCTCGGGCAGCGAAAGCAGTGCCTCGCCGGCACGCTGCCCGTAGTGGCAGAGCAGCTCGTCCATGTGGGCGGAGCGGGCCAGCTCCACGATGTGCTGCGCCTGCCTGCGGCGCACCTCGGGACTGCCCATGCGCTCGATGGCCAGCTGCAGGCGCAGGGCCTTGTCGGCATAGAGGGGATGGCGGGGCGTGCCGTCGGTGAGCAGGCGCAGGATGTGTGCCACCTGTGCCGAGGTCTCGCTGCTGATGTCGCGCCACAGCTGCCGCTCGATGTACTCCAGCCACTCCTCCACATCGTCCTCCCACGGCTCGCAGGACTCCAGCACTATCTGCAGACTGGCCAGCATGGCATGGAGGCGGCGCTCGGCCTCGTCCACGGGTAGGGTGCGTCCCTCGAAGCTCCAGCGGGACAGCAGGTGGGAGCGTCCGGCATCGGGCTGGGACGGCAGCGTCAGGTGGGCAGCGGTCATCTCCACCGTGAGCCACCGCCGCTGGCGGTCGGTGCCCACCACGCGACCCTGCAGCACCTCCTGACGCGAGGCACGGATAAGGGCGCAGGCCTCGGCCCGCTGGCCGCTGCGTACATAGCCCACGCACCGGCTGCCCAGATAGGCGATGACGGCATCGGCCTCGCCGGGATTGTCCGGCTCCACACAGAGTGTCAGCCGGCGGCCCGGAGCCAGTCGGCAGAGCTCGTCCAGCCGCTCCGCAAAGTCGTGATGGCGCAATCCGTTGACGGTGAATCGGTAGGTCTGCATGTCGTGAGATAAGGTTAAACGTTCGTAGTTATCGGTTTTTGCAAATATAGCGGTTTCCCTGTAAAAAAGCAAATGATTGCATAGGAATCAGCAGGAGCATTTGGCACATCGCATCACATTTGTCAGGGAATCTTACACAAACTTCTGGCAAG
>CALZEQ010000076.1 GCA_945641355.1 uncultured Mediterranea sp. | reverse complement strand
ATATCCGGTCGCCTTCCCCTGCGTGCTGATAGGTACGCCCGACGTGCAGTGGGAGTGTCTGAATGGCGGATCGCAGCGCGGACGGGCGTCGCTGACCGTGCGGCTGGCCTTCGACTGCTACGAAGACACCCACCTGTACAGCGGTACCGAGCAGGCTGCTGCAGAGCGGCTGCACACCGCCTCGCGCCTGAACCGCCTGCTGCACGGACGTGTGCCCGACGGGTGCTGCTCGCCTCTGCTGCGCCGACGCAGCCGACAGTACTCGCTGCCGCACGGCATCAAGGTGTACGAGGCGGAGTACTCTGTGGGAGTGGTTGACAAGGGAGATACGGAGGGTGCCTGCACGTGACGGCACTACCGACATGCGAAACCCATACTTTCACGCGACGAAACCCATACTTTCACGCGATGAAACCCATACTTTGACAAAGCACCCGCAGATGGGCGAAAAAATGATGTATAACTAAAAAAGGAGGACCAAAAAAATGGCATTCTACAAAGTGCAACAGATGAAACAAAACGGACGCTACTACCCTGTAGCCGTCCTGGTAGCAAAACCCGCCGGAATTGACGAGGTGGCCGAGCAGATAGCCGAGGCCAGCACCGTGAGCAAGGCCGATATTGCGGCTGTGCTCACCGCACTGCCCGCCGTGATGGCACGCATCATGAACAGCGGACGCAGCGTGCGGCTGGACAACATCGGCACCTTCCGCTACACCATCAACGCCCGCAAGGGCGGACAGGAGACGGAGAAGAAGGTGACCGCAGCCGACATCCAGGGAACCCGCATCCGATTCCTGCCCGAAACGGCCTACAAAACCGGCACCGGCGCAACCACCCGCACGCTGGTAGGCGGCAACATCAGCTGGGACAAGTGGACGGGATCCACCGTGCCCGACGAGGCAGATACCGAAGGAGGCGGCGAAGGTACAGGCGGAAGCGGCGGAAGCGACGGAAACACCGACGACAATCCGCTGGGATAAGTTAGTTGTTAGCTACGAGCTACCAGTCGTAGGGGCGGAACATCTTCCGCCCAAACCGAACGCCCGATCATTTTAAATTTTAAATTATCCATTTTAAATTGAAAAACGTGAAAATCAACTTCGCACAAATCGCCGTCCAGATGGAGTTCGAAGGACCTTCACAGACCGTGGACATCCGCAAGCCGCTGGGCAACCACATCCACCAGACCACCGGCGACCTCTCCATGGACCAGCTGGCACGCGACATCTACTTCAGCCGGCAACCCGTGGAACTGACGCAAGAGCAGGCACAGGCCGTGCTCGAAGCCGCCAAGCAGAAGTTTGTGTGCCCCGTATGGCAGGGACTGGAACAGCAGATGAACGAAACCGATAACAAGGAGGAGGAGACAGTATGATCACACTCAGAACCACCACCACCGTGCTCCGGCAGTCCGAAGTGACGACGGAGCAGCACACCTACCGGCTGCAGCACCGCAGCGAGAGCACCGACGGACAGCCGGCTCCCTACGTACACACCGACATCCTGCAGGTGACCGATGCCAAACTCGGCACCACTACCCGCGTGGGCTACGGACGCGCCGAACAGGCTACAGGACGGGTGTTCCTCAGCATCGAGGACGCGGCATCCGTGCCTACCGAAGACCGCACGGCCATCGCGCAGCAGTATTACCAGGACATTGCCGCACTGACCGGCGCAACCGCACAGAACGATGGCAACGCTGAGTGATGCCGAGTACGCCCGCCGTGCGCACCACGGCGGGGACGGAACAGGCCGTACAGGTGCCCATCAGCCTGCTTCAGCAGCCGGGGTATCGCTTCCTGCTTGTGAATAATGAATGAAGCTACAAGCTACAAGTGACAAGCTACAAGTACTCGTAGCTGATAGCTGGTAGCTCGTAGCTAACTAAAAAACTCAAAAACTCATCAACTCAAAAACTAAAAAATGAGCGAACTTGGAACAGGCTACCTGATAGCCGTTGATATTGAGAGCGTGAACAACACACCGATGAAGGACATCGACTTCTCGCTGAGCTTCTACGTCTATCCCAGACAGGCACAGGTGTACGGCAAGGAGGACCTGGTACGCATCGACCGAAAGGACGGTTCACGCTTCTTTGTGCTGCTGGACAGCCGAAAGGTGGGACGGGGCAGGCTGATGTGCCGCGCCACAATCAACGACCCGCAACCACACTGGCCGGGAGGAGCCCGTCCGGTCGTACTCACCGCCTACACAGGCAAGTGCATCGGGGGCGATTCCCGAAACTACACACCCCGACCAGCAGACGACTTCGACGAGGGGTACCGCATCTCGTTCAACTTCGTGACAGGCCTGCCCGCCCCCGACTTGGCCTACATCTTCTACGGCCACTTGGTGAACCGCATCACCGACTACGCATCCATCACACCGGAGATGCTCGTCTCGCCCGAGAACCACATCGTCAGTGTACAGGCCGGCGAGATGGGCAAGACCTCCTGCGGCCTCATGGAGGAGGGCGACAAGGTGGTGGTGCTCATCCCCGAAGAGACCGCATACACCGCAACCAAGGACAACGGAATGGGCGAACGGATGCCATTCAACACCTCCATCCTGGGCAGCAACGGCGAACAGCGGGTGACCATCGATGGAGTGACCTACCGGGCCTACGGAGAGATGATGACCACCGAAGGCGAAATGTATATCTACGTAAACTGATAAGAATCTATGGCAGAAAAGATTATTATCGGAGGAGGCATACAACCCTCCACACAAGACACTCCGGGCGACCTCCGCACCCGCGTGGAGACTTTCGCCGACATCGCACGCATAGACAACCCCTACCGCGGCATGACCATTTACGTGGTAGACGAAGATAAAGAGTACCGAGTGAAAAAACTGGCCTCGAAAGTGATAGGAGGTATTGAGGTGGAGAGTTCGGCCATCGACCTCGAAGATATTGAATCGGTACGTCCCGTGAGCGAGGAGATTTCGAAAGCAATTTTTCAAAAAGCAGAATACGATGAGCATACGAGAACACTCACGTTATTCTGATAGTGTATAAAGTTCTCAAATTATTTAACAAATCGCCTAAAAACAAAACATTATGGCAGATTTGAATTTTCTTAAAATCGGTGACGTTACCTATAACGTCGGTTTCTCAACCAACGACTTCAGCAATGAAGACAAGTCGAAGCTGGACGGCATCCAGGAAGGTGCCCAGGCCAACAAGCTGGAAGGCGTGAAGGTCAACGGCACAGCCCTGGCCATCGCCAACAAGATGGTGGACGTGCTCATCGCTACAGGTGCCGCCAACGGTACCCTGAGCGTGAACGGAGCGGATGTGGCCGTCAAAGGCCTGGCCGCACTGGCCTACAAATCCGAAATCAGCGTGGATGAACTGAGCGCCTCCCTGAAGGCAGCCTTCGACGCTAAGGCCGAGCAGAGCGAAGTGAACACCCTGAGCGGCAAGATTGACACCCTGAACGGCACAGGCGAAGGCTCCGTCAAGAAGGCCATCACCGATGCCTTCAACGACTTCGCCACCAAGGTGAGCGACGACGGCGTGGTCAACTCCTTCAAGGAACTGGTAGACTGGGCCGCCTCTCACGGCGCCGAAGCAGCCGAAATGGCCGGTGCCATCACCGCCATCCAGAACATCCTGGCCGGAATCGGCGGCGCCGACGAGCCCGCTACCGTGAAGGCAGCCATCGAGGCAACCTTGTCCACCAAGGTGGACAAGGTGGAGGGCAAGGGCCTCTCGACCAACGACTACACCAACGCTGACAAGTCGAAGCTGGCAGGCATCACAGCCGGTGCCAACAAGGTGACCGCCAACTACGTGGCCGAGACCAAGACGCTGGAGCTCGTCATCGCGTAGTCTTTCAGCTACGAGTGACCAGCTACGAGTACTTGTAGCTTGTCACTTGTAGCTCGTAGCTAAAAACACTGGTAGATCGTAGCTTAATTATGAATTTTTCATTTTTAATTCTTCATTAAACACATGGCCAACGTACAAAACATCTCCATCAACGGCACGATGCTCACCATCGAGGGCGGCGAATCCATTTACGGCGAGCTGGGCATCTCGCTGGAGCGCTTCGCCACCCTGCTGAGCCGCGACGCCTACACACCCTACATGAATGCCGCACCCACGGCAGAAACGAAAACGTACATCGACACGGATGGCAGCACCAACACGTTTGCCATCGGACAGTCGGTAGTTTACCCGGACCCTGACAGTGACGACGGCTACGGAATTGCCTTTCTGAAGGCTATCCTCGAAGATGGCACCCGCGTATGGGGAGCCGGAGGTGGTGGCAGCGGAGACACGCGCGAGAAGGTGCGCATCACGCTCGTCAGCGACCAGTCGGAGAGCGACCCGAACCTGATAGGAGCTGCCGTCGTGGTGCATGACAACACGCTCAACGAAGATGTGCTCAACACGACCTGGCAAGGAGAAGAGCTGCTTGCTAAGGTGACAGCACTCTCTGAGTACACTGTCACTGTGGGCAGCGTAAACAGCTACTCCACACCGAGCGCAAAGACGTTCACTGCTGCCATCGGGTATGACCGCAGCGTGTCGTTCACCTATGTCTACTCGGCAGTCAAGGTAAGCATCTTGAGCAACCAGTCGGCGGACCAGACCATCGCCGCCGTGAAGGCGACGGTCAGTTACGGGACGAACTCCGTAGAGGTAGCCAACGGAGAGACAGTGGGCATACCGACCGACCAGCAGGTGACCATCTCGTTTCCGGCTGTGGATGGCTACAAGAAGCCGGATGACATTGTCTTCACCAACAGCGCGGGCGGCCTGCAAGAGAAGAGCGGCACCTACCAGACCGAGCTGCTGACAGTCAACGTGACTTCCGACGGTACGCCTGCAGGCTATGTGCTTACTATCGGTTCGCTGGGCACGCAGACCGAACAGAACAAGACCTGGAAGGTGCCTTACGGAACCAGTGTTACGGTGTCGGCATCGGATGTGGAGGGGTACACCACGCCCTCACCGCAGAGCTTCACGGCAGGCAGCACCAGCCGCACCATCACGATGACCTACACCAAGATTGTGGCTATCGACCTCTCCATGCAGGACATCCACGGTGTGTCGCTCTCCTCACGCTCTACAGCCAACTGCTATGTGGTGAAGCGTGCGGGCACCTATATGTTCCCTTTAGTATATGGCAACGCTATCAAGAACGGCACGCCAAACACGGCAGCTTATACAAAGGTGAGCGGCGAATATAGCCACGACTTTGTAAACCACCTGGATAATCAGATTACGTCGCCCTACATCGAAGACCACTCCGGCTGTACGGCAGCAGACGTCGAACTCAGCATTGCTGATACCGACGGTGTGTTTACCGACCTGTCGTTGATGGCCGGCAGTCTTTGCCGGTTCGTGAAGTTCACCGTCACATCGGTCCCCGAGGTCGGTGCCAACGGTGTTATCTCTATCAAAGACAGTAGCGGAAACGTCATCTGGAGCTGGCACATCTGGCTGTGGGCGGACGACCTGACACCCGTAGAGATTACCAACAGCGGCGGAACGAAGTACAGCATCCTGCCCGTCAACCTGGCATCCAAGTGGGACGACAGATCAAAGGCGCGCATCAAGAACTGGTTCTATCAGTGGGGACGTTCGGTTCCGCTCCTCTGTCCGTCGGCGTACAGATCCAGGAGCGACCACGCTTCCTACGGGTCGAAGTCGCTCGTCAAGTCGAGTAGTTGTGCAAGTACTATTGGGCAAGGCATCAAGAATCCAACTACATTCTACATTTGCAATGTAAAAAAAAATAACAACTGGTTCGGAACGGCGAACTACTACAACCTGTGGGACGCCAACTGCACGACCACGGGATATAGCGACAATGTGGTTGTGAAGACGGTGTACGACCCCTGCCCGGTAGGATTCAAGATGCCGAATGGGAACACATTCACGGGATTCGTAAGTGGTACGACTGTAAACGCTGCAGGTAGTTTTGATGCAGGCTATAAGTTCAAGCGGAAATCGTCAGACTCCGTTGGCGTGTTCTTCCCTGCTGCGGGCAGCCGTTACTACAGCAGTGGTGATTTGGACAATGTCGGGTCGTACGGGAACGTCTGGCTGTCTTGCGCCTATTCGAAGGATCTCGCAGGCCGCCTCTACTTCTACTCAGGCAACGTCCATCCCCAGCACAACTACGACCGGGCCTACGGATGCTCGGTGCGCCCTGTCCAAGAATAACACCTTGATGGCGCAAACTATGTATCACCTGTTAAAACAAATCGTGTATGAGAAAACAAACATTGACCTGGGGCTGGTTACCGCCCCATTACGAAAACTTGGGTGACGGACAGCTCCGTCTGTTCTATCACAGTGAGAAGCGCATACGTACTGTGGAGCGTACCTACGAAGAGAGTGGGAAAACCTCTGAGGAGGAAGTGACGGAGTATCTCTGCGACGTAGTAGAGGACAGCTACCCTGAACTGATGTCGGCTATCCGCCGTGGAGATACCGACACCCTGTTGTTCGCCAAAACTTTGCGTACCGCACAACTAATGGCCTACGATGGGAGCCGTCATGTGAATGTATTCAGCATCGGCGGTACAGACATGTGGCTCGACAAAGACACTCGGGCCGGGCTGAAGCTACGCTTCGATGCCGAGCTGGCAGCCGGAAGAGAGACTACGATGTTGTGGAAGGACGGCGTATCGTTCACGCATACCCTGTCTGAAGCAACATCCATGCTCAACGCCATCGAGCTGTACGCGTCCGCTTGCTACGACCGCACCCAACAGCATCTGTCAGCCATCCAGGCGATGACGGATGCCAAAGAAGTAACAGAGTACGACTACACCGCCGGATACCCCGAGCAACTCTCTTTTGAATAGCTGCCAGCTACAAGCTACAAGTGACAAGTAGGGGCAGACCTATGTGTCTGCCCGAACACACAAGCACAACTCATAGCTCGTAGCTTGTAGCTCGTAACTAAAAAAATACTCGTAGCTGACTCAAAAACTAAAGATGAAAGAAGAACTCATCACACGGGCCATACCCGGAGGATTCTCCGCCCTGGCCACCGCCTTCGTCATGGAGAGCCTGGAGCACATGCTGCCGTAGCTCATGGCCACCTGCGCCGTCATCGTGTGCGACCTGATGTGCGGCCTGCGCCGCTCCATGCTGATGGGCGAGAGGGTTCGCTTCTCCTCGGCCGTGCGCCGAACGATGGGCAAGATGGTGACCTACTTTGCCTTCGTGGTCATGGTCTGCATGGTGAGCGTGGCCGCCGGAGGCATCTGGAAGATAGACATCTACGCCTGCCTGCTGGTCTGCCTCATTGAGGGCGTGAGCATCATCGGCAACATCCTCAAGCCCAAAGGCTATGACATCGACCTGAAGAAGGTGCTCAACCTCTTCGGACGCAAGGCACTGCGGGTGGATGAGGATATATCCGACTGTATCACCAAGAAGTGACCAAGTAGTGACCAAGTAGGGGCAGACCTATGTGTCTGCCCTGTATGCACAAGGATTTATTTTAATAATCTTCAATTTTATATTATTAAAGATGGACAACAAGAAACTACCCCGTGGCCTGCGCAACTGCAACCCGGGCAACATACGTATAGGCAGCTCCACATGGCAGGGACAGGTAGTGCCCGGCACAGACAAGGAGTTCTGCCAGTTTCAGACGATGGCATACGGCTACCGCGCTATGCTGATAACGCTTCGTAACTACCGTCGCAAGCACGGCTGCAGCACGGTGTCCGACTTCATACGCCGATGGGCTCCGCCTGTAGAGAACGATACCGCCGCCTATATCCGCAGCGTATGCCGAACACTTCAGGTCCCCGACAGCTACATACCCGACATCGACGACCGAACCGTCATGTGCAACCTCGCCGCCGCCATCTCTAAGGTCGAGAATGGAGTCGATGTCGTGATGACCGACATCCTGTCAGGCTGGGATTTACTGTAATTATAACGCCGTTAAAATAGGGATAGTCATTTAATTCATTCAATCTGAGTTAATCGGCAGACTATCCCAAAT
>CALZEQ010000075.1 GCA_945641355.1 uncultured Mediterranea sp. | reverse complement strand
ACCACCTGGCCGAAGCCATCGGCTACCGCAACCTTGACCGCGAGGATTGGGCGGGGTAAAGGGAACGACACATTATATATCAATCAAGCTTATCTTTTGTAGAAGGTGAAATGCGGGAAAATCGGATTTTTATCTTCTATAAAAGACAAAAATGCTATCTTTGCAGAATGTCGTCTATAACCAGCTGTTGCGCATGGGGTATGCAGTCTGCGTAGGCCAGCTTCAGGTGGGTGCGATTGACTTTGTCTGTGAGAAGCCTGAAGAACAAAGGGTCTATGTACAGGCCTCGTACCTTATTGCCGATGATGTTACAAGAGAGCGGGAGTTTGGCAATCTGCGTGCCATCAAGGACAACTATCCCAAGTATGTCATTTCCATGACACCGCTTGTCACCCGCACAGATGCCGACGGCATTATCCACCTCCATCTCCGGCAATTCCTGCTGAAGGGATTCCGCGTGTAAAGAGTCTGATAGTGCAATGACGCTCTTATTCAAGTTTCGGTTTCACGTCAACAGATCAATCAAGTGCGGTTATAACATGTTGCATCCTAAGTATGCTGTCGTGTAGCTTTAGGCGGATTATACCTTAACGTAAACAATCAGAGAGGCACACGATAGAAGAGTGGCAGATTGCCTGAAGGCAAGATTACACAGGCTCTATGCCACCACTTTAGAGAAAATACAGATAAAATCCTGATTATTGAGTGATTACAAGAAACCCCAATTCCGCATCATTCACTATTTTCCTCTATTTTTGCATCATTTTCCACCTCTGTCAACGTATGTTTGCTTAGTTTTGCATTCGGTTAAATCTAAGCATTATGAAACGGCCCTCACTCTCATCCGCAGCATCGGGTGGTACATCTCCGCTTAGTTTTTGCAGGCTTGGATTTCAACGGTTACTGAAATATGCATGTAACATGGATGGCATATATTTGCCGGCGAAAGCCGGAAAAGCATAACAACAGAAATAGAGAAAAGAACCAAATTACTAACTAAAACTTAAATTTATGCTGAATGTACAATTGAAAGGCAGAGGAACTTGGATGCAGGGGGTGCTCCTTGTAGTGTTCCTGTTAAGCAGTACCTTGGCATTTGCTCAAAACAAGGTTACAGGTACCGTTACAGACAAATCGGGAGAACCTGCAATTGGTGTCAACGTCCTGGAGAAGGGAACAACCAACGGTTGCATCACCGACATCGACGGCAAGTTCTCACTAAACGTGAAAAAGGGAGCGACGCTCGTTTTCTCATTCATCGGATATGCTACGCAAGAAGTCGTTGTCGACAAGAATGTATTGAACATTGTCCTGGCCGAGGACTCCGAGCTTTTGGACGAAGTGGTTGTCATCGGTTACGGTAGCATGACCCGCAAGGACGTGACATCATCAATTACCACAGTAAAAGCCGACAAATTAAATGTGGGTACCTATTCCGATCCCGCACAGTTGCTGCAAGGTAAAGTGCCGGGCCTGACAATCGTACAGAGTAGCGACCCGAATGGTGGTACAGCCTCTATCACATTGCGTGGTGCCTCTTCATTGCGTTCAGGTGCTGCCATGGAACCCTACTATGTCATTGATGGTGTACCCGGCATGTCACTGGCAATGGTTGCTCCTGACGATATCGAGAGCATTGACGTGTTGCGTGACGCAACTGCAACAGCCATTTATGGTTCGAAAGCTGCCAACGGTGTGATTATCGTAACTACCAAGAAGGGCAAAAGTGGCAAGGCTACAGTCAACTACAATGGTTATGTAGCAATGGACAATGTGCTGAAAAATCTAGATATGATGTCAGCAAGCGAACTCCGTGCCTATGCTAAAGCACACGATTTCACAATTGACAATGATTTTGGTGCTGATACTGATTGGCAAAAGGAAGTACAACGTACTGCCATCAGCCATAATCACAATGTATCCATCTCTGGCGGTACGGATGACACGCAATACAATGCAAGCATCAACTATCAAGAGAAGCAAGGTATCATCCGCGGAACAGATATGGATCGCCTGATTGGCCGTGCCTTCGTACAAACGAAGGCTTTGAATGACCGTTTGACTTTGTCATTCAACGTCAATGCCAGTGTCACCAACAACCATTCTGTAGAAACCGGTAAAGATGGTGTCAGCGTATACGATGCCATGAACTACTACTCTCCATTGGTGCCTGTTCGCAATGAAAATGGGGGCTGGACAGAATATCAGGGTGTTTCTCAGAACTACAACCCACTCTCTATCATCAATGAAGATCGCCACGACCACGAAACAAAGAAGTTACAAGGCACAGCAAAAGCTGCCTTGGATATTGTAGACGGATTGGTTTGGAATGCATCCGTTTCTTATCAGAATGAACAGTTCCTGTGGAGTGACTACAACTCTCAAAACTCTCAGATAGTGAAGAAGAACGGTAAGGCACACCGCCATACTACTTCTGACCATCGAAAGGTATTCGAAACCTATTTGAATTACGATAAAACATTCAATGATATCCATAAGATTGGTCTGATGGCCGGTTATTCATGGGAAGAAAGTTCCACGGCTGACGGCTATGGTCTGAGTGTCTACGATTTCTATAACGACAATTTGGGTTATATGAATATGGGAGTTGCCAACAAGATGGATATTTCCGACATTTGGGCTTCAGCAGAATCCGTATTACGTATGATTTCGTTCTACGGACGTCTCAATTACTCTTACAAGAGCAAATACTTGTTGCAGGCTACGATTCGTCGGGACGGGTCTTCCGCCTTCGGTAAGAACAACCGTTGGGCAACGTTCCCCTCTGGTTCGCTGGCATGGCGTGTGACAGAAGAAGAGTTCATGAAAGACCAAAACCTGTTTGATGACTTGAAGTTCCGCGTAGGTTATGGTGTAAGTGGTAACTCGTTGGGATTCGATGCTTACACAGCTCAGCCCATCTATGGTGCTACCGGTTGGTTCAGCTATACAGACGCAAACGGCAATACTGCAGACTATCGTACATTGGGAGCAACCCGCAATGCGAACCCTGACTTGAAATGGGAAACTACCAGCATGTTTAATATCGGCGTTGACTTCTCAGTTTTGAGCGGACGCTTGAGCGGTACCATTGAGTACTACAGCAAAAAGACAAAGGATTTGATTTACGATTATCCCGTTTCTACCAATCGTTACCCTTATGGTTGGATGACTGCCAATGTGGGTGAAATCAGCAACAAGGGTATTGAGTTCACCATCAATGCCACACCTGTTAAGACAAAGAACTTTGAGTGGTCAACTACCATGAATCTCTCTCACAACAAGAATGAAGTTGTGAAGCTCTCTAACGACCTCTACTCTGTGAAGTATATTGACCAAGCCAATCCGAACGTAGGTGGCTTTACAGGTGTGAACACGCAACGCATCATGGAAGGAGAAGCCATCGGAACGTTCTATATGTGGGAGTGGGCCGGTTATAACGACGCTGGTGTTTCAGTATTCAACGAATACGATGAAGATGGCAATCTGATAGGTACAACGGATTCTCCTCAGGACAAGGATCGTCGCAAGGTAGGCTGCGCACAGCCTAAGTGGACACTGGGTTGGAACAACACGCTGAACTACAAGAACTGGTCGCTGACCGCCTTCTTCCAAGGAGTATTCGGCAACAAAATATTGAATTCTACTCGTGCCCAGTATAACAATGTGACGAACCTGAAGGTGGGCAAGAATGGTCTGCGCGAAATCATTGATCTGAACAAGCCTAATGATACAAACGCACACGCTCCGTCTGACCGCTATCTGGAAAACGGCAGTTACCTGCGTCTCTCTACATTGAGTTTGAGCTATAACTTCGGCAAGATTGGCAATTGGCTGAATAATGTGAAAGTGACAGCTACCTGCAACAATGTATTCACGTTGACTGGATATGATGGACGCGATCCTGAAATCAATCTGGGTGGCATCACGCCGGGCATCGACAGCCGTGAGACCTATTATCCTCGCACACGTACATTTATGTTAGGACTGAACGTTAATTTCTAAATGAAAGATGATTATGAAAAATAATTTCAAACTATTTATATCAGCCGGATTGCTGGCTGTGACTGCCGGCTGTACAGACTTGGACGTTGATATCAAGTCGCAATATACCGAGTTTCCTGATTCGGAAATTGCAGCCGAGGCAAAACTGTCCGATACTTACTATATCTTCAGAGGGCCTTTAGGCCGTCGCTACAATGACCTTCAATCGTTTTCTTCTGACGAGTTTACAGGAGTCAGCTTCGATGGTGACTATTACAACGAAGGCGAGAACTCCCACCCTACACTTCACTCTCTGACTACGGATGATGTATCCCTCTATTGGTCCGTAGAGATTCCTGGCGGTATCACTCGTTGCAACCGTGTAATTCTCGATTTGGGTGGCGATGAGTCTCCTATGGCAGCTCCTGCCGTTGCGATGCGTGCATTCTACACTTTCATCATGATGGACAATTTCGGTGACACCCCTATCATGGATCACTTGTATGCAGATGATGAAGCCGTAGAACGTGCCCCGCGTGCAAAAGTGGCAGAGTTCATTGAGAGTGACTTGTTGAAAGCCCTTCCCAACCTTTCAAAGAAATCCGATATTTCCACATATGGGAAACCTAACTATTGGATGGCAAAAGCTTTGCTGGCCAAGCTCTATCTGAACTGGAGCGTATATACCTGCGGAGATGTCACTACGTATGAGCCTACCATGAGCAATCCTAAATTGAATGACTGTATCGCAGCTTGCGACGAAATCATTGAATCGGGACTGTTCAACCTGAGTGACAACTATCGCGAGAAGTTCTTCCCCGAAAACGGTTCGCACATCAAGGACTTTATCTATGCCATGCCTTTCGACCGCATTACACAACAAGGTATGACGTATGCACGTTTCCGCACTTGGCGTCAAGCCAACAAGCTGGATGCATCTTACTATGGATTCAAGTTGAACGCATCTGTAGGTGGCAACATGGCTGTCAATCCTGAAATGGCTGATCTCTTCTGTTTGGAAGGAGATGACCGCAACGCTGTCATCATTGGTGGTCCCGTATATATGTTTGATACCAACCGTAAACTGACTTCAGAGCCCTGCCTGTACAATGGAGAGCAATTGGTATTTACCAAAGAAATCAAGATTAAGGAGGGTAGCGTTCCCACCGAGATTAACGTTGGTAAGAATGTGGCCGGATGGTCAATGGGTTATAAATCCATCAAGTGGTTCCCTCATTATGATGATTATCTGAACGGACGTAATCAGAGTAACGATGTTCCTATCTTCCGTTATGCTGATATTTTGTTGGAAAAAGCCGAAGCAATTCTGCGCGGTGGATCGGCAACCAAGGGCGACACTCCACAATCTTTGATGAATGAAATTCGTCAATATGTTCACGCTCCGTCCATTGACAAAGCACCCTCACTGCAAGATTTGCTTGATGAACGCGGCCGCGAATTGTTTGATGAAAGTTGGCGTCGTAACGACCTGATTCGTTTTGGCAAGTTTGAAGACGATTGGGGCCTCAAGCACGTAATCAATCCGCAGGCTAAAACTGAAAAGTTCCGCCGCATTTATCCTATTTACAAGGATTTGATGAAGAGCAACACCAATTGGAAACAGAACCCCGGTTATTGATCATGATTGTAAAACAGTGATAACTTGCTTGTTATTTTTATTTAGAGTTTAAAGAAGAACAAGCTTTGCATTGCAACTTGGCCGTGTGCCGCCATCACACGCGCCAATGTTGCAATGCTTTTTTTGTGCCCTTTGGGCAGATGTTGGCTCTACGAAAGGACGGTCTGACAAAGCACGAAATGCCATTATGACCAGAGTAAATATAGACTCTTATCATGAAAAAGTCTGCTCCCAATATCGACCGGACGACGTCGGCCAATCGACCGACCTTGGTCAATCACTTGACCGACCAAGGTCAATCAATCGGCTGACCAAGGTCGGCCACCCATTAAAGTAGTACAAAGCACATTAGGAACCGGCATCAAGAGAGGATGAAAGCGGCATGGGGAATAACAAAAAAACATCGGACCTCCGTGTACCAAACCATATCTGAAAGGAATAGATTCAGTACACGGAAGCCCGATATCCAGCTATATAGCGGCAGAGGGTGCCTGCGCGGTTATTGCAGGCCGAAAGCCTCCTTGACGCGCTCTACATAGTCCAGCTTCTCCCACGTGAAGAGTTCCACCTCAATGTCCTTGTCGCCCTCGTAGCGGCTGCGGAAGTGCTTGGTCACTACCTGCGGCTCGCGACCCATGTGGCCGTAGGCTGCCGTCTCCTGATAGATGGGGTTACGCAGCTTCAGACGGTCCTCGATGGCCTTGGGACGGAGGTCGAACAGCTGGTCAATCTTGCGGGCTATCTCGCCGTCGGTCATCTGCACATGGCTGCGTCCGTAGGTATTGACGTAGATGTTGATGGGGCGTGCCACACCGATGGCGTAGCTCACCTGTACCAGCATCTCGTCGGCCACGCCGGCAGCCACCAGATTCTTGGCGATGTGACGGGCTGCGTAGGCAGCAGAGCGGTCTACCTTCGAGGGGTCTTTGCCTGAGAAGGCACCTCCTCCGTGTGCCCCCTTGCCGCCGTAGGTGTCTACAATGATTTTACGGCCGGTCAGTCCGGAGTCGCCATGAGGTCCGCCAATGACAAACTTGCCCGTGGGGTTGACATGGTATTTGATGTCGTCGTTGAACAGTGCCAGCACCTTCTCTGCATGGATGGAGGCGATGACACGGGGCATCAAGACTTCGATGACATCGCGGCGGATGGTAGCCAGCATCTCTTCGTCGGCCTTCAATTGGGCAGCTTCGCTTTCGTCGGCAGGCCGGATGAAGTCGTCGTGCTGCGTAGATACGACGATGGTATCGATGCGGACAGGCGTGCCGTTGTCATCGTACTCAATGGTCACCTGGCTCTTGGCATCGGGACGCAGATAGGTCATCACCTGACCCTCGCGACGGATGTCGGCCAGCACCTGCAGGATGCGGTGTGCCAGGTCGAGCGAGAGCGGCATATAATTCTCCGTCTCGTTGGTGGCATAGCCGAACATCATGCCTTGGTCGCCGGCTCCCTGCTCCATGGGGTCTTGGCGCTCCACACCCCGGTTGATGTCGGGGCTTTGTTCGTGAATGGCACTCAGCACGCCGCACGAATTGCTTTCGAACATATACTCTCCTTTGGTATAGCCGATTTTCTTGATGACTTCGCGTGCAATGAGTTGCAGGTCCACATACGCTTTTGTCTTTACTTCTCCTGCCAGCACTACCTGACCGGTGGTTACCAGCGTTTCGCAAGCTACTTTCGAACTGGAGTCATAGGCCAGCAGTTTGTCAAGCACAGCGTCCGATATTTGATCAGCCACTTTGTCGGGGTGTCCTTCAGACACCGATTCGGATGTAAACAGATATCCCATTTCTTTCATTTAAAATTAAAAATGAAACATTAAAAATTAAATGCACAATGGGGAAGTGAGAGTAGGATTTCGGATAGAAGAATCTGCTTTTAGCATTTTTTTCTGTGGTTGCAAGCTACTCAAATCTTTCCACATTTTGTTTTGCGGGCGCAAAGTTACTGCAAAGTTTTGAATCACGAAACATTTCCGTCTGTTTATTATTAGTTAACAACACATCACACAGTGCTGCGTTATCCTACGATACGAAGGAAAAGAAAAGGATACTGATGGAGTTTTTGGGGTTTATCGTAAGGATTTTGAATGAAAATGATTATCTTCGCATCCTAAACCAACGATATCCGCCTATGTACGAAAACAATAGCATCATCCGATTTGATTGGGCAGCCAAACGCATCCTGCGCGACAAGGCCAACTTCGGCGTGCTCGAAGGATTGCTGACGGTGCTGATTGGAGAGAACATACACATCCAGCAACTCTTGGAAAGTGAATCCAATCAGGCGTTTTCGGATGAGAAATTCTATCGTTTGGACTTTCAGGCCACAAACAGCCAAGGAGAAGATATTATCGTGAAATTTCAGCCATCACGCAAACTGCATTATTATGAACGTATTGTGTTGGGAGAGCCACAAATCATCGACATTACTAATTGGAAACAACGCTATAAGTCAATAAAGAAAGTCTATTCCATCAACATCCTCTATTTTGACTTAGGCAAGGGAGGTGACTATCTGTACCACGGTACTACCCGATTCGTGGGAGTACATACCGGTGACGAACTGCAAGTCAACATGAAAGAGGGTGACCTGATACGTATGCGCACTCCTTCGGAAATTTTCCCCGAATACTACATCATCCGCGTCAATGAGTTCAACAAGGTGGCCACTACCCCTCTGGAGGAATGGATGGAATACCTTAAGAATGGGATTATCCGTGAGGACACCTCAGCTCCCGGGCTCAAAGAAGCACGAAAGAAACTTCAATATCTTACGATGTCCAAGCAAGAACGTGCCGCCTACGATGAACATATCAATGCCATCATGATTCAAAACGACGTGTTGGATACCGCTAAAATGGAAGGAAAAGCAGAAGGTAGAGC
>CALZEQ010000074.1 GCA_945641355.1 uncultured Mediterranea sp. | reverse complement strand
CGGTTCACCTCGTCGAACAGCTCCGGACAGATGTCGGCCGATGCGTCGATGTCGCCGCTGTACACCTGGCGAAGCATGGCCGTCAGGCTCCTTGCATCGAAGCTGAAGGGGGTTGCAGGCGCGTCGGCATTCTTCGGAGGTTTGGATGCTCGGGCCGTGAGCGGTGCAATGTAGCCGTCGTAGCCTAAGTAGTCGATGTCGTCCAGGCCTGGAAGCTGCTGCGGCACCGGTTCCTCGTCTGCTTCATACAGCGTGTCCATCAAGATTCTAAATCCGCCCCGCCGTCCCGCTGCGGGGCATGGGCGAAAAAACGGTTCTGCGGACGGCGGTTGTCTGGCGCAGGCGTGCGGTCGTTTCGCCGGGAGTAGTCATCGTACGGGCCTCCGTCGTTGCCTGGGTCGTCATCCGGCGGGTTCGCCGTGCCCTCCGGCATCCGGCTTCGCTCTTCCATCTCCCTCTTCATGCGGTCGTAGTCGGCCGGCTTCTCTATGTTGAGTTGCTCATACAGGTAGTCGTCGTCCACGGGCAGATGGAGGTCGCGCACAGCGGTCATCAGCAGTTCGCAGCGTGCCTTCACCTGCTCCATGTCGTTCTCTTCCACAAAGACGAACTCTCCGCCCGTGGTGTCCACGCCCAGGATGGCAAACATGTCCGTCATCTCGTAGTTCAGCAGGTTCATCAGCAGCAGCGCGTCCTGCTCCATCAGCTCCTGCTCCACGCGGCTGTGCACGGTGCCCAGTGCCTGCGTGCCAGTCTCGCTGGCCTCGGTAGTCAGCGTGTTGCCCAGCACAGCCTTGCTCATCTCGGCGTTGCACCGCTCCACGAATGTGCTGTACAGCTCGCTGCTTCCGGCAGTGTTGCCCGTCTCTACAAACTCCAGGTTGCTACCCTCGGGGGCGAAGTACACGCCGGCACCGCCCTGGCTGCGGGCGGCATCCACGGACTGCTGCAGCGCTTCGGGGTCGGCTGCGTCGTAGGTGTACTTGCGGATGGGCATCCCGAACAGCTCGGAGAACTGGGCCCAGTCACCCAGCGTACCCCGCTTGTAGATGACGTAGGGCGCACAGCGGGCCAGGATGCCCAGCGGCTCGTGCCCGCTTACCATCATCAGGTTGCCGAATTCGTCGAAGGGGTGACCCGTGATGTCAGTCTGTCGTTCCTTGACGAGCCGAAGCACAGGGTCTACGTGCTTTCGGGGCACGAGGTAGTAGTCTATCCACCCCTTCTCATTGCGGTAGAACTGCATGAGTGAGAAGCCCCAGAACTGCGCGTCGAGCGCGTCTTCCAGAAAGCGGATGAACCACGGCGATGCGATCTGCTGGTTCACGCGGTCGTCCGGCGTGCCGTCGCGGCGGAACTCGATGCGCCGTCCCAGCGTGCCGCTCTTTCGCTTCTGGATGACGGCGAACAGGTGGGGGTCCATCAGTGCCTCGCTATAGATGTCGTACAGCCGGCTGCGCTGTGTATAGTCTACATTCTCCGCACTGCGGATGGCCTGCATGTAGTCTTGCAGGTCGATGCCGAATCGCTGCGTCTGCGTCAGCACCACGGTTGCGCCTGGGCGCGTCACGTTGCTGCCTTCGGTGATGCGTGTTCCGGACTCTCTGCGTGCCCGGTTGAACAGGTGAAAAGGATTGAAAGGTTTCATAAGTGCTGCGTTCGTTTAGGGTTGCTGGTTATCTGTATGGGGTTGTTTCGCTGCTGGCTGTCCGCCGGCAGCAGGGGTGCGCCGTCGATGCTCACCTTGTAGGCCGCCACCTGCCGGAGCCACTCCACGGCCCGCTCGTAGCGGTCGCGCCGCAGCTGCGACATCTTCTGCGGGTTGTGCAGGCAGAACAGATGATACACGGCTATGTCGATGGCCATCATCAGCACCAGCGGGTGCCTTTCGGCTCCGCGTGCAGCAAAGATGGCATCCGCGTCGTAGCGGGCCGACAGGTAGCCGCGCATCTCGGCAATGGCACGCTCCTCGCACACCATCACCACCGCGTCGTCGCCGCGGGCCAGTGCGTCCAGCACCTCGCGGTGAATGCTGGCATCGTAGTCCTCTCTCGTGATGAATGTCATTGGTATCAATTTTAAATTTTAAATTTTAAATTTTGAATTTTTAATTCTACACATGGTGCGGACGGGCTGCAGCTGTTGCGCCTTCTTCTTCAGGATGCGAAGGCCGCCCTCTACGCAGTCGGGCCCGTCGGCGGGGAACTTCATGCGCAGGGTGAACAGCTTGAACTGGTCTTCCAGCCGGCGCATGTGCGGGTTGTCGCGCTCGGCCTCGTTGAACAGCAGAAGCCCCTCGCGGTTCAGCGGTTCCAGATTGGCCTCGATGCGGGTAGCCTTGTCGGTCTTGCGCTCCTCGTCGGGATGGATGAAGAGCTGTACGCCGCTCTCACGCCGGACCTTCGCCACCAGCGGCTTAAACACCTGCTGGAAGAAGGGGTCTTGCAACTTGTTGTTCTCCATGTAGCAGTACACGGCCGGGTGCCCCTCCGTCAGATTCAGCAGCTGGATGTACCAGTCGATGAAGTCGGCGTTCAGTCCGCGGTCCAGCCGGGCGGCGATGACGTACACCTTCTCCTTGATGCGCCCCATCAGCACGCAACTCTTGGTGGAGCTGTTGGATGAGCGGTTCTCGCCAGGCGCCGGGTCTCCGTAGATGACCAGCAGCGGAAACTTGCTGAGCGGCGGCACGCGGGTGTAGGTGATGTCTCGGAACACCTCGCCTTCGGTCACCGGGTTGTTGAAGTACTCCTTCTGCGCCGATGCGGTGGAGATCTTGCGCAGCACGGTGTCGATGTGTTCCTCTGTGTTTTTCTCCGGCCAGGTAGAGCGTCCGTTGCGGTCGCGGATGTTTACCACGTCATGATGGTCGGCCAGCGCGGCGGCACGTGCCACGCAGCAGTCGCGGGCAATGAGGTTTCCGCACCACACTATCAGAGTAGGCTCGCTGATGGAGCGCGTGGCATAGAAGGCCTGCTCGTACCAGTCCCACTTCTTCTGCACGGTGTCCGGGTTGCGGCAGTCCTCGTCGGTGTCGAAGTCGTCCACCAGTAGCACGTCGGGGCGCACGGCCTCGTTGCGGCTGCCTCGCGGTGCGTTGCCCGCACCGATGGCACGGAAGGCACACCCGCACTTGGCTATGAACTCCAGGTCTGTCCAGGCACCCAGGTTCTGCTGCTCGCCGTAGAAGGCCTTGATGCGTCCGTTGGCCTCGAAGTTGGCGCGGTAGGGGTCCAGCAGGCGGCGAGCGCTGTCCTGCGTCGCGCTGGCCAGCATCACGTTCTTCTTCCGGCCCGTCAGCGCCAGGTACATCACGCAGAACATCACCACCGTACTCTTGGCCAGCTCGCGGCTCCACGACAGCACCTCGTACCACTCGTCGTTGTCCAGCAGCCGCCGTATGGCCTTCTTGTGGAAGGGAGCGAAGGGGTATTTGGCATACTTCGGGAAGAAGTACTCAATCCATTCCAGCGGGTGTGCCTCTAAGTATCGGCGTTTCTTCTCACGGTCGGCCTGCGTCAGGCCGTGCTCCACGGGTGTGGCGTTGCGTATGTCAGCCAGATACTCATCCCATCGGCGCAGTGCGTTGCGGTCTTCCTGTCTCATAGCTGCTCCTTGATAAACTTGTCCCACAATGCAGTCACCTCGCGCGCCTTGTCCAGGTCGGCGCGGCGCACCCACTCGATGAACTGGATGCCCACGCTCACCTTGTCGGCGATGCCGGCCTCCGTCTCCAGCTTCTTGATGGCCGCCGCCAGCTTGCCCAGCGTGTCGGCTTCGGATGGACGGGCAAACCGCTCGCCGTCGGGTCGCGACAGGATGGTGTTCTGCAGCTCCGACACCTGCCGGTGCATGTTGGCTATCTGCTGCTGGCGGCTCAGGGTGAGCCCTACCTTCATCTCCTCCCACTTTCCGTCGGCCGCCCATCGGTTGATGCTCTGGCGCGACACGCCCACCCGTTCGGCAATCTCCTGCTGTGTCAGGTTCTCCTTCAGGTAGAGGGTGCGGGCGTACTCCTTGCGCTGCTGCGCGTTCAGTTCTGCCATATCCGTATCTCTTTTTTTGTGCAAAATTGAGCCAAAATATCAGCGATGCCCAAAAACTGTGCAACGGCTGCCCCGCAGCGCGCAACGTTTGCCCGATTATTTTTCCGGAGACGGCCTTCCGCGTAACTTCGCCGGAAAAAAGAGAGGAACAGTATGAACGAACAGAACGAACAGAAGGCCGAACTGCTGCTCTACGGCGAGGTAGGCGAGGAGAGCGGCGACGGATATGTATCGGGCACGGCATTCGTGCGCCAGCTGTCCGAAGCTGAGCGAACCTGCAGCCGCATCGACGTGCGCATCAACTCCATCGGAGGCGAGGTCTATCCGGGCATCGCCATCTTCAACGCCCTGCGCCGCTGCCGCGCCAACGTCACGCTCTACATCGACGGCATCGCCGCCAGCATAGCGGGTGTGATAGCCCTGTGCGGACGGCGCGTGGAGATGAGCCGCTACAGCCGCATGATGCTGCACAACGTCAGCGCCGGCTGCTACGGCAACAAGCGCGACCTGCAGGAGGTGATTGCCACCATCGAGAGCCTGGAGGACACGCTGGCCGACATCATCAGCGACCGCTGCGGCATGGACAAGAAGAAGGTGAAGGACACCTACTTCGACGGATCCGACCACTGGCTGACAGCCGACGAGGCACTGAAACTTGGGTTGGTGGATGCCATCTACGACGTAGACCCCGTACCCGAAGACAGCACATCGGACGATATTTATCACATATTTACTAACCGGCTGGAGCGCGAGCTGCGGCCACAAAACAATCAGGATATGAAACTGGAAGACATCAAGAAAATCGGACGGTTCAGCAACTGCGCGGACGAGCCATCGGCGCTCAACGCCGTGAAGGAGGCTGCCGACAAGGCCGACCGGGCCGACGCGCTGGAGCAGGAGAACCGCACCCTGCGCGAAGAGAACGAGCAGCTGCACCGGCAGCAGGAGGAACAGCGCACACAGCAGATCGACGAGGCCGTGGAGGCGGCTGCATCTGACGGACGCATCAGCCAGGAACAGCGGGACACCTACCGCAACCTGCTGAAGGCGGACTACGAGAACGGGATGAAGGCCCTGCAGGGCATGAAACCCATGCGGATGGTAAAGGACGTGCTGGACGGCAACGCCGGAGCAGGAGGTTCTGATGAGAGCCCCTGGGAGAAGCGCCAGCGCGAGATCCGCGAGGCACACAACCGATAGCAGGGGAGGACGGCACTATGATACCCATCAAGAACCCGCGCAACCTGCGCATCGGCAGTAGCGCATCCGTAGGAAGCCGGAGCGGCGGAACCAGCGTACGCAGCTCGTTCACGTCGCCCCGCATCAACACCCGTCAGAAGGTGCGCATGTGATAGTTTTTAATTTTTAATTTTAAATTTTAAATTGAACAAAAATGATCAAAGGACTCAACACAACGAACTATGCAGGTGAAGTGCTCGAACAGGTGCTCACCCAGGCCACTACAGGCAACGAACTGGTCAGCAAGGGGCTGATCATGGTCATACCGGGCGTGAACAGCGCCATCAGCATCCCCCGCGTCAAGACGGGACAGATGTTGCAGAAGCGCAAGGAAGACCCTACGAAGGAAGACTCTAAAGGCGACTTCAACTACAGCGAGAAGAAGCTCACTCCGCACGACTTCATGGCATTCACACTCTTCAACCCGCGTGCCTTCGAGCATATCTGGCGTCCCTTCCAGCCAACGGGCGACCTCGTGTTCCGCCAGCTGCCGGCCAGCGTGCAGCAGATTCTGCTCTCCGAGCTGCTGAAGAAGGTGGGCAACGAGCTTGGATATGCCTACATCAACGGCGCGTACAAGGAAGAAGGCGATGCTTATCTGATGAACGGCATCCTGACACAGGCCGCCGCCGACGGCGACGTGGTGAAGGTAGCCACATCGGGCACCACCATGCTGCAGCGTCTGAAGGAGCTGCGTGCCAAGATACCCGTGACCATGCGAAACAATCCCAACCTGCGCATTCTCATGAGCGTAAACGACTTCGACGACTACGACGACGAGATGACGAAGCTCAACTCCAAGGGTACCGAACCTACAGCCGTCACCCAGCAGCGCTACAAGGACATCCGCATCGAGGTGCTGGCCGCCTGGCCGGACAACCTGATAGTGGCCACCCTGTGCGACAGTGGTATGAACGGCAACCTCTTTGCAGCCGTCAACCTGCAGGACGACGAGAACGTCATCCAGATCGAGAAGTGGAGCAACGCCAGCGAGTTCTACTTCTTCAAGATGCTGATGAAGGCGGACACGCAGATTGGCTTTGGAGAGGAATTCATCGCCCTCGACTGGCGCGAAGGCGGAGCGTTTGCAACCGTATGAACTGAACGGCCATGAATGCAGACTGGGTAAGCATCCTTGTATCGGCCCTCTCAGGAGGAGGGTTGGTACAGCTGCTCAACTGGTGGAGGCAGCGACGCCTGCAGCAGGCGCGCAGCGGAACCGACATCGACGCAGCCTACATGGATAACATCCAGAACCTGCGTTCGGACCTCATGAAGAGCATTGATGAGAACCGAAAACTATACAGGGCCATCGCCCGGTTGGACCGCACGCTGGCCCGCGCTTCTGCTTGCCGCTATTGGGAGCATTGCCCTGTGCGCATCGAGCTGCAGAAGTCCGGAAAGGTCAGCGACCTCACGGCAGACGCAGCAGAGCCTGACCGAAAGCCGAAGCGCGCACACACTGCTCGCGGCGACCCGCGAGGCCGTACCGCCCAGCCGGGTGGCGATGCGCCTGACGCAGAGCCAGCTGACGAGCCTGCCGCAGGGAGCCGCCTACACGGCGCAGAGCGGACAGGCAAGGGCTGAGGTGCGTAGGACGCAGGCTGACACCCTGGAGGTGACAGCCACCTGCGACAGCCTGCAGCGCGAGGTACTGCTGCTGATGCAGGCGGTGGACAGCCTACGGCAGTCGCAGCGCACCGACACCGTGTTGGTGCAGCGCGGAGAATCGAACCGCCAGCGAGACTCCCCCACCGGCTGGCAGTGGTTCCAGATATGGACAGGTCGCATCGCCCTGCTGGCGGCGGCTGTTCTAATAGTATTCAAACGAAGTAAGAACCGTATTAAAACAAGCAAGAAATCATGAAGGAAGGATATGTTAACGGCAGTGACCTGTTGGTCAGCATCGACGGCAACGCATCGGGCCACAGTACCAGCCACACCAGCACATTCTCCAGCGAAACGAAGGAGCGTGCCGTTAAGCCGAAGGCCACCGAGCAGTCGGGTTCGGCCGGATTGTTTAAGGAAAAGACCGTCACCGGCCTGAGCGTGCAGGTGAAGTGCGAAGGCCTCCGATTCTACAGCGAGACGGAGAGCGGCATGAAGGCACTGCTCGCCAAGTGGAAGGTAGGCGGAACGGTGGAACTGAAGTCGTTCGCACGCAGCAGTGACGCCAAGCCCTATTTGTCTGGATGCTTTGTCATCAGCAGCATCGAGGAGAACGCGCCCGCCGGCGACGATACTACCTACAGCGCCACGTTCGACAACAGCGGACCCGTCACCGTAGACGAGGAGAACATCGACGGACTGGTCAGCGGATCATAACGGGAGGAGGAACAGCGTATGAAGATGAAGATTGGAGACCGTGAATACCCCATGCGCCTGACGCTGGGGGCCATGTTGCGATTCCGGCGAGAGACGGGAAAGGAGTTGAACGAGGCGGAGGCCGACATGAGTATGACTATGCTCATCGTGCTGATGTGGTGCTGCCTGGTGTCGGCCTGCCAGGCCGACGGCGTGGAGTGCGACCTCACGATGGAGCAGATGGCCGACCGACTGGACGTGAAGGATGTAAACCGATTCTCCTCGCAGCTGTCGCAGGGGCAGTCGGCGGAAGCAAAAAAAAAGGAGAGTCCGCCGGAAGCGGCGGAGGAAACGGCGGAGGCATCCTCCACCTGATGGGGCTGGCTGTGGGAGCCATGGGCATGAGCCTGCGCGACTTCTGCAGCCTCACGCCGGAGGAGTTCCGTGCGGTGGTCGATGAATGGCAGTCGGTGCGCGTGCGGCAGCCGTGGGAACAGACCAGGCTACTGGCTTGCTGCCTGCTGCAGCCGTGGAGTCGAAAGACGCTCCGCCCGACGGACGTGATTCGCCTGCCGTGGGACAAGAAGGAGGATGTACGGAAAACGTCCGGCGCGCAGAGCACACGCAGCCGGTTCGAGGAGATGAGGCAGAAGGCCGGGATGTGACGGAAGGAGTGTCAGCTGAAGTGACGGATGCTGTACTCGCGGAAGGACATGCCGGCCTTCTTGGCTGCACGGCGCACCTGTCCGCGGCGCTTGCGGCGCTCCCTGATTTCCCGTTCGGGAAGTCGGCTCTCTCCTGGACTGATTATACCCCACATGAAAATTACAGAAAACCAGCAGAAAGCCGCTATAGCGACAGCAATAATCAATGATTCGATAAACGTCATAGCACATTCCGTTTAGAAATTCGCCTCAAAGATAACAAAATCAACTGAGTATGACAAGCAATGAAGTAAAATTTTCGCTGAAGATAGAAGATAATGCTACCGGAACCCTGAAGGACGTGAGCGCGTCCACCAAAGACCTGGGGCGCGTGGTGAGGGATGTAACCCAGGAGGTTCACAAAGCTCAGAAAACCATTGTGGACTGGGCGCAGGCCGCACAGGCTGCTGACATGCTGGGCGAGAGCATCCGGCAGACAGAAGGCGTGTGCCGTGACCTCACTGCCGCCTACCAGGTGCAACTGGTGGCCGAGACACAGCTGCAGACTGTGATGCGACAGCGCATGAAGGCCACCGACGAAGAGATACAGTCCATAAAGGAACTGTGCAGCGCCCAGCAGGAGTTAGGTGTGATAGGCGACGAGGTGCAGCTCAGCGGAGCGCAGCAGATGGCTACCTTCCTCAGCGAGAAGACAAGCCTTGATTCCTTGGTGCCTGCCATGAACAACCTGTTGGCTCAGCAGAAGGGACTGAACGCCACCAACCAGGATGCCGTACAGATAGGCAATCTGATGGG
>CALZEQ010000073.1 GCA_945641355.1 uncultured Mediterranea sp. | reverse complement strand
TGTCGATGATGGAAGATAATGTGCATTTTACAACGCAGTAATCAACTATAGCCAACAGAAAATTATGAAACAACTGATTTATACTTTATTTCTGCTGTTGGCCTTTGCCTCCTGCACCGGCTCTGAGGCAACCCAAGAGCGCCGTCAGCTCTTCACGGACGACTGGCGCTTCTGCTTGGGCGACGACTCGCTGGCGGCACGCCCCGACTATGACGACTCCGCTTGGCGTCGGCTCAACCTGCCGCACGACTGGGCCATCGAAGGCGACTTCAGCCAAGACAATCCGTCTGGTACAGGCGGCGGTGCCCTGCCCGGCGGCGTAGGCTGGTACCGCAAGAGCTTTACACCTGCCCGGGCCGATGCCGGCAAGCAATGCTACATCGACTTCGACGGTGCCTACATGAACGCCTCGGTTTACCTCAACGGCCATCTGCTGGGCACGCGCCCCTACGGCTACATCTCCTTCAGCTACGACCTCACTCCCTATCTGCGGTGGGGCGAGAAGAATGTGCTGGCCGTGCGGGTGGACAACGCCGAGCAACCCAACTCCCGCTGGTACTCGGGCTGCGGCATCTACCGCAACGTCTGGCTCCGTCGGGTGCATCCCGTCCATCTGGCGCAGTGGGGCACATTCATCCGTACCGAGGCTGTGGAGGACGGTGTGGCACGCCTGACGCTGACGGCCGAGGTGGAAGGCAACGAGGCTCACGCTGGGGAAGCATGGACGCTGAAGGCCGAGCTGCTGGATGCCGACGGCATCGTGGTGGCACAAGCCGAGGACGCTGTTTCCGCCTCACCCGACACCTTGCAGCTGACGGTGGCGTCGCCTCGTCTTTGGAGCGTGACAAATCCCTATCTGTACACCCTGCGTACCACGCTGAGTGATGCCGCCGGCCGGGTGCTGGACAGTGAAGACACCCCCTTCGGCATCCGTACCTTCCACTTCGATGTAGAACGGGGTTTCTCGCTCAACGGTGAGCCGATGAAGCTGAACGGCGTCTGCCTGCACCACGACCTAGGCTGCCTCGGAGCAGCCATCAACCGACGTGCCATCGAGCGGCAGCTGGAGATTCTCCGTGAGATGGGGTGCAACAGCATCCGCTGCTCACACAATCCTCCCTCTCCCGAACTGCTCGACCTCTGCGACCGCATGGGCTTCATCGTCATGGACGAGGCCTTCGACATGTGGCGAAAGAAGAAGACGCGCCACGACTATGCCCGCTACTTCAACGAGTGGCACGAACGCGACCTGCACGACCTCATCGTACGCGACCGCAACCACCCCTCTATCTGCATCTGGAGCATCGGTAACGAGGTGCTGGAGCAATGGAGCGATGCCAATGCCGATACGCTTAGCCTGGAGGAGGCCAACATGATTCTGAACTTCGGCCACAGCGCCGAGATGCTGGCCCGGGAGGAGGGCGAACTCTCCGTCAATTCGCTGTTGACCCGCAAGCTGGCCGACTTTGTCCGCCAGCTGGATGACTCCCGCCCCATCACCGCCGGATGCAACGAGCCCAATCCCGGTAACCACCTCTTCCGTAGCGGTGCCCTGGACTTGATAGGCTTCAACTACCATGACGATTGGTTTGCCGATGTGCCTAAGAACTTCCCCGGCAAACCTTTCATCGTCACCGAGAGTGTCAGCGGCTTGATGACCCGCGGCTATTACCGGATGCCCAGCGACCAATCCGTTATTTGTCCCGAACGTTGGGACAAGCCCTACTACGACTCCACCTTCTCCTGCTCCAGTTACGACAATTGCCGTGTGCCTTGGGGCAACCATCATGAGGGCACCTTGCGCCATGTGGAGAACAACGACTTCATCAGCGGCCAGTATATCTGGACGGGATTCGACTACATCGGCGAGCCTACGCCCTACGGATGGCCGGCACGCAGCAGTTACTTCGGTGTCATCGACCTGGCCGGATTCCCCAAGGATGTCTATTATATGTATCAGAGCGTGTGGCGGCCCGACAAACAGGTGCTTCATCTCTTCCCCCACTGGAACTGGAAGGAGGGTGAGGAGATTGACCTTTGGGCCTACTACAACAATGCCGACCAGGTGGAGCTCTTTGTCAACGGCCGTTCCCAAGGCGTGCGCTGCAAGCAGCCTGCCGGTTGGAAACCGGGAACATCCGCTTCCAAGCCCTTGTTGCAAGGCTCTACGGATTATCACGTACAGTGGCGTGTGAAGTACGAACCGGGTGTGGTGAAGGCTGTAGCTCGTAAGGAGGGACGTATAGTGGCCGAACAGGAGATTCACACTGCCGGGCAGCCTGCTGCCATCCGCCTGACTCCCGACCGCACGCAGATTGCACCCGATGGTCGTGACCTCTCGTTCATCACTGTCGAGGTGACCGATGCCGACGGCCATCTTTGCCCATGGGCTGAAGACGATATCCGCTTCACCGTCACCGGTGGCGGCTTCATCGCCGGAGTCGATAACGGCAGTCCCATCTCCATGGAGCGCTTCAAGGCCGACCATCGTCGCGCCTTCTATGGCAAGTGCCTCGTAGTGGTGCAGAGCAACGGCGATTCTGCTCCCATCCGGGTGAAGGCAGAGGCCGACGGCCTCGCAGCAGCGGAGTGCGAATTACAATTTAAAATTAAAAATTAAAAATTGTGTGACAGGAGGTGTAGGGGCGGACCTGCGTGTCCGCCCTGGATACCGTGGCTTCGGTTTGGCAGGTTTCGGCATTCAGGGCAGACACACAGGTCTGCCCCTACAAATTCAAAAACTCGTAGCTGGTAGCTTGTAGCTCGTAACAAACTTACAAACTTAAAAACTTAAAATAGTATGAAAAAACTCCTTACAACCCTGCTTTGTGCCTGCTCGCTGACAGCGGCGGCACAGACCCCCGTCTATTTAGACGACAGCCAGCCCATCGAGGCCCGTGTGAAAGATGCCCTCAGCCGCATGACGCTGGAGGAGAAAGTGGCGATGTGCCACGCGCAGAGCAAGTTCAGCAGTCCCGGATGTCCCCGATTAGGCATTCCCGAACTCTGGATGAGCGACGGCCCTCACGGCGTGCGTGCCGAAATCAACTGGAACGATTGGGGCTATGCCCAGTGGACCAACGACAGCATCACCGCCTTTCCCGCACTGACCTGCCTGGCCGCCACGTGGAATCCCGAGATGGCTGCCCGCTATGGCAAGGCCATTGGCGAGGAGGCCCGTTATCGCGAGAAAGATGTCCTGCTGGGTCCCGGCGTCAACATCTACCGTACGCCGCTCAATGGCCGCAACTTCGAGTATATGGGCGAGGATCCCTACTTGGCAGCCGAGATGTGCGTGCCCTACATCCAGGAGGTGCAGAAGAACGGCGTGGCTGCCTGCATCAAGCACTACGCCCTGAACAATCAAGAGGAGTGGCGTGGACACATCGACGTCAACCTCTCCGACCGTGCCTTGTACGAAATCTACCTGCCGGCTTTCAAGGCCGGTATCGAGCGGGGTGGCTCGTGGACCATCATGGGCGCCTATAACAAGCTGCGCGGTACGCATTGCTGCCACAACGACCTGTTGCTGAACAAGATTCTGAAGCAGGATTGGAAGTTTGATGGTTGCGTCATCACCGACTGGGGTGGAGCGCACGACACGCGCGAGGCTGCTCTGGGCGGACTGGACATCGAGATGGGCAGCTACACCAACGGCCTGACCTCTGAATCAGCCTTCACCTACGATGACTATTATCTGGCCCGTCCCTATCTGAAGATGCTGCAGAGCGGTGAAGTGCCCCTATCCACCATCGACGACAAGGCCTCGCGCATCCTGCGTCTCATCTTCCGCACAGCCATGAACCGTCAGAAACCTTATGGTGCTATCTGTACCGGCGAGCATTATGCTGCGGCCCGTGAGATAGGCTCAGAAGGCATCGTGCTGCTGAAGAACGCTCCCGTTGCCAAGAAGGAGAATCCTTTGCTGCCTTTAGTGGCTGACAACTATCGTCGCATTCTGGTGGTGGGTGACAATGCTGTGCGCCTGCTCAACGAAGGCGGCGGTTCGTCCGAACTGAAGGTGAAGGACATGGTCTCTCCGCTCGACGGACTGCGTGCTCTCTATGGCGACCGGGTGGAGTTCGCGCAAGGATATAAGGCCGGCCGCCCCATGTACGGACGTGCCGACGAAGTGCCCGTGGCCGAAGAGGATGCCCTGCGTGCCGAAGCGGTAGAGAAAGCTCGCCAGGCCGATTTGGTCATCCTGGTGGGTGGACTGAACAAGAACCATTTTCAGGACTGCGAGGGTGGCGATCGTCAGTACTTCCACCTGCCCTTCGGTCAGGACAAACTGATTGAAGAACTGCTGGCCGTCAACAAGAAACTGGTGCTGGTGCTGCTCAGCGGCAATGCGGTTGAGATGCCTTGGGTGGACCGCGTGCCCGCCATCGTGCAGGGCTGGTACCTCGGCTCCATGGGAGGCCGTTCGCTGGCCGACGTACTGAGCGGACAGGTCAATCCCAGCGGCAAGCTCCCCTTCTCCTTCCCACGCCGGCTCACCGACTGCGGTGCCCATGCCTTCGATGCCCTCAGCTATCCCGGTGACAGCATCCGCGAGGAGTATAAGGAGGACATTTTGGTGGGCTATCGCTGGCACGACACCAAGAAGATTCCCGCCCTCTTCCCCTTCGGACACGGCCTGAGCTACACCACCTTTAGCTACGGCAAGCCGGTGGCTTCAGCCAAGGAGATGACACCCGACGGCACACTCACCATCCGCCTGACGGTGAAGAACAGCGGTACGTGCGCCGGCAAGGAGGTCGTACAGCTCTATGTGGGCGATGA
Organism: uncultured Mediterranea sp.; assembly: GCA_945641355.1. GTDB lineage: Bacteria > Bacteroidota > Bacteroidia > Bacteroidales > Bacteroidaceae > Bacteroides. The sequence continues at coordinate 4,564 of CALZEQ010000073.1, read as the reverse complement.
GCGTTGCAGCGTACTGCGTCCCGTCAAAGAGTTGAAGCGCTTCACCAAGGTGGCTTTGGCACCGGGCGAGGAGCGCGAGGTCACTTTCACCCTCACGGCTGACGACCTGAAGTTCTACGATGAGGCCTCGGGTTCCTGGAAAGCCGAGCCGGGTAAATTCACCGCCTACATCGCCGCCTCCTCTGCCGACGTGCGTGGCCGGGTGCAGTTCGAACTCTTTTAGTTACGAGCTACAAGCTACCAGCTACGATCTACCAGTTATTAGTACCTGCTACTTGTAGCTTGTCACTCGTAGCTTGTAGCTAAAACCTCGTCCCCTTGTCAACTACAGAGGGTGTGGTCAAAACTCAAATTGTTCATCAAGTCTGTAATCAAATCTGTAGGGGCGGAAGATTTTCCGCCCAAAGCCATACGGCAGCGGGCTCAGGGCGCAAAATGTTGCGCCCCTACAGTTATAACGGTCATTCTGAACATCGATATCACGCATTCCCTTTCTTCTGATGCTTGAACTCGGCCGGACTCATGCCAAACTGGTTTTGGAAGGCTTTGCTGAAGTAGGAGGTTGAGGAGAACCCTACCTAATAGCAGGCCTCGCTGACCGTGACATCCTGCTGCGTCAGCAGAGAGGCCGCCTTCTTGAGCCGGAGCAGGCGGATGAAGTCGTTGGGTGTAGTGCCGGCCACAGCTTTCAGCTTGGTGAACAGACCGGTGCGCGACAATCCGACCTCGACAGCCAGTTCGTCTACGGTGAAGGTCTCGTCCGTCCATTACGGACATCATCACGTCGCTGATGACCAGGTCGGGCAGACGGTCCTTCATCAGGTCCAGTACCTCTTGCCCGTTGCCGGCGCAGGTCACCTCGTAGAGGTCCTGTAGCACGTCGTGCAGGAAGTGCTGCATGTCCAGGTTGTCGTCGCATACAATCAGTCGGTATCGTTCATTCTCCGTAGTGTCTGCCGTACTGCCCTCGTTGAATACGGGCAGGGTGATGCCGCTGTCTGGAGTGGCAACTGGCTCGGTTTGCGGAACGGCCGGCTTCAGCACCAGTATGAAGGTGGACCCCAGTCCCGGTTCACTCTCCAGTCGCAGTTCGGCATCCGTCAGGTCTGCCAGTTTCTTCACTAACGACAGTCCGATGCCTGTGCCGATGTTGTCGTCGGGGCGGTTCTCTTTTACCTGATAGAAGGGCTGGAATACCTTGGCCTGCTGTTCGGCCCCAATGCCCGGTCCGTTGTCGCGGAAGGTGTAGTAGCCGGGCGGCAGGTTGGTATAGGTCACACGGGGTGCCACGTCACTCTCGGTCCATTGCTTCTCGAAACCCTCCAACTTGTATCGGTAGCGATTGCACGTGGGGTTGATGTAGCTTGGTGTCGCCACTTGCAGACTGAAGATGGAGTGGCGGTGGTGCAGAGTCAGACTTTCGGTATAGGTAATGGACTTCTTCAGTGGTGACCCCTCATCGCCCACCCGCATGGGGCGGTTGGAGAGCTGGAAGTCGGAGAGGATTACCGTGGGCCGGATGGTGTCGGTATGTACCATTTGTGAGGGCCGGAATTCGTTGAATCCGTTGATGTCTCCCACCAGTAGGGTGCCGTCTGCCAGTGCAATGCCCGAGTTGGGCTGGAACTGGTTGTCCTGCAGACCGTCCTCTCGGTTGTAGCGTCGGGTGATGCCGCTTTCCGGGTGGTAGCAGAACAGTCCGTCGCTGGTGGTGAGCCACAGCCCGTCGTCTTGCTGCATGATTTTGTAGACCACGCGGATGTCGCATCCCGTCTCCACCTGTACGAAGCGGCTGTTCTCTCTGTCCAGTCGCAGCAGTCCGTGTCCGTCAGTCCCTACCCAGAGTCTGTGTTGTGTGTCGATGCAGGCAGTGACCACCCGGTCGGTGGGAATCGGTTTGATTCGCTCCTCCTCTCCCCGGTGTGGTTGTCTTCTGCCGTGTATTGCAGCCATTGGTGCTGCCGGCGGTCCAGGCAGAACATCCCCTGATTGAGCGAGCAGATCCACAGCAGGCTGTCGGCGGGGTTGTCCACGATGCACGATACATCCGCCGGATGCACCTCGTACACACGTTCGAAGTCGTCGGTCTCTGGCAGGTAGCGGTTCAGTCCTCCCGTAGTACCTATCCATACCTCACCCTGGTAGTCGCGGCACAGTGCATAGACACCCGATGAGTAGAGCGAACGGGGTGAGGAAGGCGATGGCATGTAGTTGCGGAATTGTCCGCTCTTCAGGTCCATGATGTCCAGTCCGCCCATGTACATACCTACAAACAGCTTGTCTTCGGTCTGCAGCAGGGCATGTATGTTGTGGTACGAGGGTGTACGTCCGTCCGGTTGGCCGTTGGCCGGTCGGTAGGGACGGAAACTGTTCTCCCGGCGGTTCCAGTAGAAGAATCCGGCATCGTCCGTTCCTATCCACAGGTTATTGCCGTCGGCCTGTGCCATCACGCTGATGATGCGGGCATCCATGTCGCACGTGCCGCGGTGATAGTGTCGGAAATTGTCACCTTCCGGCGAGAAGTAGTTGGCTCCGCCGAAGTAGGTGCCTACCCAGAGTGCCCCTTCGCGGTTGAAAAAGAGAGTCTGCAGATAGTTGTCATTCAGACGGTCGGCGTTACCGGGCTGGGCTTTCAGTGTGCGCCACTCTCCGCTGTGCGTACCGTATTGTGTCAGTCCCTCGTCCGATGCCAGCAGCAACTCTCCCGGCGTGCGTTCCACGATGCTGCGTATCTGCAGGATGCTGCGTCGGTTTTTGGGTGTCAGCCGCGGTATCAGTTTCTGGTTGTCGCGGTCCAGTAGGTAGAGTCCGTGACGGCTGCTGCCGGCCCATATATTCCCTTCGGAGTCCTGGCAAAGCGAGATGATACCGTCTTCGGGAGTTCCGGCCACATGGATGAAGTTGTCCTTATTTTTCTGGTATCGGCTGATGCCCGTCTCCGTGCTGGTAATCCACAGTGTGCCGTCAGCATCCTCCATGATGTGGGCAATGAATTCAGAGTCCGTCCCGAGGTATATTGTGTCAGCTTCTCCGTGCGCGGGTCGTAGCAGAAGAGACCCTGTCTCATCGTCGCTATCCACATGCGGTCTTGTTGGTCTCTGATTACGTCGCTCACGGTCTCTTGAATGAGTTCGCCGGTAGAGGTGCGCAGGTTCAGTTCGCTGAAGCGTTCCTGCGTCAGGTCGAACAGCGCGATGCCCCGCTCGCTTCCTATCCAGAGGCGGTGTCGGTTGTCTTCGGCCAGAGTGTAGATGCTCGATCCCAGTGAGAAGACCGTCTCGTCACGCCACACCCTTATCTCGTTGCCGTCGAAACTGTGAAGTCCGTCGATGGTGCCTAACCAGATCCGCCCTTTGCAGTCTTGCGTGATGCTGTATACGGCATTGTTGCTCAGCCCTTCGTTAATGGTATAGTGGCGTACCAGGCGTGTCTGCGCCTGTAGCTCTTCTTTGCAGCACGGTCCTATCAGCAACAGTGCGAACAGAAGAATGGTTAGGGAGGATGCTCGTTCCTTCATAGCATGATTATTATAGAGATTTTCAAGCCGTTGCGCCTGCAATCCCCAGGATGAAAAAGATCTGTGCTAAGGTACGGAATTTAAATTGAATAAAAAATAGATTCGTTTCAATTTTGTGTAGAGGGTAATTGCCGGGTCTCGGGTACGGGGTGAAACGCACACGGAAAATTTGTTTGAAAATGGCCGTTGGTGCTTACATAAATCTCAACATCCAGTTGCTTCATCCGTTCGTTTCGTCTGCGTATGAAACGGATTTCCTCTATTCCCTACCAGCTCCCTACCAGCTCCCTACCAGCTCCCTACCAACTCCCTATCAAGTCCGCTCCTCGCTCGTTCTTATAGAACGAACAACGCACGGAGATGTAGCGGCTTTGGCGGGAAGCAGAGAGTGAGAAAATATTCTACATTCCTATGTACGCATTCAAACTCGCCGGATTGCCCACTCTTCCTGCTGCTTCTCATTGAAAGCCTCAACGTATAATGAATCTTCTATAGGCAGACTGCATGTTAATGTTTTGAAAATACTGTTGATGTGTTGCTTATTTTCTTATTGCATTGTTCAATTCAGTTTAGGGAAAAAAGGGTTTGAGTCGGTTACAAATTGTAACCAACTGAAGTTGCGTTCTTCTGATGGCGAAAGCTATAAAACTGATGTTGTTGATGCAGAGCAACTTTTCCGCATCATCCAGTCCATTCTCTCTCCTAAGGCAGAGCCTATCAACAATGGGTGGCACATGTAACAGCTGACTGCATCGTAGCTAATTTCGCATTCAGATTATTTTAACCCATTGGCGGAATTAATCTTAGTATGAGTACCAGTGTAATCTTAGTAAGAGTACTGTAGTCATCTTAGTAAAAGTACTGCATCCATGTCTTTCCTGTACTGAACGCTTCTTCTATTTTCCCCTCTGCACAATAATGACGGACGGTACGCTCGCTGATACCGTATTTGTCAGCAAACTGAACGACTGATATATATTCCATGATTCAAATACTTTTGTTATCGGCAAAAAGGTCGCTTTAAAAGTGATTATTTACCGAGGAGAA
>CALZEQ010000072.1 GCA_945641355.1 uncultured Mediterranea sp. | reverse complement strand
ATGCCCAGATGGCGGAATCGGTAGACGCGCTGGTCTCAAACACCAGTGGATTCACTTCCATCCCGGTTCGACCCCGGGTCTGGGTACCCAAGATTAAAGCTAAGTATTGATTTTTCAATCACTTAGCTTTTTTATTTTGATTGAATTCCCCATATTTCGGGTCAGCGGATTTTCAGAACTGCTCGATTGCTGATGAACTACATCCAATTTTACTATCACCTTTTTCCGACTAAAATATTTAAAGAAGATAGGGAAGAATATATTCTTTCCCTGCGCCAATGTCAGGAAGAAGAGACCAACAAGCCTTTCTTGTATTTTATGGCAGGACAGTTGAAGAAGTCCCTCTCTTTGGAAATTGAGCGATTCAATGCTTCACGAAAGAAAGGGTTTGGTTTTATGTTCTGATACTAATAAAACAACGATTTTTAATTTGTCTTTTTAAATATGGTTGACTTTGGAAGTCAACCATATTTAAAAAAGACAGTCCTTCAGCTTTTAATGACTGTTTGCAAACCTCTTAGAGAGCAGATGTTGCAACGTGAGCGGCTCGTTGGTGGTAATGAAATCCACGCCTTGGCTGATGAGCCACTCCATCTCTTTCGCATCATCCACCGTCCAGGCATTGACCTTCAGACCTAACCGATGACATTCAGCTATCCAGTCGGGATGCTGGTGAAAAGCACTGAAGTGATAGTCGGGGCCGGCACAGCCCATCGCCTTCAGCAAGTGGGGAGGAAGGTCGCCGTTCAGGTAATAGACCGGCGTAGAGGAGGGTGCCAGACGTATCAGTTCCTGCGTGGCATGAAGCGAGAAACTGATGTACTCTACCCGGTCGCCCAATCCGGAAGCCTGCACCAGAGCCACCAACCGTTCAACAGCCTGCGTCTCGCGCCAAGCAGAGCGGTGCGCCTTCAGTTCGATGACCAAGCGCGTATGCAGCGGACGGGCCGCCTCAAGGAACTGTTGCAAAGTAGGCAGACGTTCGCCGTTGTCCAGACGGACCGCCGTGCATACATCCGCCGTAGCCTCCTGCATAATGACTCCCTTAAAGGTGGCATCGTGATTCACCACCAGCACATCGTCCGACGTGAGCCACACATCCAGCTCCACCGCTTCGCATCCGATGGAATCACCCTTCAGCAGTCCCGCCAACGAGTTCTGTGCCGAGCCTTCCGTTCTCCAAAATCCGCGATGGGCCACCACCGCAGGCACCTGTGCCTGCAAGGTCACGCCCATTGCGCAACACACACTTACCAACAACATTAAAATACGTTTCATATACCATTAGAATTTAATTCAAACACCGTTCTAAGCAATCGGTCTGTTTGCCCGATACCCTCTGCAAATTTAGGAATGATTTTATTCCTGACCAAACAGATGCTTCCTTTCATTGCCAAACGATGTAGCCTCAACATCCGGAAATAGCGGATTGGGCAAGCGGCTTCTCTTTTTTGCCGTCTCGTGTAGGAAATCTCAGATAGATTTCATAGCTTTGCAAAGTCCCTCGCCGATGCGTTCCCTGTGGGAATGGCAATTGGGAGGGGCGGACATATTGGAAGGCGTTTACTACGCTTTGGTTTTGACGTTCTGAAATCCTAGGAAAATTTCAATGCAGGTCAAAGACAAGGCAACGTGAATGCCCCGTGGATGTGGTCTATACATATCCCTGTTATGCCCTATTGCCATTGGTGTATCCCTACGCCAATGGCAAACATGGGGTTGTGGGGGGAGGTGTTATATAGCATCAGCGTGGGGCTTTGGCGTTGCTCGCTTCGACTTGCAGGGCCATTTCCTAGGAGCCTCAGAACGTGGAGCGAGCGACAGTGCAGGGCTTCACGTCTTTTTTATGTCCTCATTACAGATAGGAAACCTGCGGTTATCGTAGCCCTTAACCGATTGTTCCTTCGGTTAGAACTATGAGCACCAAGTTCTTCAACAACACCACCGGCAACACCCTCTTCGACAAGCTAAAAGGGATTGCGGCGCACATGACTACCTTCGACCGTTTTCTGGCAGTGGTAGGCTTCTTCCGGTCTTCGGGTTACTTCAAATTGCGCAATGAGCTGGGTGATGTATCCGAAATCAAAATTCTGATAGGAATCAACATCGATGACATATTCCGCAAGCACAACCAAGCCTTGCTGATGCTGGCCGACCCCGAGAAGGCCAAGTCGGTCTACCAACAGGATTTTCTGAATGACATCCGGCAGGCACACTATTCGGCAGACATAGAGAAGGGAATCTTGCAGATGTGCGAAGACCTGACATCCGGCAGGCTAGAGTTACGTATACACGCCACCCAGAACCTTCATGCCAAGTTTTACCTCTGCCTTCCCCAAGTACACAGTGAGCATAGTGACGGATGGGTCATCATGGGTTCCTCCAACATATCCGATTCCGGACTGGGCATCAAGCAGCCTCCCCAGTACGAGCTCAACGTGGCCATGAAAGACTATGACGACGTGAAGTATTGCATCGACGAGTTTCAGACCCTCTGGGAGCAAGCCGTACCACTGAGCCTGCAGGATGTGGAGGAGAACAAACGTCAGACCTATCTGGGCCACCAGTCCACTCCCTACGAACTCTACATCAAAGTACTGATAGACACCTTCGGCGACCAGGTGGAGGACGACTTCACCATCCAGTTGCCCGATGGGGTGAAGGAGTTGAAATACCAGAAAGATGCCGTCATCCAGGGGTATCAGATGCTGATGCAGCACAACGGCCTGATTCTAGCCGATGTAGTGGGACTGGGAAAGACCATGATAGCCGCCATGATAGCCAAACGCTTCATCGAAGCCAACGGGCGATTCACCAATGTATTGGTAGTCTTTCCGCCTGCACTGGAAGAGAACTGGCGAAGCACCTTCCAACTATTCGGAATCTCCAACAAAACCCAATTCATCAACAACGGCAGCCTGTCGAAGATTTTGGAAGGGCGTGACCAGTACAAAGAGAAAGAGGAATTCAACCTGGTGATTGTCGATGAAGCTCACGGATTCCGCAACGACGGTTCGCAGCGGTATGACGACCTGCAGAAAATCTGCAAATCGCCCTGCAACAACCGAGGATTGCTTAACAGCTGGCACAAGAAGGTTATGCTACTGTCCGCCACGCCGCTGAACAACCGCCCCGATGACCTGCTGAACCTGCTACTACTGTTTCAAGACAGCCAAAGCTGCACCATCGAAGGCATTCATAACCTAAAAGGATTTTTCGCGCCACTGATACAGGAGTACAAGAGTCTGATGCAGCAACGGGGCGGAAGGAATGTGACCGGAGAAGTGGATCAAGTCTACGAACAGATACGTTCACGTGTCATCGACAAGGTAACCATCCGGCGCACACGCTTCAACATTCTCAACGATCCTGACTATCGGGCCGACATCGAGTCGCAGGGCATCACTTTTCCCCGCATCCTACCGCCTCAGGAACTGGAGTACGAAATGGATGCCGATACCCGCCGACTCTTCTATAGCACCTTACAAGAACTGACGGAAGGGCGCTCAAAGGAGAGACCCAATGGGCAAGGATTGAACTATGCCCGCTACCGGGCCATAGAGTTTCTGAAGCCGGGGAAACGTGAACGATACCGCAATGCGGTACACATCGGACAGAGTCTGGCCGGCATTTACCGGGTCCACATGGTAAAGCGTTTGGAGAGCAGTTTCTACGCCTTCAAGAAGTCGCTGAAGACCCTGCTACGCATCACCGACGACATGATCAAGATGTTCGAGCAAGACAAAGTTATCATTGCCCCTGAACTGAAAGTGAAGGATTTGCAAACCAAAGGAATGGAGTTGGACGCGATTCTGGAACATGCAGCGACCAAAGGATTTACAAAAGAGGAGATTCTATACCGTGCCGATGATTTTGAAAAGGAGTTTCTTGAGATGCTGAAGCACGACCGCGAGATTCTGAAACGGCTCAACAGGGAGTGGGAACAGGTGAAGAAAGACCCGAAGTTGGACAAGTTCAGCCAACATCTGCCCGACTTCCTAAATCCGTCCATTAACCAGACCGGCAAATTGGTGCTCTTCTCGGAGAGCGTCGATACCCTCCAATACCTATACGAGTGGTTCACCGGCGTGATGCAGCGTACCGATGTGTTGATGGTCATAGCCAAAAACCGCAACCAACAGGGAACAGACATTCAGGAGAATTTTGATGCCAACTACCCCATCTGCTCACATCAATACAACATCTTACTCACTTCTGATGTACTGGCCGAAGGAGTCAACCTGCATCGTTCCAACGTCATCGTCAACTACGACTCCCCTTGGAACGCCACGCGGTTGATGCAGCGCATCGGTCGTGTGAACCGCATCGGTTCGGTGGCCGACTGCATATACAACTACATGTTCTACCCCTCCCAGCAGGGCGACGAGGAGATACAGCTCTACAACAACGCCCTCATCAAGCTGCAAGGATTCCACTCTGCCTTCGGTGAGGATGCACAGATTTATTCGCGCGAAGAGATAGTCCATCAGTTCCGTCTGTTCGACAACAGTGTCCGCGACCAAGTGGACAGGAAGATTGCCTTGCTCAGGGAGGTGCGGGAACTATACGCCACAGACCGAAAGCTCTACCACAAAATCAAAAACCTGCCACCGAAAAGCCGCGTCGTGCGCCAGACCGGCCAACACCGGGGAGAGTCGTTGGTCTTCGTCTCATCCAACGTGAAAACAGAGTTCTATCGGGTGGCCGACCAAAAGGTAGAGGCCATCGACTTCCTTGACGCAGCCGACATACTGAAAGCCCAGCCTACGGAACAAGCAGTCCCAATGGCAGCCGAATCGCCCCACTACCAGCACGTCAACCAAGCCTTGCAGCAATACAATCGGGAGTATGTGCAAGCCACCGACACAGCCACTGCCCAACGGACAGATTTGGACAAAACCTCCCGTGAAGCTCTGAACTTCCTCCGCCAGCTGCGACAACTGGTGGCCGATGATGCGCTGCAGTCCGATTGTCAGATACTGACTCACTTTATCAACGAGGGTACCTACTCCCAGCTGCCTCGTGCCCTGAAAGACCTTTCGCGCGAGTACAAAAACGACCGCAACAGAATCAGGCAAGACGCATACCGCCTGCAAGCGAAAATTCACGAACTGATACAAGAATATCAGACGGAGAGTCCGGAACAACGCCACGAAGCACGCGACATCTCCGACCCTCAAATCATTATTTCAGAAACTTTCCAATAAAAATATATCATGAATGCACCTTATACCTCCGACAGACTGAAAGCCCTCTTTCAAAGTTCCTACGCCCCTTCAGAATGGCGCTCCTGCCTGCAACGTCTCTTCCATGCCGACGAGCTGAGAGCCGTTCCCGAAACACTGGATGGCGAGCAAGACAAAGGGGAATACTTGGGAGCCATCAACACCCCCGACCACTTCCGCATCGGCCTGTTCCACTACGAAATCAGCCACGGTTCGGTCGTCAAGAAGCGGGTAGGACTGCGCAATCTGGTCAAGTCGTTCATCAATCCCCGCTGGGGTGAGTTCGATGCCGCCTTGGTAGCCTACGAGAGCGGTGCCCAATGGCGCCTCTCGTTCATCTGCGACATCCGTGGAGAGGCCACCTCGCCCAAGCGTTTTACCTACGTGTTTGGTAACCAAGGGTTGCTTTACCGCACCCCCATCGAACGCTTCCGTTATCTGCAAGAGAAGGGTGTTTCATTTGCCAACATCAAGAATGCCTTCTCCGTGGAAGCACTGTCCGACGAGTTCTTCAACCGCTACCGCGAGCAGTACGCCGACTTCGTACAGTACATCACCGGCAAACGCTATGTGAAGAGCGGGAGCAAGTGGGAGGAGCGAGTGGTGAGTCATCCCCACCCCACACTGATGCAAGCCTTCGGAGGGGACGACAAGCGCGTGCGCGACTATGTGAAGAAGATGATGGGACGACTCACCTTCCTGCACTTCTTGCAACGCAAAGGGTGGATGTGCGGCGACCTCAACTACCTGCAGCACCTCTTCGAGCAGTCAGCCTATCAAGACGACTACCTGGACAGTGTGCTCGAACCGCTCTTCTTCGGCATCCTGAACACCAAGCCCGCCGAGCGCGAAGCCTTGTTCACCAGTCAGGGGTGGGACATGGAGCTATTAGCAGCATGGAAGGAGATACCCTACCTCAACGGAGGTCTGTTTGAGTGCGACGACGCAGATGCCACCCAGTGCCGCTTCCCTTCCCGCTACTTCCGCGACCTGTTCCAGTTCTTCAGCGAATACAACTTCACCATCGACGAGAACGACCCCACGGATGCCGAGATTGGTGTGGATCCCGAGATGCTGGGCAAGATATTCGAGAACCTGCTGGAGGACAACAAAGACAAAGGAGCCTTCTATACGCCGAAGGAGATTGTGCGCTACATGTGTCAGGAGTCGCTGATAGCCTATCTGAACACCAACACTTCCATCGCTGCGGAGAAGATACGCCGGTTTGTGCTCTCACCCGAGGAAGGCGTGAACGACATCCCGGAGAACAAGAAAGCCAAATTGCTAAATGTCCTCAAGGAGGTAAAGATTTGCGACCCCGCCATTGGTTCGGGAGCATTTCCTATGGGTTTGCTCAACGAGCTGTTGCATTGTCGTGAGGTGTTGAGTGGTGAGCAGTACGACCGAGCAGAAATCAAGAAAAGCATTATACAGAACAACATTTATGGTGTGGATATAGAGAAAGGAGCCGTGGATATTGCCCGCCTGCGCTTCTGGCTGTCCATTGTAGTAGATGAGGAGACTCCCTCGCCACTGCCCAACCTCGACTACAAAATCATGCAGGGCAACTCACTGATCGAGAGCTTTATGGGTGTGGATTTGAGTAAGCTGACAGCAGATAGCATCAAGGACTTGCAACCTTCCTTATTCGATGATATGCAATATACCATTAAAAAATTAATTACTCAACAATTGCAATTCTATTATGCTTGTTCTGATCACGAGAAGAAATTTTTGATTCGCCAAGAAATAGCGAAATGGATTAACAATCAACTAAAAGTTTTGTCTATTGATAGCAGGATATTGACTCTATTGCAACAGCTTGACTTAGCTGGTAATAAGCAATTCTTCCTTTGGCACACTTGGTTCAGTGATGTCTTCAATCGTGCTAATGGTAAGGATGGGTTTGATATCGTGATTGGAAATCCACCGTATGTTGAAGCAAAAAAATTAAAATATATTGCCAACACTCTTAGGTGTCATTATTCAATATATAGTGGAACCGCAGATTTAAGTATCTATTTCATTGAACTAGCAATGAATATATTGAGAACAAATGGAATAGCATGTTATATCACAACAAACAAGTTCTTTAATACAGGATATGGGAAACCAGTCAGAAGAATGTTAATTGATAAACACATTCATTCCATTATCAATTTTGAACAGGTTGAAGTATTTGAGGGTATTTTAGTTTCGAGCGTTGTATTGAATATTCGTAAATCATTGCCTACCAGCAAGAACATGTTCACTTACGAGCGATTCTATCAACTTGACAGCAAACAATTCCGTTCTGAATTTATCAATAGAACAGGTTCCTTTGGTAAGTATCCACAAGAATATCTTGATGAGCATGAGTGGTCTTTTGCTAATTTGGCCGAATTAATGCTAAAACAAAAGATTGAGAAAAAATCACAAAGTCTTTCCAATGTGAATGGAATAAACATATACCGAGGCGTAACCACAGGATACAATCCTGCTTTCATTATTGACAATACGAAAAAGGACGAACTGATTGAAGAAGACATACGGAATGGAGAAATAATTAAGAATATGCTTCAAGGAAGAAATATCAGAAAGTGGTATTACAATGAAAGTCATCAATACCTGCTAAATACTGAATATGAAATTAATATACCTCATTTATATCCATTTATATATATGCATCTCTTAGATTTTGAGAAGGCACTAATCGAACGTTCTGATCAAGGAATCAATTGGTGGAATCTGAGAGTTTGTAAGTATTACAATGAATTTGAACAATCAGAAAAAATCATTTGGGGTCTAACCGCAAATAACTGGGCATTTGCTTATGATGATAAACAGCACTATCTTCCCAGCAATGGATATATACTTACTTCCGCAGAAGTTCCTATAAAGTATTTGTTAGGCTGGATTAACAGCAAGCTCATGAATCATTATTTCAAATATATAGGAGTGATGACTGCAGGGGGTGCCTATACATTAAAAGCAGCTACCATAGAAGCTCTTCCATACAAGAGTCCTACAGATTATAGACCTATAACAAGGATTGTGAACGAGATATTAGTAATCAAATCTAAAGATAAACAAGCCGACACCTCCGCCCTTGAAGCCGAGATAGACCGACTGGTCTATCAGCTCTACGGCCTGACCGACGAAGAGATTGCCATCATAGAAAAGGCAAATGAATAATAAGTCCGGTGATTTCTTTGGATATTCTGAAGAATTACTATATTTTTGCAGAAAGACAAAGAAACAAGTGATTCATTATTATGCCAGAAATAAGCAGATTTTATGGGATTATCATCTACATGTATATGAGTGAACACAATCCTCCTCATTTTCATGTATGGTATGAGGATTACAAAGCCATCATAACAATAAAGGATGGGATAATTACGGGTTCTTTGCCAAGAAGAGCCCTAAGCCTTGTCTATGAATGGCTTGACCTTCATCAAGATGAACTACTCGACAATTGGAGAAGATAGACCAACTACGAATCACCCGTAAAAATAGAGCCGTTAAAATAAGTAAACAGATGAACGAAATCTTGACAGTACTGCAAGCCGATTACATGAATGATTACACGCTCATCATTCATTTCAGCAATGGGGAAAAGAAAGCGTTTGACTTTTCTTCTCTATTCGACAAGGGTATATGCCATAAATTGAAGGACAAGGCATACTTCAGAAACTTTCGCATTGACCCTTTTACCATCGATTGGAACAACGAAATCGGTTTCGCCCCGGAATTCCTGTATGAACACGGATTACCATGTTGAATAATAGAACAACATTATAGTATCATGGCAACCAAATTAGAAAAGCTTTATGCAATCATCGAAAACTCCAGAGATTTGGAATTGGAGCTGAACGCTGAAGTCATCCGTAAAATCAATGAAACGGAAGAGAACATCATCCGGGACGAAATCTTGCCAATCATAGGAAAAGACATCGAACCGACATTGAGCCAAATCAAACGCGACTTGGTATTGGTGGTGGAGTATCATCCCGGTGAACCCATCAGCGTGGCCCTATCGCGCAAGATGAAAATCAACCAGATTACCGATGCCAAGACCATCACACCTGTTCAGGAAAAGGTGGGTGAGCCGGTGGTCAGCATGAGGAAGCCCTTACCCAAAGAGCCCCACGAGCCGACCAAGCAGGTGGTGAACCACACGCGAGGAATGAGGGTACAATTTCCTGACGGGACGGTAATTTGCCAGACTACTGCTATTGAAACTTTTAAATTGGTATTACAAAAGATAGGACTGCAACGGGTACACGACCTGCATCTGCAACATGCAGGGTATAATATTGTCAGCAGAAAAGAGAGAACGGACGGTATAGCTATGTGGCAGCACAAAGTAGACGGTTGGTACATCTACTGCAACCTAAACAACACAGCCAAAATGCGTTTTCTACAAACGATCTCAGAGAAATTGCATTTAGGCCTGAAAATAGGTGTAGTCAACGGGTATGGAAATAGTAAAGGTGATTTGAGAATCGCGATAGGTTATCAAT
>CALZEQ010000071.1 GCA_945641355.1 uncultured Mediterranea sp. | reverse complement strand
ACGAAGATTCCTATATACCACTAATATATATGCGTGCGCGCGAGGTGCGTACTTTTTCTTTTGTCTTGAAACAAAAGAAAAAGGTACCAAAAAGAAAAATTCAAGGCTCACGTCTCCGTCGCTACTCCGACATTGCCTGAAGGGGTCGTCGCGGAACTCGCTACGCTCGGACAGCCGCTCCTCCTGCCCTTCAGACAACGCCTCCGCTTTACGCTCCTGCGCCTAGGCCAATCTTTACGTCCAATTTAAAATTTAAAGTGGTGTTCGGCGCAGATTGGCGGGATGAGGGCGGAAAATATTCCGCCCCTACCTGCTGACAACGGGACGCGCCATGCCTGCAGATTGTAAAATATCTGGACAAACAAGAGGCGAAAAATATACAGCCAGGAGAGTGCTACATTCAGTCGTATCATGAAACACATTCAGTCGTATCATGAAATACATTCAGAATACGAATGAATGTTGGGTATCCTAACTGCTTATTTACAATGAGTTACAAAAACGTTTTTTCGCGTTCGCAGCCAATTTTTCAATTTCAATAATTATTTACAGAACATGCAGAAAAAGTCCCTTATCCGCCGGCCTCATCGTAGGGGCAGACCTGTGCGTCTGCCCAACCCGCACGCAACGCGCCATCGCGAACGGAATTCAGGGCGGGCACACAGGTACGCCCCTACGTTTCCCCTACATTTCCCTTACTATAGGAACAGGAAACGAACAGGATGCTAAGGGAATGGTAAGGAAATAGTGGAGCAAACAACTGACTTGCCGAGCAATACATCAATTAATTAAGTTTCGCCAGTACTGACTTCCAGAGATAGGGACATAAAAATTCCGCCAACGAGTTAATAATGTATATAGAGAGGTAGAAAAAAGCCCTTGCCTACGAGTTAGGAGGACTCGCAAGCAAGGGTATAGATTTCATGTCCGATATGGGATTATCTCATCATTTGATAGTGACCAGCGTAGCACCAAAGCCGTACTCTTGGAAAGAAGCATCCTGATGGCGGCAGGTGGGATACTTGCGCTTCAACTCGTTCAGAATGGCCTTGCGCAGTACACCGTCGCCCTTGCCGTGAATAAAGACGATGCGTTGCTCACGTTTCTGTTTGTACTTCTCCATCACTTCGCGGAACTTGTCAAGCTGGTAGTTCAGCATCTCGCTGTTGCTCATGCCACGGGTGTCATCCAGCAGTTCACCAATGTGCAGGTCAACCTCAATGATGCCATTCTTGCCCGCATCCCGCTTACCGGCAGCCTGCGGTTTGGCCGGAGCATCGACGCGCTGCTTCTGCATCAAAGCAGCCTGCACCTCTTCAGCCGACACATAGATCTGACGGGCGGGCTGGTCGTCGCGTACCACATCGTAGGTCAAGGCCGGTGTCTCGAAGAAATCGGTAGGCTGGAAGGTATGCAGCTTGTAGAACTTCACCACATCAATGCGCAACTCTACACTCACGGCAGGCTTCAGTGCAAAAGAACGGTTGTCCTTGAAAGCAACCAACTGCACCGCCACCCGTTCGCGGTCGTTCAACTCAGCCTTTTCGAAGGTCTCTAAAAGCAGTTTGGTGTTTGGCTCGGCCAAACCATGCGAACGCACACTCCAGGCCTTGCCTTCGGCACTGAGATAGGTATAGTAGAGGTAATAGTTGCTGTCGTTCACCAGATAGGCATCAAAGGGAGTGGTGCTCACCGCCTTGATGTCCTCGGGCACAAAGGCCAGCAGCACATTGAGGACATCACCTCCCTTCATCTCCGGCTGCCGATAGACGGAGAGCTGCGGTTTCTGAGGAGCATCCACCCTCCGGGGTGCCACACCGTATGCTGTTTCGGGAGCCGGCGTATGCAACGGAGCCGATGCAGGCTTTGCAACCCGTTGCTCCTCCTCCTGCCGTCGCTTGGCCGCAGCCTTGGCGGCAGGGGTCGGAATGTTGTAGTCGTCCGTCTCTATCACCACACACTCATTTATCGGCATCGGGATGTCAAAGCCATCGGCATCCTCAACCAACACAATGTTCTTCCCTTGAAAGCCTGTCACGGTGCCCCCTCCCGTCTCGCTGAGGAAACGCACCTTATCTCCAATCTTTACCATAGTCATTCTTCTGTTTTCGTGGTGCAAATGTAGATAAAACTCATGAGATTATACATCGGCAAGATAAAAATCTGTTTCATACTTCAAGAATAAGTTGTACCTTCGCAGCCAAAATAAGCGTTAGCATCATGAGCCAAGATCCGAGACATATCCATATCAGCGAATTCAACTATCCGCTGCCCGACGGACGCATCGCCAAATTCCCATTGCCCGTGCGCGACCAATCCAAACTGCTGGTATACAGGCAGGGTACCGTCACCGAAGACCGATTCACCTCGCTGCCCGACTACCTGCCTGCCGGTGCCTTGTTGGTGATGAACAACACCAAGGTGATACAGGCACGCCTGCACTTCCGCAAGGAGACCGGCGCACTGATAGAGGTATTCTGTCTGGAACCGATAGCCCCCAATGACTATGCACTCAACTTCCAGCAGACGAAGCAGAGCGGCTGGCTATGCCTGATAGGTAACCTGAAGAAATGGAAGGGGGAAACACTGCACCGCGAGATAGAGGTGAAAGGCCGACTGCTGACACTGACCGCCATACGAGGCGAGAACCGAGGCACCAGCCACCGAGTGGACTTCCGCTGGAACAACCCGGAGGTGACCTTTGCCGAGATATTGGAAGTGTTCGGTGAACTGCCGATTCCTCCGTACCTGAACCGCGACACGCAAGAAAGCGACAAGGAGACCTATCAGACGGTCTACTCGAAAATCAAAGGCTCCGTAGCGGCACCTACCGCCGGACTCCACTTCACCCCACGGGTGCTGGAAGCGTTGCACGCCAAGGGAGTGGAAACGGAGGAGCTGACGCTGCACGTAGGCGCAGGCACCTTCAAACCGGTGAAGAGCGAAGAGATTGAGGGACACGAGATGCATACCGAGTACATCGCCGTGACCCGTCACACCATAGAGCGGCTGCTGGCTCACGACGGAAAAGCAATTGCTGTAGGCACTACCTCGGTACGCACCCTGGAGAGCCTATACCACATCGGCGTGGCGCTGCTGCAACATCCCGACTCGCCCGACGAGGCACTGCACGTCCGCCAATGGCAACCCTACGCGCTGTCTGCCGAATGGGCTGACACGCCGGCTACCGAGGCTTTGCAAGCCATCCTGACCTATCTGGATGCCAATGGACTGGAAGCACTGCACACCAGTACGCAAATCATCATTGCACCGGGTTACAGGTATCGTATCGTGCAGGCGATGGTGACCAACTTCCACCAGCCGCAAAGCACGCTGCTGCTGCTGGTATCGGCCTTTGTGCAAGGCAATTGGCGTACCATCTACGACTATGCCCTGTCGCACGACTTCCGGTTCCTGAGCTACGGCGACTCATCACTGCTGATGCCGTAGAGAGACAGCGTCACAACGCTATGACTTTCCGAACTTCACCTTCAAAGTTGGGAGTGAAGATGCCTTTCCCCATGTTGGCTTTCAGCTCTTCGGGAGTCCAGAAGCGTCCGCCATCCAGTTCATCGGAGGGACGGACAGGTCCGTCGTACACCGTCTTGTGCACAAAGACCAGCTCGCGCTCGCGGGCCGACTCGAAGACGTAACGGGTCACCGCCTCGGGCGTAAAGTCGGTTATGCCCAACTCTTCGCGCACTTCACGCTTCAAGGCCATCTCCACACTCTCGCCCAGGTCTACATGCCCGCCCACAGCGGTATCCCATTTGCCGGGCTGTATGTCCTTCCACTGAGGGCGTTTCTGCAGGTACAGTTCGCCCTTCGAATTGAATACATGCAGGTGTACCACCGGATGCAGCAGTTTGCTGCCGCTATGGCATTCGCCGCGCGTAGCGGCTCCCGTGATGTTGCCCTGCTCATCCACGACAGGGAACATCTCCTGACTGTTGTCACTGTTCATATCTGTTCTGTCCTAACGTATGATCTTTCAGGCGGCAAGTATACGAAAAACATCCGTACCCGCCAAGGGAGCCATGATTTTTTATCCATACTACTAAAAAACCGAAAAGAAAGATTCGCCATCCCAAAAGATTTTCATATTTTTGTGGAAATGTGAGAACAACGTATCATCAACCTAATAAGATAAGATTATGTTTGCAAAAGAAACCTATGTAGCGCGCAGAGACGCGCTGAAGAAATTGGTAGGCAGCGGTCTGGTGCTGATGTTCGGCAACAACGACGCACCGCGCAACTATCCCGCCAATGCGTACAAGTTCCGTCAGGACAGTTCGTTCCTCTACTTCTTCGGACAGAAGCGGGAGGGACTGGTAGGCGCTATCGACATTGATAACGACCGCGAATACCTGATTGGCGATGACATCGACATTGACGACATCATCTGGTTTGGCTTCGTTCCTTCGGTGAACGACCTGGCACACGAAGTAGGCGTAGCCTACTCTGCCCCCATGAGCGAACTGCAGAAGATGGTTGACCAGGCACGCAGCCAGGGACAGCGCATCCACTACCTGCCACCCTATCGCCACGACCACATGATTCAGCTCAGCGACCTGCTGGGTATCCACCCGCTGCAGACCCGCGCCAATGCATCGGTAGAACTGATAAAGGCCGTAGTGAGCCTGAGAGCCGTGAAGAGCGACGAAGAGATTGTAGAGATAGAGAAAGCCATGGCCATCGGCTACGAGATGCACACCACCGCCATGAAGACGTGTGCCCCCGGCATTACGGAACAGTTTATTGCCGGGAAGATTGAGGGCATTGCCAACGGACTGGGTGCCACCTCGTTCCAGAGCATCCTCTCGATGCACGGCGAGATACAGCATGGCTATCCTTCGCCCCGCCAGCTGGAAGCCGGACGGCTGATGCTGTGCGATGCCGGCGCCGAGACCAACAGTGGCTACTGCTCGGACAACACGCGCGTCACACCCATCGGCGGCAAGTTCTCTCCCCGCCAGCGTGACATCTACGGTGCCGTAGAGGCTGCCCACGATGCTGTCATTGACATGGCCAAGCCGGGACTGAAGTGGCTGGACGCCCACCTCACGGCCGCCCGTGTCATCACCGACCACCTGAAAGCCATCGGCCTGATGAAGGGAAATACCGAGGATGCCGTACAGGCTGGTGCACATGCCATGTTCTTCCCCCACGGACTGGGACACATGATGGGTATGGACGTACACGATATGGAAGGACTGGGACAGAACTATGTGGGATTTGACGACGAGGTGCAGCCCTCTACCCAGTTCGGCCTCAACTGCCTACGCTGCGGACGCCGGATGCAGCCGGGATTCGTGATGACCGACGAACCGGGTGTCTACTTCATCCCACACCTCATCGACCTGTGGCGTTCGGAAGGGAAACACACCGAATTCATCAACTACGATGCCGTTGAGAAATTCAAGGACTTCGGCGGTGTACGTCTGGAAGACGACATCCTGATTACCGAAGAGGGATGCCGCGTACTGGGCGAAAAGGTTATCCCCTATCACATTGACGAAGTGGAGGCTTTCATCGCGAAGTAAGGAGCCACACGGCACCATAAGAAAATGACAGAGGCACAGAGGTACTTGTATCAGTACCTTTGTGCCTCTGCTGTATGGTATCCGCCCGTGGGCGGCACGTGCCGCCCTCTTGATCAGAACAGACGGCGGCCTCCGCCGAATCCACCGGGACCTCCCGGACCAGGTCCGAAGCCGGGACCCATCTGACGCATCTTGTCGCGGGCAGACTTGCCGCCAAAGATGTTCAGGCGATAGATGAGGTGCAGCATACAATAGCTGTTCACACCGTTGTATTCGTATACCGAACGTCCGCTGGCCGTCAGCGAACGGGTGATGTTGCTCTGCTTCTTCAGGATGTCATACATCTCGAAACTGAGAGTAGCGGCTCCCTTCAGGAAGGTCTGCGAGAGCTGTGCGTTCCAAATCAGCTCGTCACGGTTCATACTGGTGTCGGCATAGCCACGACGGCTCTGGTTGGAGATGTTGGTGGAGACACTCATGCTCCAAGGCAGGTTGAAGGTGATCGTAGCACCGTAGGAGAAATTGTAAGGTTCCTGGTTGTTGCTGGGCGTCAGCTTGTCCTTCTCCACCGAGTACGAGAAGGTTCCGTTCAGTCCGAATTCAAACCAGTCGTTGCGGTAGGTACCGTTCAACCGCTCGTTCAGCGTCAGGTTGGTGGTTGTATTCTTCTGCGACTCGTTGCCGGTAGAGAGGTAGCCCACGTTGTTGGCATAGTTGAAATTCGTGAAAGAGCCCACGGTGAACTTCTTGTTTTTCAAGGCCGAGTTGATGCCAAACATACCGAAGGCGCTCCAGTTGCCGTTGATGTTCTCCGGCTGGCTCAACCATCCACCGGTAGCCTCATTGTAGGTACGTTTGTTACTAATGCTGTTCTGCGTCATCTGCCAGAAGACGTGCGAGAAGATGCCTCGCTGTTTGTCAGCATTGTAGGTGTTGTAGAAGAAACGCAGGTTGTGAGTGAATGCCGGTTTCAGACCCGGATTACCGCGGGTGATGTTCAGCGGGTTGGAGTTGTCCTCAATGGGAAGCAACTGCTCCATGCCGGGCTGGCTGCTACGTCCACGATAGGTCATACGCAACTGGCTGACCTTGGAGAAACGGATACGCAGATCCATGTTGGGCGCAAAGTTGAAGACGTTGCGTGCGGTATCTGTCTCGTAAGCCCCCTTCTTATAGGAAAGGATTGTGTGCTGCGGCTGGAAGGAGAGACCCACATTCAGCTGATAGATGGGACGTACAAAACGCAAGCCCAGCATCGCCTCGTGGTTGTAGTACTTGTATTCGGCGTACTTGCTCTGTTCTTCATCCTTGTGGCCCTGGTAACCAGAAGGCAGCGCATCCCCCATCTGCCAACCCAGCGAAGCCAAATCAAACGTGCTCTTGTCGCTCTCTGTATATTTATACTGGAACTGATAGCTGAACTGCAGGTAAGTGGCTTTGGCAATGGGTTCGCTATAGGTCAGCTGGGCACTGTAGTTGTAGTTGTTGGAGGGTGAGGTGATGAAACGACGTATCAGGTTATCGTCCTGCTCCGTCTGGAAGTAACGGGTATCGGTCGAACTGAACTGGTCGTTGTCCGAATCACCGTAACCAAACCGTCCTCGGAAGGTGATGTTACGTCCGTTGGGGCTGAGTTTGCGGTTGACCTGCAACGTGGCGTTGGTCGAGAGCGAATTGCGCTCGCTGCTGGACAGGGCGTTGTTAGTATTCACCAGAATGTCTTTCAGCGGGTTGTCACTGTTTATCAAATCGGCCCGCATCAGCTTCATCCAGTTGCCAAGCGAATCGTTGGGGCTGGTAAACTGCAGGAAGGGATCGCTGTTGAACGTTGCCGACTGAGCACTACTATAACTATGGCTCTTCGTATAGCTTACGTTGGGACGGAAAATGATGTTGGTCAGCGTATCGGGCTTCCACTCCAAACGGAAGTCGGCGTTGAAGTCTTGCTGCGAACTTTGCGAATGTGAGTTAGAGTTGGAGAAAGAGGAACTGCTGCTATTGTTCAGGAAGTTTTCGGAGTATCCGCGGCTGATGGCGTCATTGCCCCGGTAGTTGTAACGCACGCTACCTCCCAGTTCCAGTTTGTCGGTTTCAGTAGCAAAGTTAAGTCCCAGTTCCTTGGTAGCCGTCAGACCGTTGTTGCGTCGCCAGCGAGGACCGCCGCCACCACCGGAGAATCCCTGGTCGTTGACGTTGTTGGCACCGGCTATCAGAGAAACCTGTGTCTTGTCGCGGAAATAGTTGACCATCGCACGTCCCATGTACCGGTCTTCCGTACCTCCGGAGAAGTCGATGTTGCCAAAGAGACCCTGATTCATACCTTTCTTCACGGTCAGGTCGAGTACGGTCTCCTCCTCACCGTCATCGATACCGGTGATACGTGCCAGGTCCGACTTCTTGTCATACGTCTTCAGCTTGTCTATCATGTCGACAGGCAGGTTCTTCATACCGGTCTTCACGTCACCACCAAAGAACTCCTTGCCATTGACCATGATTTTGGAGATGTCCTTTCCATTGATTTTCACATTACCATCCTCGTCCACCTCGGCACCGGGCAGCTTCTTCACCAGTTCCTCCAGCATGGCACCCTGAGGTGTACGATAGGCCGACGAATTATAGGCCACCGTATCTTCTACCACCTGCACCTGCGGCGCTTCGGCGGTCACCACCGCTTCGGCCAGCATCACGGCATCGGTCTCCAGCTTCACTGTCCCCACATTCTTTGTAGGAGCCGAGGCAGAAAGCTGTAAAGGTATCAGTTTGTTCTTGAATCCGATATAGGAGATTTTCAGCACATACTTACCGGCCTTAACCTTCGGCAGGGTGAAGTAGCCCTGTACCGTAGTGGCTATACCGGCGGTATAGGTGCTGTCGGGCAGTTGCAGCAACTGCACATTGGCCTGTATGGCAGGCTCGTTGGTTTCCGCCTCCAGCACACGGCCCGACACGGTAATGTTTTTTGTTTGCGAAAATGCGGAAAGTACCGTTGCCAGCAACAGTGCCATCCCTGTGATAATTCTTTTCATGCGTCTCTGTTTTTCTTCTTGAAACAATCTATTTTTCACTGTTTCATTTGACGCTTGCCGGCAAAAAAGGTTTAATCCGAATTCAACTTTTTTTGCCCGATTATCGACCTTTCCGCTTAAAAAGCCGATCGACAACCGATTTTTTTATCCCAAATTCCAGGCACAGTACATTGAAGATCAAGAAGACCAGAAACGAGGAGGTATCTACAGACATGATGTCTCCCTTAGCCACCCGGTAGAGCATACCGCCAAAGACAAACAGCACGGTCAGGAACATGGCATTGCGCACCGCACGGTTGCGTATCTGTTCGGTTTCGGGATTCTCGTCCTTGGTCAGTGCGAAGATAATCATCAGGGCACCCATCATCATCAACAATTTGGAGCACTCCTTATAGAACAGCAGATTGGAATCGGTCACGCGCCCCATCATCAGCATCAGGAAAGGCATAAACAGTGCCAACGCAATCACAAAGTAGCCCATAGGGCGACAAAAAACAGGTAATAAAGCTTTCATTGCTATGTTCAGTTTAAACGGTTTACAACAATATGGGGCGCAAAGTTACGGTATCTTCGTTGAAAAAACAAATCATACCTCCTCCCGGCAACGGCAGAAGCCTGCCAATCAATAGGGAGAGATATTGTCCAGCTTGCCTATCTCTCCTTCCACCACCTCCATCGTCATCAGCCGACGGAAATCGGAGAGGGAAACGGAGGTCTCCGGCGCAAAAGCATCGGAATTCATGTAACGGAGGATGCTCAAGAGCAACTGTTTGCCTTCAAGGTAATGGGAAGCCTGCTCCAGGTCGCTCATCACCACAAGGAGCCTGCCCTTACCGACAGCGAATTCAAAGATAAGTCCCAACTTGTGATTGCGCTCCACATTGTCCACCACCTGCACGATGGGACGGTAGTTCCGGCCTGTATTGTCCAGCATCAGCGGATGGCTGGCACGAATCACGGGGAACCATTGCCAGTTGGTATGCATCTCGGTAGGGAAGTCACGGAACAGCGGATGGTCGGGCCGGGTAAGTATGCCTAGGGTACCCGGTGAGACGTGCTTCCCATTATTCTCTGAAATGGTCTTGAACATACGATAGTTCCAGTAGTCAGTCGTGAACAGAGGACCCACCGTATTCCGGCCATATTGAGTGGAGTCGGGCATCAGAAGTACGCGGGCACCGGCTTCCAATTGACAGCCGACGGCATCGGTCAACTGACGGGTGACAATCACCTCCCGACGGGCCTCCTCCACATCCTGTATGACGGGATAGACCCAAATAGGCCAGCTGTTGCGGGCGATAAGACCGGAAGCATCCTTCAACTCGATGTGAAGATTCAGCCGCCGGGCCTGCTGCTCGTCAGACGAGGCGCACTGCATGGAAGCACTCCCCACCTCTATCAAACCCATATCTCCGGTAGCTACGATGAGCAGCTGCTCCTTCAACAATTGCTCCTCCTTGTCATCATACAGCGCAACGCGCACCTGCTTGCCTTTCAGCGACTCGCCTCCATAGTTGGCCACCTGTATGCCTACCTCCAGCGGCTCGTCTGCCCGATAGCAATACTTCGGCAAAATAGCAAGGGGCACTACAGGCGAGCACCACTGTCTCCACGTTTCGGGTGTACAGAGTCCCTTGGTGTCCATGAAAGCATCGAGTATACCAACATAGGCACTGCCCTGACCGGGATAGTCCTGCAGGTCGAGCAGCTGGAACCCGGCCATATCCCTGGTACGCAGGTCGAGCTCAATGTCTGCCTTATAGAGCTGCAGCGACCAAAGTCCAGAGGCAAGATGGAAATCCTTGGCCTGATCCAGCATACCGGCTTTTTCCAGACGGCTGCGGAACAGCTCCATATTATAAGGATAGAGCGCACCCGTGTATTTCTGTATCTCGTCATAGTCGGGATAGGTCTGAAACTGTGCTGTCTCGTGGCTGATAACGGGCACACTGCTCAGCGAGCACCCCTCTTGCAGGGTAACCTCTGTATTGGGATAGAAGTGGTTCAGTATGCCACCATCCTCTGCATCGGCAAAGGAGAAGGAGCCGCGCGTATGCGTGTGATAGTTTCCCCACCCCTCGCCACCTACACGGCAGGTCACGAAGTAATCCATCTCGGGTTTCACTCCCTGATAGCCCAAATAGTAATTGGAACCGAGCGTATAGCACTTCTCCGGCGCCATCCGGCGGAAGTCGGCTACAAAGCGGCCCATGGCCGCGATGTCACCCCACAACTCGTTGCCCAATGCGAACATGACGAACGAAGGATGGTGCCCGAAGGTACGCAGAATATCCTCCCCCTCCCTGTGCAGGAAGTTCATCAGGATGGTATCTTTCGGATTGAAGTCGCCCCAGAAAGGAAGCTCGGGTTGCATATAGATGCCCAACTTGTCCGCAGCGACGAAGGCCGCCTCGGGCGGACACCAGGAGTGGAAACGCAGGTGATTGATGCCGTACTCCTTACAGATGCGCAGGTAGTTGGTCCACGAAGGTTCGTCCATGGCTACATGGCCGGTAAGAGGCCACACACAATTGTCCGTCTTTCCGCGCAGGAAGATGCGCTTGCCATCGGCATAGAAGTGTTTCCCTTCGATGTGGAAGTTGCGGAAGCAAGGCAGTACCTCATACGTCAAAGCAGGTTGGGCCGGAATCCCCTTGTGCAGATAGATTTCGCCAATGATGCCGTTCCAGTTGGTCTGCGTATCTTCGGTATAGGCATGGCTGCTGGCATAGATTTGTTGGGGCACGCGGCTGGAGTTGTCCACCATGACAGTCAGTCTGTGCCGACCGGCCGAGAGCCTGCCCAGACAGTGAATCTGCGGTGTGGAGATGTTGTCGGCCTGGCTCAGCAGACTGTCGTCTACATATACATCTGTCGGTTTGGTGCGCTCCAGGAAAAGGTAGATGTCGGAATCGCCCCATCCCTGCGGGATTTCGATATCCCGGCTATAGAAGGCCTTTCCTTTATAGGAATAGAGACGTGACAGGTGCGTCGTCTCCGTCCTGTCAGCATTGGACAGCCCTTTCCGGTTCGTATCTGTAGTACCTGGAAGCGATACCACACACGCCTCCTCCTCTCCATCGAGCGTCAACCTCCACTCACCGGAGAGATCCATCCGATTCTCTTCCTGACAACCGAACAGACACCATACACATGCCACACTGAGGCACATCCACCAACCCTTCAACCGTCCAAACGGGAATCTTACCTTTTTCATACCATTCTATATATCCTTAAATCCGCAACACTATAAAATAAAAATAATATTAAGCACCTGAGCAACAA
>CALZEQ010000070.1 GCA_945641355.1 uncultured Mediterranea sp. | reverse complement strand
ATATGGATGAATTCTATAAGTTTGACGCTACTATTTTTGAAGAGTATATAAAGGTGGGCAAGAAGGCCGATTCTATTGCAACCGTATTAAAGTTTCTGAGACGATGAAGAATGAAATTTACGATAGCATGTTGTCACGCTACAATCTGATGACGGAGCAGAGTAAGCGAAACGCTATGTTTGAAGTGAATCAGCAGGTGATCCTTGCTGGTTTGTATAGCGGTGGGTTCTTTGAATCTGCAGCATTCTATGGTGGTACTTGCTTGAGAATCTTTCATGGACTACAACGCTTCAGTGAAGATATGGACTTTTCTCTGCTCGCACAGGATGATGCGTTTGATTTCAGCAAATATTTCCAACCCATTGTTGATACATTCGCATTGGTGGGACGTGAAGTTGAAATTAAAAAGAAGGACAAGAAAAACTTCGGCAAGGTAGAGTCTGCCTTTCTGAAAGATAATACCGATGTATATGATGTAATGTTTCAAACAGAAAAATCTATAAAAATCAAGATTGAGGTTGATACTTGTCCTCCATTGAATTTTAAGACAGAGCAAAAACTGTTGTTGCAGCCACTTTCATTCATGACTCGTTGCTTCACTCTGCCCGACTTGTTTGCCGGCAAGATGCATGCTCTTGTGTACCGTGCATGGAAAAACAGAGTCAAGGGCCGCGACTGGTACGACTTTGAATGGTATGTACGTAATAATGTGCCGCTTGATTTTGCACATTTGGCTGAAAGATGTAAGCAGTTCAATGGCGAAGAGGTTACCCCGGAATCATTCAAGGAAAAACTTATGGAGCGTCTTGCAACAGCAGACATCAAGCAAGTAAAAGCTGATGTCCTGCCGTTCGTGCGCAATCCAAAGGAACTTGATATCTGGTCAAATGACTATTTTGTTCAGTTGGCGGAGATGGTGAGAATGAGAAAATAATCCAAAGAAATAATCGGTTATATCCAATGCGTTAATCATTTAATTCGTATGCAAATATAATGGAAATCGAAATTTATATCTATATTTGCAATCGTAACTCCTTAATTTAACTCAAATAGTCCGCCCGCAACTACACGACAGCGGGTTCAGGGCGCAAAATGTTGCGCCCCTACAGTTATAACAGCCATTTTATCAATTAGTTGATGTAAACCGAAACTTTAATTAATAAACGGTGTAAGGTTCGTGATTTTGTTTGGTATGGCAAACAAAACGCGCAGACAAGCCATGAACTTTAATCATGACGTATGGCTTGTGAAGTTCTATATTTTTTTTAATCCGTCGCTACTCCCTGCCGAGCAACCAATCTTTAATATTCGTTTTTTTCAAAGGCACTGATAACGACTGGATTAGACAAGCTTTTTGATTGAAAACTGCACGAATTTGAATATTTTTCGGTATCGTAACTGCACAGATTAGAATATTTTTCAGTGTCGTAACTGCACAAATTGAAATATTAGTAGGGAATCATTTAATTTGTCCAATCAATATATATGATAAGACTGAAGGATTTACGCCTCCTTGAAAGCAGGGAGGCGCTGGCTTCTATTCCCCAAGGGAAGAAGCTGATTAATACCATCAATGCTCATTCGTTTAATACGGCAAAGAAAGACAAGCTGTTTGCCGAGGCGTTGATGAAGGGCGACTACCTGATTCCGGACGGGGCCTCGATCGTGAAGGCTTGCGGATGGGTGAAAGCGAAGTCGCGACCGAAGGAACGGATAGCCGGTTGGGACTTGTTTGAGTTTGAGATGCAGCGGCTGAATGAAAGCGGAGGCCGATGTATGTTTATGGGAAGCTCGGAGAAGGTGCTGGAGCTGATTCGCAGGAAGGCGGCTGAGGTATATCCGAACATCGAGGTGGTGACTTATTCGCCTCCCTATAAGCCTGTATTCTCAGATGAGGACAACAGGGCTATTGTCGAGGCTATTAACAAGACGAATCCTGATCTACTGTGGATTGGCATGACTGCTCCGAAGCAGGAGAAATGGACGTATTCGCATTGGGATGAATTGGATATCCATTGCCATGTGGGCACCATCGGTGCGGTGTTCGACTTCTTTGCCGGGACATACAAACGTGCGCCGCAGTGGTGGCAGGAGCATTCGCTGGAATGGCTGTATAGACTTGTGAAGGAACCACGACGGATGTGGCGAAGGTATGTGCTGGGCAACCCGCTGTTTCTGTGGAATGTAGGGATTGAATGGATGGGAATAAAATGACAGGACGGAAAATGGAGAAATATTATGATAACGGAACGGCACTTTGGGGACTGAAGTGCGGCAAGAGGCGGATAACGGAACCGCTCTTCGTAGAGGTGTTTGACATCAGGGGAGAGTGGGCTGCAGTGCGGTTTGAAGATAAAAATACGGGTGTAGTGAACGACCGGGGTGAGGTATTGAAACGGTTCCTGAAACTCGAACAGATGGAGTTCACGGACCAGGACTTTGTGAGGCTGAGGAGCATGGGCAAGGAGTTGCTGATGGATATGCGGTCGCTGCTGCTCTACTCGTACATGCCTGAGAGGCGCTTCTATGGGGAGTTTGAACTGCTGTTTATCGGCGGTTGGATGTACACCCGGACGAAGCAGGGATATGGCGTGCAGGAGAAGCCGGGAAACAAACCGCGACTCTATATGGACGGACTCTATCTGACCCTGCCGTTAGACGAGGTCTCTATGACGGGGCATCTGGAGAATTACGATGAGGATGAGAAGTGGCTGGCACGTCTGGAGAAATGGGTGAGTCACCTGATGGGCAGTGCATGCCTGCTGGCCGGGGACGATGCGCAGGTCTACTGGCTGTATCGGCGGATGAAGGACCGGACGATAGTGGTCATTGACAACGACCTGCGCTTCTATCACGTGACGGGCACAAAGGATGCCGACGGCAGACTGAAGGCGGTGAAGCGGCTGCTGGCTCAGGCGGATGACCGGACGGAGCGGGAGGAGATGGAACGGACCCTGCAACCGATAGCGGATGAAATAGATGCCCGTGTGGCCGAGGAGGAGCGGAAGCGTGCGGTGGAGGAGGAAAAGAAAAGAGTGGAGCGGTTGGAGACATTGAAGGCTGCGGAGCCTTTCCAGATGGGCATCAAGTGGGGACTGAAGCTGGACGGACGCATCGTGGTGCCACCCCTCTACCGCACGGTGCGTACGCCTGTGGGGAGGTATTGTGCGGTGGAGAAGAACCCAAGGCAATGGGGCATCATGGAGGTAGATGGAAAGATGGTGGTGGAACCCAAGTATGAGGAGGTGGAACTGTATGAGGACGGTACGGCGGAACTGACGGTGTTCAAAGGAAAGAAGATCCGGATGAAGATAGCTTCCGACTAAAGCTGCATGGCATCTGGCGATAAAAGAGAGAGGAGAAACATACCCTGTAGCGGGTACGTCTCTCCTCTCTTCTTTTTACGAAATCTGCTATCGTTACTTTACTTCAATCCCTTTGTTTTTCAGCGTGACGTTCAACACCTTGGCATACGCGGCATACTGCTTTGCGTCCAACGTGTTCTTCATCAGCTTCAGGTTGCCATATACGGCATTGTGTATCAGCTTCTCCTGATTCTTTGACGAACGGGTGGCGCGTCCCATCTGCTCGTTGAAGTATTCGCAGATGTTGGCCACTTCATCGTGCTGGGCTGCAGTCAGTTTCAGATACTTGCTCAGTTTGTTTACGTTGACGGCACCTTCCCATTTCTCTGTGGTGGGCTGGTTGCCTGCTGCAAATGTGGCTGCGGAAAGGCAGCATGCTGCCATCCATGTCATTACTAAACGTTTCATAATACCTACTGTTTAATTTGTTAATCCTAAAAACTCTTTTTTACTAATACCTATTGAAAACTCCTTAGCGCTATGGCTTTTTCTTTTTACCGATGCAAATATATGCGTATGTTTTATAACACAAAAACAAAAAGAACAGAAATGTGCCATCGAGATATCATTTCTTGATATATATCAAATTCTGTCTGCTAAATTGGTTGAAAACAGCCTGCTTTGTAATCGAAATGTAATAAGATGACTAAAAAGTCTTTCTTTTAGTTTTTTATGCTGAATATCCGCTTAAGTGATATTAATATTGTATATTTGCAACACAACTTTAACAATGATTGCAATGATGGAACAGAGAGAACGAATCGTGTTTATCGATTACATACGTGTGATAGCCTGTCTGCTGGTGATGCTGGTACACGCCAGCGAGAATTTCTATGCGGCCGATTCGTCGGGACTGGCGGGCAATGTGTCGATGCTGCTCAATGAGTCAAACCGCTTCTGGGTAGCCTTTTACGACGGCGGTGTGGCCCGTACCTGTGTTCCGCTGTTCATGGTTGTGTCTGCCTTTCTGCTGGTGCCGGTGAAGGCCGGTGTGTCCATGGAGCAGTTCTATCGCCGCCGTTTCCTGCGGGTGCTGCCTCCTTTTGTCTGTTTTCTGCTGATATATACCTTCCTGCCCCTGCTGTGGGGAGGCATGACGTGGGAACAGTCCATGCACGACCTGCGGATGCTGCCGCTCAACTTCCCGTCGATGGCGGGCCATCTCTGGTTCATGTATCCGCTCATCAGCCTCTATCTGGTCATCCCCATTGTCTCACCGTGGCTCGAACGTTCATCGGCCCGTGACGAGCGTATCTATCTCGCGCTGTTTGTGCTCTCTACGTTCATCCCCTGGCTGCACCAATGGGTAGCTCCCGAGGTGTGGGGCGAATGCTTCTGGAACCGTTTCCACATGCTGTGGTACTGTTCGGGCTATCTGGGCTATCTGGTATTGGCACATTATATCCGGGTACACCTCACGTGGAGCCGACGCAAACGGCTGACGGTAGGTGCCTGCTGTTTTGTGGCTGGCAGCCTCTTCACGGCATGGTCGTTCTGGAGTCAGGGCGTACCGGGGCAGCTGATTGAGACACCCCGTCTGGAGTGGTCGTGGGAGTTCTGTACGCCCAATGTGCTGTGTGCCACGTGGGGCGCTTTCCTGATGTTTTCGTGCATCAGGCAGGCCAAGGCTCCCGCGCTGATATCCGGCATATCGAAACTCACCTTCGGCATGTACTTGATGCACATGCTGTTCCTGGCCCCCATTGCACAGTGGATGGTGGCGGGTGATGCCGCCCATCCGTTGCTGCCGGTAGCGTGGGCCATCCCTTGCATTGCACTGCTTACGTTCGTGGCTACCATCGTGACCACCAAACTGCTCTCTTTCCTGCCGGGCAGCAAGTGGCTCATCGGGTAGCGTGCGGATGAATACCTTATTATATAACCCAACAAATCTATTCATCGTATGAAACCTATCATATCTCCCTCCATGCTTTCGGCCGATTTCGGTCATCTGGCGAAAGACATTGAAATGATTAACCGGAGCGAAGCCGACTGGTTGCATGTAGACATCATGGACGGGGTGTTTGTCCCCAACATCTCTTTCGGATTCCCCGTACTGAAGTATGTGGCCCGCCTTTCGGAAAAGCCGCTGGATGTACACTTGATGATTGTGCAGCCGGAGAAGTTTATCCCTGAAGTGAAAGCCTTGGGCGCACACATCATGAATGTACACTACGAGGCCTGTCCGCATCTTCACCGCGTGATTCAGCAGATTCGCGAGGCCGGCATGAAACCGGCAGTCACCATCAATCCGGCCACCCCCGTCGCCC
The DNA here is from genome assembly GCA_945641355.1 of uncultured Mediterranea sp. Taxonomy (GTDB): domain Bacteria; phylum Bacteroidota; class Bacteroidia; order Bacteroidales; family Bacteroidaceae; genus Bacteroides. The sequence continues at coordinate 6,953 of CALZEQ010000070.1, read as the reverse complement.
TGCTGAAGGACATCATACGCGATGTCTATATGGTACTGGTGATGAGTGTCAATCCGGGATTTGGCGGACAGAAGTTCATCGAGCACTCGGTGGAGAAGGTGCGTGAGCTGAAGGACCTGATAGAAAGCAGCGGATCGCAGGCTCTTATTGAGGTGGATGGCGGAGTGAATGTGGCGACGGGTGCCCGCCTGGTGGAGGCAGGGGCCGATGTGCTGGTGGCGGGAAGTGCGGTCTTTGCAGCCGAGAATCCCGAAGAGGCCATCCGTGCGCTGCGCAACCTGTAGCCTGTTGCCTGCTTTTCTGCCGGGATGTATCCCTTCTTGCGATTGCTGTGGCCCTTGGTGGGAGGTATCGTATGTGCGGTTTCCTTCTGCCTCCAACTGCCGGCCTGGAGCCTGTGGGGGTGCGGTGTGTTGGCCCTTGCCGGATGGCTGGCCTATCGGTATGCAGCCCTTGCCTGGCTGTGCGACGGGTTGCTGGCGTGTGCCTTCTTCGGCTGTGGCCTCTTTCTGGCAGGCCGGGAGTGGGGGAGGACGGATTGTACGTTTCCTGCGGAGAAGGTCTATGCCCACGTGCGTCTGGAAGAGCGGCCGGTGGCGAAGGAGTATGGCTATGCCTGCAGGGTGGTGACCTGCCCGTCGGAGGGCTTGGAGGCCTATCAAGCCTTGACGGAGGGAATCGGCCTGCGGCTCTGTTTCGGGGCCGACTCGTTGTTGCCGGCTCTGGAGATGGGAGACGAACTGCTGATTTATGCCCGTGTGGAGGCTTGGGCGGGAGAGGCTGCCCGCTATTGGCGTTTGCAAGGAGTGGCCGGGAGTGCCTGGGTGAATGCCGGCGAGTGGAGGCAGATGGAACGTACGGCTCCGGCGGGATGGATGCAGACCCTGCGTCGGGCACGCGACCGGCAGATGGAACGCTATCGCCGGTTGGGCTTTTCGGACGATGTGCTGGCTGTGCTGGCTGCTTTGACGCTGGGCGAGCGGGAAGAGCTGGACGATGAACTCAGAGAAAACTATTCGGTGGCCGGCGCGGCACACGTGCTGGCATTGTCGGGCTTGCATGTGGGACTGCTCACTGCCCTGTTGTGGGTACTCTTTACACCGTTGTGCCGGTGGTGGAGAGCCTCACGTCCCTTGGTATCGGTGGTGATTGCGCTGATGCTGTGGCTTTATGCCCTCTTTACGGGTGCCTCGCCTTCGGTGGTACGGGCAGTGGTCATGAGTTCGATATGGCTCTTTTCCAGCTGGCAGTACGAACGGCCGGTCAGTCTGAACACGTGGGCGGCTGCCGCTTTCCTGATGCTGCTGGTCAGGCCGCTGTGGCTGTTTGACGTAGGTTTTCAGCTCTCGTTTGCGGCAGTGGCCGCTTTGGTGCTGTTCCATCCCCGTCTCTATGGCTGCTGGAAGCCTCGCTGGAGGCTGCTGCGCTATCTGTGGAGCTTGCTGTCGCTGACGCTGGTGGCTCAGTTAGGCACCTTGCCCCTTATCCTTTTCTATTTCTCCCGTTTCCCTACCCACTTCCTGTTGACGGGCCTTTGGGTGGTGCCGTGGGTCAGTGTGGTGCTTTATGCCGCTGTCCTCTTGCTGTTGTTCACCCCTTTCCCGACCTTACAGATGGCGTGGGCATCGGTAGTGGAGTGGCTGATAGCTTGCCAGAACCGGGGCGTACAGTGGGTGGGCGGACTGCCGTATGCATCGGTGGACGGAGGCAGCTGGGATGTTTGGGAGGTGCTGCTGCTCTATCTGTGCTTGGGTGCTTGTGTGGCCTTTCTGCTGCGCCCTGTCTACGGACGTCTGCGGTGGGTGCTCTGCCTGTCGGGGTTGTTGCTGGCCTATCAGGGATGGGCTGAATGGCGGGATGTGCCACGGCAGAGCCTCCTCCTTTACGAGCAACGCCGTTCGCCGGTCGTCCATCTCCTGATGGGAGGAGGTCGGTCGTACCTCTTTGCCTCCGACTCCTGTCCCGATACGGCTCTGCTGCGGCAGAAGTGGAAGAAGCAGTGGAAACGGTGGCGGCTGGACGATCCTGTGCCGGTCTGTGGAGAGAGCGAGACCGAAAGCTGGCTATGGAAAGAGGGCATCTTGAGCTGGCAGGGCAGGCATGTCTGTATGCTGACCGATAACCGTTGGCAAGCGAAGCGGAGTCGTCGTCCGTTGCCGCTGCTCTGCCTGTATGTGACGGATGGGTATAAGGGAGGGCTACAGGAGCTGGACTCCCTCTTCCGTCCGGAGCGGGTGGTGCTGGATGCCTCGCTGCCGGCTTACCGACAGCAGCGGCTGGCCGAGGAGTGTCTGCGCCGGGGTGTGGCCTGTCATACGTTGCGCCGGAAGGGAAGTTTTCGTATATCGTGGGAAGATAAATAGCTTTTTTCGCAAACTTTTCGTACTTTTGCCAGCCAAACAGAGGCGGCGGAGTCCGTCTGCCGATAAACAATAATCATCTGAAATATGCTGACCAAAGTAATAGAACAAGCCAATATAGACCATTTTATCAAATGGTTTGACCGGGCAGAGAAAATGGTAATAGTCTCTCATATCAGTCCGGACGGAGATGCCATAGGCTCTTCGCTCGGATTGTGGCACTTCCTGGAGTCGCAAGGCAAGACGGCTCATGTGATTGTGCCCAATGCCTTCCCCGACTTCTTGAAGTGGATGCCGGGAAGCAAGGATATCCTGCAGTACGACCGCTACCGTGACTTCGCCAACAAGCTGATAGCCGAGGCGGACGTCATCTGTTGCCTGGACTTCAATGTCATCCAGCGGATAGATGCCATGGGAAAGGCGGTGCTGGAGTCACCTGCGCGGAAGATTCTGATAGACCATCACCTGCATCCCGGGGATTTCTGCCGCATCATCATCTCGCATCCTAACATCTCGTCTACCTCCGAACTGGTCTTCCGCCTGATTTGCCGGATGGGCTACTTCAACGACATCACGAAGGAGGGGGCGGAGTGCATCTATACCGGTATGATGACCGATACGGGCGGGTTTACCTTCAACTCGAACAATCGGGAAATCTATTTCATCATCAGCGAACTGCTGTCGAAGGGCATCGACAAGGATGCCATCTATCGCAACGTCTACAACACCTATTCGGAGAGCCGCCTGCGCCTGATGGGGCATGTGCTGACGCAGATGAAGGTCTATCCCGAATACCGGGCGGCCATGATTTCGCTTACCGTCAAGGAGCAGAGCCGCTTCAACTACATCCGCGGCGACAGCGAGGGGTTCGTCAACATCCCCCTCAGCATCAAGAATGTGGTATTCTCCTGCTTCTTGCGCGAGGATACCGAGCGGCCCATGATTAAGATTTCCCTCCGCTCGGTCGGTTCGTTCCCCTGCAACCAGGTGGCGGCCGAGTTCTTCCACGGCGGCGGTCATCTGAACGCTTCGGGAGGCGAATTCTACGGTACGATGGAAGAGGCGAAAGCACTCTTTGAAAAGGCTTTGGAGAAATATAAACCGCTGCTGAATGCCAAAGGATGACAAAACGGAGGCAAAATGGTTAAAAGATACGAACAATCCGTGACAGGCAAGCGGAATTTCAAGGAAATCAGATACTTTTGCGCAAATTAACGAATTGACAGAAATGAAGAAACTTGTGTTATTTGTAGGAGCATTGTTGGCTGTAAGTCTGGCCTTTCAGGCATGTGACGACACGAAGACGTATGCGGAAATGCTGGACGAAGAGAAGGATGCCATCAAGGCGTTTATACAGGACAGCGGCATTGTGGTCATCTCGCAGTCTGAGTTTTATGCACAGGACTCTACAACGGATGTCTCCAAGAACGAATATGTACAACTGGCCAGTGGCGTCTATATGCAGATAGTGGACAAAGGTTCGGACAATCCCGCCGATACGGTGCGTAACAACAGCGAACTGCTGGTACGCTTCTCGGAGTATGACCTGATCGGCAAGCGTCTGAGCTACTCCAATCTGGATATTCCCTATGTGGTGGATGCGTTCCGCTATTCCGTTTCGTCCACATCCATCGCCGGCATCTTTACCGAAGGGTATTACATGTACAACTCGGGAACGCTCTACACGTCTGTTCCCGCCGGTTGGCTGGTGCCCTTGGTCTATGTGCGCGACAGGGCTCACGTCAAGCTGATAGTCCCCTCCAAGATGGGCTCGCAGGCGGCCATGCAGTATGTATATCCCTACTATTACGACATCAAATATCAGATTTATTGATTGCGGACTTGTTATGACACTGATTAAATCAATCTCCGGCATCCGGGGAACCATTGGCGGAAAGGCCGGTGAAGGGCTGAACCCGCTGGATATAGTGAAGTTTACATCGGCGTATGCCACACTGATACGGAAGACCTGTACGGTGAAGAACAATAAGATAGTGGTGGGACGTGATGCACGTGTCTCGGGTGAGATGGTGAAAAACGTCGTTACCGGTACCCTGATGGGGATGGGGTGGGATGTCGTGGATATTGACCTGGCCTCTACACCGACCACCGAGCTGGCTGTCACCATGGAGGGAGCCAGCGGAGGCATCATCCTGACCGCTTCACACAATCCGAAGCAGTGGAATGCGCTGAAACTGCTGAACGAGAAAGGCGAATTCCTGAACAAGGAGGAGGGCAACGAGGTGCTGCGACTGGCTGAGGCGGAGGCTTTTGAGTATGCCGAGGTCGACCGGTTAGGCTCGTATCGGAAGGACTTGTCGTACAACCAAAAGCACATTGACAGTGTGCTGGCTCTGGATTTGGTGGATGTGGAAGCGATTCGTAAAGCGGACTTCCGGGTGGCTATCGACTGTGTCAACTCGGTGGGGGGCATCATCCTGCCGCAACTGCTGGAGCAGCTGGGTGTCAAGCACATCGAGAAGCTCTATTGCGAACCTACGGGACACTTCCAGCACAACCCCGAACCATTGGAGAAGAACCTGGGCGACATCATGCAGCTGATGAAGGGCGGCCGGGCGGATGTGGCGTTTGTGGTCGATCCCGATGTAGACCGTCTGGCCATGATTTGTGAGGACGGAACGATGTATGGGGAAGAGTACACACTTGTCACGGTGGCCGACTATGTGTTGAAGCATACGCCCGGTACTACGGTTTCCAACCTCAGCTCTACCCGTGCCTTGCGTGACGTGACCCGCAGTTACGGACAGGAATACTTTGCTGCTGCAGTCGGCGAGGTGAATGTGACGACCAAGATGAAGGAGGTCGGGGCAGTCATTGGCGGCGAAGGCAATGGCGGTGTCATCTATCCGGCCAGTCACTACGGACGCGATGCGTTGGTGGGTATTGCGCTCTTCTTGAGCCATCTGGCACACGAGGGGAAGAAAGTGAGCCAGCTGCGTGCGGGCTATCCTGCCTATTTCATGGCCAAGAATCGGGTGGACCTGACTCCGGATACGGATGTGGATGCCATCCTGGCCAAGGTGAAAGAGCTGTACAAGAACGAGGAAATCAATGATATTGATGGCGTGAAGATTGACTTTGCCGACCGCTGGGTGCATCTGCGCAAAAGCAATACCGAGCCCATCATCCGTGTATATAGCGAGGCCTCCTCTCCGGAGGCTGCTGAGGAGATAGGCCGTCAGGTGATGGACGTGATAGCCGGTCTGGCCGGATGATGTCACGCTGACACGAATCACTGCGCTGCCGCCGATGGAGCGGTAGCGCAGGGTTTCACTACGATGCCGTTCCCGTTTTTGGTACAACGGATGCATTCGTGCCGTAAAGTCCCCTTCTCCATATTAAAAAGAATATTCGGATTGAAGTGCTGCCCGTTGATGCGGGTTTCAAAGTGCAGGTGCTCGGTGGTGGCGCGTCCCGTACGTCCTGTCAGGCCAATGGCTTGTCCGGCCTTGACTACATCGCCGCTACCGACCAGGTTCTTGGAGTTGTGGCTGTAGATAGTCTCCAGTCCCGACGGATGCCGTACGACGATGACGTTGCCGTAGGCTCCATATACACAAGCCATGCGTACGATGCCGTTGAAGGCGCAGCGGATGGTATCGTTGGCCCGCGTCTTGATGTCGGTGCCCGTATGTCGTCCTCCTCCGCGTCCGTACGGCGAGATGACCTTGCCTCCGGGCAGGGGAAAGCAATACTCCCCCTCTGACAGCGAATCCAGGTGTATATACAGATGCTTGTCGGTGGCAAACAGTCCGGGGGTGGCTACGCGGATGTGCTTCTTCTCCATCGGAGTGAAGGGAGGAGCCTGCTGGGCCATGCTTCGGGTACAAGTCATTGCCACAAGCAACAGGCAGAGGGTCAGTTGGATGGCTGTTTTCATACGCTCGTTATTCAAAGTAGCAGATTTCCGCATCACAGGCTGTTGCATATCTTTTCAGCAGTTGCACCGTCATCTCTGCAGCTTCCGTCAGTCCGTCACGACCGCTGTAGCCGTTGATGATGGCCAGTATGTGGCATGTCTCCAGATCCATCTTGGTGCGTTCGTTGTCGCTGGTGGGGGTACCTATGCCTCCTGTCCGGTCCCTGAATACGGGAAGTCCCTCGATGTTCAGTACACCTCGTCCGATGCCTTCGAAGGGCTCTTCGGCACGTCCGATGCCCAGACAGAGTGCATCCCCGTCTATCTTGTCGGCGTCGAATCCGCCGATGGAGTAGCCGGTGCGTAGCGATACCAGGTTGATGAGGTCTACCAGCGTGTCAATCCGATACAGCTCCATCCCTCGCAGCAGCCGGCGTCGCAATGCTTCGGCCGACGGACGGTAGCGGCTGGGATCCTTTCCGCAGCTACGGTATGCCTCGCGGGTGGCTGCAATGGCCGGTTGGTGCTTGATGCTGTCGGCTGTCTCGCCGGCACGCAGTTCGCGGGTGAAGTCGTCAATCTCTTGCCACAAGGCTTCGCAGTAGGGGGTGTTGCTGACCGTGGCATACACAGCCGCTCCCCGATAACCGGGACATGCCCGACGGATCTCTTCGGAAGTAGTAATCTGAAATCTCATGTTTTTGGGATAATTA
>CALZEQ010000069.1 GCA_945641355.1 uncultured Mediterranea sp. | reverse complement strand
CAGCCTTTGACATGGTTGAATCACGGTGGTAACGCCGCTTTTTATCTGATTTGAGTGTATATTTCTCCATCATGGCATCAAAATACTTGCAGAAATCATCTGCCATACAAAATAATTCTGTAACTTTGTCCTCGGTGATCATGGCGATTATTGTTTGTAATTCTTTGTATTTGAGCACTATAAAGTTACAACAATTTTCGCTAATCGCCAAATTTTCAAGCATTTATAATTCGCCGAACTCACGTTAAATATAGCGGATAGAATAGAATGGAAAAATCTGTTTTTCATTAAAGATGTTCGTCAGGTGTTCGTTTATCGTCTTGGATGATACTCCGAACAATTCACCCATAACTACTTGTGTCGCTCAAATTGTTTCGTCATAATACACTACCTGCACCCCATATTTCCCGGCGCGGTTCTGTTCCTCGGTTTTCCGACTTGGCAGTAGTCGCATTTGGGGGTGCCATGACAGCCACTGTGCTGACTTCAAAACAGTCATTTTCTTGGCAGTTCGCCCGGAGTTGTGTAAATTTGCAGAAAAAAGAGTTTGTCATCATACAGAAGAACGTATATGGAATCAATGAAGGACAAGGTGGTCGTTGTGACCGGTGGAGCACAAGGGATAGGCAAGTGTGTGGCCGATGAATTCCGCAAGGAGGGTGCCCGCGTGTGTGTGATAGATGTGCAGGAAGGCAATCACTATGTGGGTGACATCAGCCGGAAAGAGGTGTTGGAGGCTTTTGCACGTCATGTGGTGTCGGAGTACGGTAGGGTAGATTGTATCGTCAACAATGCCCTGCCACTGATGAAAGGGCTTGACGATTGCACCTACGAAGAGTTTCAGTATGCGATGAGTGTAGGTGTCACGGCTCCTTTCTACTTAGTGAAGCTGTTGGCTCCCTATCTGGGCAAGGGGGCTTCGGTGGTGAACATCTCTTCGTCGCGCGACCGAATGAGTATGCCGCAGACGGAGAGCTATACGGCGGCCAAAGGTGGCATAGCGGCCCTGACCCATGCCCTTGCGGTCACGCTAGCAGGCAGGGCGCGGGTCAACTCCATCTCGCCGGGCTGGATAGACACCGGCTACAAGGTGTATGAGGGAGCCGATGCCATCCAGCAACCTGCAGGTAGGGTAGGCAATCCGTTGGACATAGCCAATATGGTGCTCTTTCTCTGTTCCGATAAGGCCGGATTCATCACCGGTGAGAACATTTGCATTGACGGGGGCATGACCCGGCAGATGATTTATCATGCCGAACACGGGTGGACGCTAAACCTGTAACTGTGCTTCAGACAAAGGGCAGCCGCATCTGCTGGCCGTTGTTGGCCACTTTGCGCATCACTCCGTTTTCTATCAGGAAGAACTCGCCGTAGATGGTCTCATTCCCGTTCTCGCCCAACAGATAGGTGCCGTCGGGGAAGACGTAGAACCGGCGCAGGTCGGCTTTGCTGTCGGGGATGGCAATGTCGTCATACACCTTGAAGCCGTCAACCTGCATGTCCTTGCAGAGGTAATAGTGGGGCAATATCTGTACTTCCGTCAGGCCGAGTCCCGGCAGGTAGCGTTCGTAGTTCTGATCTAAAGCCTCGCCGGGTTCTTCGGGCTGTGCATAGACGATGCGGGCACAGTTCATGCTTCCGGCCGAAATGCCCAGCACCACACCGTCGAAATTCTTGATGAGGCGTGGCAGGTCGAGGTCGTGAAGAAAGGCGTTCTGGGTAGGTACATGACCTCCACCCAGTATGATGAAGTTGCTGTTGCGTACCATCTCCTCTACCTGAGGAGCCGTGCGGCGGTCGAGCAGTTCGTAACTTTCGAACTGAAAGCCTACTTCTTCAAATGCCTGACACATGCAGGTGGAGCAGTGTTCACTGAAAGCTATATCATCGGGATGGGTAGTCACAAAGATGCAGCGTATGGGTTGGGAGAAGGCATTCTGCAGGTTCTCAAGAAACCCATTGGCCGGATTGATGGCACCGTCCATGGCTACGCTGGGGCTGCTGGTCAAAAAATATTTCATGTCAAAGAGTATGGTTCATGCAAAAATTATTTTGCAAAGTTAGTTTTTCTTCTTTTATTTGCAAAACCATTTGGCAACTAAACACATAAAATTGAATTTAATATGATAAACTTTGTATTCATTTCGCCTAATTTTCCGGAGAAATACTGGCAATTTTGTGACGAATTGCAGAAAAACGGTGTCCGGGTACTGGGTATCGGTGATGCGCCGAAAGAGTCTCTGAACGAAGAATTAAAACGCTCGCTGACAGAATATTATTGCGTAACGAACATCGGTGACTATGATCAGATGTATCGGGCGGTAGGCTACTATGCCTGGAAGTATGGCCACATTGACTGGATTGAGTCGAACAACGAGTTCTGGCTGGAGGTGGATGCCCGCCTGCGTACCGACTTCAATGTCTGCACGGGTGTGAAGCTGGATGGCATCGATGCCTTTAAGGAGAAATCTGAGATGAAACGTTACTATGCCAAAGGTGGTATCCGTACGGCCCGTCAGATAAAGACATCGGAGGGGCTGGAGGCTGTGAAGCGGTTCTCGCAGGATGCCGGCTATCCGCTTTTTGCCAAGCCCGATGTGGGTGTAGGAGCAGGCGGTGCACACAAGCTGGAGGATGAGGCTGCCCTGGAAGCCTTCTTCCGGGAGACACCCCAAGTGGAGTGCTATGTGATTGAAGAGTTTGTAACAGGTGATATCTGCACCTACGATGCGGTAATCAACTCGAAGGGTGAGCCGCTGGTAGAGTCTATGTGTGTCTGTCCGCCCAGCATTGCCGACATCGTGAACTACAACCTGGATTCCACCTATTACGTAGAGCAGCACATGTCGGAGAACCTCCGTTTCTGGGGACGCCGCACGGTGGAGGCCTTTGGTGTCAAATCCCGATTCGTACACCTGGAGTTCTTCCGCCTCAACAAGGCACACCGTGGATTGGGCGAAGTGGGCGACTTCGTGGCGTTGGAGGTGAACATGCGTCCGGGCGGAGGCTATACGCCTGATATGATCAACTATGCCCACAACATCTCTATGTTCAAGATATGGGCGGACATGATAGCTTTCGACCGCCGTACCACGCTCGATCCGCACGACGACTACTACTGCGTGTTTGCCGGCCGGCGTGACAACGTGGAGTACGTACTGGATCACAACGCCATCCTGCAGAAATATGGCTATGCCATGATGATGAGTCCCCGCATTGCCGATGCGCTATCCGGTGCCATGGGCAATCAGGCCTACATCGCCCGCTTCCGTACGGCGGAAGAGCGGGATGCTTTCTTGTATGATACATGTAACAGAAAATAGATACTATGCACGTAGAATATCACAAATGGTGGAGCTACAACCTCTGCCGCGACATGGAATATAAAGTCTATGGCCACGACGGACAAGCCTTTCTGGCTTTCCCTTGCCAGGACGGACGTTTTTTTGATTGGGAGAACTATCACATGATTGATGCACTGGCCTCATTTATCGAGAGCGGACGTATCCGGGTGGTGTGTGTGGATGGCATTGACTGGGAGACCTGGTCAAACAAGGGAGGTGACAAGCGTTGGCGCATCGAACAGCACGAACGCTGGTTCCACTATGTAACGGACGAGCTGATGCCCAACATCAAGTGCAACGACGGACAGATGTTCATCACGACGGGTTGCTCGATGGGAGGCTTCCATGCTGCCAACTTCTTCTTCCGCCGTCCCGACCTGTTCAACGGTATGCTGGCCATGAGCGGACTCTATCATGCTTCATACGGCTTCGACGGCTACATGGATGGATTGGTTTATGAAAATTCGCCGCAGGACTTCTTGCAGAATATGCCGGCCGACCATCCGTGGATGCAGGCTTATCGCGAGCGCAAGATTGTGTTCTGTGTAGGTCAAGGCCGCTGGGAGGAAGAACTGTTGTGGAGTACCCGCGAGATGGACCGTATTCTGAAGGAGAAAGGAGTGAACAACGCCTGGTTTGACTACTGGGGATTTGATGTCGATCACGACTGGCCCTTCTGGCGTCGGCAGGCTCCTTACTTTATAGACAAGATGTTGTAGAGAAAATAAAGAGGTGCGTATGGCGGAGAATGGCAGGTATGCCGTTGTGATGGGGGCTACTTCGGGCATCGGCTACGAAGTGGCCCGGCTGTTGGCGGCGCAGGGCTGGAAGGTAGGCGTAGCCGGCAGAAGGGAGGAACGGCTTCGCTTGCTGATGGAGAGCTGCGAGAACATTGTGGCCGCAAAGGTCGTGGATGTGACCGATGTGCATGCGCCTGCTGCCTTGCTCGATTTGGTACAGGAACTGGGTGGTATGAACCTCTATTTCCATAGCTCGGGCATCGGATTCCAAAACATCGCATTGGACGAGGCGAAGGAGCTGCCTACGGTAGAGACCAACTGTGTGGGGATGGCCCGAATGGTAGGCGAGGCCTTCCGCTACTTTGCCGGACGGCCGGAGGTAGAGGGGCACATCGCTGTCATCAGCTCTATCGCACGCACGAAGGGCTTGGGAGCTGCTCCCGCCTATTCTGCTTCCAAGCGTTTCACCAGCCATTATCTGGAGGCGTTGTCGCAGCTGATTCGTATCAGGCATATCCGCAATCTGACGATTACTGACATACGTCCCGGCTTTGTCCGTACCCCCTTGATTGAAGGTAGCCCGTTCCCTATGCAGCTGGCTGTCGGTCCGGTAGCCGAGGCGATAGTCAGAGCCATCCGGCGCCGTAAAAGTGTGGTGACTATCAACGTCGGCTATCGTCTGCTGGTCTTCTTCTGGCAGCTGATACCGAGGTGGCTGTGGGTCAGGCTCCGTATAGCTGCTTGAGCGGTCGGCGCGTCACACCTCGTTCTGCTGCCTGAGCCGGTACTCCTTGGGTGAGATGCCTACATATTGCTTGAAGTACTTTCCGAAGAAGGACTGGTTGGAGAAGTTCAGACGGGCAGAAATCTCCTTGATGCTGAGGTCGGAACTCTCTAATAGCTGGCGTGCCTCGGAGATGACCATCTGTACAATCCATTGTAACGGAGTGTTGCCGGACTTCTCTTTGATGATGGTAGAGAAGTAGCGCGGATCCAGATGCTGCATCTGGGCATAGAAAGCCACGTCGCGCTCGTGGGTGTAGTGGCGGAACAGGGCCATCATGAAGTTGTGGAAGACGACATCCTTCTTGCCTTGCGGCAGGGGCTGCAGAGGTCGGTTGCTGAAGTAGACATTCATCACCTCGTAACAGAGCGTCTGTCCCATCGATTTGTAGATGTCCAGCATCAGGTTGCGGTGCTGGACGTTCAGTTCTCCAATCTCATCGTCGTGGATGCGTCGGTAGAGGGTCTCTGTCAGTTGCCAGATGTGTTGATACTGCGCCTCGGCCAGCGAGATGCAAGGGTGCTGGCGGAGGTAGAGCAGATTCTCCACGCTCAGCGGCCCGCTGACGATAGGCAGGATGTAGTTCAATTCGGCTTCCAGCATCATCCCTTCTGCATCGTCGCTCTTGTGCAGCAGGCGCACCAAGGTGGAGGGGACATAGATGTACATATCTCCCCGATGAAGGAGGTAGGTCCGGTCACCGAAGAGAATCTCTATCTCTCCGCGGCTGCAGAGGAAGATGCCGCAGAGGTCGAAGGTGGAGATGATGTGTCCGTCGTAGAACTGATGCCGGGTCTCTTGGTTGACCGGTACGAAGTGAAAGGGTAATTGCATAGGTCTATTCATTTAGTTAAGCTGCAAAATAAATACATATTTTCTAATTTTATTCCCTATTTCGCGGCAAAAATGTACAAATCGAACATTTATTTCTTTGTATAGACCTTTCCTATAAATGGGTAAGGGGATAATTTTGCAAACAAAATGGAACGGCGGACGTTCTATTGGAAGCGTGAAGGATATAATGAAAGATACTATAATGAAGAGAAAGAATTGGACAATAGCCTGTCTTCTGTTGTGGGGATTGGCTGCGTGCTCTCAGAAGGGTGCCGAGAATGTAAGGTTGCAGACCGTCAAGGTGGATAGCGTACGGGCTGTGGGTGAACAGACATTGCTGCAATATCCGGGCAAGGTAAAGGCGGCACAGGATATCAACCTGGCTTTCCGCGTGAGTGGTACACTCCGCAAGATTGCAGTGGAAGAGGGGGCTCCTGTACGTCAGGGACAATTGCTGGCCGAACTGGATCCGACCGACTATCAGGTTCAGCTGGACGCTACGGAGGCCGAATACAGACAGGTGAAAGCCGATGCCGAGCGTGTGATGCAGCTGTATGCCGACAGCAGTACGACGGCCAGCAACTATGACAAGGCCGTATATGGCCTGAAGCAGATTACCGCCAAATACCGGCACCACCAGGACCAGCTGGCCTATACCCGCCTGTATGCTCCCTTCAACGGCTGGATACAGAAGCGCCTGTTTGACGAACACGAGACGGTAGGAGCCGGTATGCCGGTGCTCTCCATGATTGGCAGCGGGATGCCTGAGGTGGAAATCAATCTGCCGGCTGCCGAATACATCAACCGGCAGCGTTTCACCTCCTATCATTGCACGTTCGACCTCTATCCGGGGAAGACTTATCCCTTGAAACTAATCAGCATCACACCCAAGGCCAATGCCAACCAACTCTACACGATGCGCCTGCAACTGATGGCCGGTGAGGGGACGCTTCCTTCGCCGGGTATGAACACCATGGTCACCATCCGTTGCAACGAAGAGGGCGTGCAACGGCTGAGTGTGCCGGCCGGTGCGCTGATGCAGTGTGACGGCGTTACGCAGGTATGGCTCTATTCACCGGCAGACGGACGGATACATGCCTGCCCTGTGCAGTTGATTCGTCCCTTGGGTGACGGACGTGTCATCGTTTCGTCCGAGCAGCTGCAGCCCGGTCAGTGTGTCGTGTCGTCGGGTACCCGTTTTGTCAAGGAGGGGGAGGCTGTGCAGCCGTTGGCTGCTCCCTCGGCTACCAATGTGGGAGGATTGTTGTAACGCATAAACTCGGAATGATATGGACATAAGTAAATGGGCTTTTACGAACCGCAATCTGATTTATTTTCTGATTGCTGTGTTGGTGGTCGGGGGAATCCTTTCATGCTATCAGATGAGTAAGCTGGAGGATCCTGAAATCAAGGTGAAACTGGCGATGGTGGTGACCACCTATCCGGGTGCATCGGCTCACGAAGTTGAACTGGAGGTGACGGATGCACTGGAGAAGAGCATCCGCTCCATGAGTCATATAGATAATGTAGAAAGCTATTCGTACAATGACCTGTCATTGATTCAGGTGGAGCTGACCACCACGACGAAGGACGAGGAGGTGGAGCAGTGCTGGGACTTGCTGCGAAGGAAGGTGGGAGACACCGTGTTGCCCGAAGGGGCCAGCCGCCCGGTGGTGAAGGACGACTTTGGCAATGTGTTCGGCATGTTCTATGCCTTGACAGGTGACGGCATGAACGACCGTGAACTGGCTGACTATGCCGAACTGATCAAACGGGAGGTGAACGACCTGGAAGGAGTGGAGCGCGTCGACCTGTATGGCAAACGTTCGGATTGCATCTATATCTCGCTGCTACAGGACCGTATGGCCAATCTGGGCGTGAAACCTGCCGAGGTGCTGACCACGCTGAACGGACAGAACAAGACGATCTATAGCGGATATTACGACAACGGCGAGCACAGGATACGCATCAACGTGACGGACAAGTTCAAAACAGTGGACGACATTGGCAACCTGCTGATTCAGGGACATGACGACGACCAGCTGCGCCTGCGCGATATCGCCCGCATCGAGAAGGGGTACGAAGCGCCTGTCCGCAACCAGATGTTCCGCGATGGAGAGCGGGCTATGGGCATCTTGATTGCCGCTTCCGGTGATGCCGACATCGTGAAGGTCGGTATGGCAGTGGATCGCAAGATGGAACAGCTGAAGGAGAACCGGCTGCCTGCCGGGGTAGAGGTTCACAAGGTCTTCTTCCAACCCGAGCGCGTGGGCGATTCCCTGGGTACCTTTGTCGTCAACCTGGTAGAGTCGGTCTTCATAGTCGTTCTGATATTGATGCTAGCCATGGGATTCAAGAGCGGGCTTATCATCGGCATCAGCTTGGTAATCACGGTGCTTGGTTCGTTCCTCTTCCTGCAGTCGGCAGGAGGCACCATGCAACGGGTGTCGCTGGGTGCCTTCATCCTGGCCATGGGTATGCTGGTGGACAATGCCATCGTCATCATCGACGGCATTCTGGTGGACCTGAAGGCGGGAAAACCGCGCATGGAAGCCATGACGGCTATCGGCCGTCAGACAGCCATGCCTTTGCTGGGAGCCACTTTGATAGCCATCATCGCCTTCCTTCCCATTTTCCTTTCTCCTGATACGGCCGGGGTATATACGCGCGACCTGTTCATCGTATTGGCTGTGTCGTTGCTGCTCAGCTGGGTGCTGGCGCTGGTTCATGTGCCTTTGATGGCCAACCGCAAACTGGCTTCCGGCATCGCTGCCGATGCTGCCGGAGCGCGTGTCTACAAAGGGGCTGCCTACCGGTGGCTGCGTGCTTGCCTGCATCTAGGGCTGAAACATCGGTGGAGTATGGTAGCGGGAATGGTACTGCTGCTGGTACTCTCAGGCATAGGTTACGGGTATATGCGTCAGGGCTTCTTCCCGGATATGGTTTACGACCAGCTCTACCTGGAGTACAAACTGCCCGAAGGCAACAATTCGACTCAGGTGGTGAGTGACCTGCAGGAGATTGAGGCCTATCTGAAGATGCGCAGCGAGGTGACGCACGTCACGATGGCGATAGGAGGGACTCCCGGCCGTTACAATCTGGTGCGGAGTGTGGCCAATCCGTCGTTGGCTTACGGTGAACTGATAGTTGACTTTACTTCGCCCGAGGCCTTGGTGAAGAATATGGACGATATACAGGCTTACTTGACGGCGCACTATCCCGAGGCCTATGTCAAGCTGAAACGATACAACCTGATGTTCAAGAAATATCCCATCGAGGCACAGTTCAACGGCCCCGATCCGGCCGTGCTGCATCAGTTGGCCGACTCGGCCCGTCGCATCATGGAGCAGACGCCAGAGGTCTGCCTCATTACTACCGACTGGGACCATCCCATTCCCGTATTGCGTATCGACTACGACCAGGCCGCTGCACGGGCTTTGGGATTGAGCCGAAGCGATGTCAGCATGTCGCTTCTGGCTGTGGGGGGCGGCATTCCCATCGGTGCTTTCTACGAAGGCATTCATAAGGACAACATCTACCTGAAGTGCCTTGATGAGAATGGAGACCCGGTAGAAGACCTCTCCAACGCGCAGGTCTTCTCTACCTTGCCTTCGCTGCACGGATTGATGACCGAAGAGATGATGGTGAAGCTGAAGAGCGGAACCATCCAGAAAGAGGAGATGGTGGAGAGCCTGCTGGGCAGCACCCCCTTGCGGCAGATAGTAAAGAGCATCCGATTGGATTGGGAAGACCCGGTCATCCCCCGTTACAACGGACAGCGCAGCCAGCGGGTGCAATGTTCGCCGGTCGCCGGGATAGAGACCGAGAAAGCCTGGCAGATAGTATCGGAGCAGATTGAACGCATTCCGCTGCCCGACGGCTACTCCCTGCAATGGCAGGGCGAGAAAAATGCCAGCACTCGTTCCATGAAGTATCTGTTCAAGAACTTCCCCTTGGCCATCATCCTGATGATAGCCATCCTGATTATGCTGTTCAAGGATTATCGCAAGCCGGCTATCATCTTCTGTTGCATTCCGTTGGTTGTGGTGGGTGTAGTGGCTGTCATGTTGCTGACCGGCAAGACCTTCAACTTTGTGGCCATTGTGGGTACATTGGGGCTCATAGGCATGCTCATCAAGAACGGCATTGTGCTGATGGACGAAATCACCTTGCAGTTGGGTAGGGGGGTGGAACCTATTGCCGCACTGGTAGACAGTGCACAGAGCCGCCTGCGGCCGGTGATGATGGCATCGCTCACCACCATCTTAGGTATGATTCCGCTGCTGACCGATGCCATGTTCGGCTCGCTGGCAGCCAGCATCATGGGTGGGTTGCTGTTTGGCACCATCATCACGTTGCTCTTCATTCCGGTGCTCTATGCCCTCTTCTTCCATATTAAAAATGTAGATTGAAAACAGAATTGTCAGAATAGATATGAAGCATTTGAAACGAACAATCGTAGGGGCCGCCCTGCTTGTAGCTACAAGTGGCTATGCTCAGGAGGTGTTGACACTGGAGCAGTGCAGGGAGATGGCTCTGCAATACAACAAGGAGGTGGCCGCTTCGGCCCGGCAAACCGACTATGCCCGCTATACGGCTCGGAGCTATTGGGCCAACTTCTTTCCCAACATCTCATTGAGTGGTACGGGGTTGTATAGCAACATCGACGGCAGCTTCGGAGTGGCAGGCGGCAACCTGCCAACCTTTCTTCCCGATGCATCGGGACAGTTTCTGCCCAACAACGGATTTGCCTATTTCCCCGGGGTGGATTTAAACTACAAGATAGGGTGGGCCTATATGGGCGGCATTTCGCTGGAACAGCCGCTGTATATGGGTGGCAAGATACGTGCGGCCTACCGGATGGCACTGTCGGGAAAGCAGATGGCGCGGGCCAATGAAACCCTGACGGCGACCGAAATCATCTTGAAGACCGACGAGGCGTATGCCGGTGTGGTGAAAGCACGCGAACTGAAGGAGGTGGCACAGGTGGCCCATTCGCTGCTCACCGAACTGATGAAGAGCGTAGAGAGCGCCTGTCGTCATGGACTTAAGACCAAAAACGATTTGCTGAAGGTGCAGGTGAAGCTGAATGAGAGCGAGCTGAATATACGTCGGGCGGAAAATGCGTTTCGGCTGGCTATCATGAATCTGTGCCACTACATCGGGCGTCCGTTGACGGATGATGTCCGCACCACCGACTCGCTGCCGGAGGTGGCACCCATCTCTGATACCAATGTCTCGCTGGATATCACCAGTCGGCCGGAATATGCCATCTTGAACCATCAGGTAGACATCGCCCGTCAGCAGGTGAAACTCAACCGGAGTGAGCTGTTGCCGCAAGTGGGAGTGAAGGGTTCGTACGACTATCTGCACGGATTGGAGGTAAACAATGAAACCATGTTCGACAAGGGATGTTTTTCGGTCTTGCTCAATGTCACTGTGCCTGTCTTCCATTTCGGAGAGCGAACCAGCAAGGTGCGGGCAGCCAAGGCAAAGTTGGAGCAGACTCGTCTGGAACGTGAGAACCTGAACGAACAGATGTTGCTGGAGCTGACACAAGCAGCCAACAACCTGGACGAATCGCGTCTGGAGTGCGAAATAGCTGCCCGCTCTTTGCAGCAGGCCGACGAGAACCGTCGTGTCAGTCGCAGCCAGTATGATGCCGGCATGGAGACGTTGTCTGACCACTTGGAGGCACAGACCTTGTGGCAACAGGCTTATCAAACCTACATCGACAGCCGCTATCAACTCTATTTGAAGTATGTAGGATATCTGAAGGCATCGGGACAGCTGTATGATGACTCATCCGAATGCTATCCGATGCATTTACGTAATACAGGAATCTTGGATATCAACCAGGTTAACAGGTAGCTGGATACATAAGTGGCCCATGCGGTAGAAGCTATAAGAACGAATCCATCCGTGTATGAATCAAACAGCTTGTAATAGGAGGGGAGCAACATCATGTGCATCAGATACATGCCATAACTCTGCTTCGAAATGGAAAATATAGCTTTCTGGATTCGTTTGTAAGGGCAGTTGATACATCGGATTATCATGAAGAGTGAGAAACTCATTACAACCGGTGCAAATGAGGTTGTTTGCCAGTCGATTTCCAGACTACTGACTTTATCAACATAGAAACTGCGGGTGTAGAAGCTGTAGATACACCACCCCCATGATAACAGAAATAGAGGCAAACAGATACGAAGGGTTTTGGATGTGCCCCAATGAATATATGTACGTATGTAATGTGCCAGAACTACGTAACCAACGTAGCCGCTGACGTAATGGAACGTCGGCCAGGGATTCCACCAGCATTCACCGAAGATGTTTCCATAGGTTTCATGAAGTCGCCAAAACATTGAAGTGAACAACCAGATACCCAGCATAATCTGTTCATCGCGCTGGCTACACTTCTCCAACCAAGGAGAGAGTATAGGCATAATCATATAGATGCCTAATAGCATGTAGATAAACCAAAGATGGCTCTCGCGTGGGATAAAGTTAATTAGAATCTGTGAAAGATTGGCGATGGACTCCTCCATGGGCCATTCACCCCAAAAGGCGGGAAGTACTGCATAAAGTGTCAGCCAGACAAGGAAGGGAATGAAGACCCGACTCAGACGACGGCGAAAGAAATCGAGCAAATTACTCTTGACAGGGACTAACAGATAGGCAGAAGCTATAAGAAATAATGGAACTGCCGGACGCATTAGTCCATTGACAATGGATACCCACCACAAATCAGCTTCGGTAGCAAAATGGAACGAGTAATCATTGCTGTAGATGCATTCGCAGGCATGTACGGTCATCACCATGAAACAAGCGATGACTCGCAGCCAGTCGAGGAATAGAATTCGGTTGGACGTTGTAGTAGTCATAAGGATTAAATGTTTATTTTGGGCACAAAAATAGACGATATTGCAACAATAAGATGTAGCAATCGTACAGAATAGTTGTTCTATATTCACATATAAAACAAAATATAACCCGTTGGCGGAATTAAATTGGAAATAATATGAACCAAAAGAAGTTACACATAT
>CALZEQ010000068.1 GCA_945641355.1 uncultured Mediterranea sp. | reverse complement strand
GAGAGGAATTACCGGGACTGCGCTGCAAAATTACAAATTTTATTTGATTCATGCATGTTTTTTATGAGAAATCTGCATAAAAGGGGGGACAGGGGACAGGTTAGTGTCCTGCTAATATATTGTTTTTAAAACATTTGATATTATATTCTTGCCTATTCCTGTCAGCCGTTGCAACTGTCTGACACCAGCGTGTCTTCTTAGCAGGGCTGCAAGGATTACGTCTCGCTCTTCCTTACCGAGCTTTTGAATCTGCTGACCATCGGTGATGCCAAACTCGTCTTTGAGGCATAGCATCACGCTGTCGTCAGACATGGAACGCTCTCTTTCATCTTCATACTCAATGCAGCTGACATCATTGTCAAGCGGTGCATCTACAAGTGCTGTCAGTTCATCTATACTGATTCTGCCAAGTACGACATTGACATTGCACAAGGGAAAGAAGTCCGCTCTGCCAAGGTATTCATGCCATGAGGTGAATTCATAATCGCTAACTCGACTGACCATACCTGCTTTAACAGGGTTCTGGTGGATATAGCGGAGAAGGGTGACGAAATATGTCCAGTCCTCACACGGCTCTGAACGGAATCGCTCCTTGAAAAGGTGTCCGTCACGACCGTATTTCCTGTTGAAATAATACACGTATGATGAGGCAATGCGCTTGACGATGTTACCGACCGTGTCATCTTTTGCATGAAGAAGGATATGGAAGTGGTTGGACATAAGGGCGTACGCATAATAGTGGCAGGAGTTGGGTAGACGGTCTCCGAGGGGAGTGTACTGCTCCTGCGCACTGCGTAGGCACTGAAGGAAGGTGTAGTGGTCTTCCGAGTCTTCAAAGATGCGCTGTCGGTTGATGCCGCGCATCATGACATGATAGACTCCAGTGCCGGATTGTATGCGTCCTTGTCGTGGCATTGCTTACGATTATGGATTAAGGATGAACGATTAATGATTTTGCGGGACAGTGACCTGTCACCTGTCCTTTTTTAAAGCAATCTGCGGAATGCACGCTTTACGGAAGAGGATTTTCTTAAGCATTCCTTTAGTTGTTCATATTCCTCCTTTAACATCGTTCCTTCGTATGCCACTTCACAATCTTTTCCGTTAATTAGGAGTTCCATTTTACTCAAATCAAACAATGATATACGATAGCCGTAGACATAGGTATCACGAGGAAAAAAGAAATTGGTTTTTTCCTTATCATTATATGCTACAATCTTTCCAGCCTGAAAATAATAACAGTTAAAGTTTATCGTACTGTCATCAATACACCCGTGCACTTTTTCCTTACCGGCAGGGATATGATCATGTGACGTTGGCAAGCTGGCAAGCACCAACTGCCTGTCCACCGCCTTGAGCACCAAGAAATACTTTGGTTTGGGAGGATTGCCGTTTTCAAAATAAAACGGTTTAACGTATAGGATATTCCCTTCCTTAAACATAGTAGTGTCAGCTTTGTGCGTATTTTCTGCTCGTCTGTAGGAAGTCTATTTGATCACGATAAAAATCCTTGCCCGTTTCCGTCAGTTCCTCAGCGAAATCTATCACACAATCCGAGTTGTTCATCAATTTGTTTTCAAACGAAGCCAACAAATTATTTCTTTCTGCAACCATATACCAGAGAGAGCCTTTCCGGTGGGTAATGCCAACAAGTTCTTTCGCCGTTTTGTCGCCATATTTCTTCATCACCTCATCCATCACGAGCAAGTCGTTATCAGAGAATTCATCGTCAACAAATGATTTGGCAGGCAGGATGTATGTAGCATCGCCTACCACTTCCTTGGTGACATAACCGTCCAAAAGAACCGGAGTCTCAGACAAGTCTATAAACACATCCTTCACGACAGGACCTGCCTGCCATACTTCGAATGGCAGCCCCAAGAAAGGAGTGTGGAATCTGCGAACGCTATACTCTTCTATAAAATACAGCAACTTAAGCAGTTTCGTTTTGCTCAAGTTTTTCGTATGGGAAGCTATATAGACCACCGTGTTCCCCAACTTTTCCTTATCATTCTTCGTCAATCTGCACATTGATGCTACCTTTTAATAAATTACGATTGCAAATATAGATATAAATTTCGATTTCCATTATATTTGCATACGAATTAAATGATTAACGTGGGGACACGGGACACGGGGACAGGTTAGTGTCCTGCTAACATATTGTTTTTAAAACATTTGATATTATATTCTTGCCTATTCCTGTCAGCCGTTGCAACTGTCTGACACCAGCGTGTCTTCTTAGCAGGGCTGCAAGGGTCAGTTCATCTATACTGATTCTGCCAAGTACGACATTGACATTGCACAAGGGAAAGAAGTCCGCTCTGCCAAGGTATTCATGCCATGAGGTGAATTCATAATACACGTATGATGAGGCAATGCGCTTGACGATGTTACCGACCGTGTCATCTTTTGCATGAAGAAGGATATGGAAGTGGTTGGACATAAGGGCGTACGCATAATAGTGGCAGGAGTTGTGCGGGACAGTGACCTGTCACCTGTCCTGTGTCCCACGGTCACCTGTCCTGCCACGGCATTGCCCTGCGGCACTGTTCCCTCAGCGCATCGAGGTGTCTGCGCTCCGTCTCCGCCTGCGGGCTGTGCTGCCGTTCGTGCAGCCCTATCAGCTCCTCGTAGCGCCGCTCCAGCATCAGCAGGCACTTCAGCATCGGCACCATCCGCACCGAGTCGCACTGCCCCTTGCTACAGTTCAAAAAAACTTTTCCTTACGCGCAATTCCTTCTCCAGCCACCCCATGCGGATGTGCAGCATCGCAGCATGTTCGCGGACGATACAGGCCAGCTCCATCACACACTGCTCGGCCCGCCTCTGTTCATTTTCGTGGTTATGCATGTTTAAATATATTAATTTATGTATATAGTTACGAAAGATTCCCCCTACGGGGTAATATGGACGCCTGCCATCTGTAAATCATTAACTTTGTAGACAGAACACAAATAAGAGAGCCTTATGAACATATCCATCTTTTCCAACATCAGCGACAGGCAGCCCAAGGTTGCTTCGCTGGCCGACACGGTACGTGCCATCCGTACCAGCAACACGCTGAAGAGCCACACCGAGGGATACCGCACCACCCGCCTCAAGAGCCTGAAAGAGCAGTGCCCCCTCTTTGCCGTGGCCTGCCTGTTTGAAGGGGGCAAAGCCAGCCGCCACATCACCGCCCTGACCGGCCTCTCGCTGGTCGACATCGACCATGCCGGCACCTCCGAGTCACTGGCCGCGCTCAGGCAGAAGGCCTGTGCCGACCCTCACACCCTGCTCTGCTACACCACCGTCAGCGGCGAGGGACTGCGCATCCTCTTCCGCTACCAGCCCGATGCCGACACCGACCTGGAGACGCAGAAGCGCTTCTACACCCGGGCCTTCCAGATAGGCAACGACTACTATGCCCGCCTGCTCGGCGTGGAGACCGACCGCCAGTGCAAGAATGTGACCCGCCTCTCCATTGCCGCCTACGACCCCGAGGCCTACTTTGCCCCCGATGCCACCCCCTTCGACCTGGAGTACCTGCGCAGCCAGCTGGAGGCACAGAAGCGGCAGGACAAGGAGCAGCAACGGCTCCGGCGCGAACTGCTGCGGATAGACCGCTGCTACAACGACGTGCTGCTGCACGAGCTGCAGGCCGAGAAGGCCGTCTACCAGCCGGGCATGCACAACGACTACGTGATGCGCGTGGCCTACAAGCTCAACCAGTTCGGCTTCTCCCTGCAGGGAGCCTTGCAATGGGCCGGACAGCAGTTTGCCGACTACGACGAGACCGAGCGCATCGTCAGGCAGTGCTACAAGCAGACCGACCAGCACGGGGTGCGCAGCTTCGCCCCTCACCGCACCGAGGCCGACGACCGCCGGCGCAGCATGTCGGTGAGCGAAATCAAGGAGTACCTCACCGTCCACAACCGCTTCCGCTACAACCTGCTCTCCTGCCGCACGCAGGTGGCCCGCCTCGCCGACGACGGCCACACCACCCATTGGCAGAACCTGGACGACCGCCTGCTCAACTCCATCTGGACGGCGATGAACGAGACCAAGCCCCTACAGATCAACGACCTGGTGCGGGTCATCGAGTCTGACTTCACCCCCGCCTTTCATCCGCTGACCCACTACCTGGACTCACTGCCTCCGTGGGATGCCGACCGCGACCCCGACTACATCCGCCAGCTGGCCGAAACCATCAGCGTGGCAGGGCGCAACGGGCCGGAACGCGAACGTCATCAGGCCCTGTTCGAGCAGTTTCTGCGCAAATGGCTGGTAGGCATGGTGGCCGCCTGGGTGGACGAGCGGGTGGTGAACAACGTCATACTGGTGCTCGTAGGGCCGCAGGGGTCGTACAAGACCACCTGGTTTCAGCACCTGCTGCCTCCCTCGCTGCAAGAGTACTTCTACATCCGCAGCAACTCGCAACGCATGACGCGCGACGACCGCGTGAAGCTGGCCCAGTATGCACTGGTGTGCTGCGAGGAGCTGGACGTGATGTCGCGCAACGACATGAACGAGCTGAAGGCCGTGGTCACCATGAACCATATTGACGAGCGGGCGGCCTATGCACGCTACCACGAGCACCGCAAGCATATAGCCAGCTTCTGCGGCACGGGCAACAACGCCCAGTTCATCAACGACCCCACCGGCACCCGTCGCTGGCTGCCCGTGGAGGTAGAGCACATCCGCTCGCCCCGCACCACCCCCTTTGCGCACAACGGCATCTTCGCGCAGGCCTACTCGCTCTATCGGGGCGGCTACCGCTACTGGTTTGAGCCCGACGAACAGGTAGAGCTGCAGCGCTACAACGCCCGCTTCGAGTCGCCCGACCTGGAGTTCGACCTCGTGTCGCTCTATTTCCGCCACCCTGTGGGCGAAGAGGTGGGCGAGTTCTACTCCGTGGCCCGTGTCATGCAAATCATCAGTGCCAACCTGGCTCAGAAGCTGTCGCCCATCCTGGTGGGCAAGGCCCTGAAGAAGATTGGCTTCCGACCCAAGCGGATGGAGAACGTGCGCGGCTACATCATGGTGGCCCGGACGGCCAACGAGATAGTGAGCTACCAGAAGTCCATGGCCATGAACCGCGAATCAGAGTAATGAATATTTACCATAAGCAGTTCCATTATCATTCTGTTTTTATTGTTATGAAATTAGTAATATATATCAACAAGATTTGTTTCACAGGCTCTTTCTTCCTCCTGACGGATGACAGATGGCCAGCCCGGTTTTCAAGTCATCACGCCCGCGTACGCAGGGTGTTGCAACATTCCGTTTCCGCATATCCCGCGGGCGTAAGGAGTCTGAAGAGATGGCTGTCAGTTCTGTCATCCGTCATGCAGCCTTCACGGCGGGAAAGCGGTGGTTTGTACTGTGCAAACAACCGCTTTGCACTGCCCCAACAACCTGTTTATCCACCTCAAACCCCTTGTTTACGAAACAAAACCTCAGAAACTCAAAAACTTAAAAACTCATGAAATACCATGCCTACACCAAGGGCCACCTGGCCCGCCTCTACTTCCCCGACAGCGAGGAGCATGTAGCCACCAACCGCCTGGCCCGCTGGATCAACCGCGACGCCGTGTTGCTCGAAGCCCTTCGCCAGTGCGGATACCGTCCGCGCAACCGCTGTTTCACCGTCCGTCAGGTGCGTCTCATCGTCGATCGTCTCGGCGAACCC
The DNA here is from genome assembly GCA_945641355.1 of uncultured Mediterranea sp. Lineage (GTDB taxonomy): Bacteria > Bacteroidota > Bacteroidia > Bacteroidales > Bacteroidaceae > Bacteroides. The sequence continues at coordinate 7,150 of CALZEQ010000068.1, read as the reverse complement.
GACTAAAGCACGCCTCCGCACCTGGCGCATAAGTGGCCTTTGGAGATGTCGTATCTTTGCAGCGTAACCGGTTACAGAGAACAGTCCAATCATGTTTCACTAAAAAAAAGTTTCAACGTTATGTTAAAGTACGTATGCAGACCCTACATCAACCCGAAGAGCGCCTACAACGGACGCTTCTACGCCCATCCCGCCATCGAAGAGACGGTAGATTTGAAAGCCCTGGCCAAGCACATGTCCGGCCACAACTCAGGCTTCGGCGAGGCCGTATGCTACGGCGTGGTACAGACCATGGTGAAGTGTATCAAGGAGATGGTGCTCGACGGCAAGAACGTGAAGATTGACGACCTGGCCATCTTCTCGTGCGGCATCGTCAACGCCTCCGGCGGATCGGCCACCGTCAAGGATTTCACCACCGCCCGCAACATCCGCCGCGTCAAGTTGCGTGCCCGTGCCACCGGCGAGCTGAGCAACACCAGCCTCAATCTGGAAGCCTCGCTCAAGAAGGCCTACTACACCACCAGCGGTGCCATCATCACCGATCCGGACGACCAGCCCGTGACACCCGATGGCAGTGGTGGCAGTGGTGGCAGTGGCGGCGACGGCAACACGGATGACAATCCGCTCGGCTAACCCCAACCCTAAGCCTATATGCAGTTAATCATTTTCATTTATCTAAAAACCAAGCGTATGAAGAACAACTGGAAGAGCATCGTCCTCTACATCCTCCGAGTCATTGAACTGATAGTCACCGGTGCAGCCGGCGGAGCAGCCACCACGCTGATGCAGTAGCTCCTATAGCTACAAGTTACCCGTAGGGGCGGACCTATGTGTCCGCCCTGAATATCGTTCGTGGTGATACATTGTGCGCGGATGTGATTTCATCATCCGCTTTACATTCTTAATTTTAAATTTTAAATTGACCACCGTGATATCAGACACCTACCCAATCCTTTTGGCAGACGAACCCTGTCAGAACGAGCAGCAATATCTGAAGGCCCAGGGAACCAGCCCCCTGATGGAGAGTCTGGAGAGCGTCCGCTGGATCATCCTTCACTGCAGCGCCACCCGTGCCGACCGTCCCTATCCTGTAGAGCAGCTGTTGCGCGACCACCGTGCCCGTGGTTTCCGCACCATCGGCTATCACTTCTACATCCGTCGGGATGGCACCGTCACCCGTCATCGCCGTCTGCTGGAGGTCGGGGCCCATTGCCGTCCCTACAACCGTTGCAGCATCGGCCTCTGTTACGAAGGCGGCCTCGATGTCCAGGGTCATCCTGCTGACACCCGCACGCCCGAGCAGCGCAAGGCCCTGCAGCAGCTCCTCATCCGTCTGCACGCCCTCTTTCCTGCGGCCCGCATCACCGGCCACCGCGACCTGCCCGGCACCGAGCCCAAGGCCTGTCCCTGCTTCAACGCCCGTCGCGAGTACAGCTGGATTGAGACCCTCCCGTGATTTGTCTCCCACAGATTTCACAGATGACACAGATTTTTTTTCATTCACTTCGCTCTGCCCGTACCGAACGCATTACACGAGCGCGAGCAACGTGTCTATCTGTGCAATCTGTGGGACAACTCATTAGTAACAGTCACGTCCTTGTCGTGGCATTGCTTACGATTATGGATTAAGGGTGAACGATTAATGATTTTGCGGGACAGTGACCTGTCACCTGTCCTTTTATGTCACCTGTCCTTTTAAGAATAAGTTATCTTCCTTCTTCCTCATAAAACATTCGCCATAGTGGAGCTTGCATTATCCCTTGCATCATTTTTCCATCCTTCAATATCTGTTTCACCTCTTCACGAGACACAACGATGACATCAATGTCTTCAGTCCTTTCAAGATGTTGGGAGGAAATCTGCTTTACTCCTTTGGCCAAGAATGTATAATTTCTATTAGTCATCGCTGCCGGATTAGGCGCAGTCACACAATATAAGCTCCATTCACCACCACCGAATCCAGTTTCTTCGTACAATTCACGTTGGGCAGCAACAATTGGTTCTTCACCTTTTTCTATTACGCCTGCACATATCTCGTACTCAACAGTCTGCGTGCCATGACGATATTGACGTTCCAATACGAAGTCTCCCTCTTCCGTTATTGCAATAACATTAATCCAGTCAGGATATTCAAGGATATAGAAATCATCCAATTCCACACCCTTGGGCATCCTGACTTTGTCCTTACGGACATTTATCCATTTGCTTTCCAATAGATATTTACTTGAGATTATTTCCCACTTTTTATCCATTTCTAATAATCTTTATTTCAGAATAAACTGTAATATATGTCAGTAGGATTCTATTAGAAAACTTTTACAACGCTTTTCCAGTCATAATCACCATCCTTAAATGTCTGTATCCATATATTTGAAATACAGTGCAATATATAGGCCGTAACGAATATCGCCAATGAAGCCAATATGATTCCAAAGGGGAACGACTTGGTGACAACCGACATCAGAGGATCGTACTTTAGCAGAAACATCTGGCATATATATATTTCCAGACAAAGACCGCCTATTGTTCTTATTGTCTTACCCAGTATAGGAACCTCCAAGAGTCGCAACATTCCCTTTTTCATGCAAAGACGATAAGAATAATAAGCAACTCCCAAAAGAGGCAGGAATGTGAATATCTGTATGAAGTTCATGCTTTCACTTGATTTGAAAGAGAATAATGCAAAAAATGATACTATACAAATCATCAGTATAGGTAATTCTAACCTTGATTTTGTTTCAGTCATCCTGCCTTCCTTTACAGTCAAGCCGATTATTGCGCCTTGGAGCATAAACATAAAATAATGGATCCACTTGTAATATGTATCTCCATAAATATTATATATGCTCGGTTTGTCCCATACAAAATACAGCCCCATAGACATTATGACAATGGCAAATAACAACTGCTTTAAATATCCGAACATGAATTTTCGGATAAAATAGAAAACAATGTAATAAAGCATGATGCACGATACAAACCATCCTCCACCATTCAATAAAACGTCAATAAAGTTTTTGTCGCTACTGAATATTGCACCCCTCATTAATGCCCAAGCAAATACCGTGGGGTATATTCTATTAATTCTTCTTTTGTAATAATCAAAGAATTGCTCCCCCCGATTACTCAGAAAGATGGTAAAACCTGAGGCAAAAAAGAACAATATATCCCCTATTGCACCTCCTGTTGCTATTGGGGAAAGTGGACCATATACTACATCAAAATGACTGTTCGTAATTGCGACACATGCAAAAAATTTCAGGAGATCAATCGACAAATCTCTTTTTTTCATACACTTATGCTTTTACAGACATCTGTTCCATCTTCACCTTCCTCCGTTCCTCCTTAATCATCCGGGGCAAGGTCTTGATGAAGTTCCAGTATCTCGGTATGTTCTTTTTCGGTTGCTCCAAAGCCCTGTGCAGCCATTCCAATCTCAATGCCAACATCCATTTCGGTGCTCTTTTCACACCACCGACACCTGCATTGAAATTAAATATTGCGCCATAGCCAAACATCACGCCACGATTAAGGTAAGGCTTCAGTCTTGCCATAAACATTTCCTGCTTCGGTGCACCGAGACTTACCCATATAATATCGGGATTGTCATCATTAATCATCTTGGCAATACCCTCATAGTCAAACTCGTCAACCTTCCTAAATGGTAGGGTCTCAAATCTATATCCCGCAATCTTCGGATCAATCTTCGACAAGTTCTTGCGAAGTCCTTCAAGCACCTCCTCCGTATTTCCAAGGAAGAATTGCTTGAACTTTTTCATTTTGATGTATTTGATAAATATGTCCGCACCTATATACCTGTCAATCGGCTCATGGTGAATCCATGCTAATATCTTTGCCAATATCGAACCGTCGCAGTTGTTCACCAAAGCTCCATTCAAGACTTCAAGAAACTCTGGATTCTGGTTGGCCACTGTCAGATTATTGCTCTCCACCGAACAACTGTACCCTGGGATTCCTTTCTCTATGGCATCAAATATTGTCTTGTCAAGTTTATCCTTGTCAAACTCAATTCTCACATTGAAGTATTTCTTGTCATTTGTCATAAGCTATTCCTATTGTTATAAATTTCAAATTTGACTTTGCTTTCATTGCGTGCTTGTCCTCTTTTGTTATCAACAGATAATCCCCTTCTTTACAATTATGCCAATTTCCATTGAAGAACATCTCTCCATCACCTTCCAAGATGATGTAATGTTCATCCATCGTGGGATGCACATGCACCTCAACCTCCTCTTCGGCTCTTAATGTAGTGACAGCAATTTGCGTTACTGCACTATCAGTGTCTCCACCACTCAATAGAACCCGCTTTATGCCGATTCCATGAGCAGTGGAGATACCTTTTATATCACTGATATTCTTAAGAATCGACATCAATTCTTGTTTTTCTCAATGTCATTCTTTATCCATTCGTATTGCTGGCGCAGTCCTTCCTCCAAGCTCATTTTCGGCTCCCAACCGAGCACTTCCTTAGCCTTGCTCCAGTCTGCACTGCGTGCCTTGTCTCCCTCTGGCTTAGTTGTATCGTAGAATGGTTCGATGTCCTTACCTGATATTTTGACAACAGCCTCGGCTATCTCCCTAATGCTTGTACATTCAGAAGGCCCAATCTGAATCCATCCATGCCCCCAACCCTTTTCAAGAGCCAGGACGAGAGCATCGACTATGTCGTTCACATGAATGAAAGCACGGCCTTGCTTTCCGCTGCCCCATACGTTGAATGGTTCGGCAGGATAGTTGATCGCCTTTCTGATAAGGGCAGGAATCACCTGACTTCTTTCTCCATAATCACATGGTGCGCCATAAACATTATGGAACTGAAGAGTACAGCATGGAATGCCCGTTTCCTTCTCCAAGAATCCGATTTCCAACTGTCCCATCAACTTGCTCCATCCGTATGCCGATTCAGGCAGGGCGGGGAACAACTCCTCCTCTTTCAGAGGAATAACATCCAATGAGTTCTGACGAGTAAGAGGATAGCTGCAAGCCGTTCCCACATAAATCAGTCCCTTGATACGTTCCTTGCCAGCCTTTCGCACAGAATGGAAAAGATGAGTGTTGATTAGGTTGTTAAGTCTGAACAAATCCCCCTGATTGCTGAACACATAGTCAATACCGGCAACAATGTCGGCAAGGTGAATAACATATTCAGTATTAAACACTATTGAGTCAATACCAAATCCTGTACTGAGATCAACATTATGAAAGTGTGTGTCCAAATCAATGACCGGCTTGCCGTTCTCGTCATTGAGATACTCCAGTTTACCGCGCCACAGATTATCTACAACGCTAACATCATGACCTTCTTTTACCAATCTCTTCACAAGGTTGCTTCCAATCATTCCACAACCTCCAGTTACTAAAATCTTACTCATATTTTAAAATAAAAAATTATACCTTTTCCCATTTCTGAGTGTTGGGATTAAACTTTTTAATTACTTTCGCAGGTAGTCCAGCCACCATACAGTTGTCTGGAATATCCTTGTTTACCACTGCATTCGCTCCTATTACCACATTATTTCCTATTCTCACGGGTTTTACAATTTTCACTCCAGGACTGATATAGCAGTTGTCGCCTATTATGCTACCTCCCATTCCAATATTCACGCATACATGAATAGTGCAATTCGCCCCGATTCTACATTCCTTGTTAACCACTATCGTACCATAGTGTCCAATGTACAATCCCGGCCCAAACTGATTGGCATATATTGTGAAACCAAGTTTATAACTCAGTTTTTTATGAATATAGTAATGCCAATATTTCATTATCTTATTAAAAACTCCTGTATTATTGTAATAGTACTCATAATACCTCAAATTATATATGAAATGAAGCCTTGGATTGGCATGGACATAAATCCATCTTTTTGCCCCCCAGACTAACTAAGTTCTGTTTCAAATCTTGTTCAATATAAGAACGTAAATCATTCTTTGTCTTAATCATTGTTATCTTAATTATTTAAAATATTTTCATATAGTTGTCCCACTTCTTCTCCTATACTTTCCACATTGAAAGTGTGTCTAGCAAACTCCAACGAAGCCCTACTGATTCTATCGCGTAGTTCCTTGTCCGTTATCATCCGCTCCATACACTCTGCCAATGCGTCCACATCGCCAGGATTAAAGAGCAGCATATTCCCACCATCCTTGGCAACGTCAGGAATACCACCTACAGGTGTCGTTATCACAGGTAATCCATAACTCCAGGCATCCAATACCGACATTGGGAAACCCTCAGCATACGATGGCAGGCAGAATATCGTAGCCTCCTTGAAAGCCTTGTCCTTTTCCTCACCTCTAACCCATCCAAGCCATTTCGTCTGATTGCTGATACCTAAAGACCCTGCCAATGCCTTTCCTTGTTCAATCTCTCCATTACCGGCAAACACAATCTGCCAGTCAGGATGATTTTTGGCAACTTTAGCAAAAGCCTTCACCATATCCGCATAACCCTTACGATGGTTCACTGTTCCGGCATAAAGAATGGAATGACTCTTGGGCGCAGTCCCTTTATATTCCACACAACCAACTGCAAGTTCCTTAACCTCAGCCAAACAAGGATTATAGATAACCTCAACTTTTGCTGACGGCACCTCCTTCATCACCACACGTTTCCAATATTCACTCAGCACGACCACCCTGTCAGCCTTTCCAAACAAATAGCGATAGAGACAAGCAAACCTGCTTCTTATCGTTGTCTCAGGTGAAAAAGAATGAAAATGGACGATAGTCTTTTTCTTCCACACCTTTGCCCACCACATGAACACCACCTTTCTCAACGCCGAAGGCGGTTCACTCGTATGTATATGCACAAGGTCATAAAATGGCAGAAGGACAACATATTGAATGAAAGCTGGAACAACCATCAGGAACTTCACCAACAATCCATTGTCCCTATGTGTCTCAATCCATCTGCAATGATACTTTTTCCACTGCTCACCTTGCTCATGAGCCTTCACTACACTCGTCACTCCGCCACGTGTTTTACGTGAAGTGGCTAATACTAATACTTTAGACATGTAAATAATTTGTAAGAAATAGATGGATGCAAAGTAAGCTACCAATACAGCGTTCCCCCTCAGCTACAGCGGGTTACGCACATATAGGTCTTGTTTAAAAAATATTTAAT
>CALZEQ010000067.1 GCA_945641355.1 uncultured Mediterranea sp. | reverse complement strand
TATGAAAAATAATGGAAAACACATCAATATACAACGCAAAAATCAACTATAGCCAATTTGATTTTGTAACTTATTGTAAAACAGATTGTTAAGATTTTCAATATTCAGTCGTATTCTGAATGTGTTTCATGATACGACTGAATGTAGCACCCTCCTGACTGCTAACGAGGATGTGGATGCCTACGTCAGTTTTCGCAGGCCGGCATCAATCGGTATCGCCGATAGTACTACGATTTACGTACTACGTTGCTGGTATTTTGAACATACGTTACCTCTATAGTCTCCTCAGCCTTGCCTTGCGCAGTACCTGAGGAGGCTATTACAGTTTTTCAGCAGAGGTACGGAGAGATTCACCTTTCTGTGCCTCTACTTTCGTTGTCAACATGCTGTCAGTCAGGCATCTGCCTGTATCGGGCGGGCGACATGCCGAGGTGTGCCTTCACATACTTTCCGAAGAACGACTGGTTGGAGAAGTTGAAGTTGTCCGCTATCTCTTTGATGGACTTGTCGGAGTGCTTCAGCTGTATCTTTATCTGCTCCATGGCATATTCGTCAATCCACTCCAGTGCCGTGCGTCCGCTTACCTGTTTCACCACACTCGACACGTATTTGGGCGAGTAGCACAATTGGTTGGCAAAGTAGCTGACCGATCGGTGCATGCCGCCGTCCTTCGATAGTTCGGCCATGAAGTGCTTGAATACATAGGCTGCCCGGCGGAACCCTCGTTCGGGCTCCTCTTCGGTATCGTTGATGAGCCGCTGTATCTCGTTGATCATCTCGCAGAACAATGCCGCAAAGAGGTACTGCAATATGTCCTTGCGGTAGCGGTGAGGCGGCTCCTTTATCTTGCTCATCAGCAGGGCGGAGTAGTGGTGCATCACGGGTGACCGCTCCTTCTCGATGTGCATGACGGGGTTGTTGTATATGTTGATGAAGAGTTTCTCCGATCCCTTTTCCTTTTTCATCACCCGCTCCATGAAGTTGCTGGAGAATCCGATGCACTTTACCTTGTTGAAAGCGCTGAAGTGTATCCGACTCAGTATCATGGTGGGTAAGCAGATTACTGCTGTGTTGGGTTTCAGCTGGTAACTTTTGCCGTTGATGACCATTTCGCCTTCCCCTTCTACACACGATACGATGAGGAAGAAGTTGATACGGATGGCCTGCAGGCCGTCCGAATTGTTCAGTTCGGTCAAATCTTCCAGTGTATTTGAGACCACTACATAGTCATCAATATAGTCGATTTTCTCTCCATATATCCTAAAATCTTCAATGTTTACGCTTTTTATTATCTCATTTTCCATATATTGTAGATTGTCTTAAATTATTGTTCTTCTGAATTTTGCTGCAAAGATGATGAATTATTTCGGAACTATATTGTTCTAAAACTCATGCAATTTGTCCTTTTCTTCTTTCTATTGAGTGTTCTTTATTCTTAAAATTGTGTAATTAGGAAAATAGAACATTTTTATCTACTTATGTGTTATCTGTGCTATGGTGACTTGTTCTAATTTTGCACCCGATTTAAAGAGTTAATAGGAAAAACAGTCAGATGGGATGACTGAAGAGTGAATTATAAACATTATAAATAGATAGAGAATATGATTACAGTAAATGGAAAATGGTTACAGCTGGTTGCGCTGATTGGCTGTACAATGTGGATGACTTCCTGCAAGCAGCAGGCAGGTGCAGGACAGATGCAAGCTTCGTATGCTACCATGACGGTAGCCAAGACAGACAAGGAATTTGCGAATTCTTATTCGGCAACCGTACGCGGACGCTACGATGCCGCCATTATGCCGCAAGTGTCCGGAACCATCTGGAAGGTGATGGTGAAAGAGGGACAACGGGTAAACAAGGGCCAATCACTCTTCATCATCGACCAGGTGCCTTATAAAGCAGCCTTGAATACGGCCATGGCCAATGTAGAAGTGGCTCAGGCTGCGCTGGCTACTGCCGAGCTTTCCTATAACAGCAATAAAGAACTGTATGCACAGAAGGTAGTGTCGGCCTACACATTGCAGACGGCCGAAAACCAATATCTGACGGCCAAGGCGCAGTTGGCACAGGCCAAGGCGCAGGAGGTGAATGCCCGCAACAACATGGCCTATACCGAGGTGAAGAGCCCGAGCGACGGTGTGGTAGGTGCCCTGCCCATGCGCGAAGGAACGTTGGTAGGACCCTCGATGGGAAAAGCGCTGACTACGGTAAGCGACAACAAGGATGTTTACGTCTACTTCTCTATGACCGAGAACCAACTGCTCTCCTTGACACGTCAGTATGGTTCGACGGACGAAGCGGTGAAGAACATGCCTGAGGTACAGCTGCAGCTGAACGACGGATCGATGTACGAAACCAAGGGTCGCATTGAAAGTATCAGCGGTGTGATTGACCGTCAGACGGGTTCGGTCTCTGTACGTGCCATTTTCCCCAACGAAAAGGGTATTCTGCGCAGCGGTGCTACAGCCGCCGTGGTAGTGCCCGATGTATACAAGGACTGCATTGTCATTCCGCAGGCCGCTACCTTCCAACTGCAGGACAAGACATTGGTATATAAGGTGGTAGACGGTAAGGCCGCTTCGGCTATTGTAACCGTGGCTCCTTCGGAGGACGGACGTGAGTATGTGGTACTGGAAGGCTTGAATCCGGGCGACGAAATCATCTCGGAGGGTGCCGGACTGGTCAGAGAGGGAACGCAAGTGAAATAAGTTCCGGAGGAATCGTAACGCAACAACGGAAGAACTTGAAAACTGAAATAGCGTATGAAAGGAAATATATTTATCAAGCGGCCGGTGATGGCCATGTCAATATCTATCCTGATATTGATTGTCGGACTGATTTCGCTCCTTACCCTGCCGGTAGAGCAGTATCCTGACATTGCACCTCCTACGGTACAGGTCGAGGCTCAATATACCGGTGCCGATGCCGAAGCCATGATGAATGCGGTAATCATGCCGTTGGAGGAGAGCATCAATGGTGTGGAGAACATGTTGTACATCACGTCTACTGCCTCCAATGCAGGACGTGCTACCATTCAGGTCATCTTCAAGCAGGGTACCGACCCTGATATGGCAGCGGTGAACGTGCAGAACCGCGTCAGCAAGGCACAAGGTCTGCTGCCGGCCGAGGTTACCAAAATCGGTGTGACCACAACCAAACGACAGACCTCCTTCCTGCAAATCGTGTCGTTGGTTTGTACCGATGATCGGTATGATGAGAACTTCTTGGGTAACTACTTGGACATCAATGTGGTGCCCCGCATCAAACGTATTGAAGGTGTGGGTGACGTCATGGAACTGGGTAATACCTATAGTATGCGTGTCTGGTTGAAGCCCGACCGGATGGCGCAATATGGACTGGTGCCTTCGGACATCGCAGCCCTGTTGAGCGAGCAGAACTTGGAAGCTCCTACCGGTTCGCTGGGCGAACATTCGAACAACACCTTCCAGCTGACCATGAAGTATCGTGGTCGTCTGAAGAGTGTGGAAGAGTTCAAGAACATTGTGGTGAGCTCCGATGAGAACGGCAATGTGTTGCGTCTGAAGGATATAGCCGATGTAGAGTTGGGTGCCTTGTCGTATGCCTTCCATGCTGAGAATACCGGCCATCCGGGTGTGACGTTCATGGCCTTCCAGGTGGCAGGTGCCAATGCTACTGATGTGAACAAACGTATCGAAGCTGAGGTGGATGCCATGAGCAAGGAACTGCCGGCCGGATTGGAATTCAAGAAGATGATGAGCTCCAACGACTTCCTCTTCGCCTCTATCAACAACGTAGTTGAGACGTTGGTCATCGCCATCATCCTCGTTATCTTGGTGGTATACTTCTTTTTGCAGGACTTCAAGAGTACGTTGATTCCCTCTATTTCCATCATTGTTTCGCTGGTGGGTACATTTGCCTGCTTGATGGCAGCCGGATTTACTATCAACATCCTGACGTTGTTTGCTCTGGTGCTGGCCATCGGTACGGTGGTCGACGATGCCATTGTGGTAGTAGAGGCCGTACAGGCCAAGTTTGATGCCGGCTATAAGTCTTCTTATCTGGCTACGAAAGATGCCATGGGCGATGTGACGATGGCCGTTATCACCTGTACGCTGGTCTTCATGGCCGTGTTTGTGCCGGTCACCTTCATGGGTGGTACCAGCGGTATCTTCTATACCCAGTTCGGTGTCACGATGGCCACTTCCGTAGGTCTCTCCTGTATCTGCGCCCTGACGCTCTGTCCGGCTCTGTGTGCCATGATGATGCGTCCCAGCGACGGTACCAAGAGTGCCAAGAGCATCAACGGCCGTGTACGTGTCGCCTATAACGCCTCTTACAATGCCATGTTGGGCAAGTATAAGAAGGGTGTGATGTTTGCCATCCACCACCGTTGGATGGTATGGGTGTCGCTGGTTTGTGCCTTGGTGCTGCTCACCTATTTCATGAGTACGACCAAGACCGGTCTGGTGCCTCAGGAAGACCAGGGTGTGTGCATGATGAACGTCAGCTGTGCACCGGGTACTTCGTTGGAAGAGACCGGTAAGGTGATGGTCAAAGTAGAGGAAGTACTGAAACAGCAACCTGAAATCGAATCGTATGCGAAGGTAACCGGTTATGGTCTGATTTCCGGACAGGGTTCCTCGTACGGTATGTACATTGTCCGTCTGAAGAATTGGGACGAGCGTAAAGGCAAGGAGCACGAAATCAACACCGTAATGAACCGTATCAACGGTGCCTGCTCCATGATTAAGAATGCGCAGGTATTTGCCTTCCAGCCGGGTATGATTCCCGGTTACGGTATGGGTAACTCCATCGAGATGTATCTGCAGGACCGTACGGGTGGCGACAAGGCTGTGTTCTATCAGAACGCCATGAAGTTCCTCGGTGCGCTGAACCAGCGTCCGGAGATTGCGATGGCCTATACGCCCTACGCCATGAACTTCCCGCAGGTCAGCGTCGATGTGGATGCTGCCCAGTGCAAGCGTGCCGGCATCTCTCCCTCTACCGTATTGGGTGTGCTGGGAGCCTATTGCGGTGGTTCGTATGCCAGCAACTACAACCAGTTCGGTAAGGTTTATCGTGTGATGGTGCAGGCATCGCCCGACTTCCGTCTGCGCGAGAGCGACCTCGACAATATGTTTGTGCGCAACGGCACACAGATGGCTCCTGTCAGCCAGTTTGTCAAGCTGAAGCGGGTGCTGGGTCCTGAGTCATCCGACCGTTTCAACCTCTACTCCAGCATCAAGGTACAGGCCAATGCCGCCCTCGGCTACTCTTCGGGTGAGGCCATGAAGGCCATTGCCGAAGTAGCAGAACAGGCTCTGCCTACCGGTTATAGCTATGAATATGCCGGTATGTCACGTGAGGAGGCTAACATCAGCGGTTACCAGACGGTCATGATTTACGGTATCTGTATTGTGCTCATCTTCCTCATACTCTCCTGTCTCTATGAAAGCTTCCTGGTGCCTTGGGCCGTTATCCTCAGCGTACCGTTCGGTCTGATGGGTTCGTTCCTCTTCGCCAAGATTTTCGGATTGGAGAACAACATCTACCTGCAGACGGGTGTCATCATGTTGATTGGTCTGTTGGCCAAGACGGCCATCCTGATTACCGAGTTTGCTTTGGAGCGTCGTCGTCAGGGTATGGGCATCATCGAATCGGCCTACAGTGCCGCACAGGCGCGTCTGCGTCCTATCCTGATGACCGTATTGACCATGATCTTCGGTATGATTCCGTTGATGTTCTCTACCGGTGCCGGTGCCAACGGTAACTCGTCACTCGGTACGGGTGTGGTAGGTGGTATGGCCATCGGTACATTGGCACTGGTGTTTGTGGTGCCTGTCTTCTACATCTTCTTTGAGTACATGCAGGAGAAAATCCGCAAGCCGATGCACGTGGAGACAGACCGGCAGATTGCCCAGGAGAAAGAGAAGAGTCTGGCCGAACGCAGTGCCTTCAACGAAGAGAATTGAACCATTGTAAAGAATTGAACCATGTGGTGTCAGGGAGGTATTATTTGTCTGGAGCATGCGGTGGCACTGGTCATCGCGCTCCTGATATACTATCTGACTGACAGGCATGGACAGCATAAAACCAAATGAAAGGAGAACAAGATGAAGAAGCATGTTATCATACTGGCTGCCGCCTGCTCGGTACTGAGCAGCTGCGGTGTCTACACCAACTATAAACCGGCCGCTTCCGTTCCTGACCAACTGTATGGTGCGGAGGTGACAACCGACAGCCTGAACGCTTCGCTGGGCGTGATGCCCTGGCAGGAGCTCTTTACCGACCCCCATCTGCAGGCGCTGATTGAGCAGGGATTGCAGAACAATACCGATTACCTCTCGGCACAGCTGCGTGTGAAGCAGGCCGAAGCTACCTTGCTGGCTGCCAAGCTGGCCTATCTGCCATCGCTGGCACTGGCTCCGCAAGGGGTAGCCAGCAGTTTCGACGGCGGCAAGGCTACACAGACCTACTCGCTGCCTGCTACCGCTTCGTGGCAGCTCGACCTCTTCGGCTCCATACGCAATGCCAAGCGGCAGTCGCAGGCCTTGTTGGCACAGAGCAAGGACTATCAGCAGGCTGTGCGTACACAGCTGATAGCCGGCATTGCCAATACCTATTACACCTTGCTGATGCTGGACGAGCAACTGGCTATCTCACGGCAGAGCGAGGAGGCTTGGAAGGAGACGGTACAGTCTACCCGTGCCCTGATGAATGCAGGACGCAGCAACGAGGCTGCCGTCAGCCAGATGGAGGCAGCCTATTATCAAGTGAAGAATTCGGTTCTCGACCTGGAGGAGCAAATTAACCAGGTGAAGAACTCGCTCTCTACACTGCTGGCCGAGACACCTCGCGACTATCAGCGAGGCACGTTGCAAGAGCAGCAGTTCCCTACCGACTTTTCTGTTGGAGTACCTGTTCAACTGCTTTCCGGTCGCCCTGATGTACGTAGTGCAGAGCGGGCACTGGAGGCAGCTTTCTACACCACCAATGCGGCCCGTTCGGCTTTCTATCCCTCCATCACGTTGAGCGGTAGTGCCGGTTGGACCAATTCGGCCGGTTCGATGATTATCAATCCCGGCAAGGTTCTGGCCACGGCTGTGGCATCGCTCACGCAACCCCTCTTTGCACAGGGCAAGCTGACGGCGCAGCTCAAGATAGCCAAGGCACAGCAGGAGCAGGCATCGCTCTCGTTCCAGCAGGCGTTGCTCAATGCCGGTGCCGAGGTGAACGATGCGTTGAGTGGCTATCAGACCAGCCACGCGAAGAGCGACCTGCTCTCCAAGCAGGTGGAGGCTCAGCAGAAGGCTTTGCGCAGCACCTCGTTGCTGATGGAGCATGGTAACACCACCTACCTGGAGGTGCTTACGGCCCGTCAGTCATTGCTTGCGGCACAACTCTCGCAGACGGCTAACCGCTTCAGCGAAATCCAAAGCCTCATTACGCTCTATCAGGCGTTGGGAGGCGGACAGGAGTAAGTCCGAACTGACAAAGCTACACGGATACATACAACAATCATACTCTCTGCATCTTCATTCCACCGTAAGGTGATGAAGAAAAAGGCTGCCCGGGAAGTGATTCCAGAGCAGCCTTTTCCCATTATGTAGAGATTGGTGTGTGCCTTCTGTAGTCCATAGGGTAGTTTAGCGGAATTGGCTCCAGTCCACATTGCGCATGTCGCCGCTCTTGGCCAGTTCGGCGTGCATGGCCAGCGATGCCCGCACGGCATGAGGTGTCTGTGCCTTCCCGTCGGTCAGCTTCAGATAGTCCCACAACAGTTGTTTGTAGTCCGGATGGGCACAGTTCTCTATGATGGCCTGGGCACGTTCTTTGGGTCCCTTGCCACGCAGGTCGGCTACACCCTGTTCGGTCACTACAATGTTTACGTCGTGTTCCGTATGGTCATGGTGCGATACCATAGGTACGATGGCACTGATTTTTCCCTCCTTGGCCACCGACGGACAGGTAAAGATGGAGATGTAGGCATTGCGCGTAAAGTCACCGCTACCGCCGATGCCGTTCATCATCTTGGTGCCTCCGATGTGTGTGGAGTTGACGTTGCCGTAGATGTCGGCCTCGATGGCGGTATTGATGGAGATGACACCGAGGCGACGGATGATTTCGGGGCTGTTGGAGATTTCCGACGGACGGAGCACCAGCTTGTCGCGGAAGAAGTCTATATCTTCGTAGATGCCGTTCAGGCAGTTGTTGGTCACGGTGAGCGAGCAGGTACTGCCGAACTTCACGCGGCCTTGGCGGATGAGGTCGACCACGGCATCCTGCAATACCTCGGTATACATTTCGAAGGCGGGGATGCTCTTCTCGCGTCCCAGCGCACCCAGCACAGCGTTGGCGATGTTGC
The DNA here is from genome assembly GCA_945641355.1 of uncultured Mediterranea sp. GTDB lineage: Bacteria > Bacteroidota > Bacteroidia > Bacteroidales > Bacteroidaceae > Bacteroides. The sequence goes on along the minus strand of CALZEQ010000067.1, from coordinate 5,795 downwards.
CCACACCGCTTTGCAGAGGCAGGAAGCTGGAGGGGATGATGCCACGCTTCATGTCTGCCATCAGGAAGTCGGCCACACGCTGTCCGATGCAGTCGGTGATGGGGTCGGCTGCGCTGAACGAGCGTGCCTCGTCGGGCCAGTTGGTCTCCACGATGCCTACAATCTTCTTCGGATCCACCTGCACGTAGGGCAGTCCGATGCGGTCGCTCGGCTTGTAGATGGGAATTTCGCGGCGGGCAGGCGGGTCGAGCGGCTCATATACATCGTGCAGACACATGGCCGCCTTGCTGTGTGCGGCATTCAGTTCGATAATCACCTTATCGGCCAGTCGGGCAATGGTGGGCGAGATGCCTCCGGCAGCGGTCAGATATACCTTGCCGTCCTCCGTCACCTCGCAGGCCTCGATGATGGCCACATCTACCCGTCCCATGAAGCCGTAGCGCACCTCCTGTGCCATCTGCGACAGGTGGATGTCGTTGTAGGCTATTTCACCGTTGTTCACGGCTTTGCGGAAGTCGGGATTGGTGGTATAGGGAGCTCGGTAACGGATGGCCTTGACGCGCGACAGGATGCCGTCGCAGGCATCACCCGTAGAGGCACCGGTGAAGATTCCTACTTGGAAGGGATTGCCCTTCGCGTGTTCGGCTTCGGCTATCTCGGCCAAGGCGTGTGTCACGGCCTTGGCGGTGCCGGCCGGAGTGAATCCACTCAGGCCGATGTTATAGCCATGTTTGATGAGGCTGGCAGCTTCTGCTGCCGAAATGTAATTGAATGCCATAATATTCGATGTTATTTTCGTGTAAGTAATAGATTGTTCGTTATATTTCCCGCTTTTCCGCCCTTCTGACGAAGTTTCTTTCCTGTTTTCAGTAAGAGTATGTTCAATACTTTCTGTGCAGTATTTCGCTCCATATAATGGCTTTCCGGGCCTCCTCTGCTGAACGGATGGCATACTCACTTGTGGGTTCGTCTGTATCCGTGGGTCGGATGGAAGCCGGTGGAGTGGGGGTAGGCCGTTGTGTAGAGGTAGCCGGTGGAGTAGGGGATGCAGGAGGTGTGTACCGAGGCGGGCAAGCTGGGGTTTCCCCGACTTCGATGGTGTAGTCGGTTGCATCGGAGCCGGCCTCTACATCGTAGGGGCCGTCAGGAAGGTCAGAGGGACCTTCCGCAACTTCCTTCTTCGCCTTTTTGGTCATGAAGATCAGTACCACAGCGAACAGAAGCAGGTATTGGATGATATCTTCCATATCTCTGGGTTTTAGTACGCCCAAAGATAATTATTAAATCCGACTTTTACGAATCGACAGGCAAGTTTTTGCGAGAAAGGTGCGTTTTGGAACAATTCTACCGTTTTCAGGAGGTGTGGAGGCAGTGACAAAGAAGAAGTATACCCATAAAAAAGGGCAGCTTCACAGCTCCCCTAATTCATTTTAACCTAAACCTTAACTATGAAAAAATCTAATGTTTCTTTCAAGGGACAAATTTCTGAAATCTTTTTGTAATTGCCAAATAGATGCGTTGGAATCGACTATATATTAACAATAATTATAATAATTATCCTTTGAAAGATAAAAACCTCACGCTCGATAGAGCAAATAAATTTTCTCTATTCTCGCTTACTCGGTTTTTTGCACTATCTTTCGATAAGACAGGCTGCATCTCGGAAGAACTTTTTCATGCGAGCATGAAAGTTCTTCTCTCGATTTGCACTATCTTTGCTCCCTCATTTCGGATTTACCGAAACATGTAGGAGCTAAGTAGTTGGTCATTGGCTTTGACAGACCTATGTGTCAACAGGGCTAATGACAAAACTGAAACTTAAATAATCAGATTAGTATGGGAAAAGTAACGGGAGCAGACTTTAAATCTGCAACTGCAGAAGAGCAGAAGAAGCTCTTCATCGAAACGTACGGCTGCCAGATGAATGTGGCCGACAGTGAAGTAATAGCCTCTGTGATGCAGATGGCTGGGTATACAATGGCCGAGAGCATAGAAGAGGCAGACGCAGTGTTCATGAACACCTGTTCCATCCGCGACAATGCCGAACAGAAGATTCTGAACCGATTGGAGTTCTTCCACTCGCTGCGGCAGAAACGCAAGCGCGGGCTGATTGTAGGCGTGTTGGGCTGCATGGCCGAACGGGTGAAGGATGACTTGATTGCTCACCACCATGTCGACCTGGTGGTGGGACCTGATGCCTACCTGACGCTGCCCGACCTGGTGGCAGCTGTGGAAGCCGGCGAGAAGGCTATCAACGTGGAGCTCTCTACCACGGAGACCTACCGCGACATCATCCCTTCGCGCATCTGCGGCAATCACATCTCGGGTTTCGTCTCCATCATGCGGGGATGCAACAACTTCTGTACTTACTGCATTGTACCCTATACGCGCGGACGCGAGCGGAGCCGCGATGTAGAGAGCATCCTGGGCGAAGTGGCCGACCTGGCTGCTAAAGGCTACAAGGAGGTGACTTTGCTGGGTCAGAACGTCAATTCGTATCGTTTCGAGCGTCCGGACGGAACAGTTATCACCTTTCCGACCCTGCTGCGTACGGTCGCTGAAGCAGCTCCGCAGATGCGGGTACGCTTCACCACTTCACACCCCAAAGACATGAGTGACGAGACGCTGCAGGTGATTGCCGATGTGCCCAATGTATGCCGTCACATCCATCTGCCTGTGCAGAGTGGTAGCAGCCGTATCCTGAAGCTGATGAATCGCAAGTACGACCGCGAATGGTATCTGGAGCGTGTGGCAGCTATCCGTCGCATCATCCCTGACTGCGGACTCTCTACCGATATCTTTTCCGGATTTCATAGCGAGACGGAGGAGGACCATCAGCAGTCGCTCTCGCTGATGGAGGCGTGCCAATATGACTCGGCCTTCATGTTCAAGTACAGCGAACGCCCGGGTACGTATGCCTCCAAGCACCTGCCCGACGACATCTCCGAAGAGGTGAAGATACGTCGTCTGAATGAAATCATTGCCTTGCAGAACCGCCTCTCTGCCGAATCGAATGCCCGCTGCATCGGCAAGTGCTACGAAGTGCTGGTGGAGGGTGTGAGCAAGCGTAGCCGCGACCAGCTGTTCGGACGCACAGAGCAGAACCGCGTGGTGGTATTCGACCGCGGTACACACCGTGTAGGCGACTTCGTGCAGGTGCGCATCACCGGTGCAACCTCTGCCACGCTGATGGGAGAGGCAGAGCTGGCATGAGGCTTTATTCCATGGCTTGACGCAACAGTGCCTCTACTTCATTTTTGTAGATGCCTCCTTCATGTGCCTTGACACCGTCGATGTAGAAGGTAGGCACATAGTAATAGTCGTAGCGGTCGGCCACGTCCGGCTGCTGCGTCTCTTCAATCATTTCGATAGAGAGCATCCGCAGTTCCGGGTGCTCTTCCTTCAGTTCGTCAATGTACTTCAGTGCCCGTTTGCAGAAGGGGCAGCGTGCTTGGTAAAACAGGGTAATGGGTTTCATAAGCGGAAGTTTGGTTTATTGGAATTTTCGGGCTACCATGCGATAGGTAGGTATATCGATGCCCTGCGCTTCGGCAGCTGCAATGAGGTCAAAGAGCTGGCCTTGTATCTCGCTCTGGTGGCCGCGTGCGATGTCCTTCTGCATGGAAGCCGTGCTGTGTGGGTCTAATGCATCGATAATACGCAGGTTGTGTGCGACGTTGTCTTCCAGAAAGCGGATGCCCAGCTTTTCACCCAAGGCCGTGCTTTCGCGTGAGAGGCCGATGAAGGTGTCGCGCACAGGGCCGGGCTTCTGTACCTCACCCATCGGCACATCGTAGTAGGCTCCTGTGACGGCCATGGCAGAGATAAACGACCATTTGACGAAGGTGTCGCGGTTGATGTCATCCGATATATCGGCACGGATGCCGCTCTCCGTCAGGTCTTGCCGGACTGCCTCCATTGTTTCACGGGAAACATCTGTGCCCCGATGCGCCCCGAAGAGCAGTCGGAACACCCGTCCCATCTGTGAGATTTCGCCTTTCCCGCTGACGTAACCCACGATGTAGATGCAGCCGTCCAGCACCGTCACACCGGGTGCCAGCCGTTGGATGCGGGGTCCCGTACCATAGACGTTGAGGATGGGTATGACGATGGTGTGAGGTGTGGCAGCCCGTTGGAGCAGGTCGGCTATGGAGTCGATGGAGTATCCCTTGACGCACACCAGGATGACGTCGGCTTTCTCCTGATACTCCTCGGCGGTATAGGCGGGGATGTGTAGGACGTGTTCGCCTTTCAGGTCGCTGTGCAGCCGCAGTCCGTGCTCGCGGATGGCACGGAGGTGTTCGCCGCGGGCAATGCAAGTGACATCTTTCCCCGCAAGGGAGAGGAAGCCGGCGATGCTGCCACCTACGCCGCCGGTACCTACTATCAGATATTTCATGCTAAATAGCTGTATTTCAATTTGTTTATAGCAGGTTATACATTGAATCTGAAGTGCATGATGTCGCCGTCCTGCACCACGTAGTCCTTGCCTTCCACACCCATCTTGCCGGCTTCGCGGACAGCTGCCTCGCTGCCATACTTGATGTAGTCGTCGTACTTGATGACTTCGGCACGGATGAATCCTTTCTCAAAGTCGGTGTGGATGACTCCGGCACATTGCGGAGCTTTCCATCCCTTGCGGTAGGTCCAGGCCTTCACTTCCATCTCACCGGCTGTGATGAAGGTCTCCAGATTCAGCAGGCTGTAGATGGCTTTGATGAGGCGGTTGCATCCGCTCTCCTTCAGTCCCAGATCTTCCAGGAACATCTGCTTCTCTTCGTAAGTCTCCAGTTCGGCAATGTCGGCCTCTGTCTGTGCAGAGATGATGATGAGTTCGGCGTTTTCGCCCTGGATGGCCTGACGCACCTGTTCTACATATTGGTTTCCGGTGGCTGCACTGGCATCATCCACGTTGCATACGTAGAGCACCGGCTTGGTGGTGAGCAGGAACATCTGTTTGGCGCATTGTTCTTCGTCTTCGTTCTGCGGTACCACGGTGCGTGCGCTCAGTCCTTGCTCCAGTGCCTCTTTGTAGCGTACCAGCAGTTCGTATTCTATCTTGGCAGACTTGTCGCCGCCCACCTTGGCCACTTTCTCCACACGCTTCATGCGGTTCTCTACCGTTTCAAGGTCTTTCAGTTGCAGCTCGGTGTCGATAATCTCTTTGTCGCGTACAGGGTTGACAGAGCCGTCCACGTGGACGATGTTTCCGTTGTCAAAGCAGCGCAATACGTGGATGATGGCATCGCATTCGCGGATGTTGCCTAGAAACTGGTTGCCCAGTCCTTCACCTTTGCTGGCTCCCTTTACCAGTCCGGCAATGTCTACAATGTCGCAGACGGCAGGAACGATGCGTCCCGGGTGGACAATCTCTGCCAGACGGGTCAGTCGTTCGTCGGGTACGGATACTTGCCCCATCTGGGCATCGATGGTACAGAAGGGGAAGTTGGCAGCTTGTGCTTTCGCGCTACTCAGACAGTTGAAAAGTGTGGATTTCCCCACGTTGGGAAGGCCCACAATACCTGCTTTTAAAGCCATAATTATATTGTTTTTTGAGTTATTATTCGGTACTAACTATTTGCCAATCAAGAGCAGAATCACCCGGCTTGTTCGGGCGCAATGCCATGATGTACCTTATCCGCGTACAAAGATAGTGCAAATCGAGAGAAGAACTTTCATGCTCGCATGAAAAAGTTCTTCCGAGATGCAGCCTATCTTATTTAAAGATAGTGCAAAAAACCGAGTAAGCGAGAATAGAGAAAATTTATTTGTTCTATCGAGCGTGAGGTTTTTAT
>CALZEQ010000066.1 GCA_945641355.1 uncultured Mediterranea sp. | reverse complement strand
GGGGTATTGCTTCGGCTTGAACTACGACATCTTCCGATTCGAGACGAGCCGTCATGCCGAGCGCAGGTCGGTATCGGCTGCCGAGATGACCTATAATGAGGACGGAACGATACAGGAGCTGCCCTACTTCCAGGAGTGCAAACTTGAACAGGTAGGCACCTTTGACCCGTTCCGCCGCGTGGAGGCTGAGACGATGGCCTGGGGCTATGGACTGAAGACCACACGCGAGAATCCCTCCGGCCCATGGAATCCGACTCCCTTCGTCACCGATATTGACGACGGTGAGTATATCCTTGTCAAGGGCGTTGACTTCGACAAGGGTGCATCCATGCTTGAGGCAAGCTGTTCTGCACAGCTGTTTGGCGGTAGGATGGAAGTACATCTTGATGCTCCCGACGGACGGATAGCCGGTGTCATCGACGTGCCGAACACAAAGTTTGAGTACGAGACCTTCCGTACGAGTCTGAGTCAGTGTGAGGGGGTACACGATGTCTATTTCGTGTTTAAGAGCACCTCGATGCAGAAGAGGAATCTCTTCAGCTTCGACTGGTGGGAGGTGAAGAAATAATCCGGTCACCGTGACAGGGCCTTCCGGCCCGGACGAATGACACTATATGGTATCGGCCTATTCCCTGGTTTTCCAATCAGGAAATAGGCCGATGGCAGTTAATAGGAATCAGTATCGTCCTTATTTATACGCATCCTCGTGAACGCCGGCTACGGCACGTCCGCTGGGATCGTTCTTCCCTTGGAAAGAGGCATCCCATGCCAAGGCTTCGGCCGTAGAGCAGGCCACACTGGGCACGCTGGGTACGCTGCGGGCCGCACTGGCGCTGGGGAAGTGCTCCTCGAAGATGCTACGGTAGTAGTACTCCTCCTTGTTCATGGGGGTATTGATGGGGAAACGCTCGGCGGCATGTGCCATCTGCTCGTCGCTGACGGCGGCAGCGGTCATGGCCTTCAGCGTATCAATCCACGAGTAACCCACTCCGTCGGAGAACTGCTCCTTCTGACGCCAAGCTACGCTTTCGGGCAACAGGTGGGCAAAGGCTTCGCGTACCACCTTCTTCTCAATCTCTTTGCCGGGACACATCTTGGTGGCCGGATTGATGCGCATGGCTACATCGAGGAACTCCTTGTCGAGGAAGGGTACGCGACCCTCTACACCCCAGGCAGAGAGGCTCTTGTTGGCACGCAGACAGTCGTACAGATAGAGCTTGGAGAGCTTGCGTACCGTCTCTTCGTGGAAGGCCTGCGGAGTGGGGGCCTTGTGGAAGTAGAGGTACCCGCCGAACACCTCGTCGGCTCCCTCACCGCTCAGCACCATCTTGATGCCCATCGACTTGATGACGCGGGCCAGCAGGTACATGGGTGTAGAGGCACGGACGGTGGTGACGTCGTAGGTCTCGATGAAGTAGATGACGTCGCGGATGGCATCGAGTCCCTCCTGAATGGTATAGTTGATTTCGTGGTGTACGGTGCCGATATGGCGGGCTACTTCGCGTGCTTTCAGCAGGTCGGGGGCACCTTTCAAACCTACCGCGAAAGAGTGCAGCTGCGGCCACCAGGCATCGGCCTTGCTGTCGGTCTCGATACGTTTGGCCGCAAACTTCTTGGCGATAGCAGAGATGACGGATGAGTCGAGACCGCCGGAGAGCAGTACACCGTAGGGAACATCGGACATCAGCTGACGCTGCACGGCAGCTTCCAGACTATCGCGTACGGCCTGTACCTGGGCTTCGTATGCCTGAGGGGCGGGGCAATGGTTGATGTGTGATGGTGTGCGGTCGGCAGCAGGCATATAGTTGTACTGCACGGCTTCGTACTCCATCCAGTCGCGCTGATACCAGCGCTGCATCTTGCCTTTGCCACTCCAGTAGTAATGACCGGGCAGGAAGGGTTCGTACTCGTCACAGAAGCCTTCAAGAGCCTTCAGCTCACTGCCGAAGTAGATGCGGCCTTCGGCATCGTGACCGATGTATAGGGGAATGACACCAATGGGGTCGCGGGCAATCAGGAACTGGTCGGTCTCTTCATCGTAAAGGGCGAAGGCGAAGATGCCGTTCAATTCTTCCAGAAAATGGATGCCTTTCTCGCGATAGAGGGCCAGAATGACTTCGCAGTCGCTTCCCGTCTGGAACGCATAACGTCCGGCATAGCGGGCACGGATGTCACGATGGTTGTATATCTCGCCATTGACAGCCAACACTTGCTTACGGTCGGGCGAATAGAGGGGTTGTCCGCCCGATTCGGGATCGACAATAGAGAGACGCTCGTGCGCCAGGATGGCTGATCCGCCTACATAGATACCACTCCAGTCGGGTCCGCGGTGACGGATTTTCTGTGACATACGTAGAGCCTTCTTACGCAGTTCCGGAGTCTGCTCCTTGATATTGAAAATTCCTGCAATTCCACACATATTGTTTTAAGTTTTTAAGTTACGAGCTACGAGTTACGTGCTACGGGTTTGGGGGTTATAATTTTTTGTTGATGACTATTTATGTTTCACTTCAGTTTGGCATGGATGGCTTCTGCTACCTTGCGTCCGTGTGCCAAGGCTCGAACCACCAGGCTGGCTCCGTTGGCAGCATCGCCGGCTACGAAGACGTTGTCGGCAAAGGTGGGCTGCTGGGGTTTGAGGAATCCCATGGCCAGCAGTACCATGTCGGCCTCTATCACCTCCTTCTTGCCGGTAGGCTTCATGGTGGGGCGTCCGCCGTCGGGTGAGGGTAGCCATTCTACCTCTTCCACTTCTACACCGCATACGCGGCCGTTCTTGCCGATGAAGCGGTTGGAGGCCAGCGACCAGCGACGGGTGCATCCCTCTTCGTGGCTGCTGGTGGTCTTCAGCACAAGGGGCCATTGGGGCCAAGGGGTGGCCGGATTGTGCCCTACGGGCGGTTGGGGCATAATCTCAATTTGTATGACACTGACCGCTCCCTGTCGGATGCTGGTGCCGATGCAGTCGCTGCCCGTGTCACCTCCACCTATGACAAGCACCTTGCGCCCTTTGGCATTGACAAGCTCCTCCTTCGGGAAGGTCTCGCCATCCAGGATGCGGTTCTGTTGTCCCAACATGTCGAGGGCAAAATAGATACCTTTCAGTTCGCGCCCGGGGATGGGCAGGTCGCGGGCCGTGGGGGTGCCGGTACATACGGCGTATGCGTCGAATCCTTCGGGCAGATGGGTCACATCCACCTCTACACCCATTTCAAAATGGATGCCTTCGGCCTTCAGCAGTTTCATGCGACGGTCGATGACGGCCTTGTCCAGCTTGAAGTTGGGGATGCCGTAGCGCAGCAACCCGCCCGGATTGGGCTTGCGGTCGAACAGGGTGACGTCATAGCCCAGGGCATTGAGGCGGACGGAGACACTGAGTCCGGCCGGGCCGGCACCGATGACGGCTACCCGACGGCCGTTTCGTTCGGGACAGATGGGGGTGATGTAGCCTTCGCGATAGGCGGCCTCTGCGATGGCCGCCTCGTTCTCGCGGATGGTGACAGGCTCGTCACACGAGAGCTTCAGCACGCACGACTTCTCGCACAAGGCCGGACAGATGCGGCCGGTAAACTCGGGAAAGTCGTTGGTGGCACTCAATATCTGATAGGCTTCGCGCCACTTGCCCCGGTAGAGGGCATCTTGAAACTCCGGGTCTTTGTTGCCCAGCGGACAAGCCCAGTGGCAGAAGGGCACACCACAATCCATGCAGCGTGATGCCTGCAGCTTGCGGTCGTGGCTGTTGAGCGTCTGCTCCACTTGGCTGAAATCGGTGATACGTTCGTGTATCGGACGGTAGCCCGCCTCTTGGCGGGGTATATTCAGAAATGCTTTCGGATCTCCCATAGCTTTTGATTTTTTAAGTTTTTAAGTTTATAAGTTGACGAGGGGACAAGGCTCATTAATAGTCTCGTTGCATGTCGGCAATCTTCTGTTGCAACTTGCGCATCTGCTCTTCTTGCAGCACCTTCTTGTACTCGATGGGCACTACCTGGATGAACTCGTCTACGTAGCGGTTCCAGTTGTCCAGCATGGTACGTGCCAGCTTGGAGCCTGTGTAGAGGTAGTGCTGGCGAATCAGCTCGTGCAGCTCTTTGCGGTAGGAAGCTTCTTCAATGAGGCTCAGCTCTACCATCTCCATGTTGCAGAAGTAGTCGAAGTTGCCCTCTTTGTTCCATACATAGGCCACGCCGCCCGACATACCTGCGGCAAAGTTGCGTCCTGTCTGTCCCAGCACGACCACCCGTCCGCCTGTCATGTATTCGCAGCAGTGGTCGCCTACGCCCTCGACAACGGCAATGGCACCCGAGTTGCGCACAGCGAAGCGTTCGCCTACGCGACCGTTGATGTAGACTTCGCCGCTGGTGGCTCCGTAGAGCAAGGTGTTGCCGGCAATCGTATTCTGCTCGGCCTCGAAATTGCTGCGTACGGGAGGCAGTACGGCAATGCGTCCGCCACTCAGGCCTTTGCCCAGATAGTCGTTGGCCTCACCCTCTAACTTGAAGTTGATACCCGGCATCAGGAAGGCTCCGAAACTCTGTCCGGCAGAGCCTTTGAACTTGATGTTCAGTGTATGTTCGGGTAGGCCCTTCTCGCCATACTTGGTGGCTACAGCCCCCGAGAGCATGGCTCCGCAGGCACGGTCGGTATTGGCAATGGTATACTCTAACGACACCTCTTTCTGGCTCTCCAGGGCATCGGTGGCGGCACGGATGATATCCACGTCCTTTACCTTCTCGATGCCGTGCTGCTGGTCGATGATGTGACGGATGGCTGCATCACCGGGTATGCGGCTCAGCAGGCGGTCGAAGGAGATGAGCTGGTGCTTGCGTATGCCATCGTCGGCCTTGCGGACAATGAGGTTGGTACGTCCGATGATGTCGTCCAGACGCTTCACACCTATCTCTGCCAGGTATTCGCGTACCTCCTGTGCCAGGAAGGTAAAGAAGTTGATCAGGTACTCACTGCGTCCCATGAAGCGCTTGCGCAGTTCCGGATTCTGGGTTGCTACGCCTACCGGACAGGTGTTCTGATTGCATTTGCGCATCATGATGCATCCCAGCACGATGAGGGCAGAGGTGGCAAAGCCGTACTCCTCGGCTCCCAGCATGGCCATCAGCACGATATCGCGACCGGTCTTCAACTGGCCGTCCACCTGCAGCTGCACTTGTCCGCGTAGTCCGTTCAGTACCAGTGTCTGTTGCGTCTCGCTTAGTCCCAATTCGGGCGAGATGCCTGCGTAGCGTATGCTTGATACCGGTGATGCACCCGTACCACCTTCGGCACCCGAGATGACGATGAGGTCGGCTTTGGCTTTGGCCACACCGGCAGCAATGGTTCCTACACCGCTCTCGGCAACCAGCTTCACGCTAATCTTGGCCCGGGGATTTACATTCTTCAGGTCGAAAATCAGTTGGGCCAGGTCTTCGATGGAGTAGATGTCATGGTGGGGCGGGGGAGAAATCAGCGAGATGCCGGGTATGCTGTGACGGGTACGTGCAATCACTTCGTCAACCTTGAATCCGGGCAACTGGCCGCCCTCACCGGGCTTGGCCCCTTGCGCCACCTTAATCTGTATTTCGTCGGCATTGACCAGGTATTCGGTCGTGACACCAAAGCGTCCTGAAGCCACCTGCTTGGTGGCACTCCCCAGTTCGGTACCAAAGCGGGCGGAATCTTCGCCTCCTTCACCTGTGTTGCTGCGTCCGTGCAGACGGTTCATGGCGATGGCCATGGCTTCGTGCGCCTCCTGACTGATGGCACCAAACGACATGGCTCCGGTGACGAAACGGCGCACGATGTGTTCTACCGGTTCTACCTGGGCGATATCGATGGGGCTTTTCTTGAAGTCAAGGAAGTCGCGCAGGAAGATGGGGCTCTCCTTGTCGTCCACCAGATGGGTGTACTCCTTGAACTTCTTGTAGCTTCCCAACCGGGTGGCCAGCTGCAGGGTGGCAATGGTTTCGGGGTTCCAGGCGTGTTTCTCTCCATCCTTGCGGAAGGCATAGAGTCCCTTGTTGGGCAGCAGCCCTTCCACCTGCTTGGCAAAGCCTTCGTCGTGGAAAGCGATGGCATCGCGTGCCACTTCGTCCAGACGGATGCCACCGATGGTAGAGGCCAGACCTCCGAAATAGGCATTGCTCAGCTCTTCGCTGATGCCCACGGCTTCGAATATCTTGGCACCGCGGTAGGAGCGGATGGTGCTGATACCCATCTTGCTCATTATCTTGAACAGGCCCTTACAGATGGCCTTGATGTAATTCTTCTCGGCGGTGGCATAGTCCAGCTGGATGGCTTTGTCGGCAACCAGCCGATCGAGAACGGCAAAGGCCATATAGGGATTGATGGCACTGGCACCGAAACCCAGCAGCAGGGCGGCATGCATCACTTCGCGAATCTCTCCGCTCTCCACCACCAACGCCGTCTGTACGCGCTTGCCTACAGAGATAAGGTGATGATGTACGGCACTGACAGCCAGTAACGAGGGTATGGCGGCATGGGTGGCATCTACATCGCGGTCGGTCAATACAATGTAGTTGACGCCGTCGTTCACCGACTCCTCCGCCTCTTTGCAGAGACGCGCCAGTGACTCCTGCAGACCGGCACGTCCCTTCTGCACCTCGAACAGCATAGGGAGCTTCACGGTCTTGAAGCCTTTGTAGCGGATGTTGCAGAGCAAATCCAGCTGGGTATTGGTCAGGATGGGGTGGTTCAGACGTACCATCTTGCAGTGGCTCTCGTTGGGTGTCAGTATGTTCATGCCTACGGCACCGATGTACTCGGTCAGCGACATCACCAGTTCCTCGCGAATCGGGTCGATGGGCGGGTTGGTGACTTGCGCAAATTGCTGACGGAAGTAGTTGTATAACAGCTGGGGCTTGTCGCTCAGAATGGCGAGCGGAGTGTCATTACCCATGGCGCTGATAGGCTCGGCACCGTTCTGTGCCATGGGCATGATGATTTTCTCCACATCTTCCTTCGAGAAGCCGAAGGTGCGCAGCATACGGTCATACTGCTCTACGCTGTGAGCTACCTTGCGGCCGCTCTTCAGTTCGTCCAGCTCGATGCGGTTGGTCGCTAACCAACTGCGGTAGGGCTTGGCTTCGGCCAGCTGACGTTTCAGCTCACCGTCGTAGTAAATCTCTCCCTTTTCCGTATCCACCAGCAGGATTTTGCCGGGCTGCAGACGTCCCTTCTCCTTGATGTCGCCCGGCTCAAAGTCCATCACACCCACTTCGCTGGCCACCACCATGGTATCGTTCTTGGTGATGAGGTAGCGTGCGGGGCGCAGACCGTTGCGGTCGAGCATACCGCCGGCGAAGCGTCCGTCGCTGAAGAGGAGCGCGGCCGGTCCGTCCCACGGCTCCATCAAGATGGAGTGATATTCGTAGAAGGCCTTCAGGTCTTCGCTGATGGGGTTCTTTTCGTTGAACGATTCGGGTACCAGCATGGCCATGGCGTGAGGCAGGCTCAGCCCCGACATGACGAGAAACTCCAGCACGTTGTCCAGCGATGCACTGTCGCTCATGCCGGGCTGGATGATGGGGCGCAGTTCGCGGATGTCGCCCAAGGTGGGTGTGGAGAGTACGCTTTCGCGTGCCTCCATCCAGCCGCGGTTGCCTCGGATGGTATTGATCTCGCCGTTGTGAGCCAGCAGGCGGAAAGGTTGTGCCAGTCCCCATGAGGGGAAGGTATTGGTAGAAAAACGGCTGTGTACCAAGGCCAGTCCGCTGGTAAAGTAGTTGTTGGTCAGGTCGGGAAAATAGTTCCTCAGTTGCAGGGAGGAGAGCATTCCCTTGTAGACAATATTCTTGGTAGAGAGAGAGACGATGTAGAAATCGTTGCGCGTGGCGATGTCGGAACGGCGTACCTTGTTTTCAATCCGCTTGCGGATGATATACAGCTGACGGTCGGCCGTCTCACTCTCGGTGAATCCTGTGATGAAAATCTGCTTGATGTCTGGTTCGGCTGCCAATGCCGATTCGCCCAGTATCTCGGGACAGGTAGGCACATTGCGCAAGTGCATCAGTGTGAGTCCCTCTTTTTCAATCTCTTCAATGATGATACTCAGAATGGAGGCCTGGTCTTTTTCATCCTTGGGCAGGAAGAGCAGACCGGTACCGTAGCGTCCCTTCTCCGGAACGGGAATGCCTTGCAACAAGATGAATTCATGAGGAATCTGCAACATGATGCCGGCACCGTCACCGGTCTTGTTGTCGGCTCCTTCGGCACCTCGGTGGCGCATGTTCTCCAACACTTTCAGTGCAGACTCCACCAAGTCGTGCGACTTGCCTCCACGGATGTTGACTATCATACCTACGCCGCAAGCGTCGTGTTCGTTGGTGGCGTCATACAACCCCATTCTTCCTGGTCCTTGGAGGCTGATTCCTTCTCCCGGCCATTCCTTTGTTTCGTTGTTAAAAAGTTCTTGTTTCATCATGTAAACCTCGCTTTTAGTCTTAATAATACCTATTTTGTATGTCAAAATGCTTGGCAAAAGTAGGAATTTATGCTCATATTGCCACATATATGGATGATTTTGTGACTATCAAAATAAGAGATGAGGTTTTAAAACTTATATATTGTTCGTATATATATCAATACGAAAACGATTTGTAATTAAAATACAAACAAATGATTGCAATTTGTTACTTTGTTCAAATAAAAAATATTTTTCTGAAGTTTCTCTTTATGCAATCTTTTTGTCGTTATGTTGTATGATTTTCCTTTTTTACTTACTTTTGTGCATCAAAAAAAAGAGGCCCTCCTTGCAGGGAAGGCCGTATAGAAATGGAAAACTAACGAAAGCGTATGAAAAAGATGCTCCGAACTGCCACTTGGATGGTAGTCTGCCTTTGCCTGACATTTCTTGCCTCTTGTGAGCAGGACGATGACATATTGTTCGATTATCTGGTCAGCTATGAATGGGGTGGGGATTTGGGATTTGCCGATGCTTTTGACCGCCCGCTGGAGAGCGGCCTGAGCTTTGACGGCAACGGTTTTGGCGTAGATGCCCAATGCTACCCCGGTGACTATGTGCACGTAGCATTTGAGCTCCCCTTCCGATGGATGATATATGATGGCACGCTGACACTGGACTACGGCAACGACTATCCGCTGCTGGAGATTTGCAACATCCATATATCGGTAGACCGCATGGACGGAGAGCTCTATGTAGACGGTGAATGGGACGGTCCTGTCACCCTGTTCAGTTACTGAAAGAGTTTCTTGAAATCTGCCGGATAGGGTGTCTCGAACTGCATTGGTTCGCCCGTGACAGGATGGTAGAAGCACAGCTTGAAGGCATGAAGTGCCAACCGTCCCAACGGGTTCAGGTCTTCTATCCCGTAGCGTCCGTCACCTATGACGGGATGTCCCAAGTCTGCCATGTGTACGCGGATCTGATTCTTGCGGCCCGTATCCAGCACCAGCTCCATCAATGAAAATCCGTTCTTCCGCTTGATGGTACGGTAGTGGGTGACCGATTCCTTTCCGCCGTCGTCGGTGGGGCTGGAGTAGACGTAGAGGGTGCGGTCGGTAAGCCAGGAACGTACGATGCCGGCATCCTTCTCCATCTCACCTGCCACTACAGCCACGTACCGACGGTCGAAAACAATGCGGTGCCAGTTGTCACGCAGCGTGTGCTGGGTCTGTTCGTCCTTGGCAAACATCATCAGGCCCGACGTGTCGCGGTCCAGCCGATGAACGATGTAGAGCCTGTTTCGCCGGCCCGAACGTTGCACGTATTCGCTCAAAATGGTGTAGGCGGTACGCTCCTTCTGCCGTTCGGTATTTACCGAGAGCAATCCCTCCTTTTTCTCTACCACAATCAGGTAAGCATCTTCATAGACGATGTTCAACAGCCGGTGGTGAAACTCATGATTCCCTTTGTTCCGACTGATTTGTACCTTCATGCCCGGCTTCAGCGGGAAGTTGTATTGCGTAGTGATGGCATTGTCTACAAAGACAATCCGTTTGCTTAGCAGTGACTTCAGTTTGGTACGGCTGGCATCGGGCATCTTTGCAGCCAGAAACTCCATCAGTTCCATCGGTTCCTTGACCAGGTAGTCCGTATATTGGGCGCGGGCGCGTGCCGTGGGTTTTCCGTTTGGGCGCATAGAATGAATGTTTATTTAGTATGATGAATTCGTATGTTGTTTCTCAGACTCAGCGGGTCAATCCTTTCTTTTTTCCAGCAGCACCACGTTTTCTACATGATGCGTATGAGGGAACATGTCCACCGGCTGTACGGCCTTTACCTGATAGCCGACATCCAGCAGTTGCAGGTCGCGGGCTTGTGTGGCCGGATTGCAGCTGACGTAGACGATGCGTTGTGGAGCCGCATTCAGGATGACCTGTACCACATCGGGATGCATACCTGCGCGGGGCGGATCGGTGATGATGACATCGGGCCGTCCATGCTCGGCAATGAAGTCGTCCGTCAGTATATCCTTCATGTCGCCTGCGTAGAACAGCGTATTGTCTATGCCGTTCAGTGCCGAGTTCACCTTGGCGTCCTCAATGGCTTCGGGCACATACTCGATGCCTACTACCTGGCGGGCACGTCGCGACACAAAGTTGGCGATGGTACCTGTACCCGTATAAAGGTCGTATACCAGTTCGTCACCCGTCAGCCCGGCAAAGTCGCGTGCTACTTGATAGAGCACATAAGCCTGTTCCGAGTTGGTCTGGTAAAACGATTTGGGACCTACCTTGAAGCGCAGTCCCTCCATCTCTTCGTACATGAAGTCCTTTCCGCGGAAGGTATGCACAGCCAGGTCTGTGATGGTGTCGTTCACCTTATTATTTATAATGTATAAGAGAGAGGTAATCTCGGGAAACTTGTCTGCTACGTACTGAAGCAATACGTTCAGCCGTGCCAGCTCGTCATCGTTCTGTATCTGTGCCACCAGTATCACCATCAGTTCGCCTGTAGACGAGGTGCGTACAATCAGGTTGCGCAGCATACCTTCGTGTGTCCGCAGGTTGATGAAGGGGTAGTCGTGCTCGAAGGCATAATCGCGGATGGCATTGCGGATGCGGTTCGAAATGTCGTCCTGCAGCCAGCACTTCTCAATGGCCAGCACCTTGTCGAAGGCTTCGGGAATGTGAAACCCTACGGCGTTCATCTGGTCGTACACCACCTCCTGTCGTACCTCTTCTGCTGTCAGCCACCGTTTGTTAGAGAAGGTATATTCCAGCTTGTTACGGTATTCACGTGTCTTGGCCGAGCCCAGAATGGGGGAGATGGGAGGTAGCTCTATCTTGCCGATACGTGTCAGGTTGTCAATCACTTGCTTCTGCTTGTACTTCAGCTGCTCTTCATACGGCAACACTTGCCATTTGCATCCGCCGCACACTCCGTAGTGCTGGCAGAAGGGTACTGCCCTGACCGGCGAATAGGTGTGAAAATGTACCGCTTCGGCTTCGGCATAGTGATGTTTTTTTCTTCTCACTTGCAGGTCTACTACATCACCCGGAACTACGTAAGGTACGAATACCACCAGATCATTCACTCTCGCAATGGCTTTTCCTTCAGCAGCCACATCTGTTATCTCAATCTTCTCCAACAGGGGAAGCTCTTTTCTTTTTCTTGCCACTTCTACTCCATTCTATTTAATTCTGTGCAAAAATACGACTATTTTTCGGTATTTGCACTACCGATGGAAAATATTCCAGATTGCAATCTCTATTTTGCATTTTTATGGAAAAAATATATGGTAAAAGTTTTATAATTTATCAAATATCATTAGTTTTGCGAAGAAATTTAGGAAGATAACAATTCCAAATAAATAACTTAAATTTATATTATGGACAAAAAAAGAGTTTATACCTTTGGTAACGGTCAGGCAGAAGGAAATGCCAAGATGCGCGAGCAATTGGGCGGTAAAGGTGCCAATCTCGCCGAAATGAATCTAATCGGTGTACCGGTTCCTCCCGGTTTCACTATCACGACAGATGTTTGCAACGAATATTACGAAGTTGGTCAGGATAAAATCGTAGATGTACTTCAGGATGAGGTACAGAAGGCAGTTGCCCACATCGAGGGACTGATGAACAGTAAGTTCGGTAGTCTGGAGAATCCGCTTCTGGTATCTGTCCGTTCGGGTGCCCGTGCTTCCATGCCGGGTATGATGGATACAATCTTGAATCTGGGTCTGAATGACGAGGTGGCAGAAGGTATGGTCAAGAAGACTGGTAATCCTCACTTTGTATATGACTCTTACCGTCGTTTCGTACAGATGTACGGTGACGTGGTATTGGGCATGAAGCCGGTCAATAAAGAGGACATCGACCCCTTCGAGGCAATCATCGAAGAGGTGAAGGCCATCCGCGGTGTGAAGCTGGACAAAGACCTCTCTGTAGAAGAACTGAAAGACCTCGTTGCCCGCTTCAAGAAGGCTATCAAGGAGCAGACCGGCAGTGACTTCCCGACCGATCCGATGGAACAATTGTGGGGAGCCATCTGCGCTGTATTCCGCAGCTGGATGAACGAACGTGCCATACTCTACCGTAAGATGGAGGGAATTCCCGATGAATGGGGTACGGCTGTATCTGTAATGGCTATGGTATTCGGCAACATGGGCGAGACATCTGCTACGGGTGTTTGCTTCAGCCGCGACGCCGCTACAGGTGAGAACCTCTTCAACGGTGAATACCTGGTGAACGCACAGGGTGAAGATGTGGTAGCAGGTATCCGTACGCCGCAACAGATTACCGTTGAGGGTTCACGCCGTTGGGCTGCCCTGCAGGGTATCAGCGAAGAAGAACGTGCTTCCAAATATCCTTCTATGGAAGAGGCCATGCCGACTATCTACCAGGAGCTGAATGCTATCCAGGAGAAGTTGGAGAACCACTATCGCGACATGCAGGATATGGAGTTCACTGTACAGGAAGGCAAGCTCTGGTTCCTCCAAACACGTAACGGCAAACGTACCGGTACGGCTATGGTGAAGATTGCCATGGATTTGGTACGCGAAGGTTTGATTGACGAAAAGACGGCACTGCTGCGTTGCGAGCCTCAGAAACTCGACGAACTGCTTCACCCCATCTTTGACAAGGCTGCTTTGAAGAAGGCCAAAGTCATCACCCGCGGTCTGCCCGCTTCTCCGGGTGCTGCTTGCGGACAAATCGTGTTCCATGCTGACGATGCACAGAAGTGGCGCGAAGACGGCCACCGCGTAGTCATGGTACGTATCGAAACCTCTCCCGAAGACTTGGCCGGTATGTCGGCTGCCGAGGGTATCCTGACGGCTCGTGGCGGTATGACCAGTCACGCTGCTGTGGTGGCTCGCGGTATGGGTAAGTGCTGTGTATCGGGTGCCGGTGCCATCAACGTGAACTACAAGGCCAAGACCGTAGAGATTGAAGGCGTTGTCTACAAAGAGGGCGACTACATCTCCATCAACGGTTCTACCGGTGAAGTTTATGCCGGCGAAGTGCCGACAAAGGCTGCCGAACTCTCTGGTGACTTCAAGGCTTTGATGGATTTGTGTGACAAATATACCAAGCTGCAGGTTCGTACCAATGCGGATACACCGCACGATGCACGTGTAGCACGCGACTTTGGGGCCAAAGGTATCGGTCTGACCCGTACCGAGCACATGTTCTTCGACGACCAGAAGATTGTAGCTATGCGCGAAATGATTTTGGCTGACACGGTAGAAGGACGTGAGAAGGCATTGGCCAAGCTGTTGCCTTATCAGAAGGCTGACTTCAAGGGTATTCTGGAGGCTATGGACGGTTGTCCTGTCAACATCCGTCTGCTCGATCCTCCTTTGCACGAGTTCGTACCCCACGATCTGGCCGGCCAGCAGAAGATGGCTGCCGAGATGGGTGTCAGCGTAGAAGAAATCCAGAAGCGTGTAGCCAGTCTGGCAGAGAACAACCCGATGTTGGGTCATCGCGGTTGCCGTCTGGGCATCACCTTCCCCGAAATCACCGCTATGCAGACACGTGCCATCCTGAGTGCCGCTTGCGAACTGAAGAAAGAGGGCAAGAACCCGATGCCTGAAATCATGGTTCCGCTGATTGGTATTCTGTATGAGTTGAAGCAGCAGAAGGAGATTATCCAGAAGACTGCCAAAGAGGTATTTGCAGAAGAAGGCGTGGAAATCGAATTTGAAATCGGTACGATGATTGAAATTCCGCGTGCTGCACTGACAGCCGACCGTATTGCTACCGAGGCAGAATACTTCTCGTTCGGTACCAACGACTTGACTCAGATGACCTTCGGTTATTCTCGTGACGACATTGCCAGCTTCTTGCCGGTATATCTGGAGAAGAAGATTCTGAAGGTTGACCCGTTCCAAGTTCTTGACCAGAACGGTGTAGGCCAGCTCATCAAGATGGCTGTCGAGAAGGGTCGCGCTGTCCGTCCGGGTATGCGCACCGGTATCTGTGGCGAGCACGGTGGCGAACCTTCATCTGTGAAGTTCTGCGCAAAGGTTGGCATGAACTATGCATCTTGCTCACCTTTCCGTGTGCCTATCGCACGTCTGGCTGCCGCGCAGGC
>CALZEQ010000065.1 GCA_945641355.1 uncultured Mediterranea sp. | reverse complement strand
TTCCCGACAATCCGGGCAAACAATCCGTCTGTATCTTTCGCATAATTCCTTATAATCATAAACTGGTCACACAATTGCGAGAATAGGGTTTCAATTCTCTTTCTCGCTTTAGCAAAAACCGGGAATGTTGGTTTCCACTCTTTCTGATTACACCTATATGGTACTTCCAGTCTGATATTGGCCGTTTCAAACAAATCCAATTGCACCTGAGCACTTATATATCTTTTATCAATTTAATTCCGCCAACGGGTATATTCATACGATTACGCAACTGCTTCAGGAATAATTCCATAATTTCAGGTGGTAAAATCAGGAATAATTCCGTGAAGCAACAAAAAAAACAGGTACCGAAAGGGGTACCTGTCTGCTGTTCTGATTAGGATAGAGGGGAACGTTACTTCTGCGACGTATGCTGGAGATACCAGTCATACATGCGTTGAACGCCCTCTTCAATGTCAATCTGATGATGCCATCCCAAGGCGTGCAACTTCGAAGGATCGGTCAGTTTACGCATCGTGCCATCCGGCTTGGTGGCATCGAAGGTGAGCCGGCCTTGATAGCCGATTGTCTTGACAATCAGTTCGGCCAACTGGCGGATGGTAATCTCTTTTCCGGTACCGATATTGATGTGGCAGTTGCGTATATCCTTCTCGCCCGAGCGATAGGTATCCTTGAAGTCGACATGCTCCATAACGAAGACACTGGCATCGGCCATCTCTTCGCTCCAAAGGAACTCGCGCAACGGCGTACCGGTACCCCACAGACGAATCTCCTCGGAGGTGATGCCATACTTGGCCAACAGCCGGAGAATCTCCTCGTCACTGTTCGCACCGCTGACGCCCTCCACCGGGCGCAAGTCCAAATCGCGACGTACATCCTCCCAACGGTTCTCTTTGAGGCAATGAGCCAGATAGACCTTGCGTATCATGGCAGGCAATACGTGACTGCGTTCCAGGTCGAAGTTGTCGTTCGGACCATACAGATTGGTAGGCATCACAGCGATGTAGTTGGTGCCATACTGCAGATTGAAGCTCTCGCACATCTTCAGGCCGGCTATCTTGGCAATGGCATAGGGTTCGTTGGTGTACTCCAACGGCGAGGTGAGCAACACTTCCTCCTTCATGGGCTGGGGAGCTTCACGCGGATAGATACAGGTACTGCCCAGAAAGAGCAACTTCTTCACTCCATGACGATAGCTCTCGCCTATCACGTTCTGCTGAATCTGAAGGTTCTTGTAGATGAAATCTGCGCGGTAAAGGCTGTTGGCCATGATGCCGCCTACAAACGCTGCGGCCAGAAAGACGTATTCGGGCTGCTCTTCGTCAAAGAAACGGCGTACGGCCTCACCGTCCAACAAATCAAGTTCCTTGTGGGTGCGGCCGATAAGGTGCGTATACCCCTTCTGCTGCAGATTGTTCCAGATGGCAGAACCTACCAAGCCGCGATGTCCGGCCACATATATCCTTGCATCTTTTTCCATACGATGATATCTTAAGTTACACCTGCTGAGAGCGCAGATAGAGTTTACGGACAAACTTCATATCGTGTGCTGCCATAATCTTGACCAACTCTTCGAACGGCGTCTGCTGAGGATTCCATCCCAACAAGGTACGGGCTTTGGTGGGATCGCCCAACAGCTGCTCGACTTCAGCCGGGCGGAAATATTTGGGATCAACCTCAACCAGCACCTTGCCGCTCTGCGTGTCGATACCCTTCTCGTTGACACCTTCACCCTCCCAGCGCAGGTTGATGCCTACCTCGCGGAAAGCCAATGTGGCAAACTCGCGAACCGTATGCATCTCACCGGTAGCGATGACGAAGTCCTCAGGAGTCTCATGCTGCAGGATGAGCCACATGCACTCTACATAATCCTTGGCATATCCCCAGTCACGGCGTGCATCGAGATTACCCAAATAGAGTTTGTCCTGGAAACCTTGAGCGATACGGGCGGCAGCCAACGTAATCTTGCGGGTAACGAACGTCTCACCACGGCGTTCGCTCTCGTGGTTGAACAGAATGCCGTTGACAGCAAACATACCGTAACTCTCGCGATAGTTCTTGGTAATCCAGAATCCGTACTGCTTGGCTACACCGTAAGGACTGCGCGGATAGAAGGGAGTGGTTTCGCGCTGAGGCACTTCCTGTACCTTACCGAAAAGCTCAGAGGTAGAGGCCTGATAAATTTTGGTCTTCTTCTCCAGACCCAGAATACGAACAGCCTCCAGCATACGCAGGGTACCTACGGCATCTGCCTCGGCGGTATATTCAGGCACGTCAAACGAAACCTTCACGTGACTCTGTGCAGCCAGGTTATAGATTTCGTCGGGTTGTACTTGCTGGATGATGCGGATGAGCGATGAAGAATCGGTCATGTCACCATAGTGAAGGTTGATGGTGCGCTTCTGTTTCATATCGCGTACCCATTCGTCGAAATAGAGATGCTCGATGCGTCCTGTATTGAAAGAGGAAGAACGGCGCAAAATGCCATGTACCTCGTAGCCTTTCTGTAACAGGAATTCTGCCAAGAAAGAGCCATCCTGACCGGTGATACCGGATATCAATGCTGTTTTCATATAATATATAAAGTATGGTATATTCAATATTTGCTTGTCA
Organism: uncultured Mediterranea sp.; assembly: GCA_945641355.1. Lineage (GTDB taxonomy): Bacteria > Bacteroidota > Bacteroidia > Bacteroidales > Bacteroidaceae > Bacteroides. The sequence goes on along the minus strand of CALZEQ010000065.1, from coordinate 12,507 downwards.
GGCAACCCACCGTATCTGACCGGGTCAACCCGGATGAACTGAGTGAGTTACAGGGCGCAAAGATACATGCTTTTCGGCATATAATCAAACCTTTGTCACGAAACATGCGTATAACAGCCGATTCCGGTAGAGGAAGCAGTATGGCTCAAAATAGACAAAAAAGGGACCTATGCAGACAAAAAAGGGGCATTGGTCTATCTTATTTTTCATGTTCAATTACCTACCCTATATTTGCAACACGGAACCAAAGATTATTGAAACGTATGACACATGTAAGAAAAACAACAATCACACTCTGCTGTCTGCTGGCCGGCATACAGCTGTCCGCCCAGACCGTAGAAGCCATAAGCCCTACGACGGAGAACCTGCCTGCCAGCTGGAACCTGCAGACCTGCATCGACTATGCCTTGCAAAAGAACATCAGCATCCGCAAGAACCGGCTGAACGCAGCCAGTGCAGAGGTAGACGTGAAGAGCGCCAAGGCCGCCCTCTTCCCCAGCCTACAGTTCTCTACCAGCCAACGAATGGTGAACCGACCGGAGAGCGAGACCAACACCATCATTGACGGCGACCAGATAAAGAGTACGCAAAGCAAAACCTCGTTCAACGGCAGCTACGGCATCGATGCATCGTGGACCCTCTTCAACGGCGGCAAGAGGCTGAACACCATCCGCCAGCAGCAGCTGAACAGCCGCATCGCAGACTTGACCGTAGCCCAAGACGAGAACAGCATTGAAGAACAGATAGCACAAGCCTATATACAAATACTCTATGCCAACGAGGCGGTAGCCGTCAACCAGTCTACACTGGAGGTGAGCCAGGTCGAATGCGAACGGGCCCGACAACTGTTTGAAGCAGGTAGCATTGCCAAGAGCGACCTGGCTCAGTTGGAGGCACAGGTGAGCGACGACAAGTATCAGCTGGTGGTAGCACAAGCCACGCTGGCCGACTACAAGCTGCAACTGAAACAACTGCTGGAGATTGAGGGAGAAGAAATGACCCTGGACATGCCCGACCTGAACGACCGGAACGTGCTGGCACCGCTGCCCGAGAAGGAAGATGTCTACCTGACCGCACTGGCCAACCGGCCCGAAATTGAAGCCGGCAAGCTGAATGTGGAGACTTCGGACCTGGAAATCAAGATTGCACGGGCGGGCTACATGCCTACCTTGAGCCTGACCGCAGGCATCGGAACCAGCCATGCCAACGGTACGGATTTCACCTTCAGTGAACAGATTAAGCAAAACTGGAACAACTCACTGGGATTCTCACTGAGTGTGCCCATCTTCAACAACCGACAGACGAAAAGTGCCATCCAAAAGGCAAAGATACAAAAACAGATTTCGGAACTGAGCCTACTGGACGAGCAGAAGACACTCTACAAAACCATCGAAGGGCTGTGGCTGGATGCCAACAGCGCCCAGCAACGTTATGCCGCCGCTTTGGAGAAACTGAAGAGTTCGCAAACCAGTTACGACCTGGTACAGGAACAATTCAACCTGGGCATGAAGAATACGGTGGAGTTGCTGACAGAGAAGAACAACCTGCTGAGTGCCAAGCAAGAGACCTTGCAATCCAAATACATGGCATTGCTGAACATGCAGCTGCTCCGCTTCTATCAAGGTGAAGCGATGGCCATCTGAATATAAACCAACTAAAAATCAATAAATCATCACGGATATGAACAAGAAAAAAGTAACCTTTTTGGCCGCAGGAGCCATTGTCGTAGCAGGCATCGGTGTGTGGATGTTTGGAGGTTCCAAAACCAAACACAAAGTGTCTTACGAGACAGCCGTCGTTGAAAAAGGCGAGATATCGGAATCGGTCACAGCTACCGGAACCATCGAACCGGTGACGGAAGTGGAAGTCGGTACGCAGGTAAGCGGTATCATCGACAAGATTTATGTAGACTACAACTCGGTAGTGACCAAAGGCCAGCTGATTGCCGAAATGGATCGCGTGACGCTGCAAAGCGAACTGGCCTCGCAACGTGCCGCCTATGACGGTGCCAAGGCCGAATATGAGTACCAGAAGAAACTGTATGAACGCAACAAGACACTGCACGAGAAGCAGCTGATTGCCACGACCGACTACGAGCAGTCGGTGTACAACTACGAGAAGGCGAAAAGCAGTTTCGACAGCAGCCGTGCCGCACTGGCCAAAGCCGAGCGTAACCTCTCTTATGCGACCATCAATTCACCCATCGACGGTGTAGTCATCAGCCGCGACGTAGAGGAGGGGCAGACCGTGGCTTCCGGTTTCGAGACTCCTACCCTCTTCACCATTGCCGCCGACCTGACACAGATGCAGGTAGTGGCCGATGTGGACGAAGCGGATATAGGTGGCGTGGAAGAGGGACAGCGGGCCGTCTTTACCGTAGATGCCTACCCCAATGACACCTTCGAAGGCGTGGTGACACAAATCCGGCTGGGTGACTCTTCGTCAAGCAGCACCAGCAGCACATCGACCACGGTGGTGACATACGAGGTGGTCATCTCGGCTCCGAACCCTGAGCTGAAGCTGAAGCCACGCCTGACAGCCAACGTAACCATCTTCACGCTGGACCGTAAAGGGGTGCTGTGCGTCCCTTCACGCGCACTGCGTTTCACACCGGAAGCACCGCTCATCAGCGAGAAAGACGTAGTGAACGACTGCAATGCCGAGCACAAGCTATGGACACGCGAAGGCAATACCTTCACTGCCCATCCGGTAGAGACCGGCATCTCAAACGGCATCTACACCGAGATACTGAGCGGTGTGACCGAAGGAATGAAGGTCGTGACCGAGGCTACCCTGGGCAGTATGGAAGCTGCTCCGTCGGCCATGGGTGCCGGAAACAGCGAGAAGAGCCCCTTCATGCCAGGCCCTCCGGGCAGCAAGAAGAAGAACAGCAAATAAAGGAGAAGAACGTATGAGCAAGACTGTAATCGAACTTCAGAATATCAGACGCAACTTCCAGGTGGGCGACGAAACAGTACACGCCCTGCGAGGGGTATCCTTCAGCATTCAGGAGGGAGAGTTTGTCACCATCATGGGTACGTCGGGTTCAGGCAAATCCACATTGCTGAACACGCTGGGCTGTCTGGACACCCCCACCAGCGGAGAATACCTGCTGGACGGCATATCGGTGCGCACCATGAGCAAACCGCAACGGGCCATCTTGAGAAACCGCAAGATAGGTTTCGTATTCCAGAACTACAACCTGCTGCCCAAGACCACAGCGGTGGAGAATGTAGAGCTGCCGCTGATGTACAACTCATCGGTATCGGCCTCGGAACGCCGCCGACGGGCCATTGAGGCACTGAAAGCGGTAGGCCTGGGAGACCGGCTGGAACACAAGTCCAACCAGATGTCCGGCGGACAGATGCAGCGCGTGGCCATTGCCCGTGCGTTGGTCAACAACCCTTCCGTCATCCTGGCCGACGAGGCTACGGGTAACCTGGATACACGGACCTCCTTCGAGATACTGGTTCTCTTCCAAAAGCTGCATGCCGAGGGACGCACCATCATCTTTGTGACGCACAACCCTGAGATAGCCCAGTACAGCAGCCGCAACATCGTGCTACGCGACGGCAAGATAAAGAGCGACGAGGTCAATAGGAATGTACTGGATGCCGCCCAGGCACTGGCCGCCCTGCCCAAACAGGAGGAATAAAAACGAAACCATCAACTCAACGCGAACAAGAAAAGTATGAACGGAACAAATCTATTCAAAATAGCCCTGCGGGCACTGAACAACAACAAGCTTCGGGCTTTCCTTACCATGCTGGGTATCATCATCGGCGTAGCGTCGGTCATCACGATGCTGGCCATCGGACAAGGTTCGAAGAAGAGCATCCAGGCACAGATTGCCGAAATGGGTTCCAACATGATCATGATTAGGCCGGGTGCCGACATGCGGGGCGGTGTACGTCAAGACCCCAGTGCCATGCAGACGTTGAAGCTGACGGACTATGAGTCGCTCTGCGAGGAGACCCGCTATGTGGCTGCTGTCAGCCCCAGCGTATCGTCCAGCGGACAGCTCATCGCAGGCAACAACAACTATCCGTCATCGGTCAGCGGGGTCTCCATCGACTACCTGGAGATTCGCCAGCTGAATGTGGAGAACGGCGAGATGTTCACCGAATCGGACATACAGACCTCGGCCAAGGTGTGCGTCATCGGAAAGACAATCCAGGACAACCTGTTCCCTGGCGGCGAGGATCCTGTTGGACGCATCATCCGCTTCAACCAGATTCCCTTCCGCGTGGTGGGTGTGCTGAAGTCCAAAGGATACAACTCCATGGGTATGGACCAGGACGACATTGTGCTGGCCCCCTATAGTACGGTGATGAAACGCCTGCTGGCACAGACCTACCTGAGCGAAGTGTTTGCCTCCGCCCTGACGGAAGATATGACCGAGAACGCCATTGACGAAATCACCGCACTGCTGCGACGCAATCACAAGTTGAAGGAGAGCGACAACGACGACTTCAACATCCGAAGCCAACAGGAACTGAGCAGCATGATGAGCTCCACCACCGACCTGATGACCATCCTGCTGGCCTGCATTGCCGGCATCTCGCTGGTAGTAGGAGGCATCGGCATCATGAATATCATGTACGTCAGCGTGACCGAGCGTACACGCGAAATCGGCCTCCGCATGTCGGTAGGTGCGCGTGGCATCGACATCCTGAGCCAGTTTCTGATTGAGGCCATCCTCATCAGCATCACCGGTGGCATCATCGGCGTGATACTGGGATGCGGTGCCAGCTGGATCGTGAACAGCGTCGCCCATTGGCCCATCTTCATACAGCCGTGGAGTGTCGTCTTATCCTTTGCCGTATGTACGGTTACCGGTGTCTTCTTCGGCTGGTATCCTGCCAAACGTGCCGCCGATTTGGATCCCATCGAGGCCATACGTTACGAATAAGCATCTCGGAAGAACTTTTTCATGCGAGCATGAAAGTTCTTCGCTCGATTTTAATAAAAACCTCACGCTCGGGAAAGCAAATAAATTTCCTTTCCTCTCGCTTACTCGGTTTTTTGCACTATCTTTGCACTCTATGAAACAGGTATCTAACAATCGACTTCGGTTCATCGAAATCTTCATACACGTCATCGGTTGGGGAATCGTATTCGGTTTCCCCTTCTTCATGTGGAGCCGCAGCGGCCTTCCCATCACATGGATGGAGTATATGCGCCACGGCAGCATCATCCCTCTCTCCTTTCTGGTTGTATTTTATGTCAACTATTTTTTCCTTATACCCAAATACCTGTTCCAAGGGCATACCCGCCAATATTTGCTGCTGAACATACTGCTGATATTGTGTGTGGCTACCGGAGCTCATGTATGGCAGGAGGTAGCTTCTATGCCTCATGCCAACGCCATGGGCGGACATGGGAAGCGGCACGTCGGTCCGCCCAAATGGATATTCTTCCTGCGTGATGTATTCTCCATGGTGCTGACCGTGGGGCTGAGTGCCGCCATCAAGATGAGCGGCCGATGGACCCAGCTGGAGTCGGCACGCCGCGAAGCAGAGAAGAGCCGTACGGAAGCCGAACTGAAGAATCTGCGCAGCCAACTCAACCCCCACTTCCTGCTGAACACCCTGAACAACATCTATGCGCTGATAGCCTTTGATGCCGACAAGGCACAGGCTGCCGTACAAGAGTTGAGCCGCCTGCTGCGCCATGTACTGTATGACAACCAGCAGAATCTGGTGCCGCTGAACAAGGAGATGGACTTTGTGCGCAACTACATCGAACTAATGCGCATACGGCTGGCCTCCAACGTGACGGTGGAGACACACTTCGACGTTTCGCCCGACAGCCGGACGGAGATTGCTCCCCTCATCTTCATCTCGTTGATTGAGAACGCCTTCAAGCACGGCATCTCACCGACCGAACCCAGCTACATCCGCATCCGCTTCAGCGAATCCTCCGGCTTCATCCGGTGCGAGATTGCCAACAGCTATCATCCCAAGAATCAGGCCGACAAAAGCGGAAGCGGCATCGGACTGGAGCAGGTGAAGAAACGCCTGGAGCTGACCTATCCCGGTCGGTATGAATGGAAGAAAGGTACCGACGAGGCGATGAAAGAATATCAATCTATCCTGACCATCAATACCCAAACAGTATGAACCTGACATGTGCCATCATTGACGACGAACCGCTGGCTCTAGACCTATTGGAGAGCTACGTCAACAAAACACCCTTCCTGCAGTTAGCAGGCAAATACTCCAGTGCAGTAACTGCTATGAAAGAGCTTCCCGAACAGCAGGTAGACCTGCTGTTCCTGGACATCCAGATGCCCGAACTGAACGGGCTGGAATTCTCCAAGATGGTGCCGCCCCACACCCGCATCGTCTTCACCACCGCATTCGAGCAGTATGCCATCGACGGGTACAAAGTGAATGCACTGGACTATCTGCTGAAACCCATCTCGTACGTAGACTTCCTGCAAGCCGCCAACAAGGCCGTGCAATGGTTCGAACTGCTGCAACAACCACGTGACGAGTTGCAGAGCATCTTCGTGAAAAGCGACTACAAACTGGTGCAGATAGAGCTGAGCAAGATATTGTATGTAGAGGGACTGAAAGACTACATCAAAATATACGAGGAGGATATGCCCAAGCCCGTCCTCTCGCTGATGAGCATGAAGGCAATGGAAGAGTTGCTGCCGGCCTCACGCTTCATGCGTGTACACCGCTCGTACATCGTACAGAAAGAGAAGATACGCATCATCGACCGCGGACGCATCGTCTTCGGAAAGACCTACATACCGGTGAGCGACAGCTACAAGCAGGCTTTCCAAGAGTTCCTGAATCAACGGAGCTGACGGGAAATTACGACGTTTAGTATAGAAAATATGAATTTTAGTAGAAATATTGAACCTACTTATTGCATATTAAAAAATGTTTTCCTACTTTTGCACCGAACAGATAGGAGTTGTGAAACTCCCCAATAGAATAGTTTAGTTAAGTCTAGTTTAGTTTTTGTGTGACTCCCTCCCTCCGTAAGCGAACGGTTGGGAGGGTGTTTTTTCTGTTCACTCCGTTTCCCCACCAAAATCCAGCTCCAGCTGACGCTCATCCTCCTTTTTGAGACGAGGCTTCGGCAGCAACAGCGAGCGCACTCCCTGTGGAGTCAGCTCGTGTATGGTACGAAGCGCAGGCAGTTCAGAACAGGTAATGAAATACTGAGCTTTCTTCATCACAATGCCCATTTTCTTCAACTGGTAGAAACCCAGACGCGCGTAGCGGCGCGAGGCCACAATCAGCCGCGCCGACTTCAACCCGATACCGGGCACCCGCAACAGCATCTCGTAGTCAGCCCGATTCACATCCACCGGGAACGACTCCGGATGACGCAACGCCCATGCCAGTTTGGGGTCTACCTCCAAGTCCAGCTGCGGATGGGCATCGTCCACAATCTCCTCTACCTGAAACTGATAGTAGCGCATCAGCCAATCGGCCTGATACAGACGGTTCTCACGCACCAACGGAGGCTGCTTCAAAGCAGGCAGACGCTTGTCGTAGGTATTGACAGAGATATAGCCCGAGTAATAGACACGCCTCATGGAGGGATCCTGATAGAGGTGAGACGAGAGGTGCAGAATCTCTTTATCGCTCTCCGGCGTGGCACCGACAATCACCTGAGTACTCTGCCCCGCAGGGACAAAGCGGGGAGCGTGGCGGAACTTCTTACGCTCCTCCCGGCTCTCCAACACCCCCTGACGGATGTAGCCCATCGGAAGATAGACACTCCGGTGATCCTTCTCAGGAGCCAGCATCTTCAGATTTTCCTCTTTGGGAATCTCGACATTCACACTCATACGGTCGGCATACAGCCCCGCCTCGTTCAGCAGTTCAGGGCTGGCTCCGGGGATGCTCTTCAGGTGGATGTAACCGTTGAAGCGGTGTATCGTGCGCAGGTCTTTGGCCACCCGCACCAGACGTTCCATGGTGTAATCGGGGTTACGCACCACCCCACTGCTGAGAAAGAGTCCCTCAATGTAGTTGCGACGATAAAATTCGATGGTCAGTTCCACCAGTTCGCTCACTGAGAAAGTGGCTCGGGGAATGTCGTTGGTGCGTCGGTTGATGCAGTAAGCACAATCGTAGATGCAGCAGTTGGTCAGCATAATCTTCAGCAACGAGATGCAGCGACCGTCCTCGGCAAAGCTATGGCAAATGCCCCATCCGCCCACCGTGTTGCCCAACTCGCCGGCACGCCCCTTGCGCACGGTTCCACTGCTGGAACAAGAGACATCGTACTTGGCCGACTCAGCCAATATCTTCAGTTTCTGTAGGACCTGCTCGTTCATGACCGGATGAAACAGACGAAACGTATACAGACAAAAAAAGCGGCCAAGAAAATTGGCAGCCTTTTTTTGAATCCTCTCAAGAATGGGGGGGGCACTTACTTGGCAGCTTCCAGAGATGCCTTACGGAATGCCTTCATAACCTTCTCAATTTCCAAAGAAGCCTTACGTGCGCGGGTACCAGCTGCTTTGTTACCATTTTCCAACTGTGCCTTTGCATCTTTCTCAAATGCAGCATACAGTTCAGCTACCTTTTCAACTAATTCTTTCATAATCCTTGCTTGTTACATGTTAATATTGTCCGACAAAAATACACTCTTTCTTGAAAATAAAGAGAGAAAAACGGTTTTTTTTTGAAATATTCTGCAAAATCCCTCTAAAAACAGGCTTTTAGCCGTTTTTTACCTACTTTTGTAGCCATGAAAACGATTACTGATACCGATTATATACATTCACTCATTGCCGAAGGAGAGCATCAGCAACAGGATTTCAAGTTCGAAATATCGGATGCGAGGAAGATTGCCAAGAGCCTGTCGGCCTTTGCCAACACCGAGGGAGGCAGACTGCTGATAGGGGTCAAGGACAACGGGAAAATAGCCGGCATCCGAAGTGACGAAGAAAAATATATGATGGAAGCGGCGGCGCAACTCTACTGCACGCCGCAGGTGGAGTGCCGGATGCAGAGCTACACCGTAGAGGGCCGCACCGTGCTGTTGGTAGAGATTGACGAAAGTCCCCGGAAGCCTGTGTATGCCAAAGACGAACAAGGGAAACCGTTGGCCTACCTGCGCATCAAGGACGAAAACATACTGGCAACACCGGTTCACCTGCGGGTATGGCAGCAAGAGGGCGAGGAGCGGGGCGAACTGATGGAGTTCACCGACAAGGAGCGACTGTTGCTCAATCTGCTGGGCGAGAACGAATCGCTCTCACTGAACCGCTATTGCCGCCTGAGCGGTACCTCACGCCGCAGTGCCGAACACCTGTTGGCCAAACTGATACGTTACGGCATTGTGGAGAGTGTGTTCACGGAACATAAATTCCGTTTCCGCCTGAAAGAGAACCCGAATGACTCACTATCATCTAAACAATTGGACTTATGGAAGTAATTAACCTATTGAACGACTTCTTATGGAGCTATCTTCTGATTGCCGCCCTGCTGGGCTGCGCCGGATGGTTCACCCTGAAGACCCGCTTTGTGCAGTTCCGCATGATAGGCGAGATGGTACGCCTGCTGGGCGACTCGGCTCTGAAAGGTACAGGACATCAGAAGCACATCTCCTCGTTTCAGGCTTTCGCCATCTCGCTGGCCAGCCGCGTAGGCACAGGCAATCTGGCAGGCGTAGGAACCGCTATCGCCGTCGGTGGCCCGGGAGCCGTCTTCTGGATGTGGATTATCGCCCTGTTCGGCTCATCAAGTGCATTTGTCGAGTCCACGCTGGCCCAGCTCTACAAAGTCAGAGGCAAAGATTCCTTCATAGGCGGTCCGGCCTACTATATGCGCCGTGGCCTGAAAAAGCCCTGGATGGGCTCTTTGTTTGCCATACTGATTATTGTCACCTTCGGACTGGCATTCAACTCCGTACAGAGCAACACGCTGTGTGCAGCTTTTGAGTCGGCCTTCGGTTTCGACCACCGCCTCATGGGCAGCTGCATCACACTGGCTACCCTATCCGTTATCTTTGGCGGCGTCCACCGCATTGCCCGCGTCAGCAGCATCATCGTACCCTTCATGGCCTTAGGCTATATAGCCATTGCCCTCATCGTGGTACTGATGAACATCACCCATCTGCCCAGTGTCCTCGGCCTTATTCTGGAGAATGCTTTCGGATGGGAGCAGGCTGCCGGCGGAGGAGTGGGCGCAGCCCTGATGCAAGGGATGAAGCGGGGCCTCTTCAGCAACGAAGCCGGTATGGGTTCGGCACCCAACGCTGCCGCTACCGCCCATACCTCGCACCCCGTCAAGCAAGGCCTCATCCAGACATTGGGAGTCTTTACCGACACGCTGCTCATCTGCTCGTGTACGGCCTGCATCATTCTGTTCAGCGGTGCTCCGCTGGATGGTTCGTTCAACGGAGTACAGCTTACGCAAGAAGCCCTCAACCGCGAGATAGGTCCGGCTGGAGGTATCTTTGTGGCAGTGGCTCTCTTTTTCTTCGCCTTCAGCACCATCCTGGGCAACTACTACTACGGCGAGAACAACATCTTCTACCTGACACGCCGCCGCTGGGTACTGTTCGCCTACCGCCTTCTGGCAGGAGGCATGGTTCTGTTTGGTGCGCTGGCCACGCTGGAGATGGCGTGGGGAGTGGCCGACATCACCATGGCGCTGATGACCCTGTGCAACCTCATCGCTATCGTCCTGCTGGGCAACTATGCGTTCCGGCTGCTCGCCGACTACCGCTCGCAGAAACGGGCGGGCATCAAGGAGCCCGTCTTCACCCGCGACCGCCTAAAAGAGATAGCCGATGACCTGGAATGTTGGTAGTTTTACAGATATTTCCTACCTTTGCACAAATTATTTATGAACCTAATGAATTACGATAAATGAGCCTATTTTCAAAACTATTCGGCAAGAAGAGCGAAGAGGTCTCTTCACGCAACGTAGAGGATTTCGTGTCGCTGACACGGGTCTATTTTCAGTCAGTCATCGCAGCCAATCTGGGCATCACCAACATCCGTTTCGTGCCCGATGTGGCCAACTTCAAGCGTCTTTTCAAGATTCCTACTCAGGGAGGCCGGCTGGGACAGGCTGAAAAAGCAGCCTCGCGCAAGATGCTGATGCAGGACTATGGCATCAGCGAGAACTTCTTCAAGGAGATTGATGCCTCGGTAAAGAAGCACTGCCGTACACAGAACGATGTGCAGAGCTACCTGTTCCTCTACCAAGGCTTCTCCAACGACCTGATGATGCTGATGGGCAACCTGATGCAGTGGAAGTTCCGCCTGCCCTCTTTCTTCAAGGGAGCGTTGCGCACCATGACCGAGAAGACCGTACACGAGGTCTGCACCAAGACCGTCTGGAAGAAGGACGATGTACACAAGACAGCCGCCAACGTGCGTCAGTACAAGGAGCGTCTGGGTTACTCTGAACAATGGATGAGCGAGTACGTGTACAACGTGGTGATGCTGGCCAAGAAGGAGCCGAAACCCAAAGAAGAGAAGTGATTCCCACCGAAGCACATCCGCTGCAACCCTTTCTGCCCGACAATGCACGACTGCTGATGTTGGGCAGCTTTCCACCTCCCCGCAAGAGGTGGTCAATGGAGTTCTATTACCCCAACTGGGGGAACGACATGTGGCGCATCTTTGGTCTGATATTCTTTGGCGACAAAGACCACTTTGCCGACACAGCCAACAAATGCTTCCGCAAGGAAGAGTTGGTCCGCTTTTTGCGGGAGAAGGGGGTTGCCCTGTTTGACACCGCCACCGTGGTTCGTCGCCTGCAGGAAAATGCCTCAGACAAGTTCCTCGAAGTAGTGCAGCCCACCGACATTCCCACCCTGCTCCGTCGGCTTCCGCACTGCCAGGCATTGGTGACCACCGGCGAGAAGGCCACCGATACATTGTGCCAATGCTTTCACATCGAGCATCCCGCTGTAGGATGCTATACAACGTTCCACTTCGAGGGACGCACGCTTCGTCTGTATCGGATGCCCTCGTCGTCGCGTGCCTATCCACTGGCGTTGGAGAAGAAGGCTGCTACCTATCGGACGCTGTTTCAGGCGTTTTTTTGTTGAATTATCTCAACATCCGGTTGCTCCATCCGTCCGTTTCGTCTGTGCATGAAACGGATTTTCCCCATTCCCTACCTGCTCCCTACCAACGCCCTACCAACGCCCTACCAACGCCCTACCAACGCCCTACCAAACCTGCCCCTCTCTCGCTCCTATAGAACGACCAACAGACGAAGATGTACCGGCCTTGGCGGGATGCAGGGAATGAGAAAAATATCTACAAAAAGATGCTGGTTACCCAGTACCTTGCACAAATTTGGGCAGACGCACAGGTCTGCCCCTACGGTGAGGCTGGCGGATAAGGGGCTGAGTATGCGTGTTTTGTAAACAATTATTGAAATCAAACAATTGGCCGCGAACGCGAAAACCCGCTTTTGCAACTCATTGTAAAACAGATGGTTATAATATCCAACAGGCTATAGTTGATTTTTGCGTTGTATATTGATGTGTTTTCCATTATTTTTC
>CALZEQ010000064.1 GCA_945641355.1 uncultured Mediterranea sp. | reverse complement strand
ATCATCTTCAGCGCGCAGGGATTTGAAGACATGGGTCCAGGTAAGATTTGGAAATCGCGATTTCCAAATCTGGTAATTATCAATGACTAAGTAAAACTTACGGAATGAACGCAGGTATCTACTGCTAAATCCCTTGCCGTAGCGAAATGTCAGTTGCTCAGAAAACTTTTCAATGATGCGTTCTCCGTATTCAGCGCGTTCCTTACCATGTTGCTCTTCCTCTACAATGCGCCGCCCAATATTCTAATAGGTTTCTATCATCTGTTGGCTGACTGCATTGTATGCTCTTTCTCTGCCTTGCTCAATAATGGAGCAGACATCCTGATAGAGAGATGTGTTTGTAATGAGTGCATCGTCTTTCATTTCTATATCTCCTTGTTTTTATCAACTCCATCAGTCCTTTGATGGCAAGCCTATTGCAAAAATTGACAAATTATCTTTGAACTCCAAGATTTTGTTTCGGTAAAAGCGAAATGAAAGCAACCTTATATACTTGGTCTGCTATCTGTTTTTCTGCAAACAGGATGTCAAATCGAGGTTTTTTCTTAATTTTGCAGCGATTTTAGACCATTGATTGATTAACGAAACATCCGATGAATAGCAAGAATATCCGTCTGTCGTGGCTGTTGATAGCCCTGTTTGCAGTAGTATCGGCCTTGAGTGGCTGTAAGAAGAAAGATATGTCCCTGAAGCTGAATGAGCCGCGAAACATTCGCGGAGTGATCAGCTACAAACGTTCCTTCAACGATTTGAACGAGAAGCACATCAATGTGGCGAAAGCCATCGGCATCGCCCCGCTGGCAGACCGTGCCGCCGCAGAGGCAATGAAAGAACGGCTGCGCAAGATTGAGACGTGTGAACAGTACGCGGTCGATTCGTTGACTCACTCCATCCCTTACCTGATTCCCGGAGCCGCCCGCCTGCTGGACAGCATCGGCTACCATTTCCTGGATTCGCTGACAGCCAAAGGACTGAATCCGAACAAGGTCATCGTCACGTCGGTGTTGCGCACGCAGCAAGATGTAGCCCGGTTGCGCCGGCGCAACGGCAATGCCAGCGAGAAATCGGCTCATGCCTATGGCACCACGTTCGACCTTAGCTGGAAACGGTTCCAGAAGATAGAGGATCCTGATGGCCGTCCCCTGCAGGATGTCAACGCCGATACGCTGAAAATGGTGCTGAGCGAGGTGCTGAGAGACCTGAAGAAAGCAGACAGGTGCTACGTCAAATATGAGCTGAAGCAGGGATGCTTCCACATCACCACCCGTGAACGTGATTGAGCGTTCATCCTTCCATCAACATCTTCCATGCCAAGGGCAGACTGCTGACGATGTCGCCCGTCGTCATGCCCATCTCTCCCTGCTTGCGGGCTGCTATGTCGCCGGCCAGTCCGTGAGCAAACACACCGAGCCGGACGGCATCTTCGGTGGGATACCCCTGTGCCAATAGAGCCAGCAGGATGCCGGTCAGGACATCACCACTCCCTCCACGCGCCATACCGGGATTGCCGGTAGGATTGAAGTAGCAACGCCCGTCGGGGTAGATGATGGCGCTATAGGCCCCTTTCAGTACGATGTAAACACGAGCTTCGTGAGCCAGTTCGCGTGCCTTGGACAGACGTTCATAGGAGTTGGCGCACGCGCCAACCAGCCGTTCCAGCTCCTTGGGGTGAGGAGTCAGAATGCTGCCTTCGGGGAGACGGCTCAGGTAGTTGCGATGCCCGGCAAGCAGGTTCAGTGCATCGGCATCCAGCACCATGGGCACCTGGCACTCCTCTATCTGGGCCAGCAAGGCATCTTCCGTCTCGGCTGACTTGCCCAGACCCGGACCGATGGCTACGGCTTGATACGGGTCAGTATCTACCACGGTAGAGAAACAGGTGTCCGACGGATCGGTTTGCGTCATGGCTTCCGGTACGGCGGTCTGCACGATGAGGTTGTTGCAGAAGGGGAGGTGTACGGTCAGCAGTCCGACACCGCTACGCAGACAGCTGCGGGCTGCCAGTACAGAAGCTCCTGCCATGCCTTGGGAACCGGCTATCAGCAATGCACGTCCGAAGTCACCTTTGTGGGCAAAGAGTTTCCGCGGGCGCAGCAGGTAATCCACCTCTTCACGCTCCATCATCCGGTAGTCGGTATAGGTCTCTTCCAAAGCCTGCGGACTCAGCCCGATGTCCAGCAGTTGCCACTCTCCCACATAGGAAGCGTTCTCGGCAAAGAGAAAAGCCAGTTTGGGCAGTTGCAGGCTCAGGGTCAGATTGGCACGGATGATGGTGTCCGACAGGTTCTGGCTGTTGTCCTCGCCCATCAGTCCGGAGGGAATGTCGATGGCGATGACATAGGCCGGTGAAGCGTTGATGTAGCGGACTACCTTGGTGAAACCTCCTTCCAACGGCTTGTTCAGTCCGCTGCCGAACAGTCCGTCAATCACCACACACTCTTCCGTCAGGAGTGGGGGAGTGAATTGGGTGGTGATTTCATGAAACTCGATACCGGCCGCTCCCGACAACAGGTCGCGGTTGGCTTCGCAGTCGGCAGAGAGTTTCCCTTTGGTGTTGAAGAGGTACGCAACGGGATGGTAACCCTTCTCGGCCAGCAGACGGGTGACAGCCAGGGCATCCCCGCCATTGTTGCCCGGTCCGGCAAAGAGTACAAACGGTGTCTCCTTTTCAGGGAAACGTTCTGCAATGGCTTCAGCCAGAGCAGTGGCGGCACGTTCCATCAAATCCAGTGAGGCGATGGGCTCGTGCTCGATGGTATATGCATCAATCTCCTTGATGCTGCTTGTTGGAAATATCTTCATGGTCTTTATCAAATAGTGGTGCAAAGATAGTGTAAATTTCTTTATTTTTATCCGGAAGACGAACTGTGAGCGGATTGTTTTATAGAATGAGCGGATAGTTGTATGCCGGGGAACTTGATTTCACTACTTTTGTGCCGCTTAAATATCTTATTTATTGTCAACATGAAACGAATAATACTTTGGGCGTCCCTGTTGGCGCTGTTTGCGAACGAAAGTCCGGCTCAATGGAAGCCGGCGGGTGATAGAATCAAGACGGAATGGGCAGCAAAGGTGGATCCTGCCAACCCTTTGCCTGAATATCCTCGTCCCATCATGCAACGTGCCGAATGGCAACATCTGAACGGATTGTGGAACTATGCATTGATAGAGAAGGGCGATGCTTTGCCCGAAACATGGGAAGGAGAAATTCTGGTGCCTTTTGCCATCGAGTCTTCCCTTTCCGGTGTGATGCGTGAGGTGGGGGAGAAGAAGGAGCTGGTCTATCAGCGTATGTTCAGTGTGCCCGCTGCGTGGCGCAGTCGCAGGGTGCTGTTGCACTTCGGCGCCGTGGACTGGAAGGCGGATGTGTGGGTGAACGACATCAAGGTGGGCAGCCATACGGGTGGCTATACGCCGTTCTCGTTTGATGTCACCGCCGCCCTGAAGGCCAAGGGTGAGAACAAACTGACGGTGCGTGTGTGGGACCCTACAGACAAAGGAACGCAACCACGAGGCAAACAGGTGAGTCGGCCTTCAGGAATCTGGTATACACCCGTCACGGGTATCTGGCAGACCGTGTGGATGGAACCGGTGGAGGAGGCACACATCGCCTCCTTGCGCATCACGCCGGATATCGACCGAAACCGCATGACGGTAGAGGCACTGCTGAGCAACCGGCATGCCGATGACCTGATGGAGGTGACGGTGACCGATGGAGGCAGGACGGTAGCTGTAGGCAAGAGCCTTGGCGCGGAGAAGGTGGAGATAGAGATGCCGCAGGATGTCAGACTGTGGACACCCGATACCCCCTTCCTCTACGGACTGGAGGTGACCTTGAAACGCGCCGGCAAGGTGACAGACCGTGTGGAGAGCTATGCGGCCATGCGGAAATACAGTACCCGCCGCGACAAGAACGGCATCGTACGTATGGAACTGAACAACCAGCCGCTATTCCAGTTCGGACCGCTGGATCAGGGCTGGTGGCCGGATGGACTGTATACCGCTCCTACAGACGAGGCACTTCGGTACGATGTACAGAAGACCAAAGACCTTGGCTTCAACATGATACGTAAGCATATCAAGGTAGAACCGGCTCGTTGGTACACGTATTGTGACCAATTGGGCATCATCGTCTGGCAGGATATGCCGAGCGGTGACCGCAATCCCCAATGGCAAAACCGCAAGTATTTCGACGGGACAGAGTTGAAGCGGTCGGCTGAGTCGGAGGCCACCTATCGCAAGGAGTGGCGCGAAATCATGGATTGCCTCTATAGTTATCCCTGCATAGGAACGTGGGTTCCCTTCAATGAAGCCTGGGGACAGTTCAAGACACCGGAGATAGTGGAATGGACCAAGCAACACGACCCGACCCGTCTGGTGAATCCGGCCAGCGGCGGCAACCACTATACGTGCGGCGATTTGTTGGACCTGCATCACTATCCTCAACCTGAAATGTATTTGTACGATGCACAGCGGGCTACGGTGTTGGGTGAGTATGGAGGCATCGGATTGGTGCTGAAAGACCATCTGTGGGAACCGAATCGCAACTGGGGCTATGTACAGTTCGGAAGTTCGCAGGAGGTGACCGAACAGTATGTGAACTATGCCGATATGCTATACGATTTGGTTCCTCGTGGCTTTTCGGCCGCTGTATATACACAGACCACGGATGTGGAGATAGAGGTGAACGGACTGATGACGTATGACCGCAAGGTCATCAAAGTAGACGAAGCCCGCGTGCGTGAGGCCAATCAGCGTCTGTGCCGTTCGCTGGCAGAATGACGGTTGGCATCAGCACCTTTCTTCTACTTCTTATTGGCAGGCAGCTATCGTAGCTCTCACTCTTCGCTCCGTAGTGACGCTCCGCTCGAATTCGTGAAGCGTGAGGCTGCCTCCCATGGGAACCTCCCGACGTCGGAAGACCATGGGACTCTCTTGCGTCTCTCGGGCGGAGAAGTGGAACTCACGGATGCCTGTCTTATGGGCTATACGGGCGATGTTTGTCTCGTTCACGCCACATCCGGCTAACAGGATGATGCGCCCGTCGGCCTGTTGCTGCAGCTCTTTCAGCAGCGGAATGCCCAGTTCGGCAGTGGCCTGCTGGCCTGACGTGAGGATGCGTTGGCATCCCAGTCGGACAATCTCTTCCAAGGCCTGGTGAGGATGACGGCATACATCGAAAGCGCGGTGGAAGGTGACCGACATCCCATCGGCCGCTTCCATCAGCTGTTGCATGAACGGGAGGTCTATCTCGCCATCGGAGGTAAGGCTGCCGAACACCACTCCGTCCGCCCCCATGCGGCGGACATTCTCTACATCGGCCAGCATGATGCGTCGCTCGATGGGGGAGTAGAGGAAGTCTCCTCCACGCGGGCGGATAATGACGTGCAGGCGGGTTGTAGTGAGCAGCTGCCGGGCTGCTTCGATTTCGCCATACGAAGGGGTGGTGCCTCCTTCAGGGATGCCGGCACATAGTTCTACACGATGGGCACCTGCCGCTTGTGCTGCCAGACAACTCTCTACGGAGTTGGCACAGACTTCAAATTGATAGGGTTTCATCCTTGTTCCGGAATAGAGTTTGACACTATGTATAAAGAGTGAGAAGAAGTATGCGACTGGTGGCCGGACGCCCCACAGTCTACTTTTTCTCACTCTTTCTCTGAAGGAAGCCGCTGGAGCGGCTTCTGTTATTTCGCGTAACTTACAGCACGTGTCTCACGGATGACGGTAATCTTTACCTGACCGGGATAGGTCATCTCGTCCTGAATCTTCTTGGCGATTTCGGTAGAGAGGCTCTCCGTCTGTTTGTCGTCAATCTTGTCAGCACCGACAATGACACGTAGCTCGCGTCCTGCCTGGATGGCGTATGTCTTGGTGACGCCGGGATAGGACATGGCCAGCTGTTCCAAATCGTTGAGTCGCTTGATGTATGCCTCTACAATTTCGCGACGGGCACCCGGACGGGCTCCTGAAATGGCATCGCACACCTGCACGATGGGAGCCAGCAGGGTGTTCATCTCTACTTCGTCGTGGTGGGCACCGATGGCGTTGCAGATGTCCGGTTTCTCCTTGAACTTCTCGGCCAGCTTCATACCATACAGTGCATGAGGCAGTTCGGGCTCTTCATCGGGTACCTTGCCGATGTCATGCAACAGGCCGGCACGTTTGGCCTTCTTGGGGTTCAGTCCCAGCTCGGATGCCATGACGGCACAGAGGTTGGCCGTCTCGCGGGCGTGCTGGAGCAGGTTCTGTCCGTAGGACGAACGGTACTTCATCTTACCGATGATGCGAATCAGTTCGGGATGCAAGCCGTGGATACCCAAGTCTATGGTCGTACGCTTACCTGTCTCGATAATCTCTTCCTCCACCTGCTTGCGTACTTTGGCTACCACCTCTTCGATGCGGGCGGGGTGGATGCGTCCGTCTGTCACCAATTGGTGGAGTGCCAGTCGGGCTATTTCGCGGCGCACGGGGTCGAAGGCTGAGAGGACAATGGCTTCGGGTGTGTCGTCAACCACGATTTCCACACCTGTGGCAGCCTCCAGGGCACGGATGTTGCGTCCTTCCCGACCGATGATGCGTCCCTTGATTTCGTCAGACTCGATGTGGAATACCGTTACCGAATTTTCGATGGCTGTTTCGGTGGCCACTCGTTGGATGCTCTGGATGACAATGCGTTTGGCCTCTTTGCTGGCAGTGAGCTTGGCATCGTCCATGATGTCATTGATGTAGCTCTGTGCCTGTGTTTTGGCCTCCTCCTTCAGTGACTCTACCATCCGTTCCTTGGCCTCTTCGGCTGACAGACCCGAGATGGCTTCCAGCTTTTCTATCTCCTGGCGCTGCAGATGGTCAAGCTCCTCTTTCTTCTTGTCAATGATGGTGAGTTGGTTCTCCAGATTCTCCTTGACGGCTTCAGCCTCCATCTTCTTGCGTTGCAACTCTTCCTGTCGTTGGTTCAGCACCAGCTCGCGTTGCTTCAGCTTGTTTTCCACTTGTTGGATCTTCTGGTTGCGTAAGGCAACCTCTTTCTCCAAATCTGCTTTCTTGTTCAGGAACTTCTCCTTCACTTCCAGCAACTTGTTTTTCTTAATCACTTCACCTTCGGCCTCGGCATCCTTCAGAATCTTGTCGCACTTGCTTTTCAATCCATGTTTGAAAAACAGGTACGAGGCAAGCCCTCCGACGATGAAGCAGGCAATAGATACAAGTATTGTAACTGTCATTTTCTAAATTTGTTTTTAATATATAAATAAAAAAACACTGCATAGAGAATGTCTTTTTTACAGACATTTCCCTTTACAGTGCGTATCAATTCTTTTTGTCTCGAAAGATTCTGTCGGCATCTGGCAGGATTGGTCAAGGTTCCTTGAAGTACTCTTCCAGCAATTCCGTCAGTTCTTTTATCTTTCTGCTATAAGGTTCAGTGTCGTTCCGCTGCTCAAGTACAACCGTCTTCAAGGCATACTCATAGGCCAAAAGCGCCAATACTTTTTCCTTCGAGTTCTGCCTTTGATACTTGGCATTGTATGCACTGAAATCTTCTTTCACCTTTTGGGCCGCCTTTCTTACCAGTTCTTCGTCGCTGGGTGAAATCCATGCGGGAATACTGATATCGGCTGCAATATTCAGGTTGACCCTTATCTTATCGTTCATACATCCTTCACTTTTTATTCATTCAGTAAGGCGATGCACTTATCGACTTCACGCACTAATTTTGACAATCGTTGTTTCGCCTCCTTCACGTCGCTGCCGTTCAGGCTGATTGCCGTTGCTGTTTTCAGATTGATGTAGTCTGTCTCCAGTTGCTGATAGTCAGTCCATATCTTTTCATACTCCCGCTCTTTGGCTTCGAGGAGCTGTTTCAACTCCCTGTTCTCGCGTTTCAACTCATCGTGCAGATGAATCAGATGCCTTAGTCGAGTTTCAAAGATACTTATTAACTTCTTATCGTCTTCCGTCATTTACTACACCAAAATTGTACACAAAAATACGATTTACAATTAAAACCCAAAAATTTTTTGCTGAAAATATCTGTTTAGGGACCAAATATTTCATTTTTTTGTTTTCTTTAGCTTCTTTTTGCGGCTGAATGGGGATTCCTGCCGGATGAAGCAAGGGTGAGGGGAGGAGGAGTGTTGTGTGGTGTCAGAAGGGTACCTCGCTGGTAAAACAGAGGGATGTCTTCAGGATGGGATGGGTAAATGCAATCTGTTCGGAATGGAGGCAGAGGCGGCTGCCCTCCTTCCCATAAAGGCGGTCGCCTACAATGGGGCAATGAAGTCCGGAGGGATGGGCGGCGTGAACGCGCAACTGGTGGGTACGTCCTGTCTCGGGATAGAACGCGATGCGGGTTTCTTCCCCGTGGTATGCAATGACCTCGTAGCGGGTGATGGCCTGCTTCCCGAGGCGAGGATGAACCATCTGACGGGGACGGTCCATCGGATTGGGGCAGAGGGGCAGTGCGATGGTACCTTGGGCCTGCTCTACCCGCCCATCAAGCAGGGCAACGTATCTCTTCTTGACTTGACGCTCTTCAAACTGTCTCTGTAGCAGTTGCTGCACGCTCCGGGTCTTGGCCAATATCAACAGGCCGGAGGTGTCCATATCCAGCCGATGTACGGTGAGCAATCCGTCGGAAGACGTGGCATGGGACTGCAACAAACTTTGTACGGAGGGTTGAGAACCCTTCCCCGGCACAGAGAGCATCCCGGCCGGTTTGTTGACTACCATCAGCCAAGGGTCTTCGTAGACAGTTTCGATGTCATCGGCAGATTGTGAGGTATACTGCTCCAAAGGGCTCTGCTCGACATCTAGCCCCCGTAACATGTGTCTCAGGATGGGCTCGCATTTCCCTTTGCAGGCGGGATAGTAGTGACCGTGATGGCGCACCTCTGTTTTGGGAGAGGCTCCCCACCAGAATTCGGCCATGGCCAGCGGGTGCAGGTGATGCAGGTAGGCATATTGCAGCAGTTTGGGGGCGGCGCACTCGCCGGCACCTGCAGGAGGGGTTTGGTGTATGGTGGACTGGAAGATGTCGCATAAGTCGCGCACCTCGCCTTGCTGGTTGAGCAGCCGAAAGTGGACGAACAGTTGGTGTTGCAGCTGGGCTGAGCGCACCTTGCGCTCGGTCTTGAGGGATACAAGGTTAGCCTTGTGCGCTTGCAATGCCTGCTGTTGCAGGCGGAGCTGTGCTTGCCGTTCGCGCTCCAGCCGTTTGTAGGCTGCTTTCAGGAACTGGCTTTCACGTATCATCTCAGCCTCTTCTGCCGGGCTGATGGCTTTGTCGGGTTGCAGCAGGGCCTCCTGCCGACGGCTGTCACGTTTGGCTTTGGCTGCTTTCATCCGTGCTTTTGCTTCCTCTAACTCTTGTTGGATGTCATGACTCAGTTGCAACGTATCTGCTTTGAGTTGCAGATAGGTTTCCTCTTGTTCCAGACAGGCAATCTGTCGGTTGATGGCCGATATATGCTCCTCTTCCTTTTTGAAGAATCCGTCGGGACGCAGCAGGTCGAAGACCGGAGGTACAAAGTAGGGATGGTCGTTCCGTCCGGCCAGGATGCCTGAATAGGCTGCCAGAAAGCCTATCTGTCTGTGGGTATCGTGTACCACCAGTACACCGAACATCTTTCCGTGCGACAACTCCTCCTGCCATTCAGCCTGTTGGCTGAGATAGGCTTGTACCTGCTTGGCAGCCAGCTGGCAGAGCGGGTGAGGCGTGTAGCAGAAGGGGTAAGTGAATTGGCGCGGCCACTCAATGCCTTCGATAGCAGATTGGAAGTGATGCATCATGCTGGGCAAGGGAGGGTACAATCAACGTTGGGTAGGCAGTTCAAACTCTTGCCAGTCATACTCTTCGCCATATTCATCGGCAATGGCGAGGCGGATGCAGATTTCTCCCTCCTTGATGCGTTCGCCGGCACTGATGTGGGCGGTGTACTTCATCCCTTGTTGAGGTTCGATCTGCTCAATCATGACCGACGGCGAGATGTAGATGCGCTTCATGCCTGTGGTCTCTCTGACAACGGGAATGACGTTGTAGGCGGTCTGGCTGCCTTCGTTGATGATTTCAAAAACCACCTTGCTGTTCTCGCCCGAGGTGAGTATATGGTCGCGGTTGTCATCGATGAAGCGGATGTTGTGTATTCGCAGCCGGTCGATGACAGCCGAGGCACCTCCGTGGTCGTTCGGACGCGAGGGAGAGGGTTGTGTACGTTCAATGCGGTAGCTCTCTTCATCGGACTGTTTGGGGGTGCTGACCGCATTCCCGATGGCGGCACCGGCAATGGTACCTAAGATGGTGCCTATGGCTGATCCTCGATATCCTCCTCGCCAGCCATGGCTGCTTTCGCCTATCAGTCCGCCAATGGCACTTCCTACATTACCGCCGATGGCGGCACCGGCCATGATGGCATTCGGGTCGCCGGATACTGATTGGCTGCTGCCGCATCCGCTACAGAGCAACGCCAGCGTGCAAAGAATGCAAAGAGACTGTTTCATAAATCTGTATGTTGTTTTTGTTTGTCGTACGCGGATTGCGTGGCAGTTGCCTGGTCTACGCGCTTCGTATCAATATTTCTGTTTGATTTCGGGCAATGCCTTCTGGATGTCGCTGATGCGGCGGGTATCGCTGGGATGGGTACTCATGAATTCAGGCACCTGACTGCCCCCACCAGCCGACATTTTCTGCCAGAATTTGATGGCAACGTCGGGATTGTAGCCGGCCATACGCATGAAAATCAGTCCCATGTAGTCGGCCTCTGTCTCATGCTTGCGCGAGAAAGGAAGCATCACGCCATATTGGGCCCCTACACCATACACTTGACTCGCCAGAGTTTGCAGGGCGGCACTCTTCTGCGAGAGAGACTGCCCCAGGACCTGTGCCCCATATTGTGCCAAAATCTGCTGGCTCATGCGCTCGTTGCTGTGCTTGGCTACGGCATGTGCCACTTCGTGTCCGATGACTACTGCCAGTTCGTCATCCGAAGAGACAAGTGCCATCAATCCCTCGTACACCACAATCTTTCCTCCGGGCATACAAAATGCGTTCACCTGATTGTCCTTCACCAGATTGAATTCCCAGGAGAAATTGGTGAGTTCCGATGCCAGTCCGTTCTCCTTCAGGTATTTTTCGGTAGCGGCAGCTATCTTTTTCCCTACGCGCGTCACCATGGCCGATTGGCTGGCAGAAGAGGATTTCGTGGCACTCTTCATATAGGTGTTGTACTGTGTCAGGCTGGATGACAATACCTCCTGGTCTGATACTAACAAGACTTGTTTCCGACCGGTGACGGGAACTGAGCCGCATCCTGCCAGCAGAAGCAGGGCTGCGCTACAAATAGCAATGGTTCTTTTCATATCGCTTTGCATTTGGTTGAAGGGGGCAGAGGCTGGCAGAGGAACAGGCTCCTCTCTTCGTTTCCGCCTCCCTGATACTAACATGCCACAAATTTAGGTAAAATCCGCGAACTACTTTCATGCTTGCACGAAAAAGTTATTCCAAGATGCTGCCACCTCTCTCTGTCCCTCCTCCTCTGGGTCGGGTGTTGGCCATGCTTCTTCCCGTCCGTCGTGACAGATGGTACAGGTGTGACACCCTTTTCCTTAGGAAATATACAATTATATACATATATATTACACCCCTATATATTATATAATTTATGAATCCTCATACAGAAAGTGTCATACCTGTCATATCTGTCACGCGGATGGAAGTTACAAATTACGGGTCACAGACTATCGGTAGAAGAAGGATACCATGTTATGCCCTCCTCATAACAGCCATTGTGAAGGTCTCACAACAGCCATTGTGATGCCTCTTGCTGGTTTAACGGCCCGTATAGGTATTTATCCGCAGTGGAAATGTGCCTTTACCAGCCGAAGCATGGCTTCGGGATTCCCTTCCAGCTCTTTGCGCAGATGGCGGTCGTCGTAGGCTTGCAGCTTGCGTATGACACCATCAATCATGGTGGGGCTGAAGACACCATATTGCTCGAAGATGGCGCGTTGACGCTGCAGGCAATCGGCAGAGGCGGCACAGCTGTCGGGTAGTTGGGCCAAGCTCTTCAGCTTCTCTGCATTCTCCTGTTGGTGGATGTTGACGTTGACATACGTCCGCTCGGCTATTTGCAAGGCATCTGGCAGCTCCCAGCCGTGACGGCAGGCCACCGCCAATCCGGCCATCAACAGATAGAGGTCGGCCGAACCGTCGGGCGAGCGCATCTCTACCGTCTGCTTCTGTGTGGTGTCGTAGTGGCTGTCAGGTTCCAGCGGATTGACGATGCGCGACATGTCGGTCTGGGCTGTCCATCCCAGCGGCACACGTACCAGTACAGAGCGGTTGCGGTCACCCCAGCAGATGTTGGTGGGTGCCTCTTGGTGAGGTACCAGACGGAAGTAGGAGGTGGGATTGGTATTGCCAAAGGCGGTAATGGAAGGAGCGAGTTCCATCATGCCTGCAATGGCGCGTCGGGCCGTATCCGACAAGCGTCCCTCCGTCAGCATCTGGTTCTGACCCTCTTGCATCAGACGCATGTGGATGTGCAGACCGGAGCCAGCCTTTCCGGCTGTGATTTTAGGCGCGAAGGTGACGTTATAGCCATACTGATAGCCCAGATTGCGGATAATCCATTTGGCAATCATCAGTTGCTCGGCTGCATGTTCGGCGTAGACAGGCAGAAACTCTATTTCGTTCTGCTCGTAAATCATTCCTTCCAGTGTGAAGTTGCCCACCTCCGAGTGTCCGTATTTGATTTGTCCTCCTGCCTGGGCGATATAGCTCATGCACTTGGTACGGAAATCGTTGAACTTGGCATACGGAGCCGATTCGTGATAGCCGCGCTGGTCGGTAGCCGGAAACGTGTTGTCGTCGGGGGCAATCACATAATATTCCAGTTCGCCCATGGCTTGGAATTCCATGCCGGTTACCTGTCGGAACGTCTCACAGGCTTTGTGCAGGGTGTGTTGGGGTGAACTCTCCAGTGGCTGACCATCTTTATTGAAGAAGTCGCACAGGAAGGAGAGGGTCGGCATCTCGGCAAAGGGGTCGAGGAAGGCGGTTCGGAAACGCGGAATGACATAGAGGTCGCTGCTGCCAGCTTCGATGAAGGGGAAGAGGCTGGAGCCGTCGACACGCTCGCCACAGGTAAGTATGGCCTCCAGATAGGCGTAGTTGTTGATGACGAAGTTCAGTGTCTTCAGACGGCCATCGGCGGCAGGATACATGAAGTTGATCATCCGTATCTGTTTTTCGCGAATGTAGGTCACGATGTCCCTCTTGGTGAATTCACCGCAAGGCTTCTGCAGGAAAACTTCCAGCGGATTGGGACTAAGGTCAATGTTAGGGTTCATGGTGTTTCAGATGTTGGTTGTTGTTTTATTGATATCGAATCAAAGGTACACAGATTTATTGGAATTGCAATGGTTGCAGGACTATAAAAATGACTTTTTGCAATTAAAAAATCTAAAATCGACCAATTTCTACCGGAGCCCATATCTTTTGATAAGATAGGCTGCACCTCGGAATAACTTTTTCATGCAGGCATGAAAGTCCTTCTCTCGATTTGCACTATCTTTGCCACATTAACGACTTGATGGATAAAACGTAAATTGGATTTGTGATAATCATTAAATGACAGAATATATGGAAATGTACAAAATGTTGGCAGGTGAGGTCTATCAGGCGACCGACCCTCAACTGATAGCAGAACTGAATCGAGTGAAGGATTTGTGTTGGGAGTATAATCAGATACGTCCCACACTGCTGAAAGAGCGAAATCGGAAACTGCAGGAGATTCTGGGGCAGAGCGATGAAGATACGTTCATCAACCAACCCTTCTATTGTGACTACGGAAAGCATATCCGGGTGGGGAAGCGTTTTTTTGCCAACTTCTGCTTTACGGTACTCGACGAGGCGTTGGTTACCATCGGTGACGACTGTTTTATCGGGCCCAATGTGGGCATCTATACGGCTTGTCACAGCACCAATCCGGCCGAACGGAATACGCGCCGCGAGTGGGCAAGGCCGGTCACTATCGGTGACAATTGCTGGATTGGTGGGGGTGTCACCATCTTGCCGGGTGTTACGATTGGTGACGGATGCACCATCGGGGCAGGCAGTGTGGTAGTGGACGACATTCCTGCCGGGTCGTTGGCCGTAGGCAATCCGGCCAGGGTCATCAAATCGGGACTGTAGGCGTATCTGCAGTTTTTTATACGCGAGGGAAAAACAGAGGCACAAAGGCATCGGATTGCTCTCCTTTCGATGTGGAGATGATCCATGCCTTTGTGCCTCTGTGCAGAGCGTGTTTGGGGAGGCTACTCTCTTATCAGAACTTGTAGTCGATGCTCATGCCGAACACTTTATTGGTGCGGCTGTATACATTGCTGCCCTTCAGTCCTGTGCCATTGTAGTTGTCCGATACTTTTTTGTAGTCATCGTAGGTAGTCCACATGTAACCTATGTTGATGTCTGCCTTTTCGGTCAGCTTCAGTTTGGCGCCGAATCCCAAGCTGTAAGAGTCGCATGAGAAGCTGGTGTCGCTCTGGTAATTGTCCGAAAGGCCGTAGTCGGTAATTTGTCCGCCACAGCTCAGCGTCAGTCGTTGGGTGACATCCCATTCAATACCTGCCAGGTATTCGTTGGTACCTTTAGTCAGGTATTTCTGTTTGTCGTTTGCCATACCGGCCTGTTTGTCGTCGTAGAAGTGGTATTCCACAGAGGCACGCAGGTTGGGCAGGAACTGATAGCCTGCAGCCACCGAGAGGAGTGAAGGTATGTCGCTCGGTGTGTTGACACCGTGTTTGAAAGCGGCCAAGGCACCGTCGGGATCGGTATTCTCTTTTGTGTTGTTCTCAATGTTCAGGTTGGTTTTGAACTCATACTTGGCACCGATGTTCAGTCGGCCCAGCTTGGCATCCAAACCAATGATAGGAGTCAGTCCCCAGCCGGTCTGGTCGCAATCCAAAGCCAGGTTCATCAGCTGTGAACCGCCCAAAGACTCTTTCAGGTTGGCGGTCAGATAGCCGGTGTAGCCTCCGGTAAAGTAGTTCATGCGGCCGCCGGCGAATGCCGAAAGCCATTCGTTGATTTTGTAGGTCAAGCCCAGCTGGACAGAGTAGATGAACTGCTTGCCCTCCATGGCACTGTTGATATCATATATCTCTTGTGTCAGTACCTTGCCTTGCTGCAGGCCGGCCTTGAAGATGCCTGCCATGGCCAGTGATTCGAACATGGGCAGACCGTCATCAAACGAAGCCTTGCCACCGCCGCCTGTCACGCCAAAATAGCAGGAGATGACCCAGTCGCCTTTTTTGTAGGCACCGAATACACTGGGAATGATGGGAGCGGCAGCCTTGCCTTCATAATACTTGTGATAGGGCTGGTCGGACACGATGGGAGCCGTACCGTTGAAACCTGTATATGTATAGTAGTTGGCATCGATATTGCGGGTCTGGAAAGCGCTCTGGATGCTAAGTGAACAGTAGAAGCCATCTTTAGGCATGAAAGCCAAACCTGCTGGATTGGATATGACGGCATCTATATCGAACGTCGCACCGCGGGACAACATACGCAGGAAAGCGGGATGTTGGTTGGTGTTGGTTAAAATGCCTCCAGCAAAAGTTGAAACTGAAACGATTAATAAAGAGGCACAAATCAATAGTTTTCTTCTCATATTTTTCTTGAATTATAGTTTACAGGGCGCAAAGATACAATATAATTGCACACAGTGAAAGAAAACGTGCATAATTTTCAGACTTTGCTTGTAGCTGTCAGTTGAAAGCTGAAAGTTTCTATTGAAACATTTGAATAAAGAATAGGCGATGGTTTATACAATAAATTTCATATTATAAAAAATATTCTCATACTTTGGATAACTAAAATGAATAATGTATCTTTGCAAAGCAGTAACTTTGTCAGCAATTTTCCTTTTCACAAAAGAAAACTTTGAATATCCTTAATTCCGCAACACTATAATTTAACTTTATTTATAAGTTCCTGAGCAAC
>CALZEQ010000063.1 GCA_945641355.1 uncultured Mediterranea sp. | reverse complement strand
GAGGTCTGCCTCCGCCTACGGCTGTACAACGACGGTGCAGCCTTCCGCTATGAGCTGACCGACCTGCAGGAGGAGCGCATCACGGGCGAAGAGACCACGTACTGCATCCCCGAAGGCACACGCCGCTGGATGCAGAAATACAACGAATCGTATGAGGAGTTTTTCCCGATGACCACTTCCGGCCAACAGGAGAATCGTCACTGGGGCTATCCTGCCCTGGTGCAGTGCGACCAAGCAGGAGACACCTGGACACTGATTTCAGAAGCCGGCATCCGGCGCTGTCACAGTGCTTCCTCCTTGAAGAACGAACAGAACGACACCGAATATCAAGTGACACTCCATCGGAACGACCAGGTATTCACCGGTGAATGGACATCCCCCTGGCGCGTCATCGTGATGGGTACACTGCAGGACATCACCTCTTCCACACTGATAACCGATGTGAGTGAACCGTGCCAGCTGGCAGATACGGAGTGGATTCGTCCGGGCAGTGCCGCATGGATTTACTGGGCATACAACCGGGGCTCCAAGGACTATCGGATAGTGAAGCAGTATATCGACCTGGCTGCCACCATGCAGTGGCCCTATGTGCTGATAGACTGGGAGTGGGACGTCATGGGCAACGGAGGAACCATCGACGATGCCTTGCGCTATGCCCGGGAAAAGGGGGTACGCACGCTGCTGTGGTACAACTCGTCCACAGCATGGACGGACAACGGAGCCGCAGGCCCCCTCTACAAACTCAACACACCCGAAGAGCGCGAGAAGGAGTTCGCCCGACTGGAAGCATTGGGCGTGGCCGGTGTGAAGATTGACTTCTTTGCCGGTGACACACAGGAGACAATGGCCTACTGCATCGACCTGCTGGAGAGTGCCGCCCGCCACAAGCTGCTGGTCAACTTCCACGGAGCCACCCTTCCCCGCGGATGGCAACGCACCTACCCCAACCTGATGTCGGTAGAAGGCGTATACGGAGCCGAATGGTACAACAACGGTCCCCAGCTGACGGACAAGGCGGCAGCCCATAACGCGACCCTACCCTTCACACGCAACGTAGTAGGTTCCATGGACTATACCCCTTGTACCTTCTCCGACTCACAGAATCCGCACATCACTACACATGCCCACGAGCTGGCGCTCTCCGTTGTCTTCGAGTCGGGATTGCTGCACTGGGCCGACAAGCCGGAGAGCTATCTGGCACAGCCGGAGCAGGTACTCCGCTTCATGACCCAGCTGCCCACCGCCTGGGACGAGACCCGTCTGTTGGCCGGATATCCGGGTGACGGAGTGGTGATGGCACGCCGGAAGGGAACGACGTGGTATGTAGCTGCGCTGAACGGACGCGACGAGCCACAGACCCTCTCCTTCCAATGGCCCGTCACTACCTCGGAGGCAAGCGACATCACCCTCTTCGAGGACAGCGGCGATGCCGGACATCCCTGGAAGATTTCCCACCGAACCTCGTTCGAAGGGCTTTCTAACACCATTCTACTGCAACAGCGAGGCGGCTTTGTAGCCGTCATCCGATAAGCACATAACACCACAAAACCATGAAACGAATCATACTTATCCTATTGACATGGACATTCGCCGTCATCGCAACGGCCCACCCCGTCCGGATTCCCTTTGGTGAAGGACACCTGCAACTGACACCGCTGGCCGACAATGCCGTGCGCATCTGTTATGAAGAGACACCCCGTCTGGCTCTACCTGAGTGGATTTATCAGCCCCAGACAGACGAACCGGCCTGCCAGTTGACCACACAGGGAAGCCTCACCCGTCTGCAGAGCGGACGGATGCTGGTGGAAGCGGATTCGGCCCAAGGATGGGTGCGCGTATGCGATACGCAAGGGAAGGAGTTGTTCCGTGCTACGTCACATCAGCTGAAACCTGTCACAGTAGGAGGCACAGAGGCCTACGAAGCACGCCTGGTGACTGACTCACCGACGGATGAATACCTCTTCGGACTGGGACAGTTTCAGGACGGACAGGCCAATGTGCGCGGCCTCACACGCCGACTGACACAGGTGAACACACAGATTGCCCTGCCGATGTACCTCTCGAACCGAGGCTACGGGGTGCTGTGGAACAACTACGGAATGACAGAATTCAATCCGGCCGACCATCGGGTAGCCCTGCTACAGACAGGAAGTAGCGGCGAGCGCGAGGTGGTGGATGTCACCTCTACCGAAGGCGGCAAGAAGGAGGTACGCGAAAGGCACCTCTTCCAGGCCGAGATAGAGCTGCAGGAAGCCGGCGAATATGCCCTGCTGCTGGATGTGGGTCAGCAGATGGCCCGCCGTCACCAGATGGCCATCGACGGCGACGAGAAGCTGAACCTGCGCAACCTGTGGTTGCCACCCACCACCTCCATCCGCCTCTACCTGACAGCCGGTAAGCATCAAGTCAGTGCCGAGCTGGAGAAGGAGGACAAGCCCGTACTCTACTACAAGAAGATAGACAATCACACCGTCCTCTCCTCACCGGTGGCAGCCAGTGTAGACTATACCGTATTTGTGGGTACAGCCGACGAAGTGATAGGCAGTTACCGCCGCCTCACCGGTCCCGTACCCTTGCTGCCGCGATGGGCCATGGGCTACATACACTGCCGCGAACGTTTCCACTCGCAAGACGAACTGTTGCAGACCGCCTGTCAATTTCGGGAGGAACGGTGGCCCGTTGATGTGCTGGTGCAGGACTGGCAGTACTGGGGCAGTACCGGCTGGAACTCCATGCAGTTCGACCCGACCAGCTATCCCGACCCGGCCCTGATGACGGACAGCCTGCACCGCATGGGGCTGCGTCTGATGCTCTCCGTCTGGTCTAAGATAGACCCTACCTCCCCGGTAGGAAGCGAGATGAAGCAGCAGGGGTACCTCATCCCCGGTACAGACTGGGTGGACTTCTTCCGACCCGAAGCGGCGCAGGCCTATTGGAAGAATTTCAGCCGGCATCTGCTGAAGCCCTATCGCATTGATGCCTGGTGGCAGGATGCCACCGAACCGGAGAACGACGACCTGCAGGGACGCCGTATCATGGGAGGCCGCTATCCCGGCGAAGTGTTCCGCAACACCTACCCTCTGCTGGTCAACAAGACGGTGTACGAAGGGCTGCGGCACGACGACCCCGAACGCCGCGCCCTGATTCTGACCCGCAGTGCCTTCAGCGGCATGCAACGCTACGCCACAGCTACCTGGAGCGGCGACGTGGGCAACGACTGGCAGACACTCCGCTACCAGCTGACGGCCGGTCTGGGCATGATGGCAGCCGGCCAACCGTGGTGGACCTACGATGCCGGCGGATTCTTCCGCCCGTCCGACCAACATACCGACCAAGCCTACATCCACAGGATGCTTCGCTGGATAGAAGCCTCTGTCTATCTGCCCTTGATGCGGGTACACGGCTACATGAGCGATACAGAGCCTTGGCGCTACGGAGCGGAAGCCGGACGCATCATCCGGCACTGTCTGGAGGAACGCTACCGTCTGCTGCCCTACATCTACTCTACGGCGGCACGGGTCAGCTTCGACGGTTATACGCTGATGCGTCCGCTGCTGTTCGACTTTGCCACCGATACAGAGGCCCTGCAGCAGACCGCCAGCTACTTGTTCGGTCCGTCACTGCTGGTCAACCCCGTCTGCGAGGCCGATGTCACCACATGGGACACCTATCTGCCCCGTCACGAAGCCGGTTGGTACGACTACTACAGCGGAGCCTGGTACAGGGGCGGACAGCACATTGCAGCCGATGTGGACGAGGCACATATCCCCGTCTTTGTCAAGGGAGGCAGCATCCTGCCCATCGACCCCACCCCACGCACCGGCAGCCACACCGATACCGAAGAACCTTTGGCCATCCACATCTACCCGGGTGCCGATGCCACCTTCACACTTTACGAGGACGAGGGTGACAACTACCACTACGAACAGGGCAGCTACTCCACCATCTCCTTCCGATGGGACGAGCAAGGACGGCGGCTGACCATCGCTCCCCGCCAAGGCAGCTACCCGGGCATGGCACGCGAGCGCATCTTCTTCGTCCGGCTGGGCAAGGAGACCCGGCGCATCCGTTACCAGGGTGATGCCATCACTATTCAAATGTAACCAATTAAAAAATGAATATCAAAATGAGAGCTTTACAAATCAGCCGACCTTCTGTATTGGAGGTCATCGAAGAAGAGAAACCTACAGTACATGCAGGCGAAGTCCTGTTGAAGATAGCCTACGTAGGCTTTTGCGGATCCGACCTCAACACCTATTTGGGCCGTAACCCGATGGTCAAGATGCCCGTAGTGCCCGGTCACGAAGTGGGAGCGGTCATCGAGGCTGTGGGTGTCGGTGTACCCGCCTCGCTGACACCCGGCATGAGTGTCACCGTCAATCCCTATACCAACTGCGGGCAATGCGCTTCGTGCCGCAATGGCAGGGTGAATGCCTGTGCCCACAACGAGACGCTGGGCGTACAGCGCGGCGGTGCCATGAAAGCGTATTTCGTCATGCCGTGGCAGAAGGTCATCCCTGCCCCAACGATGTCGCCGAGAGACTGCGCCTTGATAGAACCGATGAGTGTTGGATTCCATGCCGTAGACCGTGGACAAGTGACCGACATCGACACGGTGATGGTCATCGGTTGCGGCATGATTGGCATCGGAGCCATCGTACGCGCTTCGTTGCGTGGTGCCACGGTGATTGCTGTCGACCTGGACGACGAGAAGCTGGCACTGGCGCACGAGATAGGAGCCACCTATACCATCAACTCGAAGAGTGAGCAGCTGCATGAACGTCTGCTGCAACTGACCGACGGACTGGGACCCGATGTCGTCATCGAAGCCGTAGGCAGTCCGGCCACCTACGTCATGGCCGTGGATGAGGTGGCTTTCACGGGCCGGGTAGTCTGCATCGGATATGCCAAGAGCGAGACTGCCTTCCAGACCAAACTGTTCGTACAGAAAGAGCTGGACATCCGCGGCTCGCGTAACGCCCTTCCTGCCGACTTCCGTGCCGTCATCCATTACCTGCAACAGGGCACCTGCCCCGTCGACCGTCTGATTTCCGCCATTGTCTCACCCGAAGAGGCCGCCGATGCCATGCAGCGATGGAGCGAACAGCCCGGCAAGGTGTTCCGCATTCTGGTTGCCTTTGAGTGAGCACACCTCTATTGTTCAGGCCGGTTGGTCCGTCAGCAGGAAAAGACATCGTATTGCAGCATAAGACGATGATATCATGTCATGAAATGGTCGTTTCAAGCCATGAAACGACCATTTTAAGCTACAAGACGTTTGAAAAACATATGTTCTCAGGGTTGGGAACATACGCTAAATAGGCTTGTAACATAAGCTCGCGGGAGCAAAAATAACGTTTCCCTGCTACATTGCAGACACTTCCCATTATTTTCTGCAATAATATTTCCATACTATAACACAAAACAGATAGGGAGTTGGTAAGAGGAAGGTAAGGAGAGAAAAGATATTGAAACATACCAACTGAAGGATCAAGAAATAGGAAATAATAGTATGCTTGGAAGAAAATCAATCGCTGGCTTGAATGAAGGAAGCGATTGTCCGTCGGATGCCGTCTGCAGCTTGGACGGGCATACAATCAATGCCTAACGCATTCTTCAACTTGTCATTGCTCACCACGTAGTTCTCCGTCAGTTTGCGCAGACGTTCCGAGTTCAGAGGCAGATGTAGCGCAGTACCCACTTTGGCACACGCATCCATCAGAGATTTATTCAATTTCCAGATATGCGGTTTCCTGCCCAGCACTTCACACATCAGCGCAATCAATTCGTTGGTCGAAAGAGCTTCATCATCACCGATGTGATAGATTCCCCCAGCTACATCTTTCGTCAGCAACCCCTCCACCGCAAAGCACAGGTTATCTACCGATGTAAACGAACGGCGATTCTCATAACTTCCCAGCGGCCACGGTATTCCTTTGCGTACTACACTATATAGCAGATTCAGATTACCCTTGTTGCCTGGCCCATGAATCATACAGGGCCGCAGGATATAAACCCGCTTCTGTAGCCTGGTCGATTCTACCTCTTTACTCAAGATATATTTTTCGGCGGCTATCTTACTTTCACCGTAAGGTCCCTTTGGATTCGGCATCACCTCTTCCGTCAATATGTCCCCCTGTACACTATCGGCAGCAGCCTTCACCGAACTGAAAAAGACAAAGCGTTTGGCCGAAGACAATAAGAAGTAGTCGAAGATGCGTTGGGTCAACCCTGTATTGATGTCAAAATAGACCTGAGCCGCAGACTGACTCTTTACATCATGCGCCTTGCCAGCCAAATGAATAATGGCATCAAATGTAGGATATTCATCAGGTCTCTCTGTCATCTTGCCCAGTTCGTCCCACGAGAACGTCTTCACCACTCCCTCTTTTTGCGGAGCCACGATATCCAGTCCATAGATGGTGTGTCTCTCCTTCATGGCCTTCACCAAGTTGGACCCCACGAATCCATGTATACCGGTTATTAGAATATTCATACTATTCGTTACGTGTAAATATCAGTTCAAAAACCTTCACTATATACTTCAGCATCAGCAATGGCACACAAGTCCAGATGCCATTTTCGCGACAGGCCCGTACAATTTCCTTGTTCAGCAAGATGTTGCTCTTCACCGAAGCCGTGCTGGCACCTCCTGTACGCATCTTCATAAAGTCCAATGGCAAATACATCGATTTCAAACGCTGCACATAGAGGAAACGAATCAGCAGTTCATAGTCAGCCGCAATTTTATAATCCGTTTTATAATATCCAAATTTATCGAAGAAGTGCCGATAAGTAAAAAAACTGGGATGTGCTGGCATAAATCCATATCGGAATCTGCCTACAGAAAAGTTCTTCGAAGAATAATAACGCACCGTTTTATCCAGATTGTCTGGATTCACAAAACGGATATCACCATACACAGCCTCTACATCATTGGAAGAGAATGCGGCAGCCACCTGTGCAATCACATCCGTCCGATGATAGAAGTCATCCGAATTGATGATACCCACCACATCACCCGTAGCCATCCTGATGCCTTTGTTCATAGCGTCATACAGTCCCCTATCCTTCTCGCTGACCCAACGCATCCGCCCTTCGAACTTCGGTTCGTACTCACGGATAATATCTACCGTTCCATCCTTCGAATCACCGTCTACTACGATATACTCTATCTCTTTATACGTCTGTGCCAGCACAGACTCTATTGTATCTCGCAGTGTGGCGGCACTGTTATAGGTTACTGTTATGATTGATATTTGTAACATCAAAACTAAATTTATCAAGAACTACTTGTGCAGAATCTTTTTATATAGAGAGAGATATTGCTCATAGCACAACGTA
The DNA here is from genome assembly GCA_945641355.1 of uncultured Mediterranea sp. GTDB lineage: Bacteria > Bacteroidota > Bacteroidia > Bacteroidales > Bacteroidaceae > Bacteroides. The sequence continues at coordinate 8,692 of CALZEQ010000063.1, read as the reverse complement.
TCATCCAAATGGTTAAGTGCGTATTGACGACAATTTTCGCTATAGAATGACTTTCCGACTGTTTTCACATGTTCAATCACTCGATTGGCCTCTAAAAGATCATGCGGAGGAACAACGAAACCTGTTTTCGGTGTAACAATATCTGGACAGGCAGTAGAATCGTAGACAAGAACCGGAGTACCACATGACAAACTTTCGGCTGTGGTCAGTCCAAATGATTCTTCAATTGAGAAGTTCACGTATAGATCAGCAGCAGAATATAATTGAACCAGCTCAGATATATTCTCTGTACGTTGTATGCCTATTATATTACGAGGCAAAGAATTCATCTGATTATTACTCACTCCAACCATTATCAATTTCACATCCTTATCTACTATATTAGCCAACTGCATAAAGTCACCAAATCCTTTTCCTTCCGTCCACCAGGTAGCAACAGCAATAACCAAAAAACACGATCCGATGCCATATTTTTCTCGCACATCTGAGTCAATTGGCCTAAACATTGATATATCGACCCCATTAGAAATAGTAACAATACGATTCTTTTTCAGAAATGATTTATGAATTTCTTTAGAAAGCCAGTTTGATACCGATACTATTGTCAGATTCTTTATCTTATTAAAATAATATGACTTACGTCTATAATTAGCTTTACTATTATCAAAAAAAGAAGCAGGATATTTTTTTAGATTAGGACAGTCATAACACCCTGAAACCCATTTCGTACATTTTGCCGATGTATAATGTGGACAATGTCCCGTATATGCCCAACAATCATGCAATGTCCATACGACAGGATAATCATGCGCAGACAAATAATTAAATAACAAAGGATAATTCAGATAATATCCATGGACATTATGCAGATGAATAATATCTGGATGTATTTTTTCAATTCGTCTAATCAATGAATATGTAGCAAAGAATGAAGCTAATCCTTGGCAATCAAATATACGGGACATGCAATAGTGAAAACCTACAGATAACTTATTCCCGATTTTTACCAAATGAGAATTGCTAGTAGTACACCATCTACCATAAGCCATATAACAATCCCATCCATGATTGATAGCAATTTGAGCAATCTTTTCAGCTATTCTACCAGTTGAGCCTGAATTAGCAACTACATTAATTTGGAACAATTTCGTCATCGTCTATAACCTGTTCTGATGAAGTCATGTATATCGGTGAATTCTAACCCTATTGATTAGCTGTTGAGGAAGTCTTTTAATTACATATGAACGTATCCACAAATACATCCATGTATAATAATACATTAAGTTATATCGTTTACCAGCAGCTAAAGTAACCTCTTGATAAGTCTGCAGAACTCTTTTAGAGGAAAAGCCACCCATATCAAATTTTGCAATGGGGATATTGATGTATTCAAAGGATTTACCTTCTACATAAAGCCGATGAAAAAAATTATAATCTGCAGCCACTTTATATTTCAAATCAAATTTATATTTTTTCATCCATTTGGTTCGAACTAACGTAGATTGATGACAAAAAGGTAGATTAATATCATTGTCTGAGAAAAAGCGAGCATTGAGATGAGCACACCCCCATGAATAAAGGCCAACAGAATCTCCATAAATCACATCTGCCCCTTCATGATTCATTGAAAAAACATCACTTAATACATGGTCATTTGCAAAGCTGTCCCCTGCATTCATAAAGATAATCCATTCACTATTTGCTCTATCAATAGCCTTATTCATGGCATCATATATGCCATAATCCGGTTCGCTTACCAAATAAGCGAACTTATGCTTATACTGAGAAAGGATGTCAATTGTACCATCTGTACTTCCACCATCCATTACTATATATTCATAGTCAGAATAATCTTGATTTAATATACTTTGAATGGTCAATTCAACACAATTACTCGCATTGAATGTCACCATCACTATAGATATATTTTTCATTATTACATTCGTTTTGTACATCGATTTCCAATAATACAGAGATTGTTAATGCATATAAAATTATTGGATGAACAAGGTCAACATGAAATGGTCTCTGCTGATAACCAACAAAAAGAATTAATGCGGACGTTAGGCATTCTATCCTTCGTTTCTTAATGCCCCAACAGAAAATAAGCAACAAAGGTAGATAAGTAACTAACTCCCCAACTATACCATCTTTAGCCAAAATTTCAAACGGATTATCAGCCATATAAGCAATTTCGTTCATTCGTATTGCCCCTATACCGAATATGGGTGCTTTCAGGAACTGTTCTTGAGCCAGTTTGGATAACTCACTTCGATTATCACCAGCAACATCTCCTGTGCGACTGTTCGTTTCAAATCGACCTATAGTCAGTGCCGAAATATCGTAATCTGTATCTTTCATCAATTGTACACAAAAAATTAATGTGACTACTACTGCCAAGAAAACAAGCAATGCCTTAAACTTATTTTTTACATAAAATAAAAATAAACATAACTGGATATAGTATGCCATTGAAAACGTAAAAGCTAGGCAAATCATCAAATACTTCTCATATTTCGTATCATAAAAGAATAAACGATTGATGATTAAAGCAAAAACGCCCCAATATGCCATGGCTCCCGGTTCATCAAAAAAACCTGCATATCGGATAATTGTTCCATAAAACGCATTTGTGCAAGTTAAACCATAAAACGCGGCAACTCTACCATCTTGGTTCGTATAATAGAAAAATGGATCAAGTAAATCGAATAAAACTAGAAAGAAAGTTATTGTGCCCCCTATGGCAAAAAACAGAATCATCCATCTATAAATATTCAAAAAGCCCATAATTCCTTTTATTGAATAATTATGAATGAATAACAAAGACATATAGGCTACTGATAAAAAACATACCCTTGTAATATAAGATGAATCAGAATGATAAACAGCATAAAATCCCCAAATAAGCAACTGAATGAAAAAAATAGCATTAAAAACCAATGGGAGACTATACAACTTTCTTCTCCATGCCAAGAGTCCAAACAAAATAAGGAAAAAAGCGAACCCCAAAATATTAATTGCTGGAAGTGGTATAAACTGGCAAAATGCAAAAGGATAAGCAGATACCAGAATAAAGAAAACGAACAGATAGGGCATTATTTATTTGTGGTTGAAAGAGAATGGATGTCTTTATAAATGCCGTCTAGTTGCTTCAAGACATTATCAACATTATGTCTGGATAATGCCAATTTACGAGCTTCAGTAGAAATAGCAATTAGTCTATCCTTCTCTCGATAGAATGACAATACGATATTGGCAACATGATAAGAATCACCATCTGACACTAAAAATCCTGAGACATTGTCAACACATAATGAAGGAATACCACCCACACAGGATGCGATGCAAGGAACACCTATCAGCATTGCCTCACACAAAGCATTAGGACTATTGTCTGCATGGGAAGGATGAACGTAAAATGTTGATTTGGATAAAATATCAGCAAGTTCGTCAGCTTCCTTTTTACCCTTAAAATAGACATTATTAGAATAAAAAGAATATTTCATTTGCTTTTCAAAGACAGATTTTAAAGGGAAGGATTCATCAACACCATAGATGTTCCATACAAAATTTAGTCCAGCAGATTTCAACAAGACGGCCGTTTGAAGGATGGTATCAAAGCCCTTATAGATTTCTCCATTCAATATGGTAGTAAGAATAACCTGGCCGATTCTATACTTCCAACGTCGAATATAAAATTCAGGCCGTAATAATTCATCACAATGGAAATACTGTGAGTTTGGTGCCAAAAAACGCGAAATCCGACAATCCCATTTTGTACGGCCTAAATAATAACGATACGACTGATAATTGCGTTTTTCAAGCTGTGATAAACGCATTGACCTTACAAATAAATCAGAAGGTGTCCTCACAAACAACTTCTCTAAAAATGGAGAATGCCACCATACATCAAAAGACGAAAATCCACGAGGGAACCAATTACCAAGGATAGCTGATATTATCCCTTGTATATGAACAACTACAGGAATTTCCGTTATATTCCTCGCAATACCACCAATGAAAGTTTCGATGCCAAACAGTTGTACGATATCTGGTTTAAATCGAGAAACTATTTCATTGACAGCAGAATCGTTCACGATATCACTTGGCATTCGTCGTAGTCTCATTAACACCCTTTTCATCAATGATTCTTTATAATATATAGGGTAATAATAAATTCCATCAGACTCCCATTCTGTTATTTTGGAATTTGAGGATATATAAGCAATCGCTACCTCATACTTACCAGATTCAGACAAAATATAAGCCAAACTATTTACCCAACCACCACCTTTATAAACAGGATTGTCGTATGACAAATAAGAAATGAATAGAATTCGAATCATCTTATAACCTTATGATATATATATGAGCACATAACATAAAAAGAAAACCTTTTAAAAATGCACTGATATCTAATTAAATCTATGAAAGAAAAGCCTTTTTGTTGAGAAAGTAATAATAATGTGTATTCCCTCATTCTTTCCTTCAAATTATCATAGGGAAGAGATTCATTAAGTTTCTGTAGCCAGGTACTTTTCTTCCACAATGAATACACATCACCTTGAAGACAACAATCTAAATGTGTTTCGATATCCTCACTGGAAGGATGAAAATTAAAGAGAGCTTTTATTAATACCTGATATATCTGACGAGTATAAAATAATTGAAGGTCACGCTTTCTACTCGTAATCTGGTTGCTTGATAAACGATATTTCATCAAGATACAAGGTAAATTTTCAATCACTAAACCAGACAGCAACAAGCGCGACCAAAGTTCATAATCTTGTGCACATGCAAAAGATTCATTATACCAGAAATCTCCTACACTTAATGTTGATTTTCTTATCATTACTGACGGATGTATCAACTGAGAAGAAAATATATTTCTTACAAAGACATCTTGATGAGCACAAACATTTTTTATGTTATACAACTCCAAATCATTCTCATCTATTGTACATCCCCAAGTACCCAATACAGCGACATTCTCATGTGCTTGCAGATAATTCCACTGTTTTTCCAAACGATTAGGAAAAGCAATATCATCTGCATCCATCCGAGCTATATAATCAGCTTTAGCAATACGAATTCCCTTATTTAAAGATGCTGCCAAACCAATGTTCTTATCATTCCGAAAATAACGTATTCGGCTGTCTGAAACTTGGAAGCTTGAAATTAAGCGATCCAGAACCACATCGTTGGGATTATCGTTATAAATTAGGAATTCAAATTCAGACAAGGTCTGCTCCAAGATACTTCTAATTGCCTTTGTAACAAAGTCTGGATTCTCATTATAAACGGACATCAAAACACTTACCTTCATATTACCCAAATGTAAATTGTCCATCAAACATAGTAAAAATTAAACTATTATACAAGATTCTCAATACAGAGAATTTAACGTTTCTGATATTGCAAAATACGTTTATCAAGGATATTGCCTTTATTGATAATGAGGCAATCAGACAATACAGGTATTGACATGGGGATATCTTCAATTAAATAATCTATGTATTTAGAGAACTCCTTGCTTAACCCAATAGAAGAGCTTTTATAGAACAAAGAAGGAGTATGATCAACAACATAATGACGAATTCCATCAACAAAATAGTCTGGAGAATCTATTGTTGTAGGGATACTAGTTTCAATCGCACCTGCACGATCACAACTGATATCAATAATCATGGCACCTTTCTTCATCCTTTTTAAATCATCTTTATACACAATATGATCTAATCTAGATGTATCCCACAATATTGAATTGACAATCACATCATAATTCCCTATTTCACTGCGAAATAGTTTTTCAGTTTTCCTATCATACACAGTAACATTTGCTCCCATAAAATGCAACATTTTAACTGCTCCACGTGCTGTATTTCCTCTGCCTAATACAGCTACAGATGTATTATAGGGGAATATACCATGACATAAATAAGCGTGCATAATAGATGCTTCTCCTGCAATCTCATTATTTCTCCAAAAAGAATGCCTACCCATATCATACATATCCTCCCATGCATAAACTGTCAGTTTGCCTATTACCAATTTATCAGTAATATCTCTATTTTGCACAGCATGAATCCAACCGAAAATTGTCTTTTCATATAGTTCATTTAAATATTCAGCATCACCTATTTTAGGATCACAAATTATATCTTTTTTCAAAATTTCCTCACGCGTGCAAACTCCTCCAATGCCATATGCCAAATAATCTTCATCACGATACCCTAGAACATCACCGTACCCTTTTTCTATATATATATATTGTTTATTCTTTATGTTTACGACATCTTCAGGAATAAGTGCTCTTCTATATTCATTTTCCTTATGACTGATTACCAATCCAACACTCTTTTTCATCTTTTTAAAATTAATTTATTACCCCATAAAACATCTGTTTCCTCCAACAGATTTGAATCAAAACCGCTTGAAGGATAAAATGTCAACTCTCCAAAATATATGATTTGATTTACTACATATAAATCAACCCTTACAAAAGGTTTCCCTTTTGACAATAAAGAAGCTATTTCAAACATTTGATCAATATTCTGAGGCTTAGGAAGCGAAAAGTCTTTCGGAGCATCTTTTCCTCTCTTATTGATTCTCAACAAACGCCAGTGTCTATCAAAGAAATAGAACTTGGGGAATCCTATATTGCGGTCAATACATACCATAACATTATCCACATTTCCATTAAAACAATGGAATTTGTAATCTGTAAGACCGCCATTATTCAATGCTGAGTCATCACTCATGTAAGGTTCTGCCATTAGTCGAGGAATGATGTTTTTATATGGCCATTCCCTTCCAAGTAAGTAAAAATTAGAAGCTAATCTTTTCTCATAAAACACCCTCAACTCATTCCAATTAGCTTTCGTGGAATCAACTACCACCGTACTAGCTGAATCATGAGTACATTTTAGTACGAATTTCTCAGGTAACAACTGTTTTGAAAGCATAAAGTCGTTCCAATCATCCCATACTCCTAAAGTCGGAATAATATGCTCTTCGCCAATGATTTCCCCAATAATTTTCTTGGCACTCTGTTTATCAACCAATAAGGTATAATCATTTTGTCTATCATACAACTTAAGCCATTGCAATTTTTCATTAAAAGTCCTAAGTTTCTTCCAATCTATCTTACGCTTAAAATGAGCATAATACAGCAAAGAAAGATAAATTCTATCACTAGGAAACCACTTTGTAAACTGCATCACATAATACTGCAAGTATTGATAGCGAAGTTCCCACAAACAAGATAGACTACGCATAATTAATTGTTTTTTTTATAGATATTGCATAATAAGCAGTAAGAAGACCCAAAACTGCTCTCGAAACAGTAATTGTCACAGCAGCTCCTAACAAACCATATTGATACACCAAAGGCACAGCTAAGCAAAATCCTATGATGGATGAAACGAAAGTTATATTTCTAAGCAATCGTTCCTTACCCACAATAATAAGATAATTCGTTCCGTAAACATTACTCAAAGACAAGAAGAATATTGAAAATGACAAAATCCGCAAAATCAATATAGAACCCAAATACTCTTCAGTGAAGAAATACCCAATCAGGTATGGTGCTATCCAGGCAAGAGTAAAACTCATTATTATCCCTATACTGAGATACGTAACTACATATAATTGATGCTTATCAATCCGACGAGATAAGTACGGGAAAAAAGTTCTAGAAAATATAAATAAGAATTGATACGCAATAGTAACGAATTTATTAGCAACCTCGAAAAGGCCATTAGCAGAATCTCCTCTCCAAAATCCCAGAAGCACTAATGATAGGCTATTATACAAATTAGGCATCAGAGAATTAATAAACAAATCAAAACTTGAGATAATAGATTGCTTAATCTCACTCCAGCATGGTTTCCCAATCCTTATTCCAAATTTTTTCGATATGATACGATATGATACAATTCCAGCGACCAATTGGCCTCCCAAGACCAATACGGGTTGCAAAAAATAGTCATCTTTGGATTTAATGACTATAAATACTAAACAAGTAAATAAAAAGCGAGAGAACAAATTTATCAATGTAACATATTTCATTCTCTCTAAACCTTGAAAAAGCCATTCTGGAAACAGTAATTGACAAGGAATATATAAGAATGTTACTATCAGTACCAAACCGTTCTCATTAAACTTTGGAACCAATATAATACAACTTAACAAAACACATAGAGAAAGAATAACGAACATCATTCGAGCCCATGTAACATTTGTAAAAATTCGAGATAGTTCACAAATATTATTACGGTTTCGAGCTACATCTCGAGTCGATGAAAAATTAAAACCCCAATCAACAATCGTCTGAAAATAGCTAACCACTACCAATGCAAAAGCCAGTTTTCCAAAATTCTCTGCCCCAATAATGCGTGTTAAGTAAGGAAACGTCAATAAAGGAAAAACGTAACTAGCAATTTGCAATATGGATAAATACATAAAGTTCGAAACCAACGCTTTCTTATCATCAGAATTATACAAAGCACCTAATAACTTCATAATTATAACTGTATGTCAGTACTCAACTTAAGAGTACACCTCTGTTTAGAACACTTTATCAGTGCCCAACAGGATATGCATTAAATATCAAATAATTACTTTGACATTTTTATGGTAAGCACTCAAAGCCATCTACCCTATTAGGAATAAGGTAGATACAAAATTCACA
>CALZEQ010000062.1 GCA_945641355.1 uncultured Mediterranea sp. | reverse complement strand
CAAAGGATTAACAGGGAAGTACAGAGAGTGTGACCAACGGCTCAATTACCGACCGATATACACTATAAACACTGATATTCAGAGTGTTACACGCTCTGTATTGGAAAGTAGGACATGAAAACAAGAGAAAACAAATAGGAACACCACGGCATATAGCGTTGAGAATCAGCGATTTGCAGAAGCAAAACCACCGTTTCCAACAACGGCCCAAACTCTGTTCCTGCATTGTGTTCATATCTGATTATCAATGTGTTAGATGCTCTGCATCGGAAAGTAGTCACCAAAATCAGTCTGTCAAGGTTGCCAAATGCTTGAATTGCAGTGTCTGCGTCCGCACGACACAGCTCAGAAGCAGCAGAAATATGGTGATTACGTGTTTCATCATTCATCAGATTTCCTGCAAAAGTAGAGAAATGGAAGCAATTATCGATGAAATATGTATGCAAAAAAACGTTTTTTACGCGATTAGTTTGCATTCTATATAGAAAACACTATATTTGCACAAATTTCAACCAAATGTGCAATGATCATGGATCAAAGTTTTAATGCTTTCATAGAAAACAGTATCATCAAGAACTGGGATCGGGATGCTCTGACAGACTATAAGGGAGCTACGCTGCAATATAAAGATGTAGCACGCAAGATAGAGAAACTACACATCATCTTTGAAGCGAGCGGTATACAGAAAGGCGACAAGATAGCCGTGTGCGGACGCAACAGCTCACACTGGGGAGTCACCTTCCTGGCCACCCTTACCTACGGAGCCGTCATCGTACCCATCCTGCATGAGTTCAAGGCCGACAACGTACACAACATCGTCAACCATTCGGAAGCCAAACTACTCTTTGTAGGCGACCAGGTGTGGGAGAACCTGAACGAAAGTGCCATGCCGCTGCTGCAAGGCATCTTCATGATGAACGACTTCACCCTGCTCGTCAGCCGCAACGAACGGGTCACCTATGCCCGCGAGCACCTCAACGAGATGTTCGGCAGGAAATACCCCAAGAACTTCCGCAAAGAGCATATCCACTACCATCAGGACCAGCCGGAAGAACTGGCCGTCATCAACTATACATCGGGCACCACCAGCTACTCCAAGGGAGTGATGCTCCCTTATCGCAGCCTGTGGTCGAACCTGAAGTTTGCCTACGAGGTACTGCAGTTGGAGCCCGGTGCCAAGCTAGTATCCATGCTCCCGATGGCCCACATGTACGGCCTGGCGTTTGAGTTCATCTACGAATTCACTGCCGGCTGCCACATCTACTTCCTGACCCGCACACCCAGCCCGAAGATTATCTTCCAGGCATTTGCTGATATCAAGCCGAATCTGGTGGTAGCCGTGCCGCTCATCATCGAGAAAATCATCAAGAAGAACGTACTGCCCAAGCTGGAGACACCCACCATGAAGCTGCTGCTCAAGGTGCCCATCATCAACGACAAAATCAAAGCCACCATCCGCGAACAGGTTGTCAATGCCTTCGGCGGCAACTTCTTCGAGGTCATCATCGGAGGTGCCGCCTTCAACCAAGAGGTGGAGCAGTTCCTCCGTTCCATCGAGTTCCCCTATACCGTAGGCTACGGCATGACGGAATGCGCTCCCATCATCTGCTACGAAGACTGGCGCCGTTTCAAGGCGGGCTCTTGCGGAAAGGCAGCCCCCCGCATGGAGGTAAAGATACTCTCGCCCGACCCCGAACACATACCGGGCGAAATCGTATGCCGCGGCCCCAATGTGATGTTGGGTTACTACAAGAACGAAGAGGCCACAGCCCAAGTGCTGGACAAAGACGGATGGCTGCATACCGGCGACCTGGCATTGATGGACCGCGAAGGCAACGTCACCATCAAGGGACGAAGCAAGAACATGCTGCTGGGACCCAGCGGACAGAACATCTATCCCGAAGAGATTGAGGACAAGCTGAACAACATGCCTTACGTGGCCGAAAGCATCATCGTACAACAGAACGACCGGCTGGTGGGATTGGTTTATCCCGACTTTGACGATGCCTTTGCGCACGGATTGACCAACGAAGACATCGAACATGTCATGGAAGAGAACCGGGTGGCTCTGAACAACGAACTGCCGGCCTACAGCCAGCTGTACAAAATGAAAATCTATCCCGAAGAATTTGAGAAGACACCGAAAAAGAGCATCAAACGCTTCTTGTACCAAGAAGCTAAAGGATAAGAAACCAGAAAAAAAGATGAAACGTACTACTATCACCCTCATTTCCCTGCTGCTCTGCGCAGGGAATTTTTTTACACGGGCCGTTGCACAGGAAGGCAGGCGGCACGAGCCGACAGGCATCAACCTCTCCGTCTGGAAGAATGTGGCTACCCAACGGACCGATACCGTAGGCTCCACGTGGTTCAATGTGGGCATCTTCTCTGTCATGAACCGCCTGAACGGCGTGGGCACCAACCTGCTGGGAAGCGTCGTCCGGCGCGACATGCTGGGAATCCAGCTCTCCGGACTGGCCAACCTGACAGGAGGCAGCATGAAGGGCCTCCAGGCGGCAGGCATCACCAATGTCAACGGAGACCGGTTGAGGGGAATCTCACTGGCCGGACTGGTAAGTATCACCGGCAACGAAGCCGGCGGTCTGCTCTTTGCCGGACTGGCCAACATCTGTGGCAACGAGAACAGGGGCATCACGGCAGGCGGCCTGCTGAACATCTGCGGAAACGATGTGACCGGCCTCTCACTGGCCGGACTGGCCAATATAGCGGGGGACCGACAGCGGGGTCTCATGCTATCGGGCCTGCTCGGCATCTGCGGCACCACCATGCAGGGGATGCAGCTCGCCGGACTGGGCAACATCACCGGCGAGTCCATGAGGGGCGTGCAACTGTCGGCCTTGGGCAATGTGACCGGTGACACGCTGAAAGGCGTACAGATTGCCCCCATCAACCTGGCCCGACGGGTGAAGGGAGTGCAGATTGGCTTGTTCAACTACTACAAGGAACAGCTGGACGGCATCCAGCTGGGACTGGTCAATGCCAACCCACGCACCCGGTACCAGCTGATGTGCTTCGCAGGAAACGCTGCCAAGATAAATCTAGGTGTCCGCTTCAAGAACGAACTGTTCTACACCATTCTGGGAGCCAGTGCTCCCTATCTGGACTTCGACGACAAGTTCTCGGCCTCACTCTTCTACCGTGCCGGTGCCGAACTGCCCTTGTCGGCCCGCTGGTTTGTCAGCGGCGACCTGGGATACCTGCACATCGAGACATTCAAGAACAAGGATGTCGGCATCCCTGCCCGCCTCTATGCCCTGCAAGCCCGGCTGAACCTCACCCGTCACCTCAACGACCGCATCGGCCTCTTCGGTACCGTCGGTTACGGAGGCAGCCGATTCTACAACAAAGGAGTGACCTACGAAAAGGGCATCCTCATAGAGGCCGGCATCATCCTGCTATGACCAAATCCGGCATGTGTCAGACGGATACCATGAACGCTATGCAGTATTTTTTCTGTCTAAAATTTCATTCGATAAGAAAAAAAAACTACCTTTACACTCTCGAAAACGATAAACCCACACAACAATATGGAAAACAAAAGTTTAGTGACCATTGCCGAGTACAGTAAGGAGAAAATCCTGTATATGCTTGAAATGGCGAAAGAGTTTGAGGCCCACCCGAACCGTCGACTGCTGGAGGGGAAGGTGGTGGCCACCCTGTTCTTCGAGCCTTCGACCCGCACCCGTCTCAGCTTTGAGACGGCCGCCAACCGCCTGGGGGCGCGTGTCATCGGATTCAGCGACCCCAAAGCAACTAGCTCCAGCAAGGGAGAAACGCTGAAAGATACCATCAAGATGGTAAGCAACTATGCCGACATCATTGTGATGCGTCACTACCTGGAGGGAGCTGCACGCTATGCCAGCGAAGTGACCAACGTACCGGTAGTCAACGCCGGCGACGGGGCCAACCAGCATCCCTCACAGACCATGCTGGACCTCTACTCCATCTACAAGACACAAGGGACGCTGGAGAATCTGAACATCTACATGGTGGGCGACCTGAAGTACGGACGCACCGTACACTCGCTGCTGATGGCCATGCGTCACTTCAACCCGACATTCCACTTCATCGCTCCCGATGAACTCCGGATGCCCGAAGAATATAAGATTTACTGCCGCGAACACGGACTTCGCTATGAGGAGCATACCGACTTCAACGAGGAAATCATTGCCCAAGCCGACATCCTCTACATGACGCGCGTGCAACGCGAACGATTCACCGACCTGATGGAATACGAGCGGGTGAAGAATGTATACATCCTGCGCAACAAGATGCTGGCAGGCAGTCGCCCCAACCTGCGCATCTTGCACCCCCTGCCCCGCGTGAACGAAATTGCCTACGACGTAGACGACAACCCGAAGGCCTACTATTTCCAGCAGGCACAAAACGGACTCTACGCACGGCAGGCCATCTTGTGCGACGTGCTTGGCATCACCCTAGATGATGTACGCGCCGACGGAAAGAAATAAAGAGGAGTGAACACCTAAAAAGAACCGAAAATCATGAGCGAAAAGAAACAAGAACTACAGGTTGCCGCGCTGGAGAACGGCACCGTCATCGACCATATACCCTCCGAAAAGCTGTTCACCGTGGTGTCACTGCTGGGACTGCAACAGATGAGCAACAACATCACCATCGGCTTCAATCTGAACAGCAAGAAGCTGGGCCGGAAAGGCATCATCAAGATTGCCGACAAATTCTTCTGCGACGACGAAATCAACCGCATCGCCGTAGTGGCTCCCAACGTGAAGCTCAACATCATCCGCGACTACGAGGTGGTGGAGAAGCGCGAGGTGGCACTGCCCGACGAGCTGGTGGGCATCGTGAAGTGCGGCAACCCCAAGTGCATCACCAACAACGAACCGATGCCTACCCGTTTCCACGTCATCGACAAGGAACGCTGTGTCATCAAATGCCACTACTGCGAAAAGGAGCAGACACGGGAGGACATCGAAATCATCTAATGACAGACTGACAACATACGCCCTATGAAAGAAGACTGGAAACCGGGAACCATGATCTATCCGCTGCCTGCCGTATTGGTAAGCTGCGGCAGCACCCCCAATGAGTACAACGTATTCACCGCCTCGTGGACAGGCACCCTCTGTACCAATCCGCCGATGTGCTACGTTTCCATCCGACCGGAACGCCACTCGTATGACATCATCCGCAGGAACATGGAGTTTGTCATCAACCTGACCACACGCGATCTGGCACGCGCCACAGACTGGTGCGGCGTACGTTCGGGACGCGACTACAACAAGTTCGAGGAGATGCACCTCACCCCCGGTCCCTGTACCGTGGTGAGTGCTCCGCTTATCGAAGAGTCGCCTCTCTCGATAGAGTGCCGCGTCAAGGAGATTGTATCCTTAGGCTCACATGACATGTTCGTGGCCGATGTGGTGAATGTCCGTGCCGATACCCGTTACCTGAATGCAGAGACAGGCAAATTGGAACTAGCCGAGACACACCCGCTGGTCTATGTACACGGTGGCTACTACGACCTGGGCGAAAAGCTGGGCAAGTTCGGATGGTCAGTAGAAAAGAAGAAACAGGTATGACGCATCGGGTACTATACCTCCTGTTGCTTTGGCTCGGCCTGCTCGTCGCTCCGATGAGTGGGCAGGAGGTTTCTACGTCATCGGGTACCCTGCCCGACGTTGCCTCCAACCGTCACCCCGGCGACCGTTCGGTCAACTTTGGCATCAAGGGCGGATTCACCTCCGCCCTCTTCATCGTCTCCGACCTGATGGTCAACGGCAGGCAGATTGACGAGGTGCAGAACAATTACAAAATCGGCTACTTCGGCTCATTCTTTCTGCGCATCAACCGCGGGAATCACTTCTTCCAGCCCGAGGTGAGCTACGTGGTCAACCGATGCGAGATCACCTTTCCCAAGCCACAGGCCGATGGCGACATGAGTGCCTTTGCGCAAGAGGCCGCTGTCAACTCCTCGCTACACAGCATTGACGTGCCCCTACTCTATGGCTACAACATCATCAAGCAAGGTCCCTACGGTCTGGCCCTCTTTGGAGGTCCCAAGTTCCGCTACCTGTGGAAGAAGAAGTGCGAACTGACCTTCCACAACTTCGACCAGCAGGACATCCAGGAGACGCTCTATCCCCTCAATGCAGCCCTCACGCTGGGTGTAGCAGTCACCATTGCCCCCATCTTCTTCGACTTCCGCTACGATATCGGCTTGCACAACATCTCCAAGAAAGTGACCTACACCTCTACGGACAACAGCCAGCTGCGCTTCCACCGGCGCGACAACATCCTCAGCTTCTCCCTCGGAGCGTTCTTCTGAAGATCGGATAACAAAAATCCCACCGTTAAAGGACGATGGGACAGGACCTGATGTTTTCACAACGGAATAATCCTTATTGTGATTTGCTAGAAATTGATGCAAATATAAACCGTCTTTCTCGTTTGGACAAGTTTTATTTCTTATTTTTGCAGAAATATTATCTTAAATGTTCGTAAGCCATGAAAGAGAAACACATCATAGGATTAGATTTGGGTACAAACAGTATTGGCTGGTCGGTCGTCCAAGGAAAGGTACAAGACGACAATACCTGTCTGCCGATAGGCATTCTGGATGCAGGAAGCCGTATCATACCAATGGATGCAGCCACATTGAGTGACTTCGCCAAGGGGAACACCAAATCACAGACTGCAGACAGGACACGCTATCGCGGCATTCGCCGTTTGCATGAACGTCAATTGTTACGTCGCGAACGCTTACATCGTGTACTGGATGTCATGGATTTCCTTCCACCACATTACCAAGCCGCACTGACGAGATATGGCAAATTCAAGGATAACTGTGAATGTCTGCTGCCATGGACAAAAGACCAGGCTGGTCATGCCACCTTCCTTTTTAAAGAGAGCTATGAGGAGATGCTCCAACTGTTTAGAGCACGCCACCCCGATTTGCTCCAACAGCAATTGAAAGTGCCCTATGATTGGACTATCTACTATCTTCGTCAAAAGGCATTGACCCAAGTTGTGACGAATGAAGAACTGGCTTGGATTCTGCTCAACTTCAATCAGAAACGAGGATATTACCAGACCAGAGGCGAAGAGCAGGAAGAGGATAAAAGCAAAAAAGAAGAATACTATGCCTTGCGAGTCGTTGATGTAGTTGACAGTGGAGACAAGAAAGGGAAAGATACCTGGTGGAATGTCGTGTTAGAAAACGGCATGGTGTATCGCCGTCCTGCCAAAGAGAAGCCCGACTGGATAGGTAAAATCAAAGAGTTCATTGTCACCACCCAACTTGATTCCAACGGTCTTCCCAAAACCGACAAGGAGGGAACTATCAAACGTTCCTTCCGTATGCCGGGTGATGATGACTGGGGACTAATCAAGATAAAGACCCAAGCGAATATCACCCAATCCCGCATGACGGTGGGAGCATACATATTCCAAGCACTGTTGGCCAATCCCAAGCAGAAAATCAAGGGTAAATTGGTACGCACCATTGAGCGCGACTTCTATAAAGATGAGCTGAGGCAGATTCTGGAAGCGCAGAAGCAATTCAATCCGGCATTAAACGATCGCGACCTCTATGCGCGTTGCATCCAAGAACTCTATCCGCAGAATGAAGCCTATCGGTCATCCATAGCACAACACGATTTCACTTATCTCTTGATAGACGATATTCTGTTCTACCAACGTCCGTTGAAGAGCAAGAAATCGTTGATTGATGAATGTCCCTACGAATCTCATTCGTACATGAACGAGAAAGGTGAATGTGCACAAAAGGCGGTGAAGTGCATTGCCAAGTCGCACCCACTCTATCAGGAATTCCGCTTATGGCAGTGGATTGGCAATCTACGAATCTACCAATCTGGAAAGGACAATAATGGCCGACCTATAGATGACATAGATGTCACCGAACAGTTCCTGCCTGATGAGGATGCAAGAGTACAGCTCTTTGATTACCTTAACGACCTATCTTCCGTCACGCAAAAAGAGTTACTGGAGAAATATTTCAAATTGAAAAAGCCCAAAGGAAAAGATGCACAGCTTCCCTATCGGTGGAACTACGTTACGGACAAATCCTATCCTTGCAATACTACGCGGGGAGACATATTGGCCCGTTTATCCAAGGCCGGAATATCGTCGGCCTTCTTGGATGCAGCCACAGAAGAACACCTTTGGCATATTCTGTATAGTGTGAGCGACCGCATTGAGCTGAGAAAAGCATTGGAACGATTTGCAGGTCGTCATCAGCTTTGCGACACTCCATTCGTAGAGGTTATGAGCAAATTTCCTCCCTTTGAATCCGACTACGGAGCCTATTCAGCCAAAGCCATCAAACGCCTGTTACCTTTGATGCGCATGGGCAAATATTGGCACAAAGAGGCCATTGATGCTGAAACACAAGGTAGAATCCAGAAGATTATTGATGGTGAAGTGGATGAAACCATCCACCAGCGCGTCAGAGAGAAAGCCATTTCACTTACCTCCATCGAGCAGTTCAGAGGACTTCCTTTATGGTTGGCTTGCTATGTGGTCTATAACAGACATAGCGAAGCACAAGATACCCAACGATGGGATAGCCCGGAAGCGATTGACCAATACTTGAAGCAGTTCAAGCAGCACTCTTTACGGAATCCTATCGTCGAACAGGTCGTTACCGAGACCCTTCGCACCGTTCGTGACATCTGGCGTAAGCATGGCCACATTGACGAGATACACATCGAGTTGGGTCGCGACCTGAAGAATCCGGCAGACAAACGGGCCAAACTGGCAGCAAAGGCCATTGAGAACGAAAATGCCAATCTGCGCATCAAAGCCTTGCTGACCGAATTTATGAATCCGGAGTATGAGATAGAAAACGTACGCCCCTTCTCTCCCAGTCAGCAGGAAATACTGCGCATCTACGAAGATGGTGCCTTGAACAGTGTAGACCAACTGGATGATGAAATTACCGACATTATACAGAAGTTTGCCCAAACCGACATATCCAAACGTCCCACTCCTCGGGAAGTGATGCGGTACAAGCTCTGGTTGGAGCAACACTACCTCTCACCCTACACGGGACAACCTATCCCGCTGGCTCGTCTGTTCACTCCCGACTATGAGATTGAGCATATCATTCCCCAATCCCTCTATTTCGATGATTCCTTGTCCAACAAAGTCATCTGCGAAGCAGAAGTGAACAAATTGAAAGACAACGCCATCGGATATCAGTTCATCAAGCAGCATCATGGTGAGAAAGTGACGATTGGCGGAGGGCGCACAGTCACCATCCTGGAAACAGACAGTTATTGTGACTTGGTGGAACAGACCTACAAACACAACCGTGCGAAGATGAAGAAGTTGCTGATGGATGACATTCCTGCCGAATTCATCGAACGTCAGCTAAACGACAGCCGCTATATCAGCAAATTAGTCAAGGGACTTCTTTCACAGATAGTCCGAGAAAAAGACGAAGCAGAAGCTACGTCAAAGAATGTGATTGTTTGCAGCGGCAGTGTGACCGACCGTTTGAAGCGTGACTGGGGTGTAAACGATGTATGGAATCACCTCATCTTGCCTCGCTTCCAGCGCATGAACGAGCTGACTGCCTCCACCCGATTCACCACCACCAGCAGTTCCGGACATCTGATACCGGATATGCCTTTGGAGTTGCAAAAGGGATTCAACAAGAAGCGTATCGACCATCGCCATCATGCCATGGATGCTATTGTCATTGCCTGCACCACGCGCGAGCATGTCAACCTGCTCAGCAACGAAGCCGCATCGCCACGCAGCAACCAGAACCGTCACCAGCTTTCCCATAAGCTAAGGCGCTATGAGGATGTGATGGTAGAGCGCAACGGTGCCATGAAGAAACTTTCCGTTGCCAAAGAATTTGTGATGCCATGGCCCTCCTTTGTGGCAGATTTGGAAAGTACCTTGAAGGAGATTGTAGTCAGCTTCAAACAAAACTTGCGCGTCATCAACAAGACGACCAATCGTTCACTACGGTTCGTGAACGGAAAGAAAACCTATGTTTCGCAAACCTCCGGCGACAGCTGGGCCATTCGCAAATCAATGCACAAAGAGACTGTCCATGGCGAAATCAATCTTCGTCGCATCAAGACGGTCACTCTCAAAGAAGCTTTACAACAGCCTCTGCGCATCGTTGACCATGTGTTCAGAAAGAAGTTGAACGAGTTGATAGCTCTGCATTACAATGAGAAGCAGATAAAGACCTATTTCTCTGAGCACCAAGATGAATGGCCGGATATCAATCTAAAGAAGATAGAAGTCTACTATTTCACGAAAGAGACAGCAGACCGTTTCTTTGCCACCCGCAAGAGTGTGGATGCCTCCTTCACAGAGGAGTTCATCACCAACAAGGTAGCGGATACCGGCATACAGAAAATTCTGCTTCGGCACCTACAGCGTCATCAAGGGAAGGCAGATGTAGCATTCTCTCCCGATGGCATTGAAGAGATGAACCGCACTATACAAGAGCTGAATGAGGGGCATCCACACCAGCCTATATATAAAGTTAGGAAATACGAAGGAGGAAATAAATTTTCTATCGGCCAAACAGGTAACAAACATAAGAAATATGCGGAAGCCAATGATGGAACGAATCTATTCTTTGCCGTCTATGAAACTTATTCTGAAGATGGAACCTCAGGAAGAATAACTAAAAAAAGAAACTATCGTACAATTCTATTAAATGAAGCAATCACTAAAATGAAACAAGGTTTACCTCTTGATGAACAGGCTTGCTTCATTCTTTCACCGAATGATTTGGTTTATCTGCCTACAACTGATGAAATAGAAACCGGTGTAGTCAAATTGCCATTATCTAAAAGCCGAATTTACAAAATGGTAGATGCTTCTGGTAGCAGGGCTAATTTTGTTCCTTATGCCATTGCGTCTATCATTCTATCTGTATCGAAGGATGAATCGAAATCGTACAATGGAATTCAGAATGAGTTAGGCGTCGGAAGTCCAAAGTCTAAGAATGAACGAGCCATTACTGGTGAAATGATAAAAGAAATTTGCATTCCCATGCAAGTAGACCGATTAGGTAACATCATTCAAATAGGAGTATAGAATTATGATTAAGAAGACCTTGTATTTTGGTAATCCCGCATACTTGTCACTCCGTATGGAGCAAATGGTGATTAAACTGCCGGAAGTGGAACGTGCTTCGGATATACCCGACAGCATCAAGTCGCAATCTGTAGTAGCTCGTCCCATAGAAGATATCGGCATCGTTGTGCTCGACCATAAGCAGATTACCATCACACAAGGCCTTCTTGAATCGTTGCTTGAAAACAACTGTGCCATTATTACCTGCGATACGCATCGGATGCCTGTCGGACTCATGCTTCCACTATGCGGAAACAACATTCAGAGCGAGCGGTTCCAGCAACAGATTGCGGCCTCGCTTCCGCTACGCAAACAGCTGTGGCAACAGACTATCAAAGCCAAAATAGAGAATCAAGCCAAAGTTCTCTCTCTGCTGACAGATATAGAAACCGGCTGTATGCGTAGATGGAGCAACGATGTAAAGAGTGGCGATTCCGACAACTTGGAAGCACGTGCGGCTGCCTACTATTGGCGAAACCTATTCTCATCCATTCAGGGATTGGAGGATTTTACCCGCAACAGAGAAGGCACCGAACCAAACAATCTGCTCAACTACGGCTATGCTATACTGCGCGCAGTAGTTGCCCGGGCTTTGGTATGTAGCGGACTCCTGCCCACCTTCGGCATCCATCACCACAATCGCTACAATGCCTATTGCTTGGCCGATGACATCATGGAGCCTTATCGCCCATACGTCGATGAATTGGTATTTCAGATGGTCAAAAATCAAGGCGTATCTCGCTTGCAGCTATCCAAAGAGATCAAAGCTCAATTGCTCTCTATCCCTACCATCGAGATTGTCATTGCAGGGAAGCGAAGTCCTTTGATGGTGGGAGTGTCACAAACCACAGCTTCGTTAGCCAAATGCTTCAGTGGAGAATCGAGACGCATCGTATATCCTGAAAGATAACGTTATCAATGGATCGGTTTAGTGAATATCGCATCATGTGGGTCTTGGTGTTTTTTGATTTGCCAACGGAGACCATTCGGGATAAGCGCGAATATGCAAAATTCCGCAAGCATCTCCAAAAAGACGGATTCAGCATGTTCCAATTCTCGATGTATGTCCGCCATTGTGCCAGCATGGAGAATGCCGAGGTTCACACGAAGCGAGTTAAAAATCACTTACCGGACTATGGTCATGTAGCCATCATGTGCATCACTGATAAACAGTTTGCCAATATCCAAGTGTTCCATGGTACCAAAGAAGCAAAAGCGGCTTCTCAACCTACTCAACTCGAACTTTTCTGATTCTTTTTTTATTTCTATTTGATTAAACAAACAACTGAATACAAGCAAGTTACTCATATTCAGTTGTTGTTTACCCTACAAAGGTATGAATTTCTAAGCAAATCACAACGCACAAGGGTCGGAAGGCCATCAGGAAGAGTTGTTGTTTACCCTACAAAGGTATGAATTTCTAAGCAAATCACAACAAATGGATGTTGATTCAATCGAGCAAGGCAGTTGTTGTTTACCCTACAAAGGTATGAATTTCTAAGCAAATCACAACGTCTTGAGGACTTTCAAAAGTTCATGAAACGTTGTTGTTTACCCTACAAAGGTATGAATTTCTAAGCAAATCACAACTGCAAAGAAGTGATCCCTGGTGATTCCTTCGTTGTTGTTTACCCTACAAAGGTATGAATTTCTAAGCAAATCACAACCATACCGTTAACTGATGCTGTAATGTCAACGTTGTTGTTTACCCTACAAAGGTATGAATTTCTAAGCAAATCACAACACGCGAACGCATCCAGCATCTCATCCTTGGGTTGTTGTTTACCCTACAAAGGTATGAATTTCTAAGCAAATCACAACAATTCATACTCGTAATTGGGAGCCTGATTTGTTGTTGTTTACCCTACAAAGGTATGAATTTCTAAGCAAATCACAACGGACTTTGGGTTCCGCTTGTGCCAAGAGACGTTGTTGTTTACCCTACAAAGGTATGAATTTCTAAGCAAATCACAACAAATTCATCAGACCTTTCCTGCGCATTAATGTTGTTGTTTACCCTACAAAGGTATGAATTTCTAAGCAAATCACAACTTCTGTTGCAAAATTAAAGTTTTTCTTTTAGTTGTTGTTTACCCTACAAAGGTATGAATTTCTAAGCAAATCACAACTTCCAGCGAATGGAGAGTACAGCCGGAACTGTTGTTGTTTACCCTACAAAGGTATGAATTTCTAAGCAAATCACAACGGGCTGCTATTGCAGCAATAGCAACGATGGTTGTTGTTTACCCTACAAAGGTATGAATTTCTAAGCAAATCACAACGTAATTACTTGATAAATCGTGTGTTCAATTGTTGTTGTTTACCCTACAAAGGTATGAATTTCTAAGCAAATCACAACATGGTAAATTGATAAAAGTTGTACAATCTTGTTGTTGTTTACCCTACAAAGGTATGAATTTCTAAGCAAATCACAACGTATGATACGCTTTTACATTTCCATAATTCGTTGTTGTTTACCCTACAAAGGTATGAATTTCTAAGCAAATCACAACACCAAAGCACGAAGAGTACCTACAGGCATGGTTGTTGTTTACCCTACAAAGGTATGAATTTCTAAGCAAATCACAACGCAAAGTCTTCAAGCAGGGAGAAAACTACGTTGTTGTTTACCCTACAAAGGTATGAATTTCTAAGCAAATCACAACAAGTTTGCGTAATAACCATCCTTTGCCACCGTTGTTGTTTACCCTACAAAGGTATGAATTTCTAAGCAAATCACAACGTATGGGTTGACTTACTCTATGCCGACTCGTTGTTGTTTACCCTACAAAGGTATGAATTTCTAAGCAAATCACAACGAAGAGCTAAACGCGATGTATGGCGTTACGGTTGTTGTTTACCCTACAAAGGTATGAATTTCTAAGCAAATCACAACCGCTCCAAGGACGTTCTACTGCTTGTACCGGTTGTTGTTTACCCTACAAAGGTATGAATTTCTAAGCAAATCACAACCGTATATCGTTGTTATTGCGTACCTTTGCGTTGTTGTTTACCCTACAAAGGTATGAATTTCTAAGCAAATCACAACACATAATCTGCGCTTTTGCCATCCTCGATGTTGTTGTTTACCCTACAAAGGTATGAATTTCTAAGCAAATCACAACGTCCAGGTTGCGGGCGTGTACGCCGTCGTAGTTGTTGTTTACCCTACAAAGGTATGAATTTCTAAGCAAATCACAACAATCCAGCAGGTCTTTTGCGTGCGACTTAGTTGTTGTTTACCCTACAAAGGTATGAATTTCTAAGCAAATCACAACAAATCGGAATTAATTCGCCTTTATGCCGTAGTTGTTGTTTACCCTACAAAGGTATGAATTTCTAAGCAAATCACAACGTGCGCGTCGTAGATCATCCGTCGCAGTTTGTTGTTGTTTACCCTACAAAGGTATGAATTTCTAAGCAAATCACAACCGTGCATGCGTGCACAAATAAGAATATAACGTTGTTGTTTACCCTACAAAGGTATGAATTTCTAAGCAAATCACAACGTGCGGCTGGTTGGTAGCCGGAAAACGGCTGTTGTTGTTTACCCTACAAAGGTATGAATTTCTAAGCAAATCACAACTCAGCGTTCATATTATTCCTCCTTTCGGCAGTTGTTGTTTACCCTACAAAGGTATGAATTTCTAAGCAAATCACAACTTCATCCAAGCTGTCAAGATCCTGACGCACGTTGTTGTTTACCCTACAAAGGTATGAATTTCTAAGCAAATCACAACACCTCAACAACGGCAACGCGAACAACAACAGTTGTTGTTTACCCTACAAAGGTATGAATTTCGGGTCAGTCCGAAAAGTATGTTGCCAAGAGGGTGCCAAAAGTCTTTCGCCTATCGCCCCTACAATTTCATCATCGGATGATTTCACACAAAGTGTAATGGGGACTCAGGATGACAATAGAATAGGCAATATGAACGTTAATAGCAAAACATCACAGCTGAAAGGAAGAATAGTAATCATTTCGGACAAAAAGGGGCCCTCAAAGGGTCACTTCTAAGGGGAGCATCATTCAGCCGTATCATGAAATACATTCAGTCGTATCATGAATGCCATTCAGTCGTATCATGAAACATATTCAGAATACGAATGAATGTTGACCATCTTAACAGATTGATAACCAAGTACTTAAAAATGTCAATTTTCCTCTTTCAGCAGGGAATTGGACAAAGTAAACGTTCTTTACATTTTATCTCATACAAAGAGTCCAAACGGCTACCAAAGACGAAGACTGTAGGAGCAGACCTATGTGTCTGCCCGGATACACAAGCCACCGTATTCAGGGCGGACACACAAATCCGCCCTACAGACTCGATGGACAATCTGAGTTCTGACACACCTTCTTGAATAGTTTCACTTCAATACAACCGACTTTTCGGACTGACCCGTGATATCGTTAGAATCCGAAATGAAGCTAAATGACGTAAGCGAAGTCGTTTCCGACAGAGTGCGCAAATTCGGAAACCTGAAAAGCATAACATTCGTGTACGACGGGAAGGATGCAACATACACAAGAGAGCAGATGACGAATCCGTCATTTACAATAAAACGCGAAGACTTCAAGTAGAGGTCTTCGCGAGTCCGGGGTCCAAGCCCTTTCGGGTGAGGACCTTTGCAAATATACGAAAACTAATTTAATACGCAAAACAATATGGAAGAAAAAAGAACGGAAAAAGAGGTTCATGAGGACTACGACGGATTCGTGGCGAAGTTCCGGCGGAAGAAGACCACGGACGATTGCATGACGCCGCCCGGTTGCGCCTTGTTCACCTCCTGCGTCACGTTTTTGACCACACGACTCAAATCTTTGGTCGATGCGCTTACATCCTTCAGGGTTCCCGTTGCGTTATCCTCTATCTTCAGCGAAAATTTTACTTCATTGCTTGCCATACTAATCTGTTTTAATTATATTTGGAGCGAAATTACAAATGGAACGTATCATGACTATTGCATCCCAAGCCTATTTGCACGTTTTCCTTTATACGGCATCGCTATCCGTTGCGATTCCTTTCTTGCTGTATTGCTTTTATAATACAAAGGATAGATACCGAACACAGGAGCAAAGGATGCGCCGCAATCGCCGTGGGCAGGTACGCCGGGCTGCAAAGAAGGCCGGCATGTCCTTCCGCGAGTACAGCATCCGTCACTTCAGCTGACACT
>CALZEQ010000061.1 GCA_945641355.1 uncultured Mediterranea sp. | reverse complement strand
TACATAACCTCCGTACGATCACATAAGGAGGTTCACGCAGCCGTCGCGAAGAAAACAGAAAATCGGTAAGGGCTGAAAGTAACAGGGTTAGCATTCCTTTCCCGACAGCATCCCGTTGAAAAAAAGAGGGGAAAACGCTTGCCAATTATCAGAAAATCCGTACCTTTGCAAGCCGATTATTATCTCAAAAGGATAAGCAATTAATTCATAGCAAGTTAGTCGCTCTGTGTCCGGACGGCGAACTTGTGGTGAAGAAGAAGTTTTTAGTAGTAACATTTTAAAAAACAATTAAGAGTGGATACTTTAAGTTACAAGACCATTTCTGCAAACAAAGCTACGGTGACAAAAGAATGGGTCATCGTTGACGCTACGGATCAGGTATTGGGCCGTCTGGGCGCAAAAGTTGCGAAACTGTTGAGAGGAAAGTATAAACCCAACTTTACCCCTCACGTAGATTGTGGCGATAATGTAATCATTATCAATGCCGACAAAGTGAAAATGACCGGTAACAAGTGGACAGACAAGGTTTATCTGTCATACACAGGTTACCCCGGCGGTCAGAGAGAGATGACTCCGTCTCGCTTGATGGCTAAGCCTAACGGTGAAGACCGACTGCTGAGAAAGGTAGTAAAGGGCATGTTGCCTAAGAACAAGCTGGGTGCCAAATTGCTGGGCAATCTGTATGTATATGCCGGCAGCGAGCACAAGCACGAGGCTCAAAGTCCTAAAATGATTGATATTAACGTACTTAAATAAAAGATAATGGAAGTAGTAAACGCATTAGGCAGACGTAAAAGTGCGATTGCACGTATTTATGTAAGCGAAGGTACCGGAAAGATTACGATTAACAAGAGAGACCTCGCTGTGTACTTTCCATCCAGCATTCTTCAGTATGTAGTAAAGCAGCCTCTGAACAAACTGGGCGTTGCTGAAAAATACGACATCAAGGTCAACCTCTGCGGTGGTGGCTTCACAGGCCAGTCTCAAGCTCTCCGTCTGGCCATTGCCCGCGCATTGGTGAAGATCAATCCGGAGGACAAGGCTGCATTGCGCGCCGAAGGCTTCATGACTCGTGACCCGCGTGCTGTTGAACGTAAGAAGCCGGGTCGTCCGAAAGCACGTCGTAGATTCCAGTTCAGTAAACGTTAATTTGAGTCTGCAGGTTTATTAAGTTTGTTGGTTCGTAAGTTTATGGCTGAAGGTTGTTTCCTGTGGACGCGGAAACTGAAAAACTCCAGAACTGAAAAACTCCAGAACTGAAAGAGAACGTTTAGCATCTAAACTACCGGGACTCTTGTAACAAAGGCTACCCGGCGGTTGGTTTAGAAAAACAAAAAAGAAAGTAAACGATTAAAAGAAAAAAACAATGTCAAGAACAAACTTTGATACATTATTGGAAGCCGGTTGCCACTTCGGCCACTTGAAAAGAAAGTGGAATCCTGCAATGGCTCCTTATATCTTCATGGAGCGCAATGGTATTCATATCATTGACCTCAACAAAACGGTGGTTAAAATTGACGAAGCTGCAGAAGCTTTGAAGCAAATCGCCAAGTCAGGAAAGAAAGTCCTGTTTGTTGCTACTAAAAAACAAGCTAAACAGGTAGTTGCCGACAAGGCAGCATCTGTGAACATGCCTTATGTAATCGAGCGTTGGCCGGGTGGTATGCTGACAAACTTCCCCACCATCCGTAAGGCTGTGAAGAAAATGGCTACTATCGACAAGTTGACCAACGACGGTACGTATGCCAACCTCTCGAAGAGAGAAATTCTTCAGATTTCCCGTCAGCGTGCCAAGCTGGACAAGACGTTGGGTTCTATCGCTGACCTGACTCGTCTGCCCTCTGCACTGTTCGTAGTTGACGTACTGAAAGAGAACATCGCCGTTCGCGAGGCCAACCGTCTGGGCATCCCCGTATTCGGCATCGTTGATACCAATTCCGATCCCACCAACGTAGATTTCGTAATCCCCGCCAACGACGACGCTACGAAGTCTGTAGAGGTAATTCTGGACGCTTGCTGCGCAGCTATGCAGGAGGGTCTGGAAGAACGTAAGGCTGAAAAGGTAGACATGGAAGCTGCCGGCGAAGCTCCTGCCAACAAGGGCAAGAAGAAAGTATCCAAAGCAAGACTCGACAAGTCTGACGAAGATGCCATCAACGCATCCAAGGCAGCTGCCTTCATGAAGGAAGACGAAGAGGCTTGATTCCTATAAGAATGGTAAGATGGTAGCATGATAAGGCAATAGACGGCCTTACCATCTTATCATCTTACCATTCATCATTTCTGAACATTATTAACCCACAATAAAAAGAAGAGATTATGGCTGTAACAATGGCTGATATAACCAAGCTCCGCAAAATGACCGGCGCTGGTATGATGGATTGCAAGAACGCACTGACCGAAGCCGAAGGCGATTTCGACAAGGCTATGGAGATTATCCGCAAAAAAGGTCAGGCTGTAGCTGCAAAACGTTCTGATCGCGAAGCTTCTGAAGGTTGCGTACTGGCTAAGACCACTGGCAACTTCGCTGTTATCATTGCACTGAAGTGCGAAACTGACTTCGTCGCTCAGAATGCTGATTTCGTGAAACTGACTCAAGAGATTCTGGACCTGGCTGTTGCCAACAAGTGCAAGACTCTGGACGAAGTCAAGGCATTGCCTATGGGCAAGGGTACCGTACAGGATGCTGTAGTAGACCGCAGCGGTATCACGGGTGAGAAGATGGAGTTGGACGGCTACATGACTGTAGAAGGCGAAAGCACCGTAGTATACAACCACATGAACAGAAACGGCCTCTGCACCATCGCTGCATTCAACAAGGCTGTTGACGAACAGCTGGCCAAGCAGGTGGCTATGCAGATTGCTGCCATGAACCCCATCGCTATTGACGAAGACGGTGTATCCGAGGAAATCAAGCAGAAGGAAATTGAAGTGGCTATCGAAAAGACAAAGGCTGAACAGGTACAGAAGGCAGTAGAGGCTGCACTGAAGAAAGCCGGCATCAACCCTGCACACGTAGACAGCGAAGACCATATGGAAAGCAACATGGCAAAGGGCTGGATTACTGCAGAAGATGTAGCCAAGGCTAAGGAAATCATTGCTACCGTATCTGCAGAGAAGGCTGCCCACCTGCCCGAACAAATGATTCAGAACATTGCCAAGGGTCGTCTGGGCAAGTTCCTGAAAGAAGTTTGCTTGCTGAACCAGGAGGACATCATGGACGGTAAGAAGACGGTAAGAGAGGTGTTGAAGGAGGCAGATCCCGAGTTGAAGGTTACAGACTTCAAGCGCTTCACACTGCGTGCTGAATAATTATTATACAGATAAATGGGAAAGGGGCCTCTATGGGGCCTCTTTTTTATGAAAACACAACGAAAACCGATCTGCGCATGTCACTGTAAGTTTACCGGTTAATTAATCGACCCTTCACGAACAAAGTGACACAACAGCAACAACAAGGGGAAATATTCCCTTAAATCCTCTCGTAGCAACTTAAGTGCCTGCTGAATTCTGTAATCAACCGTTTTAGGCGAAACATTGAGCCGCGCAGCAATCTCTTTATAGCTCAAATCCTGAAAACGGTGTAACACAAATGCCTCCCGGTACTTCTCTGGCAACCGGTTAATGGCTATCCGGATACGGTTCAGGAGTTCCTCGGTCTGATAATCATCTGCTGTTTCCATGCCGTGGGATAAGTACCGCTCCCAATAGACCGTTTCTATACGTTGCTTTGCCATGTTCTGCTCAATCCGATTGATGCATCTCATATACACGGAACGATACAGGTAAGACTGCAAACTACTCTTGACATAGAAGGAACTGTGATTCTCCCAAACCCACAGCAGCACATCCTGTACAATCTCTTCTACATCTTCCAGACATACAAATTTATAGGCATAACCACATAAAGGCTGATAGTACTTATGGAAAATTGCATCAAAGCCTTTTTTATCGCCTTTATTCAAAAGGGATAAAAGTTCTCTATCGTCATCAAAACTGTTCTCTTTCATGGTATCATGCAGATTATTCCTTGCAAAGATATAAAAAATTAGATTTTTGTTAATTATTCCATCTTTTTTTTAGGAATATCTCTTTGAGCGTTGTCATATAATAAAAGATGTATGAATATGAATGAATCTATACAAAACATCGAGAATCTTTTACCCCTCTATTTTGAGGATAGACTCCATACCGACCAACGGAACAGAGTAGAGAAATGGATGCATGAATCGGAAGAAAACCGGAAGGTATTTCTCGACATGGCCGACATTTATAGTTCCATGGATAAGCTGACCATTGCACACTGTGTGGACACAGAAGCAGCATGGAGAAAGGTACGTTCGCGGATGCGCCGTCAGCAGATGCGGAGTGCATGGCGTGTGATGGAGCGGACAGCTGCCATACTGCTGATGCCAGTGCTGATGATCGCGCTGCTTCAATACTACAACTATTCAACATACGATACGCCCCACATCGTGACCTATACAACGAATCCCGGCATGACAGGCCACGTGACACTGCCCGACGGGACGGAAGTGACGCTGAACTCCAATACCAGCATCGCATTCCCGGCAAGGTTTTCATCGGATGGCAGAAGGGTGATGCTACAAGGCGAAGCCTACTTCGACGTGACAAAAGATGCCGATTGTCCGTTTGAAGTAAACACTCACCTGCAAGCCAGCGTAAAGGTGTACGGCACACGGTTCAACGTAGAGGCCTATCCGGGCAACCGGCAAACGGCCGTCACACTGGAAGAGGGCTCTGTGGCATTGAAGTATATGCATGCAAGCCGGCAATGGAGAGAGCAGAAAATCGTTCCGGGAGAGCAGATAACCTACAGCGTAACAGACGGAAAAGTGGCGGCACGAAAGGTGGAGGTTGACGTGGCTACATCCTGGAAAGACGGGAAGCTGATATTCAGGAACACACCCGTAAAGGAGGTGCTAAACAGCCTGTCGAAGAGATACAACGTGTCCTTCAAGGTGAGGAATCCGGAGGTGTACCAGCACTCGTATACCGGCACATTGGACATGCAACATCTGGAACGCATCTTTGAGATTCTCTCCATCTCATCCGACATGCACTTCAAGTACGTGTCCAATCCGGACGCAAGCAACCGGATGCAGATGGTGGAGGTCTATTGACAGAATACAATCATCTTAAAAAACAACATCTATATGAACAAAAAAATTTCCTTATCTACCTTGACCCGACAAATGGCACTGGCCATACTACTCGGGATGCTGACACCGGCTGCTGCGTATGCACAGAAGGTTAATCTGTCAGAAAAAACACAGTCTGTCAAACAGTATATGGACGAGATAGAGAAACAGACCGGATTCCTGTTTTTCTACAGCAATATACCCATTGACCTGAACCGCTCCGTCAATCTGTCCGGAAGCAATGACGAATTGCACAATGCACTGAAGAAACTGTTTGCCGGCACAGGTGTAGGATATAAAGTGGTGGACAAGACCATCGTGCTGACGATGAACGGAGCAAGCACTGCGAATGCCCAGACATCACAGCAAAACAAAAAAGTAACAGGAAAAGTAACGGATGCACAAGGAGAGCTCATTGCGGGTGCCACCATCAAACTGCAAGGCAGCAACCGGGGAACGGTGACCGACGGCAACGGACGGTTCAGTCTGGATGCCCCTGCCGGTTCCTACATAGAGGTGTCATTCATCGGATATCACACACAGCACGTCAAAGTGAGCGGA
Organism: uncultured Mediterranea sp.; assembly: GCA_945641355.1. Lineage (GTDB taxonomy): Bacteria > Bacteroidota > Bacteroidia > Bacteroidales > Bacteroidaceae > Bacteroides. The sequence continues at coordinate 10,839 of CALZEQ010000061.1, read as the reverse complement.
GGCACGATGGAGATAGTTCTGAAAGAGGACAACGAGCTGCTGGATGAAGTGGTGGTAATCGGCTATGGAACGATGAAGCGCAGCGACCTGACAGGGTCGGTTTCGTCGGTCTCGGCAGACGAGATGAAAGCCTATCCGGTATCCAACCCACTGATGGGCCTGCAAGGCCGTGTGCCGGGAGCTGTAGTAACCAACAATACGGGCGACCCTAAAGGTGACCTCTCCATCCGCATACGTGGTACCAACTCCATCAAGGGCAGCAACGACCCGCTATACATCGTAGACGGGATGCCTGCCAACATATCGTCCATCAGCAGCCAGGACATCAAATCGGTAGAGATTCTGAAAGATGCTTCGGCTACGGCCATCTACGGATCGCGCGGTGCCAACGGAGTGATACTGATTACCACCAATTCAGGACAGGAAGGGACTCATGTAACCTACAATGCGACCTATAGTGTCCAGAAGATGCTATCGAAAATGGACGTAACGGACGGGGCGCAATATGCAGCCATTGCCAATGAGATACGGGTCAATGACGGCGGCAAGCCCTACTTCACCGATGAAGAGGTAAAGGCTTTCGGCAAGGGATTTGACTGGCAAGATGCCATTTTCCGTTCGGCCCCGATGCACACGCACAACCTCTCCATCAGCAGCGGAAACAGCCGCACCAAGATTCTGATAAGCGGATCGGCCATGCTGCGCGACGGCATCATCAAGGATACAGGCTACAAGAAGCTGAACCTGCGCAGCAACATCAATCATGACATCAACGAGCACTTCCACGTGGATCTGATCATGTCGTATGCCCGCACCAAAAACCGCACCAACCTGAGCCAGACGGGAGGAAACAGAGGAAACAGCCTGCTGAGCGCCGCCTACTTCACCCCATCCATACTGACTCCGTATAACGAGGATGGCACCTACTGTGACATAGCCACCTCCTACCCCTTCGTATCCAGCAACCTGCGCAACCCCATCGTGCTGGTGAACGAAACGGATGGGGAAACCAACGCGAACCTGACCAACATCAACGGAGCCATCACATACAAGCCGTTCAAGGGATTCTCTATCAAATCATCGTTCGGACTGGAGAACAACGACTACCGCACCGACAACTATATCACCTCCAAATACATGTGGGGTACCAACTCGGCTTCCGTATCTTCCACAACCCAATCGACGCTGATCAACGAGAACATCGCCAGCTTTGAGCACACCTTCAACGGCAGTCACAACGTCAACGTAATGGGTGGTTTCACCTATCAGAAGTATAAATCACGCTACATGAGCCTGTCGGGCAGCGGCTTCATCAGTGATGCGCCCGGCACGAACCAAATCAGCGCCGCCTCCAACTTCGGCACACCATCCACCAGCTTCACGGAGTGGGTATTGATGTCCGGACTGGGCCGTCTGAACTACTCGTACAAGAGCCGCTATATGGCCACCTTCAGCATCAGAGCCGACGGATCGTCACGCTACTCCGAAGGGAACAAGTGGGGCTATTTCCCCTCGGCAGCCCTAGCATGGCGTATATCTGACGAACCATTCATGAAACGTATCAGACAAATATCGAACCTGAAACTGCGGGTAGGATATGGTGAGACAGGCTCGACAGCCATCAATCCGTATGCAACGCTGAATATGCTGAGTCAAGGAAAGCAGCCGATAGGTGACGGAGTGGAGACCTACTACACGGCAAGCACCACGCTGCCATCTGACCTGAAGTGGGAGACAACAGCCCAATGGAACGTAGGCGTAGACCTGGCCTTGTTTGACAATCGGCTCCGCATCACGGCCGACTACTATGACAAGACGACAAGAAACCTGCTGAACTCCGTCAGCCTGCCGTCATCGACCGGCTACAGCACCACCATCAAGAACATCGGAAAGATGAGCAATAAGGGATTTGAATTCATTGTTGACGGAGATATCGTCCGCAACAGCCAGCTGCTATGGAGCGCAAATGCCAATATCGCTTTCAACAAGAACAAGGTCATCAGCATCTATGACGGACAGGACATCTACAGCGGAAACCCGGGACTGGCCTATATGGAAGACAGAATATCGCTGATCAGAGAGGGCGAACCGATGGGCGTATTCTTCACCTACAAGGAGGACGGATACGATGAGAAAGGCAACATCAAATACGTGGATGTAGACGGTGACGGCAACTACACCATCGACGACAAGTCGATAACGGGTGACCCGCACCCCGACTTCACCTTCGGATTCGGCACATCGTTGAGCTGGAAGAACTTCGACTTTTCGGTATTCTTCCAAGGCAGCTACGGCAACGACCTGTTCAATATCACAGAATTCCAGAACCTGGATTACGTCACGCCGATGAACTACAACAAAGAGGTATTCTACAGCCACTGGAGCGCATCGAATACGGAGGCACAGAATGCAGAAGCCAAATATCCCAGACTGACCAGCAAACAGAACCTGAAAATCTCCGACCGGTTTGTGGAAGACGGTTCGTACCTGCGTATGAAGGACATCAGCTTAGGATATAACCTGCCGGTGAAGAGCATCGGCATTGACAAATGGGTCCGCTCGCTGAAGGTGTACGTAAGTGCGCAGAACCTGCTGACCCTCACAAACTATTCGGGACAAGATCCCGAGGTAAACTCTTGGGGAAGCGATGTCAACATGGGATTTGACTTCCTTACCTATCCGAGTGTGAAGACGATTACTTTTGGTGCAAAAATTGAATTTTAAACAGCTTATATCATGAAAAATATAGTATTATTGTTTTGTGTTGCTTTCACCTTGTTTGCTTGCGACAGCGCATTGGAAGAACATCCGAAATCAGTCGCTGCCGAAACATTCTACAATACCGTGGAAGAGGCCTCCGCAGCCGTACTGGCTCCTCTGAACAAGCTGCGTGGCGAGTTTAACGGGATGTCCTTCCCCACTATGCAGGAAGCCTCTGCCGACTACTCGTATGGCCGAGGTTCGTGGACAGAAATCAGTGACTACCTGGGACTGAACACCTCCAGCAACATCACTCGCGCAGGAACGATATGGGGCAATCTGTATGGTGCCATAAGGGATTGCAACATTGCCCTGTCAAGGCTGCCTGAAGCTACGGAAATGAGTGAGACGGAGAAGAGTGCCTTCATCGGTGAACTCCGCTTCATCAGAGGTTTTGCCTACTACTATCTGGTAAGACTATATAGAGGATGCCCGCTACGGACGGAAAACAACATGACCGAATACAATTTGGCCAAATCGAGTGTGGATGAGATTTATAACTTCCTGATTGACGATTTCGTCTATGCATCAAACTATGCTCCGGCAACGGCCCGTGTGGCAGGTACACCGACGAAATATGCCGCATCGGGTATGCTGTCCGATGTCTATCTGCAACTGCAAAAATACAAGGAAGCCGCATCGGAAGCGAAAAAGGTTATCGATTCCGGCAAGTATGCCCTGATACCGGTCAGCAGTTCACGCGACTTTGACAAGGTGTTCGGTGCAAATGTGAACGGAACATCCGAAGAGGTTTTCTATCTGAAGAACGACAATGCAACGGGCAACGAAGGATGGCCGTATGTGATGATCTGTGCACATCCTAAAGCGATGATTGACGGCCAACACATGTTGGGTACGGGCATCGGATGGTATGGTCTATACACCACAGGCAGCAACAAACTGATTCAGGAATGGGACGATGCAGACTTGAGGAAAAAGCTGAATCTGGTTCAGCTGAACTTCGGTCTGGGCGACGACACCTACCTGTTCTGCAAATTTTATGATCCCGGTGCACTGGGTAAAAACGGTGCCGGAAACGACTGGCCCGTGTTGCGCTATCCGGATGTGCTGCTGAACTACGCCGAAGCCACCGCACGACAGAACGGAGCTCCCACGGCTGAGTCAATGGAAATGGTGAATATCATCCGGCGTCGTGCATACGGATACAACCCTACGACCGTTTCTCCCGTCGACTATAAGTTGGAGGAGTACAATACGCTGGACAAGTTCATAGGATTGCTGGTGAAAGAAGAGGGGTACGAGTGTATGAACGAGGCCAAACGCTGGCTGTATCTGTGCCGTCTGGGTGTGGCCAAGCAGACCATCAAGGAGGTGAAGGAGATTGACGTAGCCGACAAACACCTGGTTTGGCCTATCCCAGTCACGGAGTTCAATTACAACACAGCTATGGATGAGGCAACAGATCAAAATCCCGGTTATTGATAAATTAAGTGAAGATAGCCATAACGATATGTATAATTATGGCTATCTTTGCCTTTTGTAATACGAAAAACAATTCATTATATGGTATCAAGAAGAAGCTTTATGCGCAAACTGGGATTGCTCGGACTGTCAGCAGCCATCCCTGCCATTGATATACAATCCATGCACCATGCATCGGACAAGAAATCGGTCCGCCTGAACAATATGTCGGTCCAAGTGGATAGCCACTGGGATGTGATTGTCGTTGGCGGCGGTCCTGCCGGATGTACGGCTGCCATTGCAGCAGCACGCGAAGGAGCCCAAACCCTACTGATAGAGGCAAACGGCCAACTGGGCGGCATGGGTACAGCCGGACTGGTGCCCACATGGACTCCCTTTTCTGATGGCGAGAAGATGATTTATCGCGGTCTGGCAGAAAAGATATTCGTGGAATCGAAGAAGGGCGTTCCACACAGCAAAGAGGGTGACCTGAATTGGGTGCCAATCAATGCCGAGCATCTGATGTCGGTCTATGACGAGCTGGTGACGGCCTCAGGAGCCAAGGTGCTGTTCTTCTCCCGCCTATGTGCCGTCAACAAGAAATCAGATGACACCCTCGACTCCATCATCGTGGCAAACAAACAGGGGCTGACGGCCTTTCAAGCCAACGTATTCATCGATGCAACGGGTGACGGTGATCTGGCCGCTTGGGCAGGAGCATCCTTTACACGCGGGTATGACGAAAGCGGGACCAACCAGCTGTCCTCTCTCTGTTTTTCCATCGACAACATTGACATGTATGATTTCTCCTCCAATACACATCTGGACACAAACGGTGACCAGAAAAGTCCCCTGTTTGATGCCGTCAGGTCAGGTAACTATCCGTTGGTAGATGCCTATGCCAATGTGGTGCTGGTAGGTCCCCGGTTGCTTCAGTTCAATGCCGGGCACATGGAGGTGGACACCACCGATCCCTGGGAGATATCCGAAGCCATGATACAGGGTCGGAAGAAGGCAAAGGAATACCTGCGTGCCCTGCACGATTTGCGCCCGTCCACCTTCGGCAACGCCCAGCTTGTCAAGACAGCTACGGTGTTGGGCGTGCGGGATAGCAGAAGAATCATCGGCGACTATGTGCTGACGGGTGATGACTGGCGTGCACGGCGAACCTTTGAGGACGAGATAGGGCGTAACTGCTACTACATAGACATACACGGCAGCAAGAAACCGGCCCAGCGGTATAAGAAAGGGGATTCGCACGGCATACCTTACCGCTGCCTAACCCCCAAGGGCATCCGGAATCTGCTGACGGCCGGTCGTTGCATCTCTGCCGACAGCGAGATTTATGGAAGCACGCGCATCATGCCCTGCTGCCTGGTGACAGGCGAGGCGGCCGGTATGGCAGCAACTCTTGCCATACAGGATGCACGGAACGACGTACACAAAGTGGATGTGAAGACATTGAGGAACAAGTTGAGAAGCGAAGGACAGTATCTTTTATAAACTAATTTCAAATCATATCATGATGCAAAAACATTATTTCAGCAAAATGCTTATCCTATGGGTCTTATGGATGGCTTCCCCTTGCGTATGGGCGCAAGACGGGACTCCCCAGAAGCCCGACCATTACGTATTCGGAAAGTTCAGTCGTTATGCAAAAGCCAATGCAGAGCTGGGACTTCCTAAAAAGGGAGAAAAGAGAGTGGTGTTTTTAGGCAACTCCATTACAGACAACTGGGCGAGAATGGATGCCGACTTCTTTCAACCCAACGGCTACATCGGCCGGGGCATCAGCGGACAGACCTCTTATCAGTTCCTGACCCGCTTTCGGGAAGATGTCATCCAACTGAAGCCGAAAGTGGTGGTGATAAACTATGGCACGAATGACATTGCCGAGAATACAGGCTCCTACAACGAGGACTACACCTTCGGCAACGTCTGCTCCATGTGCGAACTGGCACAGGCAAACGGCATCAAGGTGATACTCACTTCGTGTCTTCCGGCGGGAAAGATGCATTGGCGACCTTCTGTAACGAATGTGATGGACAAAATCAGACAGTTGAACAGCCGGGTTCAGCAATATGCCCGGACTCACCGCATCGTCTATGTGGACTACTTCAGTGCCTTGCAGAGTGCAGACGGCACCGAAATGGATCCACGATTCACAAAGGATGGGGTACATCCCAATCTGGAAGGGTATAAGGTGATGGAAGCGTTGGTTCATAAAGCAATCCAAAAAATATTATGAAAAAAAGTAGCATAGCAACACCGTTCCTTGTCGGATGGCTGATGGCCGTCTGCACAATCTGCATTCCAATGAATGCACTTCGGGCTGCTTCCGGCACGTCTGACAGAGACAACATCCGTCTGGACTCCCGCCTCCATCACGCAGGCGACTATACGTGGAAAATGAACCGGGCAGGAGAGGTGAAGCAACCGGCAGAGGTGATTTCCCGGTCGGGATATGATGACTCGTCGTGGATGGAGGCTGTCGTTCCGGGCACAGTGCTGACTTCGCTGGTCGCAGCAGGAGTCTACCCGGATCCCTATTACGACATCAACAACAAACTCAGCGAGAAGAAGATACCGGACATCTCATCCGTGGGCAGGGACTTCTACACCTATTGGTTCAGGACAGAATTTGAAACACCTGCCCTAAACAAGGACGAACGGCTTTGGCTGAAGGTGAACGGCATCAACTACCGGGCAAAGATATGGCTAAACGGACATCTACTCAGCACGATGACGGGCATGTTCCTGCGCGACGACATAGACATCACGGAGTTTGTCAGCGATCAGGGAAATGCACTGGCCGTGCTGGTTGAACCGGTCGACGAGCCGGGACAAGCCATGAAAAAGCCGTGGGGGGCTCCGGGTGAGAACCGAAACGGAGGCAACGGACTGATTGGACTGAACGTCACCCAACTGATGACGGTAGGATGGGACTTCTATTACGACGATGGAATACGCGACCGCAATACGGGCATCTGGCGAAACATCGAACTCTATTCTACAGGGCGGGTGGCCCTGCGTCATCCCTTTGTCCGTTCCCGGTTGGAGCATCCCGACTACCGGGTTGCGCACGAGACGGTGTCTGTAGAGGTATATAACCCCTCGGCATCCAACACACCCGTCAAGTGCCTGGTGGAAGGCGAGATTGTGGGTACGGGGGTCGCATTCAGCAAGCAGGTGACCTTACCGCGCAGCGGACACCAGACGGTATGCTTCGCTCCCGAAGAGTTTCCCCAGCTGACCCTGCATGACGTCAAGCTGTGGTGGCCCAAGAACAAAGGGGCACAGGATATGTATGAGTTGAAGATGAGCGTCTCTGTGGATGGCACCGTATGCGACTCATTGACCTCACGCTTTGGCATCCGCGAAGTAACGGTTTCAAGAGAGACTCCCGACAGTTCTAAACTCTTCTACGTCAATGGGAAACGGATCTTTATCCGTGGTTCCAACTGGTTGCCCGAAGCCATGCAACGAACCAATGACGCCCGTATGGAGGCAGAGCTGCGCTACACCGCCCAGTCGGGCATCAACCTGCTGCGCCTGTGGGGTGGAGGCATTGCCGAGAGCGACCGTTTCTATCAGCTCTGTGACGAACTGGGCATATTGGTATGGCAGGAGTTCTGGATGACCGGAGACACCCGCCATCCCCACGACGAACCGCTCTATTTCGCCAATGTCACCTCCACCGTCAAGCGCATACGCAACCATCCTTCACTCGTCTTCTACGTAGCTTCCAATGAAGGGTCGGAGGTAGCCGGGACGCAGGAGCTTATCCGTTCACTGGATGGCACGCTGCCTTATCAGATTCAGTCCGAATGCGACGGGGTGCACGACGGCAGCCCCTACAAGCAGGTGAATCCGATGCGCCATTATGAGAATACGGCCAGCGACCGCGGTTCGCGCGTGGATGGCTTCAACCCCGAATACGGTGCGCCCAACCTTCCCATCGTCAGTACGCTGCGCGAAATGATGCCCGAGGAACACCTCTGGCCCATCGACAAAGCGGTATGGGACTACCTGGACGGAAACGGATTCCATGGAATGAGCGGCATCTATACCGATATGACCCATCTCTATGGAGCCTCCTCCTCCATCGACGAATTTGCCCGGAAAGCCCAGTTGGTAGGCGCCATCAACTCGAAGAGCATCTGGGAAGTCTGGAACGAGAACAAGTATGAGTATGGACACAAGTTCTGCTCCGGATTGCTCTTCTGGTACCACAACGTGCCCTGCCCGCTGGTGTGTGCCCGCATGTGGGACCATTCGCTGGAGCCGACAGCCTCCCTGTATCACACGATGCACGCGCTGGAGCCCCTTCATGTGCAATACAACTATCTGACCGACTCTGTCACGGTAGCGAACGACTATCTGCAACCGTTTGCCAACTATAGCGTCACGGCCCGAGTCTACGACCTGCAGAGCCGACAGGTGTCCGAGCAGACAGCACGTATTGACATACCCGGTGACGGTTGTGTGGGAAACATATTGAAGGTGAACATTCCGGACCACATATCCAAGGTACATTTCATCCATCTGCTCCTGAAGGATGGACAAGGCACAGTGGTTTCCGACAACTTCTATTGGCGCTCCACCGACAAATATGAAGGCAAACACACGCTGACAGGTCCCTGCACCTCCGGTTTTGAGTCGCTTGCCGACATGCCGCACACACGTCTGAAGGCATCGTGTCAAGTATCGCACACCGGAGGGAAGACCCTTCTGAACATCCGTTTGCGGAACACCACCCGACTCATCTCCTTCTTCAACCAGCTGCAGCTGTTCGATGCAGACGGGCACTCTATACGTCCCGCCTACTATTCGGACAACTTCTTCACCATTCTGCCGGGAGGGGAGAAGCGGATTGTCATCGAGCTGGCCGACACCCAATCAGCCAAGGGCTTCCGCTTAGTATTGAGCGGATGGAACTCAGAGGAGCGTACGCTCTACAGTAGTGGGGAGCGGCGAGCATCATAGGGCGTCTGCAAAGCCGTTGTTGAGTCGGACGAATAGGGTGTGGCTACCCGACCACTCTTGAGGAAGACATACCAGTTGGCCACTTCCGGGTCATCGAATTTTTTAGCCCAGTCGCCCAGCAGCGGGTAAGCCACTTCGGCCTTTACCCGTTCGCGCGGGCACTGCCAGTCGCCCGCCACACAGAGCATTTGCGGCGAGCCGTCTATCAATTCGTCCCCCTTCACGTCCTGGGTTGAGCCGTCTTCGTTGTACACCTTCAGGGTGAACTTGTATCTCAGCGTCTCCATGGTGGCCGATTCGTCCGTCCAGCTCACCTCACCCAACGAGATGGGAGCGACGGATGCTGTTTCACCCTGCGTATTGACCATCGTTTCCGTATCTACACCGAACAGTTCATGAACCTCACCCAACAGCGTACCGTCATAATAGATTTCCGTCCTGCGCTGGGCACCCGTTGCCAACAGGGATACCGTAGCCTTTTTCGCTCCGGTATCGGGGATAATCTTCAGCACCACGTCGTTGAAGTCAAGATGGCCATGGCACTGCGATAGTTGTTGGTGCCCGTGTTCATGGAGGCGTTTGAATAATTGGCATTGTAGTCCGGCAGTTTCGAGTCCGGTACGCCCAATTCCTGCAGGATGCTTTTTTGCTCGGATCCCAGTGGCGTATTTACTCTCAGATAAAACCCAAAGTCCTTTCCCCGAGGTATGGCCAGGGGGAAGGTCAGTCCGCGGATGGCCGTGATGCGGTCAAGATAATAATTATATACATTCAGCGTGTTGTAGGCATCGTCCCCCTGACGGGTAGCACTGGCGGCTGCACTCGGATCAGCCGGTGTGTCTTTGTAGTCGAAGTTTGCATCGTACCACGCAGGGTTGCCGTCCAGCTGGTACTGTACTTTGGCTTTGCCGTTGTAGTAGTCCTTCGTCAGTACCTCCGTTATGTCCTGAAACACAATGTCGCTATAGTCACCTGCAGAGTGATAGTAATATCCCAGCGTACGCGCAGCAAGGGTGCCCGTATGCCCATAGAGGAACGAGAGCAGGATGTCCTCGTTGGAGGTATATTCGCCACCCGAAATCAGTGAACCTTTAGCCATTATCTCATAGTCAATCAGCGTAGTGTAGTTGTCTTTCGAGTTTTGCGCTTCTATCAGTGCCTTCTGCACGTCGCTCCATCCCCACGAGCCGAAGTTCAGATAGCCGCAGTTTGCCATGATGCTGCTTCCATAGAGAGCGGTGTTGATTGCCGCCCGGGTAGCGGCCGAGCGTGTAGAGGCCGCTGCAGCGGTGAAGTTGACATCCACCACCTGCGCAGAGACTCCCGTCAGGTCAATCCGCTGGTACCGCTTCTGGGGCGTACCGTCGTCATACACCAGTCCGAAGCTGCTGCCAATGCCTTGCGGTACATCCACAAACATCACGCCGCTGCCGCCCTTCAACTGTTTCTGTCCTAAGATGGTCACCTGTTCGTCACCGATGGTCTGAGCCGTGACGGTGGCTGTGCGGTCACCCACGATGTCTAATTGTACGGAGACGGATGTCATCCACGTGTGGTTGGGGTCAACCGCTTCGCCCAACCAGGGCTCAGTAGCAAAAAGGTGTGGTTATAAATAAGTTGCTGTTTGCCGATAACATAGGTCCTCGTTTGGCTATTGATGAATCGTCGCTA
>CALZEQ010000060.1 GCA_945641355.1 uncultured Mediterranea sp. | reverse complement strand
GCTGTCGATGATGGAAGATAATGTGCATTTTACAACGCAGTAATCAACTATAGCCCTACAAAAATTGTAACTGCCTGATTTTTAGATTGTCGGGGTAGCGGGATTCGAACCCACGACCCCCTGCTCCCAAAGCAGGTGCGCTAACCGGACTGCGCTACACCCCGAAGGCTTCTCTCGTTTGGAAAAGCGGGTGCAAAGGTAAACATTATTTTCGGATGAACAAAGGTTTTGGACGAAAACTGCAAAAAAACAGAAAAAGGAGGTTGATGAATAGAGAAAATACGCCTGTTATGGTTTGCAGTTCATAAATAATGCGTAAATTTGCGGCGATTTGTAATGCTCACTTTGCAAAATGGCGAATACTATAAGACATCAGGGTATTGTGGAAAACATCGAAGGGTCCCACCTGCAGGTGCGTATTGTCCAGACGTCGGCTTGTGCCACGTGCAGCATTAAGGGACATTGTACTTCTGCCGATACCAAGGAAAAACTGATAGACATCGTGGAAAGCGAATCTCACACGTACCGTCAAGGTGACAAGGTGTGGGTGCTGGGCGAATTGTCGATGGGAATGCAGGCGGTTCTGCTGGCATTTGTTATCCCTTTAATCCTTATTGTAGTAACACTGTTTGTCGGTATGGCTCTTTTTGCCGACGAACTGAGGGCTGTGCTTTGTGTCATCCCCTGTCTGATTGTCTATTATTTTGTATTGTGGTGTTACAAGGATCGATTGAGACGCAAGTTCTCGTTTTCTATCTGTCCACAGGAGTGAGAAACAAGTAATACAATAATTAATTAACTAACTGATTTATGAATGTAATTCTGATTGCAGTGATTTCTTTGGGAGCTATAGCGCTGATTCTGGCCGCTATCTTGTATGTTGCTTCCAAAAAATTCGCCGTGTATGAAGACCCGCGTATTGCGCAGGTGGCAGCTGTGCTGCCGCAAGCCAATTGTGGTGGATGTGGTTATCCCGGATGTAGCGGATTTGCCGATGCTTGTGTGAAGGCCGGCTCGCTGGAAGGTAAACTTTGCCCGGTAGGCGGACAGCCCGTCATGGCTAAGGTGGCCGAAATCTTGGGATTGGATGCAGCTGCTTCCGAACCGATGGTGGCAGTGGTGAGATGCAACGGTACGTGTGCCAATCGTCCGCGTACCAACCAGTATGACGGTGCCAGAAGCTGTGCCATTGCCGCTTCTCTATATGGAGGCGAGACCGGCTGTAGCTTTGGCTGTCTGGGATGTGGCGACTGCGTGGCCGCTTGTCAGTTCGGTGCTATCCGGATGAATCCTGAAACAGGTATCCCCGAAGTAGACGAAGCCAAGTGTACCGCTTGTGGTGCCTGCGCCAAGGCTTGTCCGAAGTCTATCATTGAGATCCGTCCTCAGGGCAAGAAGTCACGACGTGTGTACGTGCAATGCGTCAACAAGGACAAGGGTGCTGTGGCCCGCAAGGCTTGTAGCGTAGCATGTATCGGCTGCGGCAAATGTGTGAAGACCTGTCCGTTCGAAGCTATCACGCTGGAGAATAACCTGGCCTACATTGATTACAACAAATGCAAGTCGTGCCGCAAGTGCGAAGAGGCTTGTCCGCAGGGAAGCATCGTGGCACTGAACTTCCCGCCGCGCAAACCGAAGACGGAAGAGACTGAAGCTCCGAAGGCTGCTCCTACTCCAAAAGCTGCTCCGGCAGCAGAGGTCCCGAAGAGTGCCGAGGCTTAATCACTAAAGAAAATAGAATAAACGAATAAAATACAGAATTGTATGTTGAAGACATTTTCAATCGGTGGAGTTCATCCACACGAAAATAAACTTTCAGCACATCAGCCCATTATTCAGGCGGAGATTCCGGCAAAAGCGGTAATCTTGCTGGGGCAGCACATCGGTGCGCCTGCCAAACCTATTGTGGCCAAAGGTGATGTTGTGAAAGTAGGTACAAAGATTGCCGAGCCCGGTGGCTTCGTATCGGCAGCCATTCACTCTTCTGTCAGCGGTAAGGTGGCCAAAATTGATACTATCGTAGATGCCAGCGGTTATGCCAAACCCGCTATCTTCATCGATGTGGAAGGCGACGAATGGGAAGAGTCCATCGATCGGACAGATACGTTGGTGAAGGAGTGTAACCTCTCTTCGGAAGAGATTGTGAAGAAGATTGCCGATGCTGGTATCGTAGGTCTGGGTGGTGCCTGCTTCCCCACGCAAGTGAAGTTGTGCCCTCCTCCTGCTTTCAAGGCCGAGTGTGTCATCATCAACGCTGTGGAATGTGAGCCTTATCTGACTGCTGACCACCAGCTGATGCTGGAACATGCCGAAGAAATCATGGTGGGTGTCTCTATCCTGATGAAGGCGGTAAAGGTGAACAAGGCTTTCATCGGTATCGAAAACAACAAGCCCGATGCCATCCAGCTGATGATAAAGGTGGCTTCAGGTTATGCAGGTATAGAGGTGGTACCCTTGAAGGTGAGATATCCACAAGGCGGTGAGAAACAGCTGATTGACGCTATTATCAGTCGTCAGGTATCCAGTGGTGCACTGCCTATCTCGACCGGTGCCGTGGTACAGAACGTGGGTACGGCGTTTGCTGTCTATCAGGCTGTACAGAAGAACAAACCGCTGTTCGAGCGTGTCATTACCGTGACGGGCAAATCTCTGGCCAAGCCTTCGAACTTCCTAGCCCGCATCGGTACGCCGATGAAGCAGCTGATAGAGGCTTGTGGTGGCCTGCCCGAAGATACGGGTAAAGTGATAGGTGGCGGCCCCATGATGGGTAAGGCTTTGGTCAATACCGATGTACCGACAGCCAAGGGTAGTTCCGGCATCTTGATAATGAACGAGAAAGAAGCCAAGCGTGGCGAGCAGCAGCCTTGTATCCGCTGTGCCAAGTGTGTGGGTGCATGTCCTATGGGACTGGAACCTTATCTGTTGTCGGCTCTGTCGGAACATGCCGATTTCGAGCGGATGGAGAAAGAGAGAATCATGGATTGCATCGAATGTGGTTCATGCCAGTTCACCTGTCCGGCCAACCGTCCGTTGCTTGACTACTGCCGTTTGGGTAAGGGTAAGGTTGGCGCCATGATTCGCGCACGCCAAGCAAAGAAATAAGAATAAGTAAAGAATGAACAAAGTCTTATGAATAAATTAATCGTATCCCTTTCGCCCCACGTCCACAGCGGAGACAGCGTGAAGAAGAATATGTACGGCGTGCTGATTGCATTGCTGCCGGCCTTCATCGTATCGCTCTGCTTCTTTGGTCTGGGAGCGTTGATTGTTACGGCTACGTCCGTGCTTGCCTGCCTTTTCTTTGAATGGGCAATCGGCAAATTCCTTTTGAAGAAAGAAACCACGACCATCACTGACGGTTCGGCCATCGTGACGGGCGTATTGCTTGCTTTCAACCTGCCCTCCAACCTGCCCATCTGGATTATCATCCTGGGTGCTTTGTTCGCCATCGGCGTAGGTAAAATGTCTTTTGGCGGTCTGGGTTGCAATCCTTTCAATCCGGCTTTGCTGGGCCGTGTATTCCTGTTGCTCTCCTTCCCTGTGCAGATGACCACCTGGCCTGCTGTGGGACAGCTGACTGCCTATACCGACGCTACGACGGCTGCTACTCCGCTGGGCATCATGAAGGGTGTCATCAACGGTGCTCCGGGTGTGTCGTTCGACCAGCTACCCGATGCCTTTGCATTGCTTATCGGCCAGAATGGCGGTTGCTTGGGTGAGGTCAGTGCGTTGGCTCTGCTCATCGGTCTGGCTTATATGCTTTGGAAGAAGGTTATTACTTGGCATATTCCGGTATCCATCCTGGTGACCGTGTTTGTGTTTGCCGGAATCATGCATTTGGTGAACCCTGCCCTCTATGCATCGCCCGTGACCCATCTGATGGCCGGTGGTCTGATGCTGGGTGCCATCTTCATGGCCACGGACTATGTCTCTTCTCCGATGAGTCACAAGGGTATGCTCATCTATGGTGTTTGCATCGGTCTGCTCACGGTTATCATCCGTCTGTTCGGTGCTTATCCTGAAGGTATGTCGTTCGCTATTCTGATTATGAATGCGTTCACTCCGTTGATTAATACGTATGTCAAACCTAAACGCTTTGGGGAGGTAGCGAAGAAGAAATGAAAAAGTTAGAATCATCCTTGAAGAATATGCTGCTGGTGCTGACGGGGGTAACCGCTATCTCTGTGGCGTTGCTGGCTTATGTGAATGAACTGACGAAAGAACCTATTGCGCAGGCCAATGCCAAGACGCTGAGTGATGCGGTGAAGGCTGTCGTTCCCGGCTTTGACAATGATCCCATTGCCGATAAAAAGTTGCAGATGGTCAATGGCGTAGAGTATGCCGTCTATCCCGCTTCCAAAGGCGGTGAGTTTATTGGAGCAGCCGTAGAGGCCAAAGCCATGGGCTTCGGTGGTGAACTGAGGGTATTGGTAGGTTTCGATGCTCAAGGTAACATCAACGATTATTCCCTTCTGTCGCACTCGGAGACTCCGGGCTTGGGTTCGAAGGCCGGTGAATGGTTCAAGAAGGGCAACAAGGGAGACATCACGGGTATGAATCCTGGTGCAGCTCCTCTGACAGTGAGCAAGGACGGTGGTAATGTAGATGCCATCACGGCTTCTACCATTACGTCGCGTGCCTTTTTAGGTGCTGTGAATGCTGCATACGCTGCATACGCAGGCAATGCAACCGCCGATGGTGCTACGGGTGCTACGCAAATCAATGTTGAACAACCTGCTGACTCTGTAGCCGTTCAGGTTGCAGATACGCTTGGCTTAAATTAAGAAAGGAGTAGAAGATATGAATAACTTTAAAGTGTTGATGAACGGTATCATCAAGGAAAATCCAACATTTGTACTCCTGCTCGGTATGTGTCCTACGCTGGGTACTACCTCTTCTGCCATCAATGGTATGGGTATGGGGCTGGCTACTATGTTTGTGCTTATCTGTTCGAATGTAGTTATCTCGGCCATTAAGAACCTGATTCCCGACATGGTGCGCATTCCCTCATTCATTGTGGTCATTGCCTCGTTCGTGACATTGCTTCAGATGGTGATGCAGGCTTATGTGCCAGCTTTGTATGCCACACTCGGCCTGTTCATCCCGTTGATTGTGGTGAACTGTATCGTGCTGGGACGTGCCGAGGCTTTTGCGGCCAAGAACGGTCCGTTGGCTTCCATGTTCGATGGTCTGGGTATGGGCTTGGGCTTTACCTTAGGTCTGACGTTGCTTGGCGCTGTACGCGAGTTCTTGGGTACGGGTAAGGTTTTCAGTCTCACCATCCTGCCTGAAGAGTATGGTATGCTGGTCTTCGTGCTGGCTCCCGGTGCCTTCATTGCGTTGGGTTACCTCATTGCATTAATCAATAGCTTGAAGAAGAGCAATTAAGAAACCTCATTGAATTAGAACTATGGAATATATATTGATATTTATCTCGGCAATCTTTGTGAACAACATTGTATTGTCACAATTCTTGGGTATTTGTCCGTTTCTGGGTGTCTCCAAGAAGGTAGATACGGCATTGGGTATGTCTGCCGCCGTGGCTTTTGTGCTTACGATTGCCACGATTGTCACCTTCCTTCTCCAGAGATATGTACTCGATGCATTTGGATTGGGCTACCTGCAGACCATCACTTTCATTTTGGTGATTGCTGCGTTGGTACAAATGGTGGAGATTATTTTAAAGAAAGTCTCTCCGGCTCTGTATCAGGCTTTGGGCGTGTTCCTGCCCCTGATTACGACCAACTGCTGTATTTTGGGTGTAGCCATCCTAGTAATTCAGAAGGATTATGACCTGCTGACTGGTATTGTCTATGCCATCTCCACCGCCATTGGTTTTGGCTTGGCCTTGACACTGTTTGCCGGTTTGCGTGAGCAGATGAATTTGGTCAACGTACCCAAAGGAATGCGTGGTACGCCTATCGCTCTGATTACTGCCGGCCTGTTGGCTATGGCATTCATGGGATTCTCCGGCGTAGTGAAGATTTAAGCAAATCGCTTCTGTCCGATAGGTCCGATAGAAAGGATTGCGCATCTGCATAGCTCCATCCAGAGGTAATGGCAGGTTGCACAATCCTTTTTGCAATTTTTAGGAGAATCTATTCTTTTTTTATTCCTTATTGTATGTTATCTTAATTTAATTCCTTACTTTTGTAGCCAGTTATTACACCGTAAAAACTTGTATATCTATATGAAAGAAATAATCTTGGTGACGGGTGGAACCGGCTATATTGGTTCTCATACTGTCGTTGAGCTGCAAAATGCAGGCTATGACGTGGTTATTGTAGATAACCTCTCCAATTCGTCAGCCGACGTGGTGGACAATATCGAAAAAGTAACAGGTATTCGTCCAGCGTTTGAGCAGTTGGATTGTCTGAATTTTGCCGGTATGGATGCTCTCTTTCAAAAGTATCAGGGCATCAAGGCCATTATCCATTTTGCTGCCAGCAAGGCGGTAGGTGAGTCCGTACAGAAACCTTTGCTTTACTATCGGAACAATCTGGTCTCTTTAATCAACCTGCTGGAGCTGATGCCCAAGTATGGGGTAGGAGGTATCGTGTTCTCTTCTTCGTGTACGGTCTATGGACAACCGGATGAATTGCCTGTAACAGAGAATGCGCCGATTAAGAAGGCTGAGTCTCCTTACGGCAATACGAAGCAGATTAACGAGGAGATTATCCGTGACACCATCACTTCGGGTGCTCCGATCAATGCTATCCTGCTGCGCTATTTTAATCCGATAGGTGCCCATCCTACAGCATTGCTGGGTGAACTGCCTAACGGTGTTCCGCAGAACCTGATTCCTTATTTGACTCAGACAGCCATTGGCATCCGCGAAAAGTTGGGCGTCTTTGGTGATGACTATAATACCCCTGACGGATCTTGTATCCGCGACTACATCAACGTAGTGGATTTGGCCAAAGCTCACGTAGTGGCTATCAGCCGCATCCTGGAGCAGAAGCAAGAGGAGAAGGTAGAAGTATTCAATATTGGTACGGGTCGTGGACTCTCTGTATTGGAATTGATTCATGCCTTCGAAGCCGCAACGGGTGTGAAGTTGAATTATCAGATTGTCGGTCGTCGTGCCGGTGATATTGAGAAGGTTTGGGCCAATCCCGAACGTGCCAACAATGTATTGGGTTGGAAAGCAGAAACCAGCATCGAAGATACATTGCGTTCCGCATGGAACTGGCAGCTGAAGCTTCGTGAAAGAGGCATTCAGTAATAGCTAAACAGATTATTGAATAGTCAATAATAAACAAATGTCTCATACATTTGTTATTTATGCAGAGTCTGTTTGAAACGTTGCATCGGTATGTGAATATGGATGGACGCCTCGTTTGCCTCCCCGGCATCGACAGACAGACAGCATAGTAGTTTTGTCGTGTTTTATTTTGTGTTTGTGTTTGTAGTAGGCCTTGTCGGGAGACAAGGCCTATTTTAATATCAGTACTTCAAAATGCAGTGTCGGCAATAGAATGTCATGAGTTGTTAACCGATGTGTTCTATTTGTATTATCAAACATTCAATAAGTATTCTTTTTGTTAATTTGGATTATTGCTGAAAACAACGTGACATTTTTTGTTTTTACATTTGTAGTGCCATTCAAAAAGAGTGGCAGCCCGATTTTTCTCACACAAGAATGATTTGTGATGCGAACAAACGATTTCTGTTGCCTGTTATATTATCAGTGGAAATTGGGAGTTGCAGAAAAGAAAAACAAGACTTTACAAATGAATAATTTTAAAGGTAAAGATTAAATAGATTGCTTATGTCACAGATTGTCGGACATATTTCGCAGGTTATCGGACCTGTGGTTGACGTCTACTTTGAAGGTACAGAGGCAGAACTGATGCTGCCAAGTATTCATGACGCACTGGAGATAAAAAGGCCAAACGGAAAACGACTGATTGTCGAGGTGCAGCAACACATCGGTGAAAATACCGTCCGAACCGTAGCGATGGATTCTACTGACGGATTGCAGCGAGGCATGAAGGTCTATCCCACCGGAGGTCCCATCACCATGCCGATAGGTAATCAGATTAAAGGCCGGCTGATGAATGTGGTCGGTGACTCTATTGATGGCATGAAGGAGCTGGATCGTACAGGGGCTTATCCCATTCATCGTGAACCTCCCAAGTTTGAAGACTTGACTACCGTTCAAGAAGTGCTCTATACCGGCATTAAGGTGATAGATTTACTGGAGCCCTATTGCAAGGGAGGAAAGATTGGCCTGTTTGGCGGTGCGGGTGTAGGCAAGACCGTACTTATTCAGGAACTCATCAACAATATTGCTAAGAAGCAGCATGGATTTTCGGTATTTGCCGGTGTAGGCGAGCGTACCCGTGAAGGTAATGACTTGTTGCGCGAGATGATAGAATCTGGTGTTATCCGCTACGGTGAAGCGTTTAAGAAGAGTATGGAAGAGGGAAACTGGGATTTGTCGAAAGTGGACTATGATGAAGTGTCCAAATCCCAGGTATCACTGATTTTTGGACAGATGAACGAGCCTCCTGGTGCCCGCCAGTCGGTAGCACTGTCGGGACTGACGGTAGCAGAGTCTTTTCGGGATATGGGTGCGGAGAGTGACGGCCCGCGTGATATTCTCTTCTTTATCGACAATATTTTTCGTTTCACGCAAGCTGGTTCCGAAGTCTCAGCTTTGCTTGGGCGTATGCCTTCTGCTGTAGGCTATCAACCGACGTTGGCTACGGAGATGGGGGCTATGCAGGAACGTATCACCTCGACCCGCAACGGATCCATCACTTCTGTACAGGCAGTTTATGTGCCGGCCGATGATTTGACCGACCCGGCACCGGCCACTACCTTTACCCACCTGGATGCCACGACAGTGTTGAGCCGTAAGATTACCGAGTTGGGCATCTATCCGGCTGTCGATCCGCTGGAGTCCACTTCACGCATTCTGGATCCGCACATCGTAGGACAAGAGCATTACGAAGTGGCACAACGGGTGAAACAGATATTGCAGCGTAACAAAGAGTTGCAGGACATCATCTCCATTTTGGGTATGGAGGAACTATCCGAGGCCGATCGTACGTTGGTCAATAGAGCACGTCGTGTCCAGCGTTTCCTTTCACAGCCGTTTGCCGTAGCCGAGCAGTTTACCGGAGTGCCGGGTACGATGGTCAATATCGAAGATACCATTCGTGGATTCAAGATGATTCTGGACGGAGAGGTGGATTATCTGCCAGAACCGGCCTTCTTGAATGTAGGTACCATTGAAGAGGCCATCGCCAAGGGAAAATCTTTGGTGGAACAGGCTAAAGGATAAGGAGAGTACGGTATGAAAGAGTTGCATCTGAATATTGTTTCGCCGGAAAGGAAGCTGTTTGATGGTCCTATAGAAAGTGTCACGTTGCCGGGCACGTTGGGGACATTTACTATCTTGACGCATCATGCTCCCATCGTCTCTTCTCTGCTTCCCGGTCGGATAACCTTCAGAACGGGTGGTGAAGAGCGGCAGATAGCTATTCAAGGAGGCTTTGTGGAGATGAGTGACAACTGTGTATCGGTGTGCATCGAGGAGAGGGAGGATTAAGGAATGGGCATCAGTATCACCAAACGCAACTATCTGTCACTGTTGGCATTGCTCACACTGTCGGTGGGGGTAGCGGGAGGATTGGTTTACTTTCATTTTTTCCCGCATCACTATTTCGGTGGTTACCCGTTGATACCCGTATTCTTCTTTGTGCTCGGCTTGTGTACCATCCACATGACGGAGATGTGCCGACGCCACGCGCCCGCTCGCATGATGTGGATGTATCTGGCTGTGCGTCTGCTCCGGATGTTGGCCGCTTCCATGATGATGTTGGTCTACTGTCTGGCCGTTCGTCAGGAGATACGAGCGTTCCTGATGACCTTCATTGCTAACTATTTGATATATCTGACGTTTGACTCCTGGTTCTATTTTACATTTGAAATAAACAGGAAAATAAAGGATAAAGAAAAGAAATGAAACAGAATCCTGTCATAACAATCGTTCTTGCATGGATCATGGCATTGTTACCTGTGCAGCTGTTTGCCTCTACAGAAGGAGGTGAAACGGAGGAAAGTGAAACAGTGGATGTGAAGGAGGTGGTATTTGGCCATATCGGCGATGCCTATCAGTGGCACGTCACGACATGGGGCAATACCCATTTGACGATTCATCTGCCGGTCATGGTTTATAGTTCTTTGTCCGGATGGCATTGCTTTTCGTCCGCAAGGCTGGAAGAAAACGGCGGGAGCTACGAGGGATTGAGTATCGCTCCGTCTGGCAGTCCGTATGAGGGAAAGCTGGTAGAGCACGATGCTTCTGGTGCTGAAGTTCGTCCTTGGGATTTTTCCATTACTAAGGTGGCCTTTGCGCTGTTGTTCAACAGTGTGCTGTTGCTGGTCATTGTCCTCTCTGTGGCTCGTTGGTATCGTCGTCATACATATGACAGCGCAGTGCCGGGTGGCTTCGTCGGTTTTATGGAGATGTTCATCATGATGGTGAATGATGATGTCATCAAGAGCTGTATCGGCCCTAATTATCGAAAGTTCTCTCCCTATCTGCTGACAGCCTTCTTCTTCATCTTCATCAACAATCTGATGGGGTTGGTCCCTCTCTTTCCGGGAGGTGCCAACGTGACGGGAAATATTGCCATCACCATGACGTTGGCTTTATGTACGTTTGTGGCGGTCAATATGTTCGGTACGAAGCATTATTGGAAAGATATCTTTTGGCCGGCGGTGCCCTGGTGGTTGAAAGTACCTGTACCGATGATGCCGATGATTGAGTTGTTTGGCATCTTTACTAAGCCGATGGCACTGATGATACGTCTGTTTGCCAATATGATGGCCGGACACATGGCCATGTTGGTACTGACCTGTCTCATTTTTATCTCGGCCAGCATGGGGCCGTTGCTCAACGGTTCGCTGACGGTAGCTTCCGTTCTGTTCAACATCTTTATGAATGCACTTGAACTGCTTGTAGCGTTCATACAAGCCTATGTATTCACCATGTTGTCGGCTGTCTTCATCGGTCAGGCGCAGGAAAAGGGAGAATGATTCATAATTGTATAATTTATAATTTAAAATTCGATTGATTATGTTGTTATCAGTAATGTTACAGGCTGCTGCCGCCAGTGTGGGAGTCAGCAAATTGGGTGCTGCGCTGGGTGCCGGCATCGTAGTGATTGGTGCCGGTTTGGGTATCGGAAAAATCGGTTGTTCGGCCATGGAGGCTATTGCACGTCAGCCGGAGTCAGCAAGTGATATTCGTATGAGTATGATTATTGCAGCCGCACTCATCGAAGGTGTTGCTTTGTTGGCTGTGGTTGTCTGCCTGTTGGTATTCTTTGTATAGTGAATCCTGCGATGGATGGGGGAGACCGTGATGACTCTCTGCATAGAACGTTTCGGGAATCATTCATCCATCGCCTAAAACCGTAAAAGTATGTCGTTGTTATTACCAGATAGTGGTTTGCTTTTTTGGATGTTCCTCTCCTTCGGAGTGGTATTTGTGGTGTTGGCCAAGTACGGCTTTCCCGTCATCACCAAGATGGTGGAGGAACGCAGAAGCTACATCGACCGTTCGTTGCAGGTGGCACGTGAAGCCAATGAACAGCTGGCCCATCTGAAGGCAGAGAGCGAGGCTTTGGTAGCATCAGCCAACAAGGAGCAAGGACGCATTCTGCGAGAGGCGATGCACGAGCGTGACACGATTATCGCAGAAGCCCACAAACAGGCCGAGGTGGCAGCGCAGAAGGAGCTGGAAGAGACTCGTCGGCAGATACGTCAGGAAAAGGAAGAAGCCATTCGTGACATACGCCGTCAGGTAGCCATCCTTTCGGTGGATATTGCCGAGAAGGTGATTCGCAAGAGCTTGGACGGACAGCAGAATCAGATGGAGATGATAGACCGTATGCTGGACGAGATGCTGGAGAACAGAGGAAATCAGTTCGTGACCCCGTAACTTGTAAGATTATGGATATAGGTATTATATCGATGCGATATGCCAAGGCTCTGATGGAGTATGCCCGAAGTACGGGTACGGAAGAACTCTTTTATGACGAGATGGGCCGGTTGGCACAGGCCTTCCGGGTTTGTCCCGATTTGCGTACAGCGTTGGATAACCCGATAGTGACGCAGTGCGAGAAGGTGCAGCTCATCTGCGTGGCTGCTGTAGGTAACGGGTCGCCTCGTAGGGAGCTCATGCAATTTGTCACCTTATTGCTGCACAATCGCCGGGAGGGTTTCTTGCAATACATTGCACTGGCGTTCCTCGACCTTTACCGCAAGGATAGGCATATCGGTGTCGGACGTCTTACCACGGCTGTGCCAGTCACTCCCGAAGTAAGTGAGCGCATCCGTCAAAGTGCAGCCGCGTTGCTTCATGCCCGTATGGAGTTGCAGACGGAGGTCAATCCTGCTATTGGAGGTGGTTTTGTGTTCGACATCAACGACTTCCGTTTGGATGCCAGCATAGCTACTCAACTCAAGCATGTCAAGCAGCAGTTTATTGAGAAGAACCGTAGAATCGTGTAGGGATGATTGTCTTCAGTCATCGGAACAATAAAATTCAGGAATATGTTGTCAGAAGAAATAAAAGTAAGCGAAGTCTCCGACATCCTGCGCAGACAGTTAGAGGGGATTAATACCCGCGTGCAGTTGGACGAGATAGGCACCGTGCTGCAGGTCAGCGATGGTGTGGCTCGTATCTATGGCTTGCGAAATGCCGAAGCCAACGAGTTGCTCGAATTCGAGAATGGAGTCAAGGCCATCGTGATGAACCTGGAAGAGGACAATGTCGGTGCGGTACTGCTGGGACCTACCGACAAGATTAAGGAGGGCTTTGTTGTCAAGCGCACCAAGCGTATTGCGTCCATCCGTGTGGGCGAACAGATGTTGGGACGTGTCATCGACCCATTGGGTGTACCGCTTGATGGGAAAGGATGGATAGAAGGTGAGTTGTGCGAGATGCCGCTGGAGCGAAAGGCCCCGGGCGTTATCTACCGACAGCCGGTCAGCCAACCGCTACAGACTGGATTGAAGGCTGTTGATGCCATGATACCGATAGGTCGGGGACAGCGTGAATTGATTATCGGCGACCGACAGACCGGCAAGACGGCCATTGCCATCGACACCATCATCAACCAGCGCAGTAATTACGAGGCGGGCGACCCCGTTTATTGCATCTATGTAGCTATCGGACAGAAAGGTTCCACGGTGGCTTCCATTGTCAACACCTTGCGTCAGTATGGGGCCATGGACTATACCATTGTCGTAGCCGCCACAGCCGGTGAACCGGCAGCCATGCAGTACTATGCACCTTTTGCCGGAGCTGCCATTGGCGAATACTTCCGCGATACCGGCCGTCATGCGTTGGTGGTCTATGACGACCTTTCCAAGCAGGCCGTTGCCTATCGCGAGGTGTCGTTGATTCTGCGTCGTCCTTCCGGTCGTGAAGCCTATCCGGGTGATATCTTCTATCTGCACAGCCGCTTGTTGGAGCGCGCGGCCAAAATCATCAATCAGGAAGAGGTAGCCCGTCAGATGAACGACCTGCCCGATAGTTTGAAAGACAAGGTGAAGGGGGGCGGTTCGTTGACGGCACTTCCCATCATCGAGACGCAGGCCGGAGATGTCTCGGCCTATATCCCCACCAATGTCATCTCCATCACCGACGGCCAGATATTCTTGGACACCAATCTGTTCAATCAAGGCAACCGTCCGGCCATTGATGTGGGCATTTCAGTAAGCCGCGTGGGCGGTAATGCGCAGATTAAGGCGATGAAGAAGGTGGCAGGAACGCTGAAGATAGATCAGGCCCAATACCGGGAACTGGAAGCATTCACCAAGTTCAGCGGTGATATGGATGCCGTCACGGCACTGACTATCAATAAGGGACAGAAGAATACCCGTCTGCTGGTACAGCCTCAATACAGTCCGATGCCGGTCGAACGTCAGATAGCCATCCTCTATTGCGGTACGCATGGCCTGCTGAAAGATATCCCGCTGGATAGAGTGAGTGAGTTTGAACGTACTTTCCTCGACACGTTGGCGATGGATTATCCCGTGGAAGTGCTTGATGTGCTGAAGAAAGGTGTAATCAATGACGAGGTCTGTCAGAAAATCGAGAAGACTGCCGCCAAGGTAGCCAGACAGTTCGTGTAACCGATAAAAACAGAAGAAGAGATGTCACTGAAAGAGGTTAAAAACAGAATCAACTCGGTCAAAAGCACCCGGCAGATTACTTCTGCCATGAAGATGGTCTCATCAGCCAAGTTGCACAAGGCTCAGAACCGCATTGCAAGTTTGTGGCCCTATCAGCATAAGTTGAATGAAATCCTGACCAACTTCCTGCGTACCGATGCCACCTTCGAGTCTCCCTATACCGATGTGCGGCCTGTGTCGCGGGTAGCCATAGTCGCTTTCTCTTCCAATGGTTCCTTATGCGGTTCCTACAACTCCAATGTCTGCCGTAAGCTGGAGCAGACATTGGCTTCTTATCAGTCGTTAGGCCGCAGCCAGATACTCATTTATCCCATCGGCCGGAAGGTGGAAGAGGCCGTGCGTAAGCTGGGCTATCAACCTCAGGGCAGTTATCAGCAGATGGCCGACAAGCCATCCTATGCAGATGCCTATCGTCTGGCTACCGAACTGATGTGTAAGTTCGCGTCGCACGAGGTAGACCGTGTGGTGTTTATTTACCACCACTTCAAGTCTACGGGTTGCCAGCTTCTGCTGTCCGAGAACTATCTTCCCATCGACACGGAACAGATTGCTTCGGCTTTCGCATCTTCCCATCCTGCTGCAGATGCGGAGGAACGTACGTATGCTAACGACTATATTGTAGAGCCCTCTGTCAGCCAGCTTATATCAGCCCTGTTACCCAAGGTGCTGTCGCAGCAGCTCTTTACCGTACTGCTCGATTCCAATACTTCGGAACATGCCGCCCGTATGCTGGCCATGCAGACCGCTACCGACAATGCCAACGAATTGATACAAGACCTCACCAAGCAATACAACAAAACCCGTCAGCAGGCCATTACCAATGAATTGTTGGACATTATCGGCGGCAGTATGCGCTAAAATCCTTTTGATATTCCGTAGAAAGCCGTATCTTTGCCGTTGGTAAGCGGTTTGGGCGAGACACACACTGTCTCGTTCAACCGCGAAGCGTACCCGGAGGTGATGTATCTTGAAGACAAACAAAATGTAAATGGCTGATATACAAAAGAACTGGTTCGCAGCACGTACACGCGACAAACAGGAGCTGTCGCAGCGCGACTATCTGCAGAAGTTGAAGGACGAGCAGAAGCTCGATTTGGATTGCTACCTGCCCACCCAGACTGTTGTCCGCCAACTCAAGTATCGTAAGAAGCGGGTCGAAGTTCCTGCCATCCGTAATCTTCTGTTCATTCGTTCTACCAAAGAATTGGCTTGCGACCTTGCCAACAGTTACGGAGCCCGTATCTTCTACATGCGCGACCTTCAGACCCATTCGTTGCTTGTTGTTCCCGACAAGCAGATGGCCGACTTTCAGTTCATTATGAATTTAGACCCTACCGCCGTCACCTTCGATGATGTCACGTTGGCGGTGGGCGACCGTGTTCAAGTCATCAAGGGTGATTTTAGCGGCGTGGAGGGTGAAGTGCTTACGCGCGACGCCGCTACTTACGTTGTCCTGCGTCTCACCGGTCTCTTTGCAGCCAAGGTTCAGGTACCAAAGAGCTATCTGAAGAAACTGTAAGGTTGTTGGAATAGAAATATCAGAGATGTAGTCTGTTTGTGGATTTAGTTTAATAATGCAACCATTTTCATCATGAGATACTTAGACCCTAAAGCCGATTTGACATTTAAGCGGGTGTTTGGTGAACATCCGGATGTAGTGAAGAGTTTTTTAAATGCGATGCTCCCCTTTGAGTCCGGTGATGAGATTCAGGAGTTGGAGTATGTTCCGGTAGAGCTTGTACCAGATCATCCCTTACGTAAGAATAGCATTGTCGATGTGCGCTGTCGCGATAATCGTGGCCGCCAGTTCATTGTAGAAATGCAGATGATATGGTCGCCCGAGTTCAAGCAGCGAGTCTTGTTTAATGCTTCCAAAGCGTATGTCCGTCAGATAGGGAGTGGTGAACAGTATGAATTGTTACAGCCGGTTTACTCATTGAATTTAGTCAATGAAGTGTTTGAACCTGATATGGCTGATTTCTATCATTACTACCGTTTGGTACATGTAGAGCATACGGAGAAGGTGATAGAAGGCCTTCACTTGATATTTGTAGAACTGCCTAAGTTTTCGCCACAGCGCTACAGCGATAAGAAGATGCAAGTGCTTTGGCTTCGTTTCTTGACAGAAATCAACAGTCGCACCCGTGAGGTTCCTGTCGAGTTCATGTCCCATCCTGAGATAAGCAAGGCAGTACGTGCAGTAGAGGAATCCTCTTATACGGATGCTCAGCTGTTAGGTTATGAAAAGTTCTGGGATATTATCAGTGTTGAGAAGACATTGTATAATAGTGCCGAACGTCGAGGTCTGGCGAAGGGTATGAAGGAAGGTCTGGCGAAGGGCATGGAAGAAGGTCTGGCGAAAGGCATGGAAGAAGGTCTGGCGAAGGGCATGGAAGAAGGTCTTGTACAAGGCTCACGTGAAGCCTCTTTTAGCATTGCGTTGAAAATGAAGTTGAGCGGGTTACCCATTGATATGATATCATCATGCACTGGGCTGGCTGAAGATGAAATACGTCAACTTGAATAGTGGTGATTTTGATGAATATACTTTACCTTTGGTTGAATTGGAATGGAAATTGAATGTATCATCAATCCGTTAATCTCTTGAAGGCTGGCATATTATTGGCATGACAAAAAAACAAGAAACGATAGAAAGCCTTCAGTGTGCGACAAACACATCCTTCGCATCAAGGAAGCGCTGCAAGATATATATGGAAGTCGCTTCTCAGGTGCGGGCTTCAAGGGTGCTTTGGTGCAGCCAGTCGATGGAGTCAGCTTTGTTTCAACGGACATTAAATAGTAAGACGAATGGTACAATACAATATAGATTTGAACGGAAAGACTGTTCTGGTAACAGGAGCCACCGGCTTCATCGGCAGCAACCTAGTTAAGAAATTGTTGACTGAGTTTGATGGCATCAAAGTCATCGGCATTGACTCCATCACCGACTACTACGATGTCCGTCTGAAGTATGAGAGGCTCAAAGAACTTTCTGCTATGACTTTCATAAAGGGAAATATTGCAGATAGAGAACTTATAGAGAAGGTGTTTACTGAGAACAAGATAGATGTCGTCGTCAATCTTGCTGCCCAGGCAGGCGTTCGTTATAGCATCACCCATCCGGATGCCTATATCGAATCCAACCTCATTGGATTTTACAATATCCTTGAAACATGCCGCTATCATGAGGTCTCGCACCTTGTTTATGCCAGCAGTAGCAGTGTTTATGGTACAAACAAGAAAGTACCTTATTCAACTGATGACAAGGTGGACAATCCCGTGTCCCTCTATGCCGCTACCAAGAAAAGCAACGAACTGATGGCACACGCCTACAGTAAGCTCTACAACATTCCGAGTACAGGACTCCGTTTCTTCACGGTTTACGGTCCTGCCGGTCGTCCCGATATGGCATACTTCGGTTTCACTGATAAGTTGGTGAAGGGCGATACTATTCGGATCTTCAACTACGGCCACTGCAAGCGCGACTTTACCTATGTGGATGACATCGTGGAAGGAGTCATCCGAGTGATGCAGCACGCCCCTGAAAAGCAGAACGGCGAGGACGGCCTGCCCATTCCCCCGTATAAGGTCTATAACATCGGCAATAATAGCCCTGAAAATCTGCTCGACTTTGTCTCTATTCTACAGGAGGAACTTGTTCGTGCAGGTGTGCTGCCTAAGGATTATGATTTCGAGGCGCATAAGGAACTAGTGCCAATGCAGCCCGGTGATGTGCCTATCACCTACGCAGATACTACCCCCTTTGAACAGGACTTCGGCTTCAGACCTTCCACTCCATTAAGGGATGGCTTACGGAAGTTTGCGGAGTGGTATAAAGTCTATTATGGGAACTGTGAGAGAGGTTTACTTTCGTTAAAAAATAAACTATAGCGAAGATATGCCTGCGGATCAGAAAGACAGAAATGTCCGTTGTTTGGTGGATAAAATTAACAATGAGTTTGATTTGGCCAAGTGTGCAGTGGAGTAACCTCATCCATCATCCTGAGAACTTACACGATAGCTGCAGATGATGAACTGGTTTTCGATAGACAATAATATTACGGAATGAAGCATAACAATTCCTTCCATTATGGAAGTGATGAAGAAGTATGGCTACTGTTTATCATGGTGCGATTTTCACAGTGAAGCTTCATGGTATGTCTTGTTGGAAGTACTTTGGTGAATTCTATCATATGTTTTTAATGGATGTCGGGATTTCTTTAACCTGATTTCCGGAAATATCATGACTTATATCAAATATCGTGTAAATGAGGATAAATCAAGCTTGTTTGAGATTTATCAAGACAGCCGACATTCATAAAAATGTAAGCACTCAATTGCGTTCGAGGTAAATCGCCAATAAGTGTTTTACTTTGCAGC
>CALZEQ010000059.1 GCA_945641355.1 uncultured Mediterranea sp. | reverse complement strand
TTCTTGCCAAAAGTTTGTGTAAGATTCCCTGACAAATGTGATGCGATGTGCCAAATGGTCCTGCTGATTCCTATGCAATCATTTTCTCTAGCAAGTTGCCGCAGGCACGCGGGTTCAAGCGTAATCAATAATCAGCAATCAATAATCCAATGCCATTGTGAACCATGTGGAGGAGGATAAACCTCATACCTGATTCAGGTATCAGCTTCCAGTTACAAGGCCCTGCCAATCGCGACCATGTGGACGAGGAAGAAAGGAAGGGTGAACGAATCGTTCACCGTCCCCCAGGGCAGAGCCGGTTCCCGACGACACGCAGCACATCTTTTCAATTTAAAATTTAAAATTAAAAATTTAAAATGCCGTTTGCGATGAATGCGCTCCCGTGCGGTTGGGCGTAAAATGTTGCGCCCCTACTGGTAACTTGTAGCTTTAAAAACACCTCAATCGCGTCTACAGATATCTGTATCGGGTTAACAGACATTAATGAGTCACCAAACTCCTTCACTACCTCTTGACAAGCGGAGCGCGGTTTTGTATCTTTGTAGGCAGAGGAAAGGCCAATCCGCACAAACACATTAAATTATTAATTTTAAATTTTAAATTCGAAAAGTATCTTTGCAGGCAGCCGTAGCCAAGGGAGACGAAGACAAGAGAAAAGGACATAAAAAAAGAGAGTCACCCTACTAAGTGACTCTCTAATCTTCTGGGTGGTGTCACCAGGAATCGAACCGGGGACACAAGGATTTTCAGTCCTTTGCTCTACCAACTGAGCTATGACACCATCGTTTCATGTTTGCGGGTGCAAAGATAGAAATTATTTCTGAACTGTGCAAGCTTTTGAACGAAAAATCTGAAAATTTATACCCTTTTCATGGCTAATAGCCTTTAAATGAGAATTTATCACTATGTTTGCACAGTAAAATGCGATAGATATGGAAATAGAATTGGGAAAATACAACCTCTTGAAGGTGGTGAAGGAGGTGCCCTTCGGCCTCTACCTGGATGGGGGCGAAGAGGGAGAAATCCTGTTGCCTTCGCGTTATGTACCCCCGCACTGCAAGCCGGGTGACGAGTTGAACGTGTTCATCTATCTGGACAACGAAGAACGTTTGGTGGCTACCACGTTGACTCCGCTGGTACAGGTGGGCGAGTTCGCCTGCCTGGAGGTGGCATGGGTCAACCAGTATGGTGCCTTCCTGAACTGGGGATTGATGAAGGACCTGTTTGTCCCCTTCCGCGAGCAGAAGATGCGTATGGAGGTAGGGCGCAGCTATGTGATACACGCCCATCTGGACGAAGAGAGCTTCCGCATCGTGGCCTCGGCCAAGGTGGAACGCTACCTGTCGAAGGAGAAGCCTGCCTACAAACCGGGTGACGAGGTGAACATACTGGTGTGGCAGAAGACCGACCTGGGCTTCAAGGCCATCGTGGATAACAAGTTCGCCGGATTGCTCTACGAAAGCGAGCTGTTCCGCCCCCTGCATACGGGGACGGTGGCCAAGGCGTATATCAAGCAGGTGCGCGAGGACGGAAAGATAGACCTGCTGCTGGACAAGCCGGGGCAGGAGAAGGTGGAGGACTTTGCCACCACGCTGCTGGACCATATCCTGACCAACGGCGGACGCACCCCCCTGAACGACAAGAGTCCGGCCGAAGAAATCTATGCCGTCTTCGGGGTGAGCAAGAAGACCTTCAAGAAGGCGGTGGGCGACCTGTACAAGCGGCGGCTGGTGACCCTGCAGCCCGATGGTATCGTGGCTCTGCCGGCGGCTTCTCCCGAATCAGAATAGGGATTTCCCTATCAGAATATAGAGAGATTCAATAGGGTGGGGATTTTCCTCTCCCTATTTTTGTGACATGAAATATGACACTAATCAATAAACGGAATGATTATGAAACGGTATGTATGGACAATGATGGTGACCCTGCTGATGGGTATCACGGGCAGCCAGGCGGCCATGAGCAACAGCCGGCTGAGAAGAGAGACACGATTCTTGACGGACAAGATGGCCTTTGAACTGAAACTGAGCACGGAGCAGTACAACGACGTGTATGAGATAAACTACGACTTCATGGACGAGGCCCGTTATCTGATGGCGGATGTGCTGCGGGGTGAGGAGTGGGCGATGGAACGCTACTACGACCTGCTGGACGTGCGCAACGACGACCTGCGTTGGGTATTGGGCAACAGTCAGTACGGCCGGTTCCTGCGCACGGACTACTTCTACCGTCCGCTGTATGCCAACGGTGGCAGCTGGTCGTTCAGGGTATACATCCACTATACCAACCACAACCACTTCTACTACCCCAAGCCTTATCACTACCGCACCTATTGCGGAGGACATGGCCGGCCGCATCATCCCCATGCCAGCTTCTATAAGGGACGCTACAACCAGCCACACTATACGGGCCGCTGGCAGATACGCGAGGACAAGTCGTATCATGCGGCACGCCGCTCGGACTTCGGGTCGGTGCCGGTACGCCGCACGGATACTGTCCGTCCGAAGGACAACAACCGCACGTCGCATCGGGGCACTGCAGCCGCTCCTGCCGACCGTCAGACGCAGAAGCAACCGTCGCGGCAGGGCACATCGGTCAGCCGTCCGGCCCGTGCGAAGGGCAACGCCACGTCCCGTTCCTCCTCCTCGGAGGTGAAGCGCACGGAACGCGCGAAGAGTGAGGACAGTGCCGTACGTCGTTCAATTAAAAATTAACAATTTAAAAATTTAAAGAGACACTGCTGGCGGGGGGTGGGCGGAAAATGCTCCGCCCCTACACGTAACTCGTCACTCGTAGCTGAATATCCTCACTCGATGGCTACCCCTCGATAGAAGTCCAGTATCTTGGTACGGAACAGGTAGTCGTACTTGGCCTGAAGCTCGTCGCTTTGGGCCTTCAGCAGGTTCTGTTTGGCCTCGTTGTATTCCACGGCGTTTGCCTTGCCGTTCTCGTACTTCTCGCTCATCAGCTGGAACGACTCCTGGCTGGCGAGGGCCGCGCTGTGGCTGCTGCTGTACTTGGCCTCAGAGGCGGTGGCGTTGTACCATGCCTGCTGAATCTCCTTGTAGAGCGTCTTCTTGGCCTGGTCCAGCTGCAGGGAGTAGTTGTCGTGCTGCAGGCGGGCCGACCGTACCCGGTTGCGGGTCGAGAAACGGTTGAAGAGGGGCACGCTGAGGTTCAGACCGACGTACTTGCTGAAGTTATCATTCATCTGCTGGTTGAAGGTGCGGTTGATGGTAGAGTAGTAGCTGGTGCCCAGACTGCCGTTCAGGCTAAGCTGCGGATAGTAGCCGCTCTGTGCCACGCGGATGTTGTGCTTGCTCCCCTCTACACGCAGCCGGGCGGCCTGTATGCCGGGCTTGCTCACCAGCGCCGTCTGGAAGATTTCGTCGGGCGGCGTCAGCGGCTGCAGCTCGATGGTGGCAGCAGGAGCCTCCAAGGCGAATCCTTCGGGTGTCTCCAGCTCGATGAGCTGGCTCAGGTCGAGCAGTGCCAGCCGGTGGTTGTTGTCGGCCTGCACCACGTTCATCTCGTCCTGTGCCACACGCGACCGCGCCTCGGCCACTTCGGCTGCCGAGGCCTTTCCCAGTTCAGCCATGCGGACGATGCGTTCGCACTGCCGCCGGCTCAGTGCCGCCTGTCCCAGCGCCACCTGGTGCAGCTCTTCGTTGAAGAGCACTTGCAGATAGGCCGAGGCGATGTTGATGGAGAGGTCCTCCTTGGCCTTGTCCAGGTCGGCGATGGCCGCTTTCAGGTTCAGCTTGGCCAGTGCATACTGGTGGGGTATCTGCATACCTGTGAACAGAGGGATGCTGCTGCTCAGGTTCAGGTTGGTACCGTGGCTGCTGGAGTTGACGTACATGGTGGTGTAGTCGCCCGTCTCCTCGTCCTTGATGGCCGTCTGCGTGCGTCCCCAGTTCCAGTTCTGTCCGGCCGAGCCGTTCAGGTTCGGCAGCCGGGCCCATTTGGCAGTGTTGACCTCTACAGCACTCTGTTCGGCCGCGTTGGCACTCTGTTTGATCTGTATGTTATGCTCGATGGCATGGTCGATGCATTGGCGCAGCGACCAGCGCTGCTGCCCTTGGGCGGTGGTCAGCGCACAGCCGGCCATCAGCAGGGCAAGTGGGATATAGCTCTTCATGACTTTGTCCGTTGGTTACTGTTTCTTCTCTGCTCCTCGTATGTTCTCGTTTGCGCCGATGCCCTCTTTGACGGCAATCTTCAGTCCGTTGCTCAGCCCCGTCTTGATGAGGCGGCGCTGGTACTGCTGGGTAGGCACGCTGTCCGTCAGCACGTAGACGAACGCGCTGTCGCCGCTGAACTCCACGCAGCTTTCGGGTACGGTGAGTGCCTGCTTGGCCCGCTCCAGCACAATCTCGGCGTTGGCCGAGTAGCCCGAGCGGATCTGCACGCTGTCGGGGGCCGATACGGCGGCTTTTATTTCAAACTGGTTGGCACCGTTCTCCTCCACCCCCTTGGGCGAGATGTACTCCAGCACGGCATCGAACGTGTAGTCCTGCAGCGCACCGATGGTCAGCTTCACCGGCATCCCCTCGTGCAGTCGTCCCACCTCTGTCTCGTCAATCTTTCCGCGGAAGATGAGGTCGTTCATGTTGGCCACCGTGGCGATGGTGGTACCGTCGTTGAAGGTGTTGCTCATGATTACCGAGTTGCCCACCTTAATGGGTACGTCCAGTATCAGTCCGTCGATGGTAGAGCGAATCAGGGTGCTGCTGAAGGAGGCACTGTTCTTGGTGATGCCCTCCTTGACAATCTCCAGGTTGTCTTTGGCCGTCTGCAGCTCCTCGCGTGCCTTCTTGAGGTTGACCTCCTCCTTCTCGTACTCCTCGGCACTGATGAGGCGGTCGTGATACAGCTTCTCGATGCGGGCAAAGTCAGTCTCTGCCTGGCGGGCACTGATTTCGGCCAGACGCACCCGGCTTTCGGCCGAGTTCAGCGTGCCCAGTTCGGGGATGACCTTGACCTTGGCTATCACCTCGTTCTGCTTGACATGTTCGCCGGCCTCCTTGTAGACTTCCGAGATGATGCCCGATATCTGCGGTTTGATGAGGACCTCGTCCCGCGGTTCCACCTTGCCGGTGGCAACGGTACTCTTCTCCAGGTCGGCCACTTCGGGACGGACCGTCTCATACAGCGTGACCTTCGGTTGCGACTTCTGATAGAGGAACACAAAGGTTCCGATGAACAGCACTGCCACGATGGCCAGCAGCGCAAATCGTAAATACTTCTTCGTTTTCATTATGGTTGTGATTTTATTGTTGTTTCATCATTCGGTTGGCTTATTCGTCGCGGATGGCGTCGATGGGCTTGATGGCCATGGCCCTGAACACGGGTGCCAGTCCGGCCAGGATGCCCAGCACCATCAGGATGATGCAGGCGGCTACGGCCATGCTGAAGCTTATCTGGAAGTGCATGGGCATGGTGCTGTGTGCGCTCCCCATCTCCACCATCTGCAGCACCAGCACTGCAAACGAGATGCCCGACAGGCCGGCCAGGGTGGTCAGCACCAAGCTTTCGGAGAATATCTGGCTCATGATGTCGCGCGGACGGGCACCGATGGCACGTCGGATGCCTATCTCGGTGGTGCGCTCCTTGACGGTCACCATCATGATGTTGCTCACGCCGATGGCTCCGGCCAGCAGGGTGCCCAGTCCCACCATCCAGCTCAGTATGCGTATGCCTTTGAAGAGGTTGTCAATCATGGAGAACATCGCTTCGGCGTTCACCTTGATGACGGCCTGCTTGTCGTCGGGATGTATCAGATGGGCCCGTTTTACCACCTTCTCCACCTTCTTCTCCACTTCCGAGATGGAGTGCCCTGCGTGTGCCGTGTAGCACAGCAGCTGGATTTGCTGCCCGAAGTTGTAGTTCTTCTGCATGGTGCTGAAGGGGATGGTGATGGAGGTCTTCGCGTTTCCCTGTATGCTCATGTTGCCGGCGGTCTCGTTGACGCCGATGACGCGGTAGTAGATGCCGTTGATGCGCAGGTACTTGCCGCAGGGGTTCGCCTCGTTGGGGAAGAGGCTCTCCTTGATGCGCTTGCCGATGACGCACACGCGGCGTGCCTCGCGCACGTCGATGTCGTTGATGAAGCGTCCGCTGCTCAGCACAGGCTCCTCTATCTTCCCATATTCGGGGTAGCACCCCTTCAGCGTGCAGTTGATTTTGTATTCGTCGTAGACGGCGGTCATGCCCCATTTGCTGTTCAGCGGGGTCAGCAGGTCAATCTCGGGCACCTGGTTGCGGATGCGCTCCATGTCGGTCAGGTCCAGTTCCCACCAGCGTCCTTTGCGGAATCCCTTGTAGGGCTTGCTGGTCTGGTCGCTGCCCATGAAGCCCGAGTTGGTGGCAAACCCCTGCAGCTGGCTGGAGAGCAGCTGCTCGAACCCCTTGCTGCCGCCCATGAGTGCCACCAGCATGAAGATGCCCCAGAAGATGCCGAAGGCAGTCAGCAGGCTGCGCGTCTTGTTGCGTGTGATGGTGATGAGTATCTCTTCCCATCGGTCAATGTCGATTCGTATCATTGTCTTTTTCGTTCGGATGAAAAAATGGTTCGGATAAGATTCGCTATTTTGCTTCCCGCAGGGCCTCTATCGGGCGGGTCAGTGCCGCCTTCCGTGCGGGGAAGAGGCCGGCCAGGGTGCCTGCGATGATCAGCGTCAGTGTGGCTTGCAGGGCGATGCGCAGGTCTACGGTCGGATTCTCGAACACCGTGGCCTGTGCCACCCCGATGTCTACCACCTGTGCGCCCGATACCGCATTCATCCACTCGGTGGCTCCGATGCCGGCCACCAGTCCGATGTAGCCGAAGAGGGTGGTGATGGTGACGCTCTCGGCAATGATGAGCCACAGGATGGAGGCAGGCTTCGCACCGATGGCCTTGCGGATGCCGAACTCGTGCGTGCGCTCCCTCACCGTGATGAGCATGATGTTGGAGACACCTACGATGCCGCTCAGCAGGGTGAAGATGCCTATCACCCAGATGGCGGTGCGTAGGGCGTTCTGTGCGGTGCTCTGCTGCGCCTGCTGCAGGATGCGGTTGCTCACCCAGATGGCACTGGGGTCGTCGGCATCAAACTGCCGGATGGCGGCCACCTGCTTGCGGTAGCGCTTCTCAAACGCCTCGCCGGCCGTCTCGTCGTTGATGCCTTGGGTCAGGAAGAGGATAGAGCCCAGGTCGTCGGCCTTGTTGTAGATGAACTGCAGCGTGCTGTAGGGGATGTATGCCTTGGGCGTGAAGTTGCCCATATCGGTATAGATGCCTACTATGAGGTAGTTCAGTCCGCTCACCCGCACGTATTGGCCCACCACATCCTCCTCCTTTCCGCTGAAGAGCATCTCCACGGTCTTCTCGTGCAGCACCACCACCTTGCGCCGTTCCTTCTGGTCCAGCTCGTTCAGGAAGCGTCCGTGCTTTATATAGATAGGATAGAGGCGGAGGTAGATGGGTTCGACCCCCGACAGGCCGATGCGCACGTAGTCATCGCCGTTCGCCATCACCACGTTGCTCTGCTCGATGATGGCTCCTGCCCGCTCCACCTCGGCATTCAGTTCGGTGGTGGCCTGCAGCACCTGCTTGGTCAGCTTGATTTCGCGTCCCTCCTTCAGTCCCTGGTACGGCTTGCTGGTCCATCCGCCCCACACCTCCATGGCGTTCATCGCCAGCCCTTCGCTCTGCTTCAGCAGGGCGTTCATCAGGCCGTTGCTGGCTCCCAGCAGCACGATGAGCATGAAGATGCCCCACGCCACGGCAAAGCCTGTCAGAGCCGTCCGCAGTTTGTTGCGTTGGATGGTGGCTATGATTTCTTGGAACAGGTCAATCATTTCATCAGTCCTCCCTGCCCGAACGGACTGGCGTCGTGCCGCAGATTCTCCTCGATGCTGCCTATCACGCCGTCCTTGATGTGTATGATTTTGTCGGTCTGGTTGGCCACGCCGCTTTCGTGCGTCACCACCACGATGGTCATGCCCTCGCGATGCAGCTCCTTCAGTATCTGCATCACCTCCACGGAGGTCTTGCTGTCGAGGGCTCCTGTCGGTTCGTCGGCCAGGATGATTTGCGGACGGGTGATGAGGGCCCGTGCGATGGCCACCCGCTGCTTCTGTCCGCCGGACATCTCGTTGGGCATGTGGTACGCCCACTCCTTCAGTCCCAGCTTGTCCAGGTACTCCATCGCCAGAGCGTTGCGCTTCCTTCGGCTCACGCCCTGATAGAAGAGGGGCAAGGCTACGTTCTCCATGGCGTTCTTGAAGGAAATCAGGTTGAACGACTGGAAGATGAACCCTATCATGCGGTTGCGGAATTCGGCAGCCTTCGTCTCGCTCAGTCCCTTGATGAGCGTTCCGTTCAGGTAATATTCGCCCGTGTCATAGTTGTCCAGTATGCCGATGATGTTCAGCAGGGTGGATTTGCCCGAGCCGGAGGCCCCCATGATGGAGACGAACTCTCCCTTCTTGATTTCCAGGTCGATGCCTTTCAGTACGTGCAGCGGAGCTCCGTTGTTGTAGGTCTTGTTGATGTCAGTCAGATGTATCACTTCGTTTCTGTTTTTTTGTGTTCCTTTCGGAACCCTGTTTTACTTAATTAGACGCACCCTTTTGGCAAAAAGTTGCATTCAGGCGAAGTTTTTTCCAAAAAGATTTTGCAATGTCGTTTTTCTTTGTGATTTTTGTAACCACGAACGAAGATTCAATAACCCTATAAACTAACAAGAATATCATGAATTCAAACATGGAAAAGCCCTACGTAGTAGGCATTGACATAGGCGGCACCAACACCGTCTTTGGTATAGTAGACGCTCGTGGCTCTATCGTAGCCATCAACTCCATCAAGACCGGTGCATACGCCCAGGCCGACGAGTATGTGGATGCCGTGTGCAAGAATCTGCTGCCCCTCATCGAGGCTAACGGCGGCGTAGACAAAATCAAGGGTATCGGCATCGGTGCGCCCAACGGCAACTACTACAGCGGTACCATCGAGTTCGCTCCCAACCTGCCTTGGAAGGGCATCATCCCGCTGGCAAAGATGTTCGAGGAGCGTCTGGGCATCCCCACCACACTGACCAACGATGCCAATGCGGCTGCCATCGGTGAAATGACATACGGCGCTGCACGTGGCATGAAGGATTTCATCATGATTACCCTGGGTACCGGCGTAGGTAGCGGTATCGTCATCAACGGCCAGATGGTATATGGCCACGACGGCTTTGCCGGTGAGCTGGGACACGTCATCATGCGTCGCGAGAACGGCCGCCTCTGTGGCTGCGGACGTAAGGGCTGTCTGGAGACCTACTGCTCGGCTACGGGTGTGGCCCGTACCGCCCGCGAGTTCCTGACTGCCAGCACCGAGCCCAGCCTGCTGCGTGCCATCCCTGCCGAGGAAATCACCTCCAAGGACGTGTACGATGCCGCTGTCAAGGGCGATACGCTGGCCATGAACATCTTTAACTTTACAGGTACTATTTTGGGTGAGGCCTTGGTCGACTTCATTGCCTTCTCCAGCCCCGAAGCCATCGTGCTGTTCGGCGGTCTGGCCAAATCGGGCAAGTA
Source organism: uncultured Mediterranea sp. (assembly GCA_945641355.1). GTDB lineage: Bacteria > Bacteroidota > Bacteroidia > Bacteroidales > Bacteroidaceae > Bacteroides. The sequence goes on along the minus strand of CALZEQ010000059.1, from coordinate 9,390 downwards.
CATCTTCGACCCCATCCAGAAAGCTATCGATGCCAACATCCTGCCCATCTATAAGGGCAAGACCAAGCTGCTGATGTCCGAACTGAAAGACTCTGACGCAGCGGTGCTGGGTGCCAGTGCCTTGGGTTGGGAAGTGAAATGATGCCGAAACTTGAATCAACCAATAAAAAAGGGAAGCTCCTCTCGGAGACTTCCCTTTTTTATGGTTTGAAGCAAAAGTTCGGAAATATTAGCCGTTAACTCTTTTTTCTTTGATTCTTGCTTTCTTACCGGTAAGGCTACGCAGGTAATACAATTTGGCGCGACGTACTTTACCAATCTTGTTTACTTCGATGCTGTCGATAGCGGGCGATTCGATGGGGAAGATACGCTCTACACCTACAGTACCCGACATCTTGCGTACGGTGAAACGTTTCTTTTCACCATGGCCTGAAATCTTGATAACAACGCCGCGATACAGCTGTACACGTTCCTTGTTACCCTCGACGATACGATATGCTACCGTTACAGTGTCACCAGCCTTGAAGGAGGGGTGCTGCTTGCCTGTAGCAAATGCTTCTTCTGCAATTTTTAATAAATCCATTGTTCGTTTATGATTAAATTGTTATCGTTACAACGCAACATACCAGGCTTCTCTCGGTGTGTCCTGACAGCGATTGCGCGAAAGCGGTTGCAAAGGAACGGATTATTTGTCAGATACACAAATTTTTCCGCGCTTTTTTCTGCATCGGTGGCGGGTAAAAAAGAGTGCGTTCGTTGCGTAAACAGAAAAGAAAAGGTATATTTGTGGCTGTTTTTTAGAACTTGCATAGAGCAAAAATAAACGATGAAAATATGAAGAACTGGCAAAAAAACATGTTGTCCGGAGTGGCTTTGGGAGCCTTGATGTGGCTGTCGGCCTGTCGTCCGGCTTATGAAGTGGTACGTGTGGAGGGAACCATGATTCCTGTGGATACAACGTGGGATGCCTCCCCCGATGCGGCGGCTGTAGCGTTGTTGGCTCCTTACACCCTGCGGGTAGACAGCATCATGAACGATGTGATAGGGGAGGCGGCTGTGTCGATGGACCGCGAGCGGCCGGAGAGTCCGCTCACCAATCTGGTAGCCGACGTGTTGCGCGAATCGGCCACATCCATCTTGGGCCGTCCGGCCGATATGGGATTGGTGAATGTAGGAGGCATCCGAAACTCGCTGACGCAGGGACCGGTGACCGTGGCCAATGCCTTCGAACTGCTTCCTTTCGAGAATTCGCTCTGCGTGCTGACGGTGAAGGGCAGCGTGCTGAAGCGGTTGTTAGAGCAGATTGCCGCCCGAGGCGGCGAGGGCGTGAGCGGCATCCGTATGGTGATTGATGAGGCGAACAAACTGAAGGAGGTCAGCGTAGCCGGCAAGCCGCTGGATGAGGAGGCCCACTATACGGTGGCTACCGTGGATTACCTGGCGGAGGGCAACGACGGCATGTCGGCCTTGATTCAGGCCGATAAGCGGGTGTGCCCCGAGGGATTGACACTGCGCAGCCTCTTCATCGAGTATGTGAAACGTCAGACAGCTGCGGGGAAAAAGATTGCAGCCCAGGTGGAAGGACGGGTGATTCATCTGGGCGAGGTACAGGAATGATAACGGAACGAACGTAAACGAATAAGATAGATTATGAAAGCTTGGATAAAGATAGCCATCGTCTGCCTGATGGGGAACGCCCCGCTGGCAGCGCAGACAACAGGAGAGAACACTGCGGCCAACGGAGGCAAGCAGTTGACGATATTGCATACCAGCGATATGCACAGCCGGGTGCTGCCCATCCCCGCAGGAGCAGCCGACGAGTATGCCGGCAGGGGAGGACTGGTGCGCAGGGTGTCGTGCGTGGAGCAGGAACGGTTGCAGGACCCCGAACTGCTGCTGCTGGATTGCGGAGACTTCTCGCAAGGCTCGCCCTACTATAACCTCTTCAAGGGGGAAGTGGAGGTGAAGATGATGAACCGGATGAAATACGATGCCATCACGATAGGAAACCATGAGTTTGACTTCGGACTGGAGAACATGGCACGCATCTATCGGATGGCCGATTTCCCCGTGGTGTGTGCCAACTACGATGTGAAGGGAACGGTGCTGGAAGGGCTGGTGAAGCCTTACGTGGTGCTGCAACGCAAGGGGGTGAGAATCGGCATCTTTGGCCTCTCGCCTCAGCTGGAGGGACTGGTACAGGCCGGCAAATGCGAGGGAATCACCTTCCTCGACCCCGTAGAGGCGGCACAGCAGACCATTGACCTGCTGAGGGAGAAGGAGCAGTGCGACGTGGTCATCTGCCTCTCTCACTTGGGCATCAACATTGCCGACGCGAACTCGGACGACAAGTGGGTGGCCAAGACGCATGGAGTGGACATCATATTGGGAGGCCATACGCATACCTTTATGGACCAGCCTGCCAACTACCTGAATTCGGAAGGCCGGAACGTAGCCGTCATGCATTCCGGCAAAAATGGAGTGAATGTGGGTAAAATGACCGTCTATGTGGAATAAGCGTCTCCTCCTCGCTCTTTGGGTGGCCGTATGGGCGTGTGCGACGCTTTGCGCACAGGGGGCTCTCTCCATCTCGGCAGCGGCCGCAGAGGAACGGAGCCTGCAATGGGCCGACTCGGTCATGCGTCACCTGAGTCTGAAGGAGCGCATCGGACAGCTTTTCATCTATACCATTGCTCCCCAGCGCACCAAGGCCAACCGCGAGCTGCTGCGCAAGGTGGTGGAACACTACAAGGTAGGCGGACTGCTCTTCTCGGGCGGCGTGCTGCAGGACCAGACGCTGCTGATGAACGAGGCGCAGCGGATGGCCGATGTGCCGCTGATGATGACCTTTGACGGCGAATGGGGACTGGCCATGCGGCTGAGGGGGATGCCGTCGTTTCCCAAGAATGGGGTGTTGGGCTGCATCCGCAACGACAGTCTGCTCTATGAATATGGCAAGGAGGTAGCGCGTCAGTGCCGCGAACTGGGGGTGCAGGTGAACTTTGCGCCGGTGGCCGATGTCAACATCAATCCTGCCAATTCCGTCATCAATGTACGCTCCTTCGGCGACGACCCCTACAATGTGGCCCGCAAGGTGGTGGCCTATGCCCGCGGTCTGGAGGCTGGCGGCGTGCTGGCTGTGTGCAAGCATTTCCCCGGCCATGGCGATACCGACACCGATTCGCATCACGCCTTGCCTCGCCTCTCCTTCTCGCGTGCCAGGCTGGACAGCGTGGAACTTTATCCCTTCCGTCAGGCCATCGCTGCCGGGGTAGGAGGCATCATGGTGGGCCATCTGGAGGTACCGGCACTGAAGGGCGAAGGGCATCCAGCCTCGTTGTCGCAGCCCGTCATCGGCGACCTGCTGCGGAACGAACTGGGCTTCCGCGGACTGATATTTACCGACGCATTGGCCATGAAGGGGGTGTCCGGCTACACGCCTCTCTGCCTGAAGGCCTTGCAGGCGGGCAACGACCTGCTGCTGGTGCCACGCCGTCTGAAGGAAGAGGTGGAGGCATTGACCGAGGCAGTGAAGAAGGGGGAGATTACAGAGGAGACCATCAACGAGAAGTGCCGGCGGGTGTTGGCTTATAAGTATGCATTGGGCCTTTCAGTGAAGCCGCACGTCCGGCTGGCAGGATTGGAATCACGCATCCGCACAGCGCAGACCGACCGCCTGATACAACGTCTGAACCAGGCGGCTGTCACCGTGCTGGGCAACCGTACACGCACCTTGCCGCTCGGCCCCGCTGTCAGCAAGGTGGCCGTACTGGAGGTGGGCGAATCGGCATCGATGGCTCCTTTTGTGGACGAACTGTCGGGCTTCGTCGCCCCCGATTTCTTTCGGATAGAGAAGAACTTGTCCGAAGTGGAGTGCCGCCAGTTGCGCGACTCGCTGGCCGGCTACAAGCGGCTGCTGGTGTGTGTGACCGAGAAGAAACTGGCTCCGTATCGCGACTTTCTGGCCCGCTATCTGCCTGACGTGCCGGTGATTTACCTCTGCTTCGTGCCGGGCAAGGAGGTGTCGCAGCTGCATTGGGGACTTTCCACGGCTGCTGCTACCGTGCTGGCCCACTCTACGGACGAACCCATCCAACGTCATACCGCCCGACTGCTCTATGGAAAAGCCTCGGCCGACGGACTGCTCGCTACCTCCATCGGGGGCTGTTATGCGTCGGGCGAGGGCATCGTACTGACTCCTCAAGGGAAGCGCCACTATCTGCCCGAAGATGTCGGGATGGATGCCCGTCTGCTGGCTCGCATCGACACCATTGCCCGCGAAGCCATTCAGGCCAAAGCGTGTCCCGGCTGTCAGGTCGTGGTGCTGAAGGAGGGCGCGGAGGTGTATAACAAGGCTTTCGGCACACATACGTGGGACGATGGGCAGCCGGTGCAGACCACCGATGTCTACGACCTGGCTTCGCTCAGCAAGACGACCGGCACCCTGCTGGCTGTCATGAAACTGTACGACCGCGGAGAACTGAACCTGACCGACCACGTCTCCGACTATCTGCCTCAGTTGAAGGAGAGTGACAAGAAGAATATCACCGTGCGCGACTTGCTGTTGCACGAGTCCGGCCTGCCTCCCACCATCTTGTTTTATCAGGAGGCGATTGACGCGGAGAGCTATGCGGGGGCGCTGTTCAGGGGCAAGGCCGATAGGGCGCACTCGGTACGTATAGCTGCTCAGACATGGGCCAATCCCAACTTCCGCTTCCGTGAGGGGCTGACCTCATCTATCGGGACGGAGGAGTACACGCTGCAGGTGACCGACTCGTTGTGGTTGCACCGCTCCTTCAAGCAGACCTATCTGGAGCAGATAGCCAAGGCTTCGTTGGGCGCGCGCTGCTACCGCTATAGCTGTGTGGGTTTCATCCTGCTGCAGATGGTTGTAGAGGCTCGGACGGGTCTGTCGATGGATGCTTTTCTGGAGCGGGAGTTCTATCGCCCGATGGGGCTGACGCACACTGGCTATCTGCCTCTGCGCCGCCTGAAGAGGAGCGAAGTGGTGCCATCGGCTGTAGATGGCTTTCTGCGCAAGGCCACGCTGCGTGGCTATGTACACGATGAGTCGGCAGCTTTCCAAGGGGGCGTGTCGGGCAATGCCGGCTTGTTCTCCTCGGCTTCGGAGGTGGCGCGTGTCTACCAGATGCTGCTGAACGGAGGCGAGTGGGAGGGACGTCGCTATCTCAGTAGGGAGACCTGCCGCCTCTTCACCACCACCGTGTCCAAGATAAGCCGCCGTGGGTTGGGCTTTGACAAGCCCGATGTGCAACGTCCGCAGCTGAGCCCGTGTGCCCCCGGCACGCCATCGGCTGTCTATGGTCATACAGGCTTTACCGGCACCTGTGCATGGGCCGACTCCGAGCACAACCTGGTCTATGTCTTCTTAAGCAACCGCACCTATCCGAATGCCTGGAACAGCAAGCTGATGCAGCTGGATATCCGCACCCGCATCCAAGAGGCTGTCTATAAGGCATTGAAGTAAAACGATTGGACGATAGTTGTTCCGCCCACCCCCGTACGCCATCGGGCGAGGGCGCAAGATGTTGCGCCCCTACAAATCGTTCAATTTATCACTGGCAGGCGGTCTCTATTGCCTCCAGCTCCTCCGAAGCAAACGACGGGCCCTGCAGGGCTTTGAGGTTATCCTCCAGCTGGGCCACGCTGCTGGCACCTACCAGAACACTGGTCACCAACCGGTCCTTCAGCAGCCAGTTCAGTGCCATCTCGGCCAGGCTCTGTCCGCGCGCTGCGGCTATCTGGTTGAGGGCACGGATGCGCTGCAGTACCTCGTCGGTCAGCGACTCCTTCTTCAGATGGCCTCCGCGGGCGATGCGTGAATCCTGCGGAATGCCGTTCAGATAGCGGTCGGTCAGCAATCCTTGTGCCAAGGGAGAGAAGGCGATGAAACCTGTGCCGCGCTCGTGCGCCTGTTGCAGGATGCCCTCACGCTCTACTTCACGGCTGAAGAGGCTGTACCGCCCTTGATAGAGCAGACAGTGTACGTCACGCTCTTCCAAGTAGCGGTAGGCGAAGTCCGCTGCCTCCCGAGGCCAGTTGGAGATGCCTGCATAGAGTGCTTTGCCCTGCCGTACGATGTCCACCAACGCCTGCAGCGTCTCTTCCATGGGCGTAAGCGGGTCGAAACGGTGGCTGTAGAAGATGTCCACATACTCCAGGTTCATGCGCTTCAGACTCTGGTCGAGGCTGCTCATCAGATACTTGCGGCTGCCCCAGTTGCCGTAGAGGCCGGGCCACATGTCGTAGCCCGCCTTGGTGGAGATAAACAGCTCGTCGCGGTAGGGGAGGAACGACTTCTTCATCAGTTGTCCGAAGGTCTCTTCGGCCGAACCGTAGGAGGGACCGTAATTGTTGGCCAGGTCAAAGTGGGTGATGCCGTGGTCGAATGCGTAGTGGGCGATGGCCTGTGCATTGGCCAAGGTGTTGACATCGCCGAAGTTGTGCCACAGTCCCAGGGAGATGGCAGGCAACAGAATGCCGCTCCGTCCGCAGCGGCGGTAGTTCATGCCGCTGTCGTAACGGTTGGGGGCAGGGGAGTAGATGGGGTTAATCATAACGTTGAATGGATTGGTTAGTTGATAGAGGGGGGAGGTCATCCCATGATGACCTCTACCTGATGTTTGCCCGGCCGGTGGGCGACCGTATTCCCTTCAATCGCTTCTCCGTCCACAAGGATGGAGCGTACGCCCTTGCATACACCGTCGGGATTTGTGACGGTGATGTCGTATTCGGCATCGCGGAAACGGCGCTTCACTTGGAAGCCCTTCCAGCCGGCAGGGATACAAGGATTGAGCGTCAGACCGTCGTAGTCGGGCTGGATGCCCAGAATGAACTGCGTGATGGCATACCACATCCAGGCGGCGGTACCCGTCAGCCAGCTGTTCTTCCCCTCGCCGGGGCGGGCGGCATCCTTGCCGGCTACCATCTGGCAGCAGACGTAGGGCTCTACCTTGTGCAGCTCGCTGTGCGCTTCGGTGTACGACGGACAGATTTTGCGGTAGTGCTCCCACGCATCGTCGCCCCGTCCGGCCACCGTCTCGCCGATGATGACCCACGGATTGTTGTGGCAGAAGATGCCGGCGTTCTCCTTGTAGCCGGCGGGGTAGGTAGATATCTCACCATACTCTACCACGTAGCGGGTGAACGGCGGGTTGTTCAGCACAATGCCGTGCTCGCAGTCGAGACGCTCCTTGACGGAGTCGAGTGCGCGTGTCACCATGCCCTCCTCCAGGCCGATGCCGGCCATGGTACACCAGCCTTGGCTCTCGATGAAGATCTGTCCCTCCGTGTTCTCCTTCGAACCTACCTTCCGTCCGAAGTAGTCGTAGGCACGCAGGTACCAGTCGCCGTCCCATCCGTGCTGCTTCACGGCCTCTGTCATCTCTGCTACGCAGCGTGTGGCGCGGTCGGCCTCTTCCGTCTTGCCCAACCGGCGGCACAGGTCGGCATAGTCGCGTCCGCATACCACAAACAGGCCGGCTATCATCAGCGATTCGGCTTGCGAGCCTTCGGTCTTGTTCTCTGTAGTCTGGAACGATTCGTTGGGGTCCCACGAGAAGCAGTTCAGGTTGAGGCAGTCGTTCCAGTCGGCACGCCCGATGAGGGGCAGGCGGTGCGGGCCGAGGTTCTCGATGACGTGGTTGAACGACACGCGCAGGTGCTCGAACAGCGACACCTCAGAGCCCTCCCGGTTGTCGAAAGGTACAGGCTCGTCCAGAATGGAGAAGTCGTCCGTCTCCTTGATATAGGCCACGGTGCCAAAGATGAGCCACATGGGGTCGTCGTTGAATCCACCGCCGATGTCGTTGTTGCCCCGCTTGGTCAAGGGCTGGTATTGATGGTAGCAACCACCGTCGGGGAATTGGGTGGAGGCGATGTCGATGATGCGCTGGCGGGCACGCTCGGGTATCTGGTGTACGAAACCTACCAAGTCCTGGTTGGAGTCGCGGAAACCCATGCCGCGTCCGATGCCGCTCTCGAAGAACGAGGCCGAGCGGCTCATGTTGAAGGTAATCATACATTGGTATTGGTTCCAGATGTTCACCATGCGGTTCAGCTTCTCCTCGCTGGTCTGTACGGTGAAGATGTCCAGCAGGCGGTCCCAGTAGGCCTTCAGTTCGGCAAAGGCGGCATCCACCTTCGCAGTGGTGTCAAAGGCGGCTATCATGGCTTGTGCCTTTGCCTTGTTGACGATGGGCGAGGAGGGGACGCTCTGCACGAAGCCTTCGCCCGTCTCCTGCTGGAACTTCTCCTCTTGGGTGTTCTCCACATAGCCCAGCAGGAAGATGAAGTCGCGGCTCTCGCCCGGTTGCAGTTCTACCTCTATATAGTGGGAAGCGATGGGGCTCCAGCCGTGCGCGATGCTGTTGGCCGGCTGGCCCGCCGTGACACATTGCGGGTCGGCAAACTCGTTATACAGTCCGATGAAGCTTTCGCGGTCGGTATCGAAGCCCTGTATGGGCGCATTGACGCTGTAGAAGGCGTAGTGGTTGCGACGCTCCTTGTACTCCGTCTTGTGGTAGATGACGGAGCCTTCTATCTCCACCTCGCCGGTCGAGAAGTTGCGTTGGAAGTTCTCCATATCGGTGGCTGCGTTCCAGAGACACCATTCGGTCAGGGAGAAGAGCTTCAGCCGCCGTGTGCGGTCGGTGGTGTTGGTCAGCGTCAGCTTCTGCACTTCGCCCCACGTCTTCAGCGGTACGAAGAAGAGTACGCTGGCCTGTATGCCGTTCTTGCTGCCTGTGATGCGTGTATAGCTCATGCCGTGGCGGCATTCGTAGCTGTCGAGGGGTGTCTTGCACGGCTTCCATCCGGGTGACCATACGGTACCTTCGTCGTTGAGGTAGAAGTATCGTCCGCCGTTGTCCATCGGGACGCCGTTGTAGCGGTAACGTGTGATGCGGCGGAACTTGGCGTCTTTGTAGAAAGCGTAGCCGCCGGCGGTATTCGAGATCAGTGAGAAAAAGTCTTCGTTGCCCAGATAGTTGATCCAGGGCCAAGGTGTTTTAGGGTCTGTGATGACATATTCCCGTGTCAGGTCTTCAAAATGTCCGAATCGCTTGTTTTCCATATCCATATAAGTTTTGAGTTTGTTGCCTCTGTTGTAGGCTCCAAAAGTAGTGATTTCCTCTGTTTCTCCTCTCTTTTGGGGCTGTTTTTTTTCGGTTTGCTCATGAATGTACCTGAATTGGATAAAATAATCGCATTCTCTCCAGCAGGATAGGGAGGAATCAGAAAAGGATGGTTATTTTTGCATGGAATAGGATTTCTGCTGGACCGTTGATAGGTGTCGGCAGGGGTCTTGTAGGGGGCGAGGTTCATTCAGTATACGATTGAAACAAACTAAGTAGGATGAGAGATAACTAA
>CALZEQ010000058.1 GCA_945641355.1 uncultured Mediterranea sp. | reverse complement strand
TTGAACGAGCAACGCCGAGATAGCCCACGCCGATATGTAGCACTAATCTTGGCATACCCCCGAAGGGGTACACCAAGGGCCCATACACGTCCCTGGGACATCTACTGGTTGCTTTGTCCTGACTACGATTAGAAAGTTGCGAAGTTTCAAGGTGTCAAGAACAAAAACGTAGTAAACGTCTTTTCTTTAAGTATGTCATCCCCCACCACCCTGTTCCACTCCTGCAGGAGGAGCGGTCTCGGCATGGAAGATGGAGACAAAGGTAAAAGAAATAGTTGGAAGCGTCAAATTTTCAGGGAGATTTCTGAGACAGTTCTCGGATTTGGAGTGTAACGCCTATCGTAGAGAACGTTGTAGGGGCGGACCTGCGTGTCCGCCCGAATACACACAGTGGAAGTAGAGGCTGTGTCAAAATAGGCGCAGCCTCATTTTTAAAATGTGCTGTATAACATGAAACAAAGCCCTGACTTTCACAAGCCGGGGCTTTGTCATGTCAAAAAGTTATTGTAACATGCCCGATTCTGTCGCTTGAGAATCAGATATTTCTTAAAAATATGAAAATTCAGCCGCCTGAAGAATACCGACAACCCAAGTTGATAAAAAAGAGAAGCTGCGTCGTAAACCAGAATTACGACACAGCCTCTTTTACGTGCCATTACAATTATTACAATTATTACAGTTGTTTTGGGCACACACATACATCCGGCCTCAGAGCACCGGCAACAGGTATTCCCATATCAGGTCGAGGTAGGGCTGATAGAGGCTGGAGCGGGTGGTGAGCACCAGTACGGCATCGCGGTCGGGGAAGATCATGATGTACTGTCCCGCATAGCCGTCGGCCCGGAAGGCGTTGTGACGGCAGCGCCACATCTGGTAGCCGTAGCCCTGCGTCCAGTCGTTGTTGGCAGGAGTGATGTTCAGCCTCTCCAGGTCTTCGAGCGGCGTACCGGCAGGCCCGCACGGCACCTGGTACGAACTCATCTCCTTCACCCATTCGGCCGGAATGAGCTGCTGTCCGTTCCACTGTCCGCCTTGCAGCAGGCACTGGCCCATCTTGGCCATGTCCTCCGTCTTGAGGTTCAGTCCCCAGCCTCCGCAATTGATGCCCTGCGGACTTTCATCCCACACGGGACGCTCGATGTGGAGGGGCTGGAAGAGCCGTTCGTCCAGATAGTCCACCAGCTTCTGGCCGGTCACCTTCTGCAGGATGGCCGAAAGCATGTAGGTGCCGATGGAGTTGTACACAAAGTAGGTGCCCGGCTGACGTACTACCGGATGGGCCAGGAAGCCTTGCACCCAGTCTACACTGTCGGCGTTGACACCCGCTCTCGGCTCCACCTCGTGGCCGCACGTCATGGTGAGCAGGTCGCGTATGCTCATGGCGCTCAGGTTGTCGCTCACCTCGGCAGGGGCTTTGTCGGGGAAGAAGGACACCACCTTGTCCGTCAGTGCCAGCCGGCCTTCGCGGATGGCCATGCCGACGGCTGCTGCTGTAAAGGTCTTGCTCACAGAGTACATGGGATGCGGCTTTTGGGCCGATTCGCCGTTGAACCAGCGTTCTATCAGCACCTGTCCGTGCTTCAGCACCATGATGCTGTGCAGCTGGATGCTGTCCGGACGGACGGGACGCTGGCGTGTAGCAGTCACAAAGGAGTCGACGGCTGCACACAGTTCGGCGTTGGCTTCGCCGCGTGGCAGGTCGGTGGTGGATACTTGTCTCTTGGCCGATGAACAACCTGTCATCAGCAGCGAGGCGGTACAGAGAAGGGTCATACAAATGCTTTTCATGTTTTAAAAGTTTTAATTTATAATTGTATTTATGCTTTCGGTTTTACATCAACCGATTTGTTATAACTGTATGTCACTCGTAGCTCGTCACTTGTAGCTTGTAGCTCGTAGCTGAAACTATTTCAGCAGGAACACCACCGAACTGTAGGCTCCCATCTTGAGCAGCGTCTTGCCCTCGTCCGTCCGCTGCTGTACGTCGCCGTTGAGGCCCACGGCCTTCTCGATGGCGTCCTCCAGCGTAATCTGGGTGGCGGCGCCGAAGTTGTGTACCACCAGCATCTTCTCGTTGCCCTTCGTCATGTACCAGGCCGCGATGCTCTTGCCGGAGCTGGTGTTGCTGTCGTTATAAGTGGTGTGGCGGCTCATGCTGCCTTCGGCCAGCGCGGGATAGGTGTTGCGCAGGCGGGCAAAGGTCTGGTAGACGTTCAGCAGCGACCCGTTGTCGGCCTGCTGGTCGGCCACCGACTTGACGGCCGACTTGCTGATGCCGCTCAGATAGTCGGTGGTATAGCTGTCGCCCCATTGCATAGGCTCGCGCACGTTCTTGTCGTCCTGGCTCTTGTTGCCATAGTAGCCCAGCTCCTCGCCGTAGTAGATGTAGGGGTGTCCGGCACTGGTCAGCAGCACGGCAGCAGCCAGCTTCTCCTTGGCCTCGCTCTTGCCCAGCTTGTAGCCGGTGCGGTCTTCGTCGTGGTTGGACAGCTTGGTGGCTTCTATGTAGTTGGAGCGGTAGCCGGCATAGAGCTGCTGGTAGGAGAGGATGTCCTTGGCGAAGTAGCATCCTGTGCCGTTGTTGATGGCCCACTCCAGGCGGTACCAGAAGGAGAACTCAAAGTAGGCAGGCAGGCCGGCATAGTAGGGGGCCACCTCGTTGGCCTCGGAAAGCACCTCGCCCACCATGTAGAGGTCGTCGGTACGTCCGCCCTGCTTGTAGTAGTTGTTCAGGTCGTCGTAGAAGAGCTTCAGGAAGCGGGGATTCTCGTCGGAGCCTGCATTGTGATAGATGTGCTTCACAGCATCCAGCCGGAATCCGTCCACGCCGCGGTCTATCCATCCCTTGGCGGCAGTCACCAGTGCCTGGTAGGCCGGCGACTGGGCAGCCTGGCCGATGGGGCCATAGTTGAGGTCGGCAAACCAGTCGGTATAAAAATGGGAATGATAGTACCACAACTCTTGTGAATCGAAGAGAATATCGGCGGCGGTGCTGTTGTTCAGCGCATACGGCTCACCCAGTTTCAGCTTGCTGGAGGACGAGGGAGCACCATACTTGGTGCCGCCTTCCCATGTGGTGTTGCTGGTGCGGATGAGGAAGCCCCACGATGTGTCGAGGTCTACTGTCAACTCGTAGATGCCGTTGCCTTTGTCATAGAACTTCTTGCAAATCTCAGTTCCATAATAGAGGTATTTGGCACCGCTGGTACTCTTGTCGGGGTTGTCGGCATCAACGGTCCCTCCTTCCGTAACAGTGACGGTGGGTTTCGAGGCATTGCTCCAATCCAGCTTGAAGGTGTACACCCCTTTCATCTCGCCTCCACTGCCGGTTGAGAACCATTCGCCGGCATTGTAGCCGCTGCTCTCTATCATGGCTATCTTTCCGGCCTTGATGTCGGCTTGCGGGTCTTGCGAGAAGATGTAGTACTCCCGGTAGGGGCTCTTTACCGATGCTTTGGCATCAACAAACCAGGGGTGGTCCTTGCCGGTGTGGTTCATCACATAGTCCAGATAGACTTTGATGTCCAGTGAGTGTGCCTTGGCTATCAGCTGGTCGAAGTCGCTCAGACTCCCCAACTGAGGATGGACGGCGGTATAGTCGGTGACGTCATAGCCGTGGTACGACATGCAGGGGTGGATGGGCGACAGCCAGATGGCTTTCACCCCCAGGGTGTTCAGGTAGTCCAGTTTGTCGGTCACTCCTTTCAGGTCGCCGTACTTGTCGCCGTTGCTGTCGGCAAAGGCATATACCAGCAGCTGGTAGGCAATGTCGGCCCGCTTCTGTCCGTCCCAGGTGGCGGCTTCTGCGGTGACGGCCTTCCACTCTTCAGGCTCGGGCGTAGGTTCGGGGGTAGGGTCGGGTGTAGGCTGCACGGGCGTTTCGGGCAGGGGGTCGTCGCCGCCTCCGCAGGCAGTCAGCATTCCCAGCGAGCAGCAGGCAGCCAGGAGGAGGATGTACAGCAGATGTTTGTTCCAGTGTTTCATGTCGTTCTATTTAAGTTTTTAAGTTTTTTAAGTTGACACATCTATTCTCTGCAAAAATAGTACGAAGCAGGGGCTTTCTTCCTTGCCGGGCACAAAAGTTTCCCTCCTCTCTCTTGCAAACGTTTGCATTGCACACTATCGCCGCTCCTTCTTCCCGTAGAGCTTGTCTATCAGGTCGCTCCGCCCGATGCGTTTCAGTTCGTTCACAATGTTGCGCCGCTCCTCGGCCTTGTACCAGAAGAAGAACTGGCGTTGGGCCAGCTTCTCGCGAGGGCTTTTGGCACTGAATACAGGCTCCAGCGTGTAGGGATGGAAGCCCGTGTACCATGCCTCGGTAGATACGGTCATCGGCGTAGGGGTGAAGTCCTGCACCTGTTCCAGATGGAAGTCCAGCCGTTTGGTGATGACGGCCAGTTCGGCCATCTCCTCTTCGCGGCAGCCGGGATGGCTGGAGATGAAGTAGGGGATGAGCTGCTGGCGGAGCCCCTCCTCGCGGTTGATGCGGTCGAAGATGCGCTTGAAGGCTTCAAATTGGGCGAACGGTGGCTTGCGCATGATGCTCAGCACGCGGTCGGAGGTGTGCTCGGGGGCCACCTTCAGCCGCCCGCTGACGTGGCGGGCTATCAGTTCGCGCGTGTATTGGCGTGCCGCCTGGTTGATGGCATCATCCGGACTTTCGTGCAGCAGCAGGTCGTAGCGCACGCCGCTGCCGATGAACGAACGCTTGATGCCCGGCAAGGCATCTACGGCATGGTAGATGTCGAGCAGCGGACGGTGGTCGGTGTTCAGGTTGGGGCATATCTGCGGGTGGATGCACGAGGGCCGCTTGCACTTCATGCAGCGGTGCTGGTCACGGCCGTGCATACGGTACATGTTGGCACTGGGCCCTCCCAGGTCGCTCAGGTAGCCTTTGAAGTCGGGCAGCTGCATCACGGCTTTCACCTCGCGCAGGATGCTCTCTTTGGAGCGGCTGACGATGAACTTCCCCTGATGGGCCGAGATGGTGCAGAAGGCGCACCCTCCGAAACATCCGCGGTGGATGTTGATGGAGAACTTTATCATGTCGTAGGCCGGAATACGTTTGCCCTTGTACTTGGGATGGGGCAGGCGCGTGTAGGGCAGGTCGTAGGAGCGGTCCAGCTCGACCTCGGTCATCGGCGGATAGGGCGGGTTGACCACCACCGTCGCCTTGCCTGTGGCCTGCAGGATGCGCGAGGCAGCATATTTGTTGCTTTCCTCCTCGATGTGGCGGAAGTTGGCCGCCTCCTTCTTCTTGTCGGCCAGACACTCCTCGTGCGAGTAGAGGCGGATGTCGCCTTCGAGCTCGGCAGGGTGGCTGGCCAGGTAGGCCACCTGTGGCAGTTGCGGGGCTATCGCTGTGCGCACGTCCAGTGCGGTGGGCAGTGCGCCGTCGTCCCGCCCGGCCTGCCATTGGCGTATCCGCTGTACCAGTTCGGTCATGGGCTTTTCGCCCATTCCATAGACCAGCAGGTCGGCGCCGCTGTCCGTCAGGATGCTGGGGCGTACCCGCTCCTGCCAGTAGTCGTAGTGGGTGAGCCGTCTCATGCTGGCTTCAATGCCTCCCAATACCACAGGGGCATCGGGAAAGAGGCGTTTCAGTATCTGCGTATAGACGATGGAGGGGTACTCCGGCCGCATGTCGGGGCGTGCGTCGGGCGTATAGGCATCGTCGCTGCGCAGCCGCTTGTTGGCCGTGTATTTGTTCACCATAGAGTCCATGCAGCCTGCGCTGACCCCGAAGAAGAGGCGTGGACGGCCCAGCTTCTTGAAGTCGCGCAGGTCGTCGCGCCAGTTGGGCTGGGGCACGATGGCCACCCGCAGCCCTTCTGCTTCGAGGATGCGGCCTATGACCGCCGCGCCAAACGAGGGATGGTCTACGTAGGCGTCGCCGCTGAACAGGATGACATCCAGTTCGTCCCATCCCCTCAGCTCCACCTCCTTCTTGGTAGTGGGCAGCCAGTCGGTCAGCCGATACTCCTTCATGACTGCTGCTTGGTGAATTGCACACGCATCTCCTCGCCGTCATAGATTTCGCGAAATCCGATGCCCTGTTCGGCCAGGTACTCTTTCAGGTCGTTGAAGGCGTCGGCATGGTCCATGACAATCTCCATCGGCTCGCCTGCAGGAGCTTCGCAGAGTGCCTTGATGGCGGGTATGAGCGGGCTGTAGTGTGACTGGTTGAGTCGTGTGTCGATGGTTCTCATTCTTCTGTATTCTGTTGTGAAAGCCATTGCAGGTAGAGCTTGATGAGCTGCTGCAGCCCGAAAGCCTTCATGTTGTTGTGATAGATGACGTCAATGCAGAGGTCCAGCAGGTCCTTGCTGTTCTCCACCTGTGCGGCGATGAGCGAGCGGATGTTCAGTTTCAGTTTGTCGAGCACCGTCTCGTCCACAATGCCGTTGCTGTCGATGAGGTGACGGAACAATCCGTATTTCTCGATGGTAGCCAGGTTCTCTTCAGATACCTGCAGGCTGCGTGTGCCGGTGGGGTTGGCTTGTATGGTATACATGATTACTGTTTGGTTAGGGGTTAATGGTTACTGTTCTCTTTTGTCCCTTCGGAACAAATGATATGCAAATATAGGGCAAAGAATTGATACGAGCAAATGTTCGTCCACTTTCCTCCCGATGAAAAAATAGGGGCCTCCGCAGGAAAAAATAGACGATTTGTTTACGGAACAAAAAAAATGTACTATCTTTGTGCCGTTGAAAATGTGAGTTTCCTCCCTATTCACAGCGGGAGAACTTCAGAAATGCAACATTTGTTTCATAAATAAAATAACCCATTTTACAATTGCGCCCGTGCGCTGGATGTGGAAAAAAAGAACGTGACTCTTTTTTCCCGACACTTCAGGTAGCAGCCTGTGCGCACCGTCCGGAACAGAAAAGTAACAGCTGGGAGAACTCGGAGATTCATGGATGCTCCCGGCTTCATAAAAGAGAAAACATTAACAAACTGTTATATTGTATGTATAATATCATCCAATTGAATGACAAAAGTTTGTCTGAACTGCAAACTATTGCCCAAGAACTGGGTATCAAAAAGACAGACTCACTGAAAAAAGAGGAACTTGTTTACAAAATACTTGACGAACAAGCCATTGCCGGCGCAACCAAGAAGGTGGCCGCCGATAAGTTGAAAGAGGAACGCAAGGCCGACAAGCAGAAACGAGCCCGCTCGAAGAAGGAGACTTCCGACAAGACTACTGCACCCAAGGCTGCCGCCGACAAGGCAGAAACGACGGAACAGAACAAACCGGCCGCACAGCCCGCCCGCCCTGCGGACGAGAAGAAGGAGGAAGCTGCCGCCAAGACGGCCAAACGGAAACCGGGACGTCCGCGCAAGACCAAGGCGGAAACCACTGCCCAAACGGCCGAACTGCCCTTTGAGGAGAAGACAACGGCTGCGGCAGAAAAGACTCCCGAACAGCCCGCTGCAGCTGAAGAGAACGTAAAGCCTGCACCGACCACCGAACAGCCCCTCCTGCCGGAGGCAGAGGATGACTTCATCCCCATCGAGGACCTGCCCACCGAGAAGGTGGAACTGCCTACCGAACTGATAGGCAAGTTTGAAGCCACCAAGGTGGAGACCCCTCAGCCGGCCGAACAGCTCCAGCAACCTCAGGGCAAACAACCTCAGCCGCAACAAACCCAGCAGGGAGATGCCTTCCAGCAGCGTTCGCGCCGCAACCGCATCAATGCCAACAACGGCCAGAACAATAATATGCCGCAGAACAACAACCGCAACAACGGCGCCTTCCAGCAGCGTCCTGCACAGCCGGCAAATGCAGAGGCCGCTCCGGCCTACAACAATCAGCAACCCGACCGCCGTCCGGCCGAACGTGAGAAACCTTACGACTTTGAGGATGTGCTGACCGGTACAGGCGTGCTGGAGATTATGCCCGACGGATATGGATTCCTGCGCTCTTCGGACTACAACTACCTCTCTTCGCCCGACGACATCTACGTGTCGCAGTCGCAAATCAAGCTGTTCGGACTGAAGACGGGTGACGTGGTCGAGGGTGTCATCCGTCCGCCCAAGGAGGGAGAGAAGTATTTCCCCTTGGTGAAGGTGTCAAAGATAAACGGACGCGACCCGGCGTTTGTACGCGACCGCGTCCCCTTCGAACACCTCACACCTCTCTTCCCCGACGAGAAGTTCAAGCTCTGCAAGGGTGGATACAGCGACTCGCTGTCGGCACGTGTCGTCGACCTGTTTGCCCCCATCGGCAAAGGCCAGCGTGCCCTCATCGTGGCACAGCCCAAGACCGGTAAGACCATCTTGATGAAGGACATCGCCAACGCCATTGCTGCCAACCATCCCGAGGTATATATGATCATGCTGCTCATCGACGAACGTCCGGAGGAGGTGACCGACATGGCCCGCACCGTCAATGCCGAGGTGATTGCCTCTACGTTCGACGAACCGGCCGAGCGTCACGTCAAGATAGCCGGCATCGTGCTGGAGAAGGCCAAGCGCATGGTAGAGTGCGGACACGATGTAGTCATCTTCCTTGACTCCATCACCCGTCTGGCACGTGCTTACAATACGGTGTCTCCTGCGTCGGGTAAGGTGCTTTCGGGTGGTGTGGACGCCAATGCCCTGCACAAGCCCAAGCGTTTCTTCGGTGCGGCCCGCAACATCGAGGGCGGCGGATCGCTCACCATCCTGGCAACGGCACTGATTGACACCGGCTCAAAGA
Organism: uncultured Mediterranea sp.; assembly: GCA_945641355.1. Lineage (GTDB taxonomy): Bacteria > Bacteroidota > Bacteroidia > Bacteroidales > Bacteroidaceae > Bacteroides. Next base: position 10,591 of record CALZEQ010000058.1, on the reverse strand, counting down.
TGGATGAAGTGATTTTCGAGGAGTTCAAGGGTACAGGCAACATGGAGCTGCAGCTCGACCGCAACCTCAGCAACAAGCGCATCTTCCCTGCCGTCAACATCGTGGCCTCCAGCACCCGTCGCGACGACCTGCTGCAGGACAAGACCACGCTGGACCGTATGTGGATTCTGCGCAAGTATCTGGCGGATATGAATCCGATGGAGGCAATGGACTTTGTGAAAGAGCGTCTGGAGAAGACCAAGGACAACGACGAATTCCTGATGAGCATGAACAGCTGATTTTGTGTATTCATCCAGATAAAAATAGGGAGGGAGTGTTTCTGCATTCCCTCTTTTTTTGTACTTCGCATTGTGAACAAAGCAAACTATCGTATCGTCCCTATGAAAAGAGAGTCGATTTTTGTTGCAAATTGCCAGAGTTTGCCTATTTTTGTAGCCAACTAATCGAAAAAAACAGAATGAGAGAAGGCGTAGTACATAATTATATAGACATCCGGCTCAATGAGGAGGGCTTTCAGGATGTGTTCCAAAGGTATTACGTCTCTCTGTCTCTCTTTGCCAACCGTTACGTAGACGACGAGGAGGTAGCAGCCGACATCGTGCAGGATGTCTTTGCCAAATTGTGGCAGATCCGGACAGATTTCTTCTATTTGCATCAGGTCAAGTCGTTCCTATACACCTCCGTCCGCAACAAGGCACTCAACGAGCTGGAACATCGCCATGTGATGACGGAATATGCGCAGCGGGTGGTGGAGAAGCAGAAAGAGGCCTTCTTTCACGATGCCGTCATCGAGCAAGAGACCTACCGGGTATTGGTGGAGGCCATTGACCGGCTGCCCAGTCAGATGAAAGCCATCATGCTGCTGGCGCTGGAAGGGAAAAAGAATGCAGAGATTGCCGACCGTCTGGAGATATCTGTCGAGACTGTACACACCTTGAAGAAAATGGCTTATAAGAAACTCAGGCATTTTCTGAATCACTACTATTATACCCTTCTGTGGATGCTTTGCGTCTGAATCACTCATTTTTTTTAGATTTCATTCACCCATTTTTTCAAGTGACCTGTTCTAATAATAAAGAGACTACTTTATGATAGAACAGGATTTTAATATGGCCCGTCTGATAGCGGGGTATTTGGCCGGCGAACTGAGCACAACGGAACGGGAGGAGTTGGACCGTTGGCGTCAGGAGTCGCCTGCACACGAAGCATTGTTCCATCGGCTCTGCGACGAGAAGCGGCTGGAAGAACACCTCCGTCTGCGTCGGTCGTTCGACACCTCTACGGCATGGAATCAGCTGCAACAGCAGATCCGCCGGAATCACTTGCACCGTATTTACATACGTGTGATGGCTGTGGCAGCCTTGTTCCTGCTGCCCCTCCTGATGTTTGGAACCTTCTGGTATCTTTCTTCGCAAAAAACAGATGCCGGGCAGGCAAAGCCGATGGCCACCGTCATCCAACCTGGCAAGCCACAGGCTGTGCTGACTCTCGACGATGGTGAGACACTGGCCTTGGGAGAGCAGGCCGACACCTTGTTGCAGCAGGCCGATGCAGCGATACTGCAGATGGACTCGGCCCGCGTGAGCTACCATCGGTTCGCCACGGGTGCACAGCCAAGCAAACAACTTTCGTATAATACATTGGAGACTCCCCAAGGGGGTGAGTATACACTGGTGCTGAGCGATGGTACCAAGGTCTATCTGAATGCCATGAGCCGTCTGCGCTTCCCGGTCGGTTTCGGAGAGGGAAGTCGTGAGGTTGAGCTGGAAGGAGAAGCCTTTTTCCATGTCAGCAAGGCAGGTACTCCCTTTCGGGTTCATACCCAGGGTATGGTGGTAGAGGTGCTGGGCACCTCGTTCAACCTGTCAGCCTATCCCAATGAAGTGTATCAGACCACACTGGTGACAGGATTGGTAGAGGTACGTACCGACGGGGGAGAACATTGCCGTCTGTCACCCGCCCAGCAAGCCTCCTTGCTGCCTGGCAGGGAAGGCATCGAGGTGCATACGGTTGACACCCACTTCTACACGTCGTGGATTGAGGGGAAGATACAGTTCAGGGACCAACGTCTGGAAGACATCATGAAGACGTTGTCACGCTGGTATGACATGAAGGTGGTGTATGCCGACAGCGCACTGAAAGAGTTGCGGTTCGGCTGCAATGTAGACCGCTATGCCGATATAGCCTCCTTCGTACAGCTGCTGGAGCGTACCGGCAAGGTTCGCGTACGCATCCATGAGAAGACTATTACTTTTTTAAAATAATCATAGTTCTTAACTAAAAACACCTTTATTATGGACAAAGAACACAATTACACCGATCGAGGGAAAAGTAGCAGACGACTTTGTGCGGTCTTGCTCTTCTTCTGCATCATGACGACGGGCTTCATGCAGGCTGCCAATGCCGTATTTGCCCAAGCTACGGTCACGGCGCATTTCAAGAATGCGACTTTGAGCGAAGTGTTGTGGGAGATTCAGAAACAGACGGACTTTACATTCGTGTACAGCACCAATGATGTGAAGTCTGTGAGAGTACAGAATCTGAATGTGAACAACGAGTTGATAGCCAACGTGCTGGAAAAATGTCTGGCTCAGAGCGGATTGACTTATCAGGAGAAAGATGGAGTCATTGCCATCATGAAGGCAGAAGAAAGCCTGGGCATGGCTCCACAACAGAAGCATCAGGTGCAGGGTGTCGTAGTCGATGAGGTGGGCGACCCCATTATCGGTGCCAATGTAGTAGTAAAAGGTACTACCATCGGTGCATCGACCGACGTGAACGGACGCTTCTCGTTAGAGGTGGCACAGACAAATGTCACCCTGATTGTTTCGTATGTAGGCTATGTGAAGCAGGAAGTGAAGGCAGCAGCCGGTCGGATGCAGAAGATAGCCTTGGTTCCAGACAGCAATCTGATGGACGAAGTGGTGGTGACCGGTTATGGTACGTTCAAGAAGTCGGCCTATGCCGGTTCGGCTTCCAGTGTCAAGGCTGAAAAGATGCAGGATGTACCTGCCGTCTCCTTCCAGGATTTGCTGCAGGGTAATGCACCGGGCGTACAGTTCAGCTCTACGTCAGGACAGCCGGGTGCTTCGTCATCCATCAACATCCGCGGTATGGGTTCGTTCAACGCCAGCAACTCACCCTTGTATGTCATTGATGGTGTGCCTGTACGCTCAGGTTCCATCAACACACTCTCTTCCGATGCCGGTCTGGACATCATGTCTACCATCAACAGTTCGGACATCGAGAGTATCACCATCATCAAGGATGCCGCTGCAGCTTCGTTGTATGGTTCGCGTGCAGCCAATGGTGTCATCCTGATTACTACCAAACAGGGTAAGAGCGGTAAGGCGCAGGTATCGCTGAAGGCCGACTGGGGCTTCTCAGACTTTGCCATGGATTACCGTCCCGTCATGAGCGGAGCCGAACGCCGTGAGTACATCTACAACGGTTTGGTAGCAGGTGCGCTGCGCGACGGCGACTCGCAGGAAGAGGCCATCGCCTATGCCGACAAGAACATCGACGACTATGCTCCCGTACCTTGGTGCGGTTACGTGGATTGGGATGACATTCTGTTCAAGAAAGGAAGCCATCAGACGTACGAAGCCTCTATCACAGGAGGTAGCGACCGTTTCAAGTACTACTCGTCCATCTCTTATCTGAAGCAGGATGGTATCGCTATCAACTCGGGACTGGAACGTATCAGCGGCCGTGTCAATGTCGATTTTCAGGCTACTGACAAGCTGAAGCTGGGTGCCAACATACTGTTTGCTACGGTCAATCAGGATGTCTATGGCGAAGGTACTTCATACACTTCTCCTTTCTACTCTTCGCGCAACGCAGTGGTTCCTTCCGACCCCGCTTACAACGAAGATGGTTCATGGAACCGCGATTTCATCCGCAACGGCGACCGCAACCCTTTGCTCTCGGCTACCTACGACTACCAGCGCGAGTATGTGAACCGCGCCTTCAACACGCTGTTTGCCGAATATGAGTTCATCAAGAACCTGAAGTTGAAGTCCACCTTCAGCTACGACTATACCAATACGAAGGGTAAGGACTGGAGCGACCCGCGCACGTCGAACGGTGACGACATCAACGGTGGTATGAGCAAGAAGTTCTATGAATACAAGAAGATGGTGTGGGCCAACCAGTTGAGCTATAAGTTTGATGTGGCTCAAGACCACCACTTCGACCTGCTGGCCGGCTACGAGATTGACGACCAGTACCGCGATTATGTGTCGGGCTATGCAACTAACTTTGCTACAGCCAACAAGGATGACCTGAGCAACGGTATGAAGACTGAGTCGGTAGGCGGTAGTTCGACCGAGACACGTATGGTATCTTACCTGACGCGCGTCAATTACGACTACAAGAACCGTTACTATCTGGGCGGTAGCTTCCGTACCGACGGCAGCTCGCGCCTGCATCGCGACAATCGCTGGGGTAGCTTCTGGTCAGTATCGGCCGCCTGGCGTATGATGGAGGAGAGCTTCATGCAACCCTTGAACGGTTGGCTGACCGACCTGAAGCTGCGTGCTTCCTACGGTGTGAACGGTACGCTTCCCTCTGACTACTTCGGCTATATGGGCTTGAGCAGCCTGACAAGCGGTTACCTGGAGCAGCCGGGTATCGTGCAGTCACAGATTGACAACCCGAACCTGAAGTGGGAGACCAACTACAATCTGAACTTAGGTCTGGACTTTGCCCTCTTCAACCGCGTCAACGTGACGCTTGAGTACTATACACGTACCACCAAGAACCTGTTGATGGATTGCCCCATCTCCATGACGACCGGTTTCAGCAGCTACCTGATGAACATCGGTGAGGTGCAGAACAAGGGTGTGGAACTGGAAATCTCTTCCAGCAACATCAAGACAAAGCATTTTTCTTGGAATACCACCTTCAACATCTCGCACAACAAGAACGAAATTGTGACGCTGGACGGCAAGCAGACCGAAATCATCAGCGGTACGCAGATTCACAAGATAGGCAAGCCCTATCGCACCTTCTACATGGTTGAGTTTGCAGGTATCAATCCTGAGACAGGCGCCCCCCAATTCTATACCAACGACCTTGACGAAAACGGAAACTATATCAAAGAGATTACAGAGAAATACAGCGAGGCCAATGCCGTGGTACTCGACAAACATGCCGAACCTGTCGTTATCGGCGGCTTGACCAACACGTTGCGTTACCGCTGGTTCGACCTCAGCTTCCTCTTCTCCTATCAGTTTGGCGGCTACTCGTACGACAACTGGGCACAGAAGACCGAGCACGGTGGTAACGACCTGGAGGCTAACATCCCCATCTACTACCGCGACAATTGGAAGAAGCCTGGCGATGTGTCGAAGTATGAAATCTTCATCGAGGCTCCCGGTAATGCCATGAACAAGTGTACCACCACCCGTCGTCTGCACAGTTCGGACTTCATCCGTTTGAAGACGCTGACCTTTGGTGTCACGCTGCCTAAGAACTGGACCTCCAAGGCCGGCATCAACAACTTGCGTCTGTATGCTTCGGCCAATAACCTTTGGACATGGGCTGCTTACGACTACTACGATCCTGAATCTGTTCGTTCGGGTTCGGCCATCTGGGGAACACCTCCTTTGAAGACCGTCACCTTCGGTCTGAATGTGAATTTCTAATCTATTCCTACTATAAATACTCAGAAAATCATGAAAGTAACTAAATATATCTACCTCAGTTTCGCGCTGCTGACAGCCACCTCTTGTGGCAATGATTGGCTGGATCTTGAACCCTCTACATCCGTAGAGACCGAGACCAGTATCAATGTGCTGTCCGACATTGAATTTACATTGAACGGCATCTATAGTATCATGAAACACCCATACGCCTATTCGGGTCGGTTGGTTTACTATGGTGATGTGACGGGCGACGATATGCAGGCAGTCAGTTCTACCAAGCGTACGGGCAACTACTACCGCTTCAACTTCACGAAGGACAGCGGGCCTTCTACACACTGGTCCTATCCCTATTCCATCATCCAGAGTTGCAACCTCATTCTAAACAATGTAGACAAAATCAGTGTTGCTTCAGGTGAGGAAGCCTATCGGGATGACCTGAAGGGGCAGGCATTGGCTATCCGCGGTATGGCTCTGTTTGACCTGACACGCATCTACGGATATCCCTATCTGAAGGATGGGGGTACTTCATTGGGTGTGCCTATCGTCAAAACTACTTCTACTATCGACAGTAAGCCTGCCCGAAACACTGTGGCTGAGTGCTATGCTGAGATTATCTCAGACTTGGAGAGCAGTACGCAGTTGCTGAGTGGCAAATTTAACAAGGGTAAATTCAACCGTTGGGCAGCCATGACGTTGCTGAGCCGCGTCTACCTCTACAAGGGTGACAATGAGAATGCGCTGAAGATGGCAGAGGAAGCCATCAAGGGTGCCGAGAAGAACAAGTTCGCGCTCTGGAGCAATGAAGAGTATCCTACTGCATGGGGCAACGATGCATCGGCCTCCAAGCCGGGTGAAGTGCTCTTTGAGATGGTTAACCTGACTACCGACTCACCGGGCAAGGAGAGCATGGGTTACCTCAGTTCCTACAATGGCTATGACGACCTTTGCGTGACAGTCTCTTTCTACCACCTGTTGAAGCAAGATCCCAAGGACGTGCGTCTGAAGTTGTTGAGCTTCGACAAGACTTACTATGCATACGTCAACAAGTACCAGCCGCAGGAGGGTGAGAACATTGCCGATGCCAACATACCGCTGATTCGCCTTTCCGAAGCCTATCTGAATGCAGCCGAAGCTGCCGTGAAGGAGGGTGACAATGCTACGGCTGTGAAGTACCTCAATCCCATCGTGCAGCGTGCCAATCCGGCCAATAGCGTGGAGGACAAGGTGCTGACACTGGACGACGTACTCAACGAACGTCGCAAGGAGCTGGTAGGCGAGGGGCATCGTATGTACGACTTGATGCGCAACGGACTGCCTGTGAAGCGTGTCAACGAGACGGACAAGGCCATCAGCAAGACCAAGCACAATACAGCCTATATGGAGTATGACTGGAACTTCTTCCGTATCGTCCTTCCCATTCCTAAGGCTGAGATTGATACGAATCCCAATATCCAACAGAATCCAGGATACGTAGAATAAGCACGTTATGAGAAGAATTCATACATTCTCGATGCAATATGCACTGGCACTCTTTGTAGTGTGCTTCATCAGTTCCGGCCTCATGGCCGGAACTTTTGGTTCAGAAAAGTCGGATGAAAAGAAGAAAAAAGAGAAACCACGTGAGGAGGAACCGTTGACGGCAGACGGCCCTTATCTGCTTCGTCAGCCCGACGGCTCCGTCCGTTGGGTAGAGGTGGATGTACAGGGTCGGGTGCTGGATACACTCTACACCACACTTCCTGCCGACTATACGTTTCGTGTTACCGACCATCGGGGGAGGCTGGGTTTCGACGTGCAGCTGCATCCCGTCCAGCGTCCTGTAGCTGCCAGTCGGCAGCCTGATAAGCTGTTTGTCATGTCCGACCCTCACGGACGCCTTGACTGTGTGGTCAGCCTGCTGTGTGGCAACGACATCATCGACAAAGAGCTGCGCTGGAACTACGGAAAGAATCACCTGGTAGTAATCGGTGATATTTTTGACAGAGGAAAGGATGTCACCCAAATCTGCTGGTTCTTCTATAAGCTTGAAGCGGAGGCTGCCCGTGCCGGTGGTTGTGTCTCCTTCCTGTTGGGCAATCACGAACCCATGGTGCTGGCGGGCGATATGCGCTACACGAAGTCAAAATATGCCCGTCTGGCCGAGCAGTTGGGTACTTCCTATCCCGTCCTGTGGGGACCTGATACCGAGCTGGGGCGTTGGCTGGCTACGCGCAACACGATGCATACCATTGGTCGGCATCTCTTCGTTCATGCCGGTTTGAGCCGCGAGTTCTACGAACGTGGATTGGACATCTCTCTGGTCAATGAGACCATGAGCCAGACACTCTTTCTGAGTCGTAAGGAGCGTAAGGCACATTCATCGTTGTCGGCCTTTCTCTATGGCAGTGACGGTCCCATCTGGTATCGGGGACTGGTACGTACCGATGCCAAATATCATCCGCTCTCGGCAGACACGCTGCAGCTGATATTGGACCGTTATCAGGTGGACAGGCTGATTGTGGGGCACACCATCTTCAAGGATATATCTACCTTCTACGGCGGACGGGTGATAGGTGTCAATGTAGATAACAAAGAGAACCGCGAGAAGAAGCGCGGGCGTGCATTGCTGATAGAAGGGAATCGCTACTGCGTAGTGGGTGATAAAGGGTTCAAGCGGTTTTTAAAATTCTGAGATGTTCCTTTTATCTATTATGTTGAGTCAGTTGCATCTCGGGAGAACTTTTTCATGCAAGCATGAACGTTCTACTCTCAAATTAGATTATCTTTGTCCCTGCAATGATTATATTCCGATTTGACCAGACATTTGAAGGTGTGCTGACGGCCGTGTTCGAGGCGTATGCACGTCGTTCCTTTCCCGACCTCCTGTTGGGAGAGGACGAACCGTTGCCGCTCTTCTATGACGAACTGTTTACCGTCGTGACGGATGTTCAGAAGGCTGAAAGGGTGTGGCGCGGGTTGCAGAAGCGTCTTTCGGCATCGGCCTGTTCGGCGTTGGCACAATCCTGGTTGGCCGAGGAGGCAGAGACCCCCATGCTGCTATTCCGCTACATTCGCAAAGCCATTGATGCACCGCGTTCCATTGAGTGCGATTTCGCCGACCCCGATGTGCTGGCCCTTTCGCGTATGTGGAAACGGGTGGACTGGGAGCGTCTGCGTCTGATGCAGTTCATACGGTTTCAGAAGACGTCCGATGGCCTTTATTACGCAGCGGTTGAACCCGAGAAGAATGCCCTTCCGTTGATTACGCTTCACTTCCGTGACCGCTTCTCTGACCAACGCTGGCTGATTTATGACATTCGCAGAGCTTATGGCTATTACTACGATGGAGCGGGTGAAGTGCGGCACGTGACGTTTGACGAGGCCGAACGTTGCGGTGCATTGCAGTCGGGTAGGCTGGAGCAGGAGCGGATGGCAGCCGATGAACGCCTTTTTCAGTCGCTTTGGCAAGCCTACTTCAAGGCTATCTGCATCAAAGAGCGACTCAATCCGCGCAAGCATCGTCAGGATATGCCAGTGCGCTACTGGAAGTATCTTACCGAAAAGCAGGGCTGAGACATCGGCCTGCTGTCATCTATGGTTTGGAGTAAATCAGCTTGTTCTCTCCGTTATTGCCGAACAGATTGTCACCCAGTGTGGTGATGCGGTTGCCTGTGGCCAGTACGTGGCGCAGGTTGTCACATCCCAGGAAGGCTCCGTACTCGATGGCGGTCACTCCCGACGGGAGTACCAGTGTGCCGCATAGCCTGCCGCATCCGCTGAATGCACGCTGACCGATGCTTTTCAATCCTTGGGGCAGGGTAGCTCTGAGTAGGTACTTCTTCTGACTGAACGTGTAGTCGGGTATGGCAGTGGCGTTGCATTGCGTCAGGTCAATGGCTACCAGATTGGGCATATAGTCGCGTATCAGGGTGAAATCGGCTTCGTCCAGCTTGCCCTCTACCGTCAGGAAGTTGACCGCTTTGGGCTGCACACCGCTTCGCAACAATTCGCTGGCCAGGCTGCCCATCTTGCCCACCTGTACCGTTATCTCCGTCGGCTCTCCTTCGATGAAGGCAAATGTCTCCCATCTCCTCTTTCCCCGGTAGGCATCGCTGCTTCCTTCAGGCACGAAGATGGCTGTCAGGCTATCTGCCAAAGCCTCCTCAAAGAGGTTGGGGGCTGTATTTTTACGTATCTGGCACACCTTCAGATGGGTACAGCTTTTGAAGGCTGCGTTTTCAATGTTCTTCGTCTTGTCAGACAAGATGATGCGCTGCAAGCTCTCCTTGCCGATGTAGGTAGAGTCATCCTGTTGTCGGCAGAAGGCATAGGCTGGAATGCAGTTGGCGGGATAGACGTAGAATCGTTCGGGGTAGGTGCCGCCTTTCCCTGCATAAGTGGTGATGCTGGCTTGAGAGATATCCAGTATCTGTAGGTTCCGGAACTCGTCGCGCAGGTGCCTGAAGTCAATGGCATTCAGTTTGCCTTGCAGCGTGAGGTGTGTGATGCGGTTGGCATCTTCCAGCGTGAGCTGTTCTACCAGTGTGCCTGCTTTGGGTACGAATAGGGTCTTCTTGAAAGGAGACGTTGGTGAGGTACCTTGTGCCAGTGTATGGCAGGTAGCAGTGAGCATCAGGGCTGTAAACAAGAGTGTTATCATCTGTTTCATGGCGTTCGTCTGTTTGGTTGTACCAAGCAAAAGTATGGAATTATTTCGGGAAATGCAAGTTCAGCCTGATATTTGTAGAGTGGATCATATTTTTATTGGGTCATTCACTTTGTCGTTTCGAAGAGAAAAGCATATTTTAATAGACACTAGTGACTCCACTTTTTAAAGTAGGCTCAGTAAACAAATAAATAACGTGAGTTCGATGAATTCAAAATAGATTCAGCTGTGTGTCTAATGTATGTTGTACATTGATACACGGCTTCTTTGGGAACATACAATAAGCAGCGATAGCCCC
>CALZEQ010000057.1 GCA_945641355.1 uncultured Mediterranea sp. | reverse complement strand
AGGATGAGATTGCGGAGTTTTGCGAATATACCCTTCAGAAGATGGATAGTTTTGATATTGACAAATACTTCAATCTGCTTCGCATGAAGGGCTATGAGGTCAAGCCAAAGTATGACACTACCAACGGCAAACTTGTAGGTTACACCATCGGCAAGAATGCTTCAGCGTTCAAGGCTTCTGCCATCGGTCAAAGGTTCATGGTATCACAGCTTGAAGCCACTTGGAAGAAGATGCATCCTAAGCCTACTCAGGTCAAGATGCGACCTGCTTCACCTTCCGTTTCACCGGCTCGCCCTGCTCGCCATGTTGCTCAGACAACGAAACCTACCCAGTCCAATTCTAAGCCATTGCCAGTTGCTACCAAGACTGCCTTCAATGTCAATGTTAGCGGTGAAATGAAGAGAATCTATATTCCGAACACGGTCAAGGACATCTTCCTCAATGAGGTTCAGGTTCCTGATTCTGATATGACTGCATCAAGAGAGGACATTTCTCATGTAGGTATGCTTCTCTTCCTTGATATGATTGATGCAGCAACAACCGTGTCCGAATCTTGTGGCGGTGGTGGTTCTGCTCCTTCCTCTGGTTGGGGTAAGGATGATGACGAAGACGAGCGTGAGCGGGCTCGCCGTTGCCTCCAGATGGCTCATGCCATGTGCAAGCCACCGCAGAAAAGACGTTCATTCCACCGTTAGACAAATCCTACATATCAATGAGAAGAACAAAACATGTAGAAGAACTCATCGAAGATGACGAGCAGAAGCCTGACTTCGATGACATGATGAACGAAGTCCAGGAAGAGATTGAAGAGCATGATGCCGAGGATGCTGTTGTCAGTCGTGCGCCTGAACTCAGACAACTCAGTGAGAACATTGACAAAGCGACCAACACTTGGATCAATGCCACTCTTCAACTGGAGTCTGCCATCCGTAAGTACAATTCGGCTCAAAATGCCCTTGGCAATGCCGCTGACACTATCAATGGTAAGGTTGACACCATCAACACCCATATTGACAAGGTTCTGGAGGATGCCCCAACCAAATTGCAGGTTTCAGTCAAGGTTGCTGATGAAGACTGGAAGACGATTCAGGAAATGTTCGACAAAGAACACAAATGGATGACAGGTCAGATGCAAAAACATATTCATGAGGTCAATGAAATGTTTGCTGATGAACGTAAGATGGTTCAGCAGAGGTACAAGGAATATGATGGAATGTATCTCGGTCATTACGTTCAATACTTCTTCTTGCTGTTCTTCATCCTTGGTCTCGTTATATTCGGTTTGGCTATCTTCCTGATACTTGATAGCAACTACCACTGGACGAAGTAATCTAATGTTCTTTCTCCACTAAGTTATGAAAGCGGCAGAGCCGAGCATCCATCATGACTTGTGGGATTCATTTTGGGAAGGTTCTCTGCACTGAAGGCAGAGCATCGCAAGCGCTGAGCGTAGCTCGACGACCGTTAGGGTAAGCCAACAATAAACCCACTGACAATCGGCATTACTGCTGAAAATTAGTGGGTTTGTCTATTCAGTTGTCAATCATAACAAGATGAATGTTATTCTGCTTCAACGAACCAATCAAGGCATTTTGTTAGTTCGTCATTGAAATAAACATCGGCTTTGTATATTTGTCTGCCTCCAAAAAGATTCTCCGCACGAAACTCAATGATTGAATGCCAGCCAATATACTGTGGAACAAACGAATCCTCATAGTCCTTTATCTCCTGTTCTAAGGCTTTTTCCTTTTTCTCCTTTGCCTTATAGTTCTTAGAGAAAGCATCAAAAATCGTTGTCTTATTCTTCTTTAGGGAATCCTTTAATGCAAGGTAATTCCTATCTATTGACAAAGAAGAATAGGCACTGTCCAAATCTGTCATTTGCATATATTCATAGAGATCTGGATTACCCATTCGCGGTTTAATACTTTCCTCAAACAAGGTTCTTGCTTTCTCTTCAGGACTCTTGGCGCAAGAGAACAAAGTCAATGCAAGCACGATCAATAAAATGTGGTGTGTCTTTATCGTCATATTGTTATTCTTTTATAGTCCATGTAGTGCAATTCAAAAGACCTCCTTCAACTGCTACTTCGTTATAGTCAACAGTCTCAATGATTCTGTCAGGGAAAATTTTATGGAACAAATCTTTTGTTTCCTGATCTTTGTTCCCCTCTACACCGAATTTAGGCAATACTATCAGATTACCAACTTCAAGATAATTGACATAGATGCCTATAGCATTCATTTCATGACTCTTATCCTCTTTCGGAATGAAGTAAGGTATATCAACAAATTTCATTCCTGCCTCCTTACAGACTTTGTCTAATCCCTTTATGATATACTGATAATCTTCTGTTCTGTCATTACCAAGTATTGTGTTTTCATCCACAAATCTAACCATGCCATCAGCATGTCCTGTTACATCTTCTGAAGGAGAATACGCAGGAATGATATACACCTTTGCCTTTAACAAACGTTCTATCTCTTTTACCAATTCCTCTTTGTTGAACTCTGGATTCTCAGAGAATATGCGATTTGTAAGAATTGCCTTGTCACCGCACATAACAACATTACCGCCATCAATCTTAATGTCAGAGAAGATAGGATGAATACCGTTTGCCTCACATACTTCGTGAACATCGCTTCTTGATTCTTCCCACTCTTTTTCACCTTTTAAGTATGACGGATCATAATTAAACTGTATCAGTTCACCATGACTATTTTGTACTGGCATATAATCACGACACCAAATGTCTTTAGTATGAGTGAGTTCCTTTACAGTAACATTATACTTCCTTAATACAGAAAACAGTTCGTTTGCTGCATTTGGGAACTTTTCTTTCAAGATACTTGAAACATAAACAGTATTCGGTCTCATTGCATTCGCTTGTTTGTTTTCTGAAGAATCTTGTTTTGGCGCAACTCCCTTCTCAAGCTTAACTTCAGCTATTTTTATCGCTTGTAGATAATCATTTCTTAGTGCTGGCGAATTATAATCCAAGAAGGCTTTACATATATCTGGCGTTGGGTCTATCTTGTTTGCAAGGCACATATCAAGCAAGATGGCAGACTTTGTATTGCTCTTAGGAGAGAATGTTTCAATATAATCTGATGACAAACTATTTCCGTAAATTTTAAGTTTACGGTTAATTTTTAGAAGAATCGCCTTTTGTTCTCTCGTAGAAAGGTTTGTTGATGTAAGTTGAGTCAACAAGTCCTTCATGCTAGGTTTGAAGTAACTTTTTATCTGTTCTTTACTACAAATCCAAGTTAAAACCAAACCTGCTACTCCGATAGCAGTACCAATAATAAATTCGTAATTCATATTTCTATTATTAACATGCGTTAGTGTATGGAAGTATTAGGTCTTTATAGATTCAGTTCAAAATAGTTATGCACACTCATAGAGTTTTAATTAATTTCATATGCTTTAAAAGTATTGACTCAAATAGTTTGTTTACGCATTGTTTACGCAAGAGTATGAAAAAAGCAGTTACTTTGTTTGTAACTGCTTGATTCTAAGCGTGGACCAGCTTGGGCTTGAACCAAGGACCTCCAGATTATGAGTCTGTTGCTCTAACCAACTGAGCTACAAGTCCGATGTACTCCTTGGCGGAATAGCGGATGCAAAAATAGTGTTTTCCGATGAATTATGCAAGCCTTCGCGGCAAAATTTAGTTTTCTATTTGTCCGAAGGCAGGAATGTGCCTGCAAATAGCAGATAAACGATGGCGTTCAGAATCTGTAAGTGCGCTTGGGGTTCTTAGGGAACCACCCTTTACGAACACGCTCTTCCTGTTCGAAGACCTCCTTTATGGTCCAAAATGAGGAGAAGGCAAATACACCAAGCAGCGAAGCAAGCAGGATGTTGTCTGTACACAGAGAGGCAACGGTGCCTCCGATGCCCAGTAACAGGAAGACCCACCAGCACTTTGTTCCCCAATAATACTCGGCCTTGACCACGATGGGGTGGAAAAGGCCGATGATAAGGAATGTACAGATGCCGATGACGAGGCCCGAGAGATGGTATTCGTTGAGGAACTCCATAGGTCAGTCTCTCTTATCGACGTTACTTCTCCGGACAGATGGGAATCTCCTTCTTGATGCTCTGCTCCAGCGAAATCAGCGTTTCGGTAGCCGTCACGCCGGCAATCTGCTGCATCTTGTTGTTTAGCAAGTCCATCAGATGCTCGTTGTCGCGGGCATAGACCTTGGTCAGCATCGTATACGGGCCGGTCGTGAAGTGACATTCTACAATTTCGGGTATCTTGTTCAGTTCGGCAACGGCCGACTTGTACATTGAACCTCTCTCCAATTTAATCCCCACATACGTACACGTACGATAACCCAACGACTTGGGATTGACATGATAGCCGGATCCTATGATGACTCCAAGATCTATCAGACGTTGTACCCGCTGGTGGATAGCTGCGCGGGACACGCCACATTCTGCGGCAACATCCTTGAAAGGAATACGGGCGTTTTGGGAAATGATTTCCAAAATCTGCCGGTCAAGTTTATCTATTTTTTCCATGATATAAATACATAAAGTTATTGCTTCTCATCAAATAGTAAGCAAATATAAGGCTTTATTTTAATTTATCTAAGCGAAAGGAAGAAAAAATGCGTGTAATAACGAAAAAAGGTGGACAAGGCAACACTTTTGGTAAGTTTTTGCCTTGTTCACCCGAACCATATCGATAGGATGCTATATGGATTTCAGCAGATTATTTCTTGTCCTTTACAATATCTACCAGTTCCACCTCAAATATCAACGTTGAGAAAGGCTTGATATCACCACCCGTTTCGCGAGAACCGTATGCCAGGTCCTGAGGAATGTAGAGCTCCCACTTCGAGCCTACCGGCATCATGGTCAGCGCCTCCGTCCAGCCCTTGATTACTTGGTTGGCACGGAACTCTGCAGGCTGTGCATTGCCGTCCTTGTCCTTACGCTTGTATGAGCTGTCGAACTCGGTTCCATCAATCAGCGTACCTTTGTAGTTCACCTTCACACGATCTGTTGCCTCGGGAACAGCACCTGTACCCTGCTTGATTACCTTGTATTGCAAGCCGCTGGGAGTGGTTACCACACCTTCCTTCGTTTTGTTCTCAGCCAGGAACTTCTCACCGGCAGCCTTGTTGTCGGCATATTTCTCTGCAGTAGCCTTCTCCTTGATGCTCTCCATCTTGGTGCGGCTGTATTCCTGAGCCTTACTCATCTCCATCACATTATGCTGCTTGAGGACACCGGCTACGAAACCAGCCAGCAGGTTCTCACGGCTGACAGTCTTGGTAGAGTCTTCACCAAAAATCTGACGGCTCAAGCCTTCTACCCAGCGCTTGCTAACCATCTGACCCAGTTGCAGACCTGACAGATAGGCTACATCTGAATCGCTCAGTTTGGTAGCACCTTCGTTGAATCCCTTCAGGAAGTTCACCATCTGCGTAGAATCGATACCTTGTTGCATGAGATACTGGTCAAGACCTTCTGTCTGAGCCATACCAAAGGCATAAGAGAGAGAGTCGACATCCGAAGCCAGATTGGCCTTCGGGCTTTGTGCGGTGCAGGAAGCCAATCCGGCTGCCATGGCAATTGCCGCAAGAATTGTTACTTTTTTCATTTTGCTTTGTTACATTATTTATTTAGATAATACTTTCAGTAGTTCTACCTCGAAAATCAAGGTGCTGTGCGGAGGTATCATTTCACCGGCACCACGAGCTCCATAACCCAGCTCGCTGGGGATGTAGAGTTTCCACTTGGCACCTTCGGGCATCAGCTGCAGCGCCTCCACCCATCCGGGGATAACCTGATTGACGCCGAATGTAGCCGGCTGTCCCCGACGGATTGAGCTGTCGAACAGGGTACCGTCAATCAGCGTGCCCTCATAGTGGCACTGCACCTGATCGGTAGCCTTGGCATACGTGCCTACCTTCCCCTCATTAATCACTTCGTACTGCAGTCCGCTGGGCAGTGTCACCACACCCGCGCGTTTCTTGTTCTCTTCGAGGAACTTCTTGCCCTTCTCAATGTTCTCAGCGTTTACTTTCTGTTCCAATTCCTCGAAATATTTGTTCACGATGTCACGTGCTTCCGTGTGACTGATGGCCGTAGGATGGCCGTTCAACACGTCGCTGATGGCTTGTGCGAAATCGTTCACATCAATGCCCTTGGCACCCATGCCAAGGAGGTTTTGGCCTATCCCCAGGCCAATGGAATAACTGAATTTGTCCATAAATTATTTTTAATGAGCGACAAAAGTACGGCTTTTATTTGAATGTCACTCCCTTTTCTTATTTAATTTATGTTAGTATTGTGATGAATTACGTGCGGAAAGCCGTAACTTTGTGTGCGAAATTGCATGCGGAGACAGTTCGGATGCAACAAGCATAACCCATTCTTCCGACAACGGGAGAGCTAAAGAAGGAGGATAATATGAAAAATCTGGTCGTTTTGTCAGGTGCAGGCATGAGTGCCGAAAGTGGTATCAGTACGTTTCGTGATGCAGGCGGATTGTGGGACAAGTATCCGGTAGAGCAGGTGGCCACACCCGAGGGATATGCCCGGCAGCCTGAGTTGGTCATCCGTTTCTATAACGAACGGCGCAAACAGCTGCTGGAAGTGGAGCCCAATGAAGGGCACAAGGGGTTGGTTGAGCTGGAAAAGGAGTTCAACGTGACCGTGGTCACGCAAAACGTTGACAACCTGCACGAGCGGGCGGGGAGCAGCCACGTCATTCATCTGCACGGCGAGCTGACGAAGGTGTGTTCAAGCCGCGACCCGCAGAATCCCCGCTATGTAAAGGAACTGAGACCTGAGGAGTATGAAGTGAAGATGGGCGACAAGGCCGGTGACGGCAGCCAACTCCGGCCGTTCATTGTCTGGTTCGGCGAACCGGTGCCTGAGATAGAGACTGCCATCGGGTATGTGGAACAGGCGGACATCTTCGTCATCATCGGCACGTCAATGAACGTCTATCCCGCAGCCGGTCTGCTGCACTATGTACCTGCAGAAGCTGAGATCTACCTCATTGACCCCAAGCCGGTAGACACTCATTCGATGCGGCCGATACACGTCATTCGAAAAGGGGCTTCAGAAGGAGTCAGAGAACTGATTGAGAAACTGAAAAGAGATTGAAAAGAACAGCCCTCTGGGCAAAACTTAATTACAATAGATTTATAATAGAAGAGATGAAGAAGATTCTCCCTGATTTGATTGCCATCCTGGCATTTGCACTCCTCTCGTTCGCCTATTTCTTTCCGGCAGACATCGAGAACCGCATCCTTTTCCAACACGATACGGCCGCCGGTGCCGGTGCCGGCCAAGAGGCCCGGCTATACCACGAGGAAACCGGCGAGCGCACACGCTGGACCAACGCTCTGTTTGGCGGTATGCCCACCTACCAGATAGCACCGTCGTACGACTCGGCCCGACCGTTGGAGTGGGTGCAGAAAGCATATCGGCTCTTCTTGCCCGAATATGTGCGGCTCACGTTCATCATGCTGTTGGGCTTTTACATCCTGCTGCGTGCCTTCGGTATCCCCGTCTGGCTGGCCGGATTGGGCGGATTGGTATGGGCCTTCTCGTCCTACTTCTTCATCCTGATATCGGCCGGCCACATCTGGAAGTTCATCACACTGGCCTATGTGCCTCCCACGCTGGCCGGCATCGTTCTGGCCTATCGGGGGAAGCTGTTGTGGGGAGGCGTGCTGACGGCTCTGTTTGTCGCCCTGCAAATCAGTTCCAACCACGTGCAGATGTCATACTACTTCTTCTTTGTCATCCTGTTCTTCGTTGGAGCCTATCTGGAAGAGGCCTGGAAGAACAAGACACTGCCCCAGTTCTTCCGCGCCAGCGGCGTACTGCTGGTAGCCGCTCTGATAGGCGTGGCAGCCAACCTATCCAACCTCTACCATACCTATACATATAGTAAAGAGACAATGCGCGGCAAGAGCGAACTGACGGCAACTCCCTCAACAGGCGAGCCAACAGGCAGTGGCCTGGATCGCGACTACATCACCCAGTGGAGCTATGGCATCGGAGAGACATGGACGCTGCTGGTACCCAACTTTAAGGGCGGAGCCTCTGTGCCGTTGAACCAAAGTGCTACGGCGATGGAGAAAGCCGACATCCGATACAGCGGTCTATACGGCAGTTTGACCCAATATTTTGGCGACCAGCCCATGACGGCTGGCCCTGTCTATGTGGGTGCCTTCATCCTCTTCCTCTTTGTGTGGGGTTGCTTCGTGGTCAAGGGACCGTTGAAATGGGCTCTAATCGGTGCCACCCTCTTCTCCATCGTACTGTCGTGGGGCAAAAACTTCATGCCGCTGACCGACTTCTTCATCGACTACATACCCATGTACAATAAGTTCAGGGCTGTATCGTCCATTCTGGTGATAGCCGAATTCACCATTCCCTTACTGGCCATCTTCGCATTGAAGCAGACGTTGGATCAACCCACCCTGCTGCGTCAGGAGCAGAAGAAGCTCCTTGTCAGCCTTTTGCTTACGGCAGGCGTTGCATTGCTTTTGGCTGTGGCTCCAGGCAGTTTCAGTTCAGGATACGTCCCTGCACAAGAGGCCCGTATGTTGCAGAACGCCGTTGACCAACAGATGATTCCCGCATCTGAGCTGGGAGGTATCCTGGCCAATCTGGCCGAGATGCGTGCCGCATTGGTCCGTTCGGATGCCGTGCGTAGCCTGGCCGTCATCGTGATAGGCCTGCTGTTGCTGCTGTTGTATGCCTCCGGCCGTCTGCGTGCCTCACTTACAGTGGGCGGCATCGCCCTGCTCTGTACAGTCGATTTATGGGGCGTAAACAAGCGTTACCTGAACGACAGCCAATTCATACCCCGTTCAGCCCAGACAGAGACCTTCAAACAGAGCCGGGCAGATCAATTGATTCTTCAGGACACCACCCCCGACTATCGGGTGCTGAACCTGACTACCAATACGTTCAATGAGAACAACACCTCCTATTGGCACAAGAGTGTAGGTGGCTATCACGCTGCCAAGCTACGTCGCTACCAGGAGATGATAGAGCGACACATTGCCCCCGAGATGCAGGCCGTCTATGCCGAAGTGGTGGCAACAGAGGGGCAGCTGGAGCGTGCTGATGCATCGAAGTTCCGCGTACTCAACATGCTGAACACACGCTACTTCATCTTCCCTGCCGGCAAACAGGGTGAGGCGTTGCCCGTATTCAATCCGTGCGCCAACGGCCATGCCTGGTTTGTAAAAGAGGTACGCTACGTAGCCAATGCCGACGAAGAGATTGATGCCCTGCACAACATACAACCACTGGAGACTGCCATTGTGGACAGCCGTTTCAAAGCACTGCTGAACGATGCGCAAACAGGAGAAGCCGATTCGCTGGCTGTCATCCGGTTGAAAGAGTACGAACCCAACCGACTGGTCTACGAAAGCGAGAACACGGCGGACGGCATTGCCGTGTTCTCCGAAATCTATTATCCCGACGGATGGACAGCCACCATCGATGGCACTCCGGCTCCGATAGCCCGTGCCGACTACATCCTGCGCACGATGTATGTACCTGCAGGAAAACACATCATAGAGATGCGCTTCGACCCCCAAAGCCTGCATGTGACAGAGGCTATTGCCTATGCGGCATTGGCTCTGCTGGCCATCGGCGTATTACTATTGGCTATAAAGGGAATGAAGAGGAAATAGCCCTCGGGGAAACAAAAAAAAACAGCTTCCGCCCTCACGGGTAAAAGCTGTTCAGTCAATAATACATGAAAAAACGCTATTTAGAGAGAGTATCTCCTGCTTAAATCTGATGCAAATATAAGAAAAAGATTATTTACCGCAAAATAAAATCTACGAATTGCACAAATTTATCGACGAATGGTCTATTGTTATACAACCCATAGTGTACAAATGTCCACGATACTACCGATATTGTCAATAGGCAGACACGAAAAAAGAGTAAAAATAGGCCACAAGTCGGAATTATTGCGTAAGTTTGCAAATAATTTTGTGATTATGGAAACGACCAGACAGAATAAAATAGCCCGTTTGCTCCAAAAGGAGCTGAGTGACATCTTCCTGCAGCAGACCAAAGCCATGCCGGGCGTGCTGATTTCGGTCAGCACCGTGCGCATCAGCCCGGACATGAGTGTGGCCCGCGCCTACCTCAGCGTATTCCCCTCTGAACAGAGTGAGGAAATCATCAAAAACGTCAATGCCAACGTGAAGTCTGTCCGCTATGAGCTGGGTTCGCGTGTGCGCCATCAACTGCGCATCATCCCCGAACTGAAGTTCTTTGTGGATGATTCGCTGGACTACCTGGAGCGGATTGACGAACTGCTGAAAGAATGAACCTCCCCTTCTACATAGCCCGACGTTACCTCTTTTCGAAGAAGAAGCACCATGCCATCAACGTGATTTCAGGCATCTCGGCCTGCGGAGTAATGTTGACTACGGTGGCACTGGTTTGCACGCTATCTGTATTCAACGGGTTCCGCGACATGGTAGCCGGCTTCTTTACGGCCTTTGACCCCGAGTTGAAAATAGTAGCCCGACAGGGCAAGGTGTTCGACCCGAACGAATCGCGCATCCGCCAGGTACAGGCGCTTCCGCAAGTAGACATCTGGACAAAGACGTTGGAAGAGAACGCACTGGTGCAGTACAAGGACCGTCAGGCCATGACCGTCATCAAAGGAGTGGAAGCCAACTTTGAGCAGCTGACTTCCATCGACAGCCTGCTGTATGGAGCCGGAACGTTTGTGCTGAACGACTCGCTGGTGGATTATGGTTTTCTGGGAGTGGAGCTTGTATCGGAACTGAACTGCGGCATACAATTTATCGACCCGCTGAAGGTGTATGCACCCAAACGGAACGTGAGGGTCAACATCGCCAATCCGTCTACCTCCTTTTGCCAGGAATACTTGTTCTCGCCGGGCGCTGTCTTTGCCGTCAACCAGCAGAAGTACGATGCCCACTACATACTTACCTCATTGGAATTCGCCCGCAGGCTGTTCCGCTACAATACGGAGGTGTCGGCCATCGAACTGAAGCTGAAACCCGGCAGCGATGTGGGTCGGACACAGAAGGAGATGAAGAAGATACTGGGCGACCGTTTCCAAGTACTGAACCGATACGAGCAGCAGGCCGACGTCTTTCGCATCATGGAGATAGAGAAGTTCATCTCTTACCTATTCCTTACCTTTATCCTGGCCATTGCCTGCTTCAATATCATCGGATCGCTCTCCATGCTGATACTGGACAAGCGTGAAGATGTGGAGACGCTGCGCAACCTGGGAGCCGACGACCGCCTGATAACCCGCATATTCTTGTTCGAAGGCGGACTGATATCGCTATGGGGAGCCTTGGGAGGTATCATCCTGGGGCTGCTTCTGTGCTTCCTGCAACAGCACTTCGGCCTTATCTCCTTGGGAGGCGGGAACGGAGTCTTTCTGGTGGATGCCTATCCGGTCAGCGTCCATCTATCGGACATTGCATTGGTATTTGCCACCGTAGTGACGGTGGGATTCCTATCGGTCTGGTATCCGGTCCGCTACCTAAGCCGCAGGCTTCTGCAAAGAGACTGATTATACCTACTTACGTTTCGGCTTCACCTCAACAGATTGATTCATACAGTAGGTTTTCTTGGCAGTACCTCGGTGAGAGTACGCTGGTACTCCGGTGTAAGGACTGCAGTACTCCATACGGAGTACCGGTGTAATCGTAATAAAAGTACTGCTGTAATCTTAGTAAGAGTACTGGGTCAAGGGAACTACTTCTTCCGAATGATGGTAAGGCCGTCGCGTAGCGGAAGGATGACCTTCTCGACCCGTCGGTCGCGAGCAACGACCTCATTGAACTCCTTGATGCGGAGGGTCTGCAGGTCTGAAGCATGGGGATGCTCCTCCAGCACATGACCGTCCCACAAGGTATTGTCGGCCAGGATGTAACCGCCCTCACTGAGGCGGGGAAGCACCATTTCATAGTAGTCCAGGTACTTGCGTTTGTCACCGTCAATAAAGACCAGGTCGAACTTCAAGTCCAACGCAGGCACCAGCTGCAGCGCATCACCGATGTAGAACCTGATTTTATCACCGTAGGGAGAGCCTTCCAGCCAGGGACGGGTGAACTCCTCTTGTTCATCATTGATTTCGATGGTGTGCAGCACACCCCCCTCCGGCAGCCCCTCGGCCATGCACAAGGCCGAATAGCCGCTATAAGTGCCTATCTCCAACACCTGTCGGGGACGTATCATGCGGACAAACATCTTGAGCATACGACCTTGCAAGTGGCCGGAAGCCATACGGGGATAGAGCAGCTTCAGGTGCGTGTCTCTGTAGAGGGCGTGCAGATAGTCGCCCTCTTCGTCAATGTGCTGCAGGATATAGTCGTCAATGGTCATAGCTTCTTTTTTTGTCTGTTCGGTCATGATACGTCTCCTTAGTTATTTGTTTCGGTTACAGATATCGGTTGCTGTTGGGCAGCGCACTTTCATCGGCATGCTTCAGTGCATCCTCCACCACATTGATTTCGAGGAAGGAAGTCTGGGTGCCCGCCTTTCCACTGCTGAGGTAGCCCACCATATCAGTAGGCTTCAGACGTCCCTCCCTCAGCAAACGACGCAATGCAGCGAAGTAGTACTCCTGTCCGTTGGCCAGCTCGGGCATGTAGATGGCCTCCACACCGTACGAAAGAGCCAGGTGACGCATGGTCTTCTCCTTGTAGCAGATAGCCAGCACAGGATATTTGCCGCGGAAAGCAGCCAGATTGCGGGCGGTGCGTCCACTGTAGCTGTCGGTGATGATGGCGCGTATCTTCAGCTTGGTGGTAGCCTTGACAGCCTGCTTGGCCAAGAAGGCCGTGACATCATTGCTGTTCTCTACCAGCGGAATGCGTATGTCGTTATCGGGCAACTTATCTTTTTCGGCCTGGGCGGCAATCTTCGTCATAGTCTTCACCGCCTCCAAGGGATATTTCCCATAGGCCGTCTCGCCGCTCAGCATCAGCGCGTCCGTCCGATAGTAGATGGCATTGGCGATGTCGGTCACTTCGGCACGTGTAGGCCGCGGATTGCTTATCATGGTGTGCAACATCTGAGTGGCCACAATCACCGGTTTCTTGGCCAGAATGCACTTGCGTATCAGAATCCGCTGAATGCCGGGGATGCGTTCCTGCGCTACCTCGATGCCCAAGTCTCCACGCGCCACCATCACTCCGTCGGCCACTTCCAGAATCTCATCAATATTGTCCACACCCTCCTGATTCTCTATTTTGGCAATGATGCGGATGTCACTGCCCTGTGCATCGAGAATCTCTTTGATGTCAAGTATATCCTGCTTGTTGCGCACGAAGGAGTGAGCGATGAAGTCGATATCCGCCTCAATGGCATAACGTATGTTGTTACGGTCACGCTCGGTGAGCGAAGGCAGGTTGATGCGGACACCCGGCACGTTGACACTCTTGCGACTGCCCAACGTGGCATCGTTCTGCACCTCACAGAGCAGATGGTCCTCATATTTTTCCACGACCGTCATCTCCAGATCACCGTCGTCTATCAGGATGTGACCACCTACATTCACATCGTGCACAAAGTGAGGATAGGATACCGAGATGCACTCGCGGGTAGTCAGCAAGTCGGGACATCCCATCACTTTGACCCGGTCGCCCGCCTGAAAAGGAATCGGTTCACCGGCCAATGCGGTGGTACGCACCTCAGGCCCTTTGGTATCCATCAGTATGGCAATACGGTTGGACACCCGACGGACATTGCCTATCAGCCGTTCAAAGCCCTCCCTGTCGATGTGCGCGGTATTCATACGTACCACATTCATCCCTGCATCGAATAACTCCTTGATAAATTCCACGTCGCAACGCTGGTCGGAAATGGTTGCCACGATTTTCGTCTGTTTCAACTGCATAATCTTTACCTTTGTTTGTTATACCTATTTATATATGTGTGTCTATCCTGCTATCGATATAAGGGAAACTGCCTGCCGGTCGCGAGGGCGATACCCTCTTCTTCTATTTCTTCAAAGCCTCTAAAGCCAAGCGGTACGAGTCGAGTCCGAAACCCAATATGACACCCTTGCACGCGCAAGAAATCATGGACCTATGGCGGAACTCCTCGCGGGCATGCACATTGGATATATGCACTTCGACAACCGGCGAGGTCACCGAGCGGATGGCGTCCTGCAACGCAATGGAAGTATGCGTATAGGCACCTGCGTTCAGGATGATGCCGTCGGCATCAAAGCCCACCTGCTGAATCCTGTCAATCAGTTCGCCCTCGACGTTCGACTGGAAATAATCGATTTCCACATCGGGGAAGCGATTGCGCAGTTCGGACAGGTAATCTTCAAATGTAACACTTCCGTAAATGGAAGGTTCGCGTTTGCCCAGAAGATTGATGTTCGGGCCATTGATAATCTCTATTTTCATCATCTCCGTTTTCTGTTTTTT
The DNA here is from genome assembly GCA_945641355.1 of uncultured Mediterranea sp. Lineage (GTDB taxonomy): Bacteria > Bacteroidota > Bacteroidia > Bacteroidales > Bacteroidaceae > Bacteroides. The sequence goes on along the minus strand of CALZEQ010000057.1, from coordinate 5,687 downwards.
GCTTATTTTTGCACCTGAATACTTATTCGTCAACGCAGCCGGACGAGATAGCCTGAGACAGTCTCATGCAGTTGCAATCCGGCTTCCGACGGGACAAAGGTAAGAAAAAAGATATGAAAACCGAAGAAAAAGCAGTAGAGAAGGCAGATGGGAAGCAGATTGTCAGGAAGTATCAGCAATATCTGAAGTTAGAGAAAGGCTTCTCGCCCAATACGTTGGATGCTTATCTGACCGACCTGCAGAAGTTGCTGAACTTTCTGGAGGGAGAGGGACTCGACATTCTGTCGGTCTCTCTGGATGAGCTGGAGCGTTTTGCTGCAGGCCTGCACGACATCGGCGTCCATCCCCGCTCGCAGGCACGCATTCTGTCGGGCATCAAGTCCTTCTTCCACTTCCTGGTGATGGCCGACTATCGGGAGGACAATCCCACCGAACTGCTGGAAGGACCGAAGATAGGCCTTCATCTGCCAGAGGTACTGAGCGTGGACGAGATAGACCGCATGATTGATGCCATAGACAGGGAGAAAAACGAGGGACAACGCAACCGGGCCATTCTGGAGACACTGTACAGCTGCGGCCTGCGTGTGTCCGAACTCTGCCAACTGAAGATATCCGACCTCTACTTTGACGAAGGTTTCATCAAAGTAGAGGGGAAAGGAAGCAAGCAGCGTCTGGTACCCATATCACCACGCGCCATCAAAGAGATACGCTACTGGCTGCTCGACCGCACCCATTGGCGAATCAAGCCGGGATGCGAAGATTATCTTTTTTTAGCGCGATGGGGAAAGAACATTTCGCGCATTATGGTGTTTCATCTGATAAAGGAGCTGGCGGACGAAGCGGGCATTACCAAAAGCATCAGCCCCCACACGTTCCGGCACTCCTTTGCTACCCATTTGCTGGAGGGTGGTGCCAATCTGCGTGCCATACAATGTATGTTGGGACATGAGAGCATTGCGACAACAGAAATTTACACCCACATCGACCGCAATCGGTTGAGGGAAGAAATCATCGAGCACCATCCACGCAATATAAAGTATCGGAAACAACATAAATTCATTAAATTATGATAAAATTGCTCCCTCGATTAACTATCTGCAGAGAGAATTAATATCTTTGCGTAACTTCACCTGTGAGAGGATGGAGTATGGATAATTGAAAGATAAAAATCAATTACAAAACATTTAATTTATACCAAAACAATGACCAAGAAAATCTATTTGCCATTATTCATGGCGTGTGTTGTTGCTCTGCTGACATCATGTAGCAGCAAGATGGGTGAATTGTCTTCTGACTATTTCACAGTGACTCCTCAGGTTCTGGAAGCCGTAGGCGGTAAGGTACCTGCAACTATCAACGGTAAGTTCCCCGAAAAGTATTTCAAGAAGAACGCTGTTGTTACAGTAACTCCGGTATTGAAGTGGAACGGTGGCGAGGCTAAGGGCCAGTCTGCCACATTCCAAGGTGAGAAGGTAGAAGGTAACGACCAAACTATCTCCTACAAGATGGGTGGTAACTACACCATGAAGACTGTCTTCGACTATGTTCCCGAGATGGCCAAGTCTGAACTCTATCTGCAGTTCCAGATTACAAGAGGCAGCAAGACGTACACTATTCCCGATGTAAAGGTAGCTGACGGTGTCATCGCTACTTCCGAACTGGTTAACCAGACTCTGGACAGCGCCAACCCGGCTCTGGGTGACGATGCTTTCCAGCGCATCATCAAGGAGAAGTACGATGCCAACATCATGTTCTTGATTCAGCAGGCTAACGTACGTGCCAGCGAGCTGAAGACCGCCAAGGCTTTCGGTGAAGAGGTGAAGAACATCAACGATGCTGCCAACAAGGAAATCACCAACATCGAGATTTCTGCCTACGCATCACCCGATGGTGGTCTGGATCTGAACAGCAAGCTGGCTGAGAACCGTCAGGACAACACAGCCAAGGTAATCAACAAGGACCTGAAGAAGTCCAAGATTGAGGCTGCCGTTGACACGAAGTACACTGCCGAAGACTGGGAAGGCTTCCAGGAACTGGTATCCAAGTCCAACATCCAAGACAAGGAGCTGATTCTCCGCGTTCTCTCTATGTATTCTGATCCCGAACAACGCGAACAGGAGATCAAGAACATCTCTTCTGTTTACAAGAATCTGGCTGACGAAATCCTGCCGCAGCTGCGTCGTTCTCGTCTGACTTTGAACTACGACGTAATCGGCAAGTCTGACGAGGAAATTGCCAAGCTGGCCGACAGCGATGCCAAGCAGCTGAACATCGAAGAACTGCTCTATGCCGCTACGCTGACCAACGCTCCCGCCAAGAAGGAAGCTATCTATACCAAGGCTACTCAGATTTATCCGAATGACTTCCGCGCATTCAACAACCTGGGTAAGTTGGCTTATGAGGCCGGTAACTTCGACAAGGCTGAAAGCTTCTTCAAGAAGGCTGCTTCTGTGAAGGACGCTCCTGAAGTGAACAACAACCTCGGTCTGATTGCTCTGGAGAAGGGCGACAAGGCTGCTGCAGAAAGCTACTTGAGCAAGGCTTCCGGTTCGAAGGAACTGAACGAGGCACTGGGTAACCTCTACATCGCACAGGGTCAGTATGACAGAGCCGTAAACGCTTTCGGTGATACGAAGACCAACAGTGCCGCTTTGGCACAAATCCTGGCTAAGGACTACAACAAGGCTAAGAGCACACTGAGCAGCATCGAAAAGAAGGACGCTTATACCGACTACCTGACCGCCGTTCTGGGTGCAAGAACCAACAACTCTTCTATGGTTATCAGCGGTTTGAAGAGCGCTGTTGCCAAGGATTCTACGTTGGCTAAGAAGGCCGCTACCGACTTGGAATTCGCCAAGTACTTTACTAACAGCGACTTTGCAAGCATCATCAAGTAAGATACTGATGGAATAACAAGTCGGTACAACAACAGGTTGCGCAGGCTTTCAACAGAACAAAATAGTGCCCGGCATAGAAATATGTCGGGCATTTCTTTTTTATTCACTGCAAAACAGCTATTTTCGCAGCAACGTTTTACAAACAGACAACGAATGAAGCATCTATTCCCCGCATATCTCCTCATGCTTGTGCTGCTGGCCGCCTGCAGTAGCAAACCGGCGGATTGTGTCAGCCTCCGTGGCGAAATCAAAGGGTTGGGCACCGACACGCTCTACCTGTACGGTACCGATCACTTCTACGACCGGGTAGATACCATCCCTGTCAAAAAGGGTAAATTCACCTGTACGCTCCCCATTGATACGATGGTAGCCGTACGGCTGCTATTCAGTGATGGGACAGAATATCCGCTCTACATCAACAAAGGCAATAAAGTGGTTGTCAAGGGCAACTCTTCACAGCTGCACGCTCTCAACGTGACCGGCAATGTCTTCAACGAGGAGATGAGCACATTCCGAAAGGAGTTGGGCGGATTGGCTACCCCTACACCCGATGCACTGGCAGAGAAGGCAGAAGAATTCATCAAGGCACATCCCGCTTCGTTGGTCTCCATCGACCTGCTACGCCACTACTTTGTGGAACAGCCGCAACCGAACTGTGCTAAAATCAAACACCTGACCGAACAAATGGCAGGTGAACTGAAGGACCGTCCGTACATTGACATGCTGCTGAAACAGATTCAGGAGAGCGAGAAATTCCCCGTCGGACGCACACTCCCCTACTTCAGCATACCCGATGAGGCGGGGAAGATAGTCAATCGAACCGACTTCAAAGACCAATACATCTGGCTGCACTTCTGGGCTTCGTGGGATAAGCCAAGCCGTCAAGCAAACGCAGCCTTACGCCAACTCTATCAAAAAGAGAAGAAGAACCCCCATTTTGTATTGGTGGGAGTCTCTTTGGATGTAGACAAGCAGGCTTGGAAAGAGGCCATCAAGCAAGACTCGTTAGAGTGGAAACAGCTGTGCGACGGAGCCGGCTGGAATTCAGACCTCGCCAAGCAACTGACCATTCAAACGCTCCCAGCCAACCTGCTCGTTTCGGCCAACGGCCGCATTGAGGGAAAGAATCTGGACGTAAAAGCCATCGAGAACAAGCTGGAAGCGATAGAAGAGGAGTTCAAGAAGCGCAAAGAGGAAGAGAAAGCGCGAAAACGGAGAGTGCAAAAACGATAGATAATAAAAAAGAGGAGAAGCTATGTTAGTCAAGGTCTTTGGAGCAGCCCTGCAAGGTATAGATGCCACGTTGGTAACCATCGAGGTGAATGCCTCACGCGGTTGCATGACCTATCTGGTAGGTTTGCCCGATTCGGCCGTCAAGGAGAGCCAACAGCGTATCCGGTCGGCCTTGCAAGTCAACGGCTATAAGATGCCCACCTGTGCCTTGACCATCAATATGGCTCCGGCTGATATCCGCAAAGAGGGTTCGGCATACGACTTGCCGCTGGCCATAGCCATGCTGGCCGCGTGCGAACAGATTTCCTCTGACCACCTGTCCGACTATCTGCTGATGGGAGAGTTGGGACTGGACGGTACGCTGCAGCCCATCCGTGGTGCCCTACCCATAGCCATCAAGGCCCGCGAACTGGGCTTCAAAGGAATGATAGTACCCCGGCAGAATGTCCGCGAGGCTGCCGTAGTCAACAACCTGCTGGTGTACGGCGTAGAAAACCTTCAGCAGGTAGTACGCTTCTTCAACGGCGAGCACGAGTTGGAACCCTTGATTGTCAATACGCGCGAGGAGTTCTACAAGCAGCAGAGCCATTTCGACTTTGACTTTGCGGATGTAAAGGGACAGGAGAACGTGAAGCGAGCCTTGGAAGTGGCTGCAGCGGGCGGGCACAACATCATCCTGATTGGAGCGCCGGGCAGCGGCAAATCCATGTTGGCAAAACGTCTTCCCTCCATCCTGCCACCCCTCTCATTGGGTGAGAGTCTGGAGACCACCAAGATACACTCCGTAGCCGGCAAGCTGGGTCGGGAGGAGGGACTCATCTCCCGCCGACCGTTCCGCGACCCACATCACACAATCTCCGCTGTTGCCATGACTGGCGGCGGCAGCTTCCCTCAGCCGGGCGAAATCAGTCTGGCACACAACGGCGTGCTCTTTCTGGACGAACTGCCAGAGTTTACCCGCAATGTGCTGGAGGTGCTTCGCCAACCGCTGGAGGACCGCAAAATCAGCATCTCACGCATCAAGTACAACGTCGAGTATCCGGCTTCCTTCATGCTGGTAGCCTCCATGAATCCCTGTCCTTGCGGCTACTACAACCATCCTACCAAAGCATGCGTCTGCAGTCCAGGACAAGTGCAGAAGTACCTGAACCGCATCTCCGGCCCGTTGCTCGACCGTATAGACCTGCAGATAGAAGTCGTGCCCGTCTCCTTTGAGGAGATGAGTGATGCCCACCCTGCAGAAGCCAGCGAAGCCATCCGCCGTCGCGTGGTGAATGCACGCAAGATACAAGAGGCTCGCTACGCCAACGAGCCGGGTATCTATTGCAATGCGCAGATGACCAGCCGTCTGCTGGCTGCATACGCACGTCCCAACGAAAAGGGACTCTCCCTGCTGAAGAGTGCCATGAATCGCCTCAACCTCTCTGCCCGTGCGTACGACCGCATCCTGAAAGTAGCTCGCACCATTGCCGACCTTGAAGGTGCCGAGCAGGTCCAGTCGCACCACCTGGCCGAAGCCATCGGCTACCGCAACCTTGACCGCGAGGATTGGGCGGG
>CALZEQ010000056.1 GCA_945641355.1 uncultured Mediterranea sp. | reverse complement strand
CGAGGTTCATTCAGTATACGATTGAAACAAACTAAGTAGGATGAGAGATAACTAAAATACATTCTTTATGGCAATATTATATGATTGGTACGAGAATCCCAAACCTGATTTTCAAGGGGAGACGACGCTGCATCCGCGTCCTTGTTTCAACGGTTCGATATCTACCGCCACGCTGGTGGAGTACATCAGGGAACGCTGTACCCTGACGCCCGGCGACATCAAAGCTGTGCTCATGGAACTGAATGAGGTGGTCGGTGCTCAACTGCGCGAAGGCCGGCGGGTACACATCGAGGGGCTGGGCTATCTCTTCCCCACACTGGAGGCGGACGGCAAGGTGACGCCCGACATGAAGATGCAGAAGCGCAGCACCCTGGTGCGCTTCAAGGGTATCTCTTTCCGGATGGACAAGGAACTGTCTCTCTCCATCGGCTCACCCCGATTGACAAGGGGTGCGGCAAAGAACTCCTCCAAACCTCGTTCGGAGGCGCAGAAGGAACAGCTGCTGACCGACTACTTCAAGGAGCATCGCACCATCACGCGGTCGCAGTATCAGTACCTGACGGGCATGGGCCGGACATACGCCTATTACCAGCTCAAGCACTTGTACGAGCAAGGCAAACTGATGAAGGAGGGGGAACTTCGCTTCCCCGTCTATTATCCTGCGCCCGGCTGTTTTGGCCGTGCAGCGGAGTAAACAGGCTGCCGGAGGCTCTGAATGCACGATAAAATGGAGCGGTTTTTAGGGAGAATGGCCGACGACGCATAAAAGGTGGTAAGATAGTATCACTTTTTATGCTATCTCTTGTGTATCTTTGCGGCATCGGAACAAATGATTTTCCGATATGTGTGAACAAGGAACGAATCTGTTTGATGGTATTAGGCCGAGATAGCTTCGCGAGGGAAATCTTGTCATATTTGTGGCTGCAATTGTTGCATTTCTCCCTCGTTTTTCCTTTTTTTGCATCTGATAATTATATAATAACACACTGTTTATATCATGAACACATTGAAAGAAAAAATCGGTTACGGATTCGGCGACATGTCATCGTCTATGTTTTGGAAGATATTCTCTTATTACCTTCCCTTCTTCTATTCCAATATTTTCGGCTTGAGCCTGGCAGATGCAGGTCTGCTGATGCTGATCACCCGCATCTGGGACGCGGTTTCCGATCCCATGATGGGTGTCATAGCCGACCGTACGCATACCCGCTGGGGCAAGTACCGCCCCTATCTGCTTTGGGTTGCATTGCCATTTGCCATAGCCGGCATCCTGCTCTTTACCACACCGGAGATGGGGCGGACGGGCAAGCTCATCTGGGCTTACGTCACCTATATCTTGATGATGACCGTATACACAGGCATCAACGTACCCTACGGTGCCATGCTGGGTGTGATGACGGACGATTCGAATACAAAGACCGTTTTCTCTTCCTATCGTATGTTCTTTGCCTACGGCGGTAGCTTCATCGCTTTGGGGGCTTGGGAACCGTTGTGCAACTGGTTCCGCTCCATGGATTGCAGCAATGCCACCAGTTGGCAGTTTGCCATGATTGTCATTGCCTCCATCTGTTTCATGGGCTTCATACTTTGTTTCAGCATGACGTGCGAGCACGTCAAGAGTGTGGCTGCAGAATCCATCGGCAAGGATGTGAAGTCACTGGTACAGAATTCGCCTTGGTGGATTCTCAACGGTGCAGCTTTGCTTTCGAACTTCTTCAATACCGTCCGTGGCGCTACGGCTGCCTACTTCTTCAAGGACTATATCAGTGCAGGTGCCTCCCTGGATTGTGGCCTGTTCAGCATCGTGCTCTATGCCGGCTTGTTCCTCATGGTAGGTGAAGTCTGCAACATGTTGGGCGTTGCATTGGCTGTTCCTTTCTCTTTGAGGTTGGGCAAGAAGTCCACCTATCAGCTGGCCTTGATTTGTCTGGTGCTCTTCAGCGTTCTCTTCTTCTTCGTTCCCAATACGCCTTTCGGCTGGTGGCTGATGATGTTGTTCCAGATACTGATATCCATCTGCACCGGCATCATCTCCCCCTTGGTATGGAGCATGTACGCTGACGTAGCCGACTATGCCGAGCAGAAGGACGGCACCGCTTCCACGGGGTTGATATTCTCTTCCGGCTCCATGGCCCAGAAGTTTGGTGGTGCTTTTGCCGGTTGGGCCGTGATGGCGTTGCTGGCCGCTTTTGGGTACAATACGGCGGAAGGTGCCGTTCAGACTCCCGAAGCATTGGACGGCTTGAAGTACCTGATGAGTTTCGTTCCGGCCGCTATTGCCGGTGTTTCCATGCTGGTGATGTTCATCTATCCGCTCAATAAGTCGCGTATGGCGACAATCAATGCCGACCTGAAGGCACGCCGGATAGCTGACAAAGCATAGCTTGCTCTGTACATCTGATATACCATCCGGAGGAGGTTTCGTGAACGAATATCTCCTCCGGATTTTTTATGCCCTTCCCTTTGTTGATTCTTTCCTTTTCTTCTCTCCCCTTTTTTTGTCAAGATTCTTCCAACCGGTTTCCTTTGCCTGATTCGCTTCCACCCAAGATTCGGGAAATTAGTACTTTACTTTGCAGGATGAAATGTGGGGTGTCGTGTGGTGTGACGGGCCTTCCGACGCGGTTTTCGGGCACTGACGGAAGATAGCTGGAAGAACACTTCGATACATATACATATATATAATACGTATATAGAAACTCCGTCGGAGTGAAATTCGGGAGGCACCCCGCAAACTATAGGAATAAAAACAATTTTTATATTATTAACAACTAATTTACTTAAAGATTATGAAAATGGAAAAGGAAATGAAGTATGTGGCTCCGGAAGTGGAAGTTCTGGAGGTCGAAGTAGAGGCTGGATTCGGAGGAAGTACATTCGAGCCAGGCGGTGGAAATGAAGTAGAATAATCAATTATTAATTTAATATTAAATTATCTAAAATGAGAACGAAACACATTTTATTTTCAATGGCATTAGGTGCTGCATTCGTAGGCTGCTCGCAAGAAGAGCTGGTTACGGTAAATGACAGCGCAGTAAAAGATGCCCAATTGGCTATCCGCCCTGTTGTGGATACCCAAATTACATTGAATGGTGACAAGACAGACACCAGATTGGTGCTGGGTAGTGCTTTCCGTCCTACTTGGTCTACAAATGACAAGGTAGGTGCAGCTATCATCGACACTCCGACTTACACGGATGCGGCTGGTTATGCAACTGATTTGGCAGCTGCATCTGGAAATCCCAAGGCACTTTATACCATTAACGAATGGTACGGTTGCAACAATGCATTCTCTACTACAGACGGTGGTAACACCTGGGCAGCAGAACATCCGATGGTAGAGGGTAACTACCTGTTCTATGCTCCTTACAACAAGGACATGAACGTACGTACTCCTCTGGTTGTTGCAGTTCCGGTACGTCAGGATGCCTCTTCTGCTAAATCTGCGCTGACCGAGTTCTATACCAGCGGTAGTGTTGTAGAAGTTGGATATAAGTTTATCACCGGTTCGGATAAGAAGGAACCTGCAAACATCAAGATGTTCAATATCTTCGCTTATCCTAAGTTTACGATTACTAACAACTTCGACGGATATCTGTTTGAAGAAAAAGCTATTGGTAAATCTGCTGTGGCTGCCTATAACGGTGCCATCAAGGTTGACTCTATTCAGTTGGTTAATGTCAATGCTTCACGGGCTGCGATAACAACTATGCAGATTGGTGGTCAGTTGAAACATGCACAAGGTGCCGTTACTGCAATTGCAGCAACTTCCGGCGTGGTTAAGGAACTGGGTGGAAGTTGGAATGATGTGGACCACCTGTTGGCTGTAGCAGAAACCGAAGATTTGTTGAAAACTTCTTATACTCCTTCTCCTACTCCGAAGGAATATTTGGTTGGACGTGGTAATAATCCGGCAAATAATGAAATGCAAGGTGTTATTACGACTTTGAAGGTTGGTCAGACTATCGAACAGGGTCAATCGATTGACGTTTATTGCGTTATGCCGGCTAAGAAGTTTGACTTTACAAGCGACCAATTGTTGGCAAAATTGTTTGTGACCATCAATGGCAAACAGTATGAAATCTGTCAGGCTACCTTTGCCGCTACCGGTGTTGATACATGGGGCGTATCTGACGTGAAGTTGAATGCTGCAGTTAACAATACAGATAAGGGTGAACTCTTCGGTGCAGCTGGCAATGTCGGTCTGGCAACTTTGAGCTTCATGGCCGGTCAGTGCTATCCGTCAGAGGCATTGCGCGTAGATGCCAATGGTAACTATCAGAAGAAGAACGGTGTGAACAATCTGTTGGCTATCAATCTGACTGGTGGTAAGGCTGCTAAGAGTGCTACCGCTACCGCACAGATTGCTATGCTGAAGGGTTCCGTTGATACGGGTATCACAACTACCGCAGGTTTGATTGAGGCTATTGAAAATGCAGCTAACGGTACGAGCTGGCAAGAAGGTCTTGCAACTGGTACGACTAAGGGCTTTGAGATTGCAACTACACATTCTGTAGAAATCAATTCTGCCCTGATCAATACGTTGGCACGTAATAACCAGAACGGTGGTAGCTTCAAGTTGATGACTACTGTATTGCCGGTAGCTAATGACGTTACATTGACTGGCGCAACAGCTACATCTGTGACATTTACAAGCAGCAATGGCAAGCAAGCTACTATTGATTTGGCTACTTCTCTTGTTTCAAATGCCGGATATGCAATCATGGGTCAAACGTTGACTGGTACAATGGACGAAAATACAGTAGTACTTGTGCCTGCTGGCAAGACATGGAACCCGACTGCTGATACTGAAATTAAGTCGTTGATTATTGCTCCTATGAGTGGCAGTACTTCTGCAGGTTCAGTTTCCGTAACAACCACTAAGACTTTGACCGCACGGAATATCAGTAACCAAGGTACGTTAACTGTAGGTGCCGTAGTCGCAGAAGAGATTCTGAACAAGAACCAGATTAACGTTTCGGGTGAAATCAAGGCTCCTGCTGGCAAGACATTGTCTCTCACCAATAACGGTACTATGGAAACAAAAGCAACAAGTGCTAAGTTCATTGTAACTGCCGGTAACGGTAAGATTAATCTTCCTGAAGCTACTGCTTCTTCTTCAGCATTGGTAGGTTCTGGTGCTACACAGGAGGTAATCTTTGTAACTACTGCTGCTATGGCTACAACTCAGGTTGGAAATGCCGCTGCAATTCCCAGTGTAACTTCAATCGAGGCTACGGGTGCCATTACGCTTACAGTTGATGATGTTGTGAATTTAGGAGCTATCAACAAGATTTATGCAAACGCAGCAATCAATACAACTGCTGCTGGTACTCATACGTATGACTTCACAGGCAAGACATTGGTTCTGAAAACAGATGTTACCTGGACAGGTTACAATGTCAACCAGACAACAATTAAGGGTCTGACTGTAAATGCAAACAACAGCTACAAGCTGACTCTGACTAACGTATCATTCACAGAAGCTACTTTGACAGGTGCTGTATATGCAGGTAGTGGTATCGTAGCTGATGGTATCGTAGGCAAGTGGAACGGTGCTGCAAGTGCAGCACGATAAGTTCGCAATTGAGTCTCTTTACTGAGATAAGATAATCCTTTGAGGGGGAGATAGGAGGCATAGAGTCCTTTATCTCCTCCTCTTTATATTTTCACTATCTGCTATAATACCTATATATACCTGTCCTATAAAGCCAATGCCACTCATTGGAGGAAAGAAGTCCAATGACATAAAAGCCATGTAGCGGGAAGGCTATAGCAGGACGATTAAATCCTATAAATAGGAAATCAACAGGACTCATTAACAACGTGAATCAAGCCCTTAAGAACGAAAGGCCGAACAATCAAGCAACAGAAGAATACACACCGGATCTTATCAATACGTATCTGGGCAACCTATCGCAGTCGGATGACGGGGAATGGACAACATTCAGGGAATTACGGATTTCTATGAACAGAACAAGGGGAATTTCATGACGTGTACCATAAATAATTACGCTTCCTCATCCTCCGCATCGGCATCCTGTTCCCGCAACCGTCGCTCGTGATGCGCAATGTATCGCTGATAGTAGGAGAGCATCAGGCTGGTGAGCGGCAGGGCGATAATCATGCCCAGCATCCCCATCAGCGACCCCCAAATGGAGAGGGAGAGAAGGATGATGGCAGGATTGAGGCCGGTGATGTGCCCCATGACACGCGGTACGATGAAGCCATCCTGTATGACCTGCACCACCGCAAAGACCATAATGGCCGAGGCCAGAATGACCCAGAAGTTACCGCCCGTATCGGCCGCCTTCAGTATGGCGAGCATGATGGTAGGGATGAAGCCCACCATCTGCAGGTAGGGAACCATGTTGAGCAGGCCGATGAAGAGGCCCAGACCGACAGCCAGCGGGAAGTCGATAATCAGAAAGCCGATGCTGAAGAGGATGCCGACACAGAATGCCACGAAGGCCTGTCCGCGGAAATAGCGGTTCATGGCCTCCTTTACATCGGTAAGCAGATGCACCACATGGGTGCGGTATTTCAGCGGGATGAGATGAACCCACCCCTCGGCAATGCTCTCGTAGTCGAGCAGGATGAAGACCACATAGAGCAGGATGAGCAGGAAGGTAAAGAAGCTGAAGAGCAGGTTGACCGACTCCGTCAGCAACTGCCAGATGCGTGGCAGGCTCTCCTTCAGTGCCGCCAGAAAGTCTTCCTGATGGAACAGGCGGCTCAGGTAGTTCGAATCGACGTTCTGACGCAGGAACTCGCTCAACGAACTGGGCACATTGCTGCCATAGCTCGCGTCGGAGAAATAGGCTATCAGTAGGTCTTTCACCCGGCCAAACTCTGCGAGCATGGGAGGAACAAAGAAGTAGAAGATTGCTCCACCTATCACCAGCAGCGTGAACAGCGCACAGAAGATGGCAAGAATACGCACCTTCACACGCAGGCGATACTGGAAGAAGGTGACCATGGGATAGACCATGTAGGCTATGAGCCATGCGATGAAGAAGGGGAGCAACACGCTGCTCAGCCGCTTGAGCAGCATCAGCAGGGCGATGACGATGCCGCCCAATATGACACCGCGGATGAAACTGTCGAAGGTGATTTTCTTTTGAGCCATGGCTGTAGCGATTTATGAGTTATTTACGGGTTGCCTGACGGTAGCATTGCCGGCAAAGCGGCTCGTACTCGGCCGTCTCGCCCAGCATCACCTGCTTGTCGTTGGCCACCATGCGGTGCGAGAAGGCTGCCAGCTGTCCGCACTTCACACAGATGGCGTGTACCTTGGTGACCTCGTCGGCAATGGCACAGAGAGCTGGCATCGGCCCAAAGGGACGCCCCAGATAGTCCATATCGAGCCCTGCGACGATGACACGCACACCGTTGTCGGCCAGTTGGTTGCACACATCCACCAGTCCGCTGTCGAAGAACTGCGCCTCGTCGATGCCTACCACGTCAATCTCTGAGGTAAACAGCAGGATGCTGGCCGACGAATCAATGGGAGTAGAGGCGATGGAGTGGCTGTCGTGCGACACCACATCGGCCTCGGAATAGCGTGTGTCAATGGCCGGCTTGAATATTTCCACCCGTTGGCGGGCAAACTTGGCACGCTTCAGGCGTCGTATCAGTTCTTCGGTCTTGCCGGAGAACATGGAGCCGCAGATGACTTCAACGCGCCCGCGCCGTCCGGTTTCTTGGTTATGGTCTTCTTGGTAGAGCATCTTGTCAATTTAAAATTTAAAATTAAAAAAAGCAGGGGAGCATCTGTTTGATCTCTGTTAATCCTATGCAAAAGTACAGGTTTTTATCGGCTTACCTACATTTTCTCATTATTTATTTCTACATTTGCGGCGACATCACTAAACGTCAGAAAGATATGGGGAAACTCTATGTGGTACCTACTCCGGTAGGAAATCTGGAAGATATGACACTGCGGGCTGTGCGCATCCTGAAGGAGGCCGACCTGATATTGGCCGAGGATACACGCACGTCGGGCATTCTGCTGAAACATTTCGAGATAAAGAACGCCATGCAGTCGCATCACAAATTCAATGAACATAAAACGGTGGAAAGCGTTGTAAATAGAATAAGAGGGGGCGAGACGGTAGCACTCATCTCGGATGCAGGCACGCCCGCCATCTCCGATCCCGGCTTTCTGCTGGTGCGCGAGTGTGTGCGGGCGGGCATCGAGGTGCAGTGCCTACCGGGGCCGACGGCCTTCGTGCCGGCATTGGTAGCTTCGGGACTGCCTAACGAGAAGTTCTGCTTCGAGGGCTTCCTGCCACAGAAGAAGGGACGCCAGACGCGACTGAAGGAACTGGCTACGGAGACGCGCACCATCATCTTCTACGAATCGCCCTACCGGTTGGTGAAGACGCTGGGTCAATTGGCGGAGCACTTCGGGCCGGAACGGCCGGCTGCCGTGGCACGCGAGATTTCGAAAGTGCATGAGGAGACGGTGCGAGGCACGTTGGCGGAGCTGATAGCGCACTTTACGGCGAATGAGCCGAAGGGGGAGATTGTGCTGGTTGTCGGCGGGGTGTAACCAGACTTATAAAAGTTATATATATATGGTATTAACCAATTAATTAGGTAAATTATGAAAAAGATTGTATTAATGATGGTGGGCGCAGCCGTATTGGCTTCGTGCGATGCCCTTTCGGGAGGTGACAAGAATCAGCTGAAGGCTGAAAATGATTCGTTGCTGATGGTGCTGAGCCAACGCAACGCTGAACTGGATGAGATGATGGGTACCTTCAACGAAATATCGGAAGGCTTCCGGCAAATCAATGCGGCCGAGAACCGGGTGGACCTGCAACGTGGTGCCGCAGGCGAAGGTTCGCTGAATGCCAAGCAACAGATTGCTTCGGACATTGAGTTCATCCGCAAGCAGATGGAAGAGAACAAAGCGCAGATAGAGAAACTGCAGGCCATGCTGAAGAGCAGCAAGAACAACTCGGCACAACTGAAGAAGGCGGTGGAAGCACTGACGCAGGAACTGAACGCCAAGACGCAGCGCATCGAGGAACTGCAGGCCGAACTGGCTTCGAAGAATATCCGCATTCAGGAACTGGATGCGGCTGTGAGCGGACTGACGGCTGACAAGGAGTCGCTGACGGCCGAAAACGAGGCGAAGGCTAAAACCGTAGCCGCACAAGACAAGGCGCTGAACGCCGCCTGGTTTGTATTCGGTACGTCGAAGGAACTGAAGGAGCAGAACATCGTGAAGAAGGACAACATCTTCGCCAAGAAGGAGGTGCTGAAGGACGATGACTTCAACAAGGACTATTTCACTCAGATAGACATCCGCACCACGAAGGAAATCAAACTCTACTCCAAGGATGCCAAACTGCTGACAACCCACCCGGAAGGCTCGTATGCGTTGGAGAAGAATGACAAGGGGGAACTCACCCTGCACATCACCAACACCAACTCGTTCTGGAGCGTGTCACGCTATCTGGTGATTCAGGTGAAGTAATGATAGGGCTGCAACCATATTCACAAGTGCGTAGGGGCGGAACATCTTCCGCCCCAAGCCACACGACATCAGGTTCAGGGCGCAAGATGTTGCGCCCCTACTTGTAACTCGTAGCTCGTAACTCGTAACTCAAAAATGTACAAAAACCTTTTCTTCGACCTCGACGACACGCTGTGGGCTTTCTCGCAAAATGCGCGTGACACCTTTGAAGCAACCTATCGGAAGCACTGTTTCGACCGCTACTTCGACTCCTTCGAGCACTATTACACCCTCTACCAGCAACGCAACCATGAGCTGTGGAAGGAGTATGCCGACGGAACGGTGACCAAGGAGGAGCTGAACCGGCAACGTTTCCTCTATCCGCTACAGGCCGTAGGACATGGGGACAGCCTTCTGGCACAGGCTTTTGCCGATGATTTCTTTGCCGTCATCCCCACCTGCAGGAAGCTGATGCCCCATGCGCTGGAGGTGCTGCAATACCTGTCGGGCCGCTACCGCCTGTTCATCCTTTCCAACGGCTTTCAGGAGCTGCAGTGCCGTAAGATGCGCTCGGCTGGCATTGACGGTTTCTTCCGTCAGGTCATCCTCTCGGACGACATCGGCGTACTGAAGCCTTGGCCGGCCATCTTCCATTTCGCCCTCTCCGCCACCCAGTCGCAGCTGCACGAATCGCTGATGATTGGCGACAGTTGGGAGAGCGACGTCACCGGTGCCCACAACGTGGGGATGCACCAGGTGTTCTACGACCTGTACGGAAAGGAGGAACTCCCCTTCCGGCCCACTTACCACATCGCCGACCTGCGGGAACTGACAGAGATACTCTGACCGTTCTTATTTTTCCCTGTTTGTTTCTCATTATTCCCTGAATTGTTGTATTTTTGTCGCCGTAAATCTTAAAAATCAGTTTATGGAGACATTAATTCCTTTCTTTTTGCTCTGCTTTACCTCGTTCTTTACATTGACCAATCCGCTGGGCACCATGCCTGTATTCCTGACCATGACCAACGGCATGAGCGAGCGCGAGCGGCAGTCCGTCGTGTCACGCGCCACGCTGGTAGCCTTTATCACCATCATGGTGTTCACCTTTGCCGGGCAGTTTCTCTTCAAGTTCTTTGGCATCTCTACCAACGGGTTCCGCATTGCCGGCGGCTTCATCATCTTCAAGATAGGCTTCGACATGCTGCAGGCACGCTACACCTCCATGCGTCTGAAGGACGAGGAGATACGTACTTATGCCGCCGACATCTCCATCACGCCGCTGGGCATCCCCATGTTGTGCGGTCCAGGCGCCATAGCCAACGCCATCGTGCTGATGCAGGATGCCCATACCGTAGAGATGAAAGCGGTGCTGATAGGTACCATTGCCTTCATCTACCTGCTGACGCTTTTCATCCTACGTGCCTCTACCCGGTTGGTGAAACTGCTGGGTGAGACGGGCAACAACGTGATGATGCGTCTGATGGGGCTCATCCTGATGGTGATTGCCGTAGAGTGCTTTGTGAGCGGTGTACGTCCCATCCTGACGGACATCCTGTCGCAATCCATGCTGACGCGATAATTCCGGATTTCCTTTCTTTTGGTTGCGGAATGGGCGGTTCTGCTTACAGTGGAAGCTGACGTAATTTCGCAATCAGAGAAAATGGAGAAGGGTAACCATGCATAAATATGCAGAAACGGGCGGAATATCGCCCGTTTTATGCATTCCGAAGCCCTCTTCTGGCGGAAAACATACTAACTTCTGCTCCATATCTTTCTAACTGATGGCTGAAAACATACTATCTTCTTCATCAAAACAAGGTATCTGCTTTTCATAAAGTAGTTGTTTGCGTAGGAAAAACAACCTCTTTGCTGCTTGAAAAGCACTTTTCTGCCGTCTTTGCGCGTAGAATTTTTGTCAATATTTCGCTATCTCTCTATGGGCGAGACAAATAACCTGTTTTCGTTTCGATTTTTATCATCGGACTGTACATCGGCTCGAAATACGCCATTCTACAGCCTTCAGGATATACAATTTGTCACTTTGTCATCATCGGTCCGGGTGCCAGGCAGAGCGACGGCATTGCCTCGACCAAGCCGACGGAACGCCGATGCCCCGCATTCACCCCGAAAGAATATCTCCTTAAAAGTTAGTGATTTCGCTCGCTGAATCAATTCTTTGCATTATCTTTGCCAACGTTTTGCTAATAGTGGTTCTAAGAAATTAAAGCGGATGGATATAACAAACAACAATACGACGGGCCGGAAGGCTCATGAAATACAGGAAATTGACCTGCTGGAGCTGGCAATGAAAGTGTGGAAATCGCGCAAACTGATACTGAAGGTATGCGGCATCGGCGCCATCGTGGGGCTGATTATCGGCTTCAGCACCCCCAAGGAGTACACCACCGAAATATTGATAGCCCCTGAAAGTACTACGGGCAAGTCGGCCTCCTCCTCCAGCATGAGTTCGCTGGCAGCCATGGCAGGCATCAGCCTGGGCACATCTACGGCACGCGATGCCATCTATCCCGACCTCTATCCCGAGATTGTGGCCTCCACTCCCTTCCTGGTCGGTCTGTTCGACATCCCTATCCACGAGCAGCAGGACACGACCCTCCTGACGCTGGCCACCTACATGAAGGAGCGGCAGAAGGTATCGTGGATAAAGTCGGTGACAGGTGCCCCCTTCCGCCTGATAGGATGGGCGGTCTCCCTCTTCCGCGACAAGCCGGACGAAGCCGGCACGGAGGCCAAGATAGACCCCTTCCAGCTGACAAAGGAACAGGCCGGTGTGGCCGGAGGCATCAGTAGCCGCATTCAGGTGACGGTTGAGAAGAAGACGTGGGTCACTACGCTGGCCGTCACCATGCAGGACCCGCTGGTGGCCGCTGTGGTAGCCGACTCAGTGCGTAAACGTCTGCAAGAGTATGTGACGGAGTATCGTACCAGCAAGGCACGCACCACGCTGGAGTATACCGAGAAGCTCTATCGCGAAGCGCAAGCCGAATACTATACGGCACAGGCACAGTATGCCGAGTATGCCGACAAGAATCAGGGTCTGTCGCTACTCAGTTCGAAGGCCGAGCTGGAGAAGCTGCAGAACGAAATGAATCTGGCTTTCTCCGCCTACAACCAGATGAGCCAGCAGCTGCGCATGGCCAAGGCAAAGGTGGACGAGATAACGCCGGTCTACACCATCATACAACCGGCCAGTGTGCCTTTGCGTGCTTCCAAGCCCCGCAAGATGATGATTCTGGTGGGCTGTGTCTTCCTGTGCGGCGTAGGCAGCGTGGGCTGGGTGCTCTTCTTGCAGGACTTGTGGGGAAAACGGACCTTCTGGCGTAAGAAGCAGCAGCATTCATGATAGGACACATCACATCCCTACTCTCCCCACGCCAGCGCAAGCGGGGCGTCTGGGTGGCTCTTTCGGTGCTGGTACGGGCCTTGCTCGACTTTGCCGGAGTGGCTGCTTTGATACCCATCCTGCTGGTGCTGGTGAGGCGCGACGGCGGCGGACGCGAGATGATGCTGGCACTCTGTGGTGCGGTGCTGCTCTTCGTGGTGCTGAAAAATGCACTGGTGGTGCTGCTGGCCCGCATACAGAGCAGCTATCAGCTGGACATCTACCGCGACTTCAGCCGCCGCATGTTTGCCAACTACTACCACCGAGGCCTGCTGTACCTGAAGTCGAAAAGCAGTGTGCAGCTGGGTTACGAGGTCAATTACATCTGTTATACCTTCAGCCTTTGCGTACTGGCTCCGCTCTTCCGCATGGCGGGCGAGGCTGTGCTGATACTGCTGATGGTGGGTGCCCTGCTGGTATGGGAGCCGTTGGCCGGTTCGCTGCTTTGCCTGGCCTTTGTGCCGATGGCCGTACTCTATGTGGGCGTGGTGCGCAAGCGGCTGCGCCGTTTCGGGCAGGAGGAGCTGGAGGCACGCCGCAGACAGAGCCGCACGGTGGTGGAGGCTTTCCGGGGTTATGCCGAACTGGAGATTGCACAGGCCTTCCATACGTCACTGGCCTCGTTCGACCAAGGCATGGACTTCATCGTGCGCAACCGCCTGCGTACGGAGGTGTACCAACTCTTCCCGCAGTTTCTCTCCGAGCTGGCACTGGTGGCCGGTCTGGCCTTGCTGATAGGTACAGGAAACGGTGACCTGGGGCTGATGAGTGGTGTGTTTGCCGTAGCAGCCTTCCGCCTGATACCGGCCGTCCGAGGCATCCTGAACAGCTGGGTAATGTTGCAGAACGCCTCGCATACCATCGACGTGGTGACCGACGGCCTCCGCGAAACGGGCGTCCGGCCCGCCAAAGATGCAGCGGAGGCTCCCTTCACCTTCCGCCGTTCCATCGAACTATGTAACCTGGCCTTTGCCTTCCCCGACGGACATACCCTCTTCCAAGGACTGACGCTGAACATCGCCTGCGGCGAACGCATCGGCATACGAGGGGCCAGCGGCTCGGGCAAATCCACGCTGTTCAACCTGATGCTGGGCTTCTTCGAGCCTACCGAAGGCGAGATACGGATTGATGGACGTCCGCTGACTGCCGCCAACCGCCATCAGTGGCACCGGCTGGCAGGCTATGTACCGCAGGAGATATTCATCATCGAGGGTTCGCTGGCCGACAACGTGGCACTGGGCGCATCGGTACCCGACCGCTCCAAGGTAGCACGGGTGCTGGAACAGGTACAGCTGAAGGAGTGGGCCGATGCACTGCCGCAAGGGCTGGACACTCCGTTGGGCGAATATGGCAACCGGCTGTCGGGCGGACAGAAGCAGCGCATCGGCATTGCGCGTGCGCTCTACAAGGAGGCGTCGGTCCTCTTCTTCGACGAAGCCACTTCGGCCCTTGACAATCGTACCGAACAGGAGATAAACCATGCCTTGGAGCAACTATCGGATACGCACCGCGAGCTGACGCTGGTCATCATTGCCCATCGGGAGAGTTCGCTGGCCTTCTGCGACCGCATTATTGACATCGGCGACCATGGTAATTAATGTTTTTCAACTTTCAATATTCAACCAGAATGATTCAAGACTATTTGATAGCCGGACATCGCATCCGGATAGAGGGAGAAAGGCTGATGCAGGGTATAGCTGCCCTGCAGGGATTCGCGCCTTTCAAGGTAACGGCCGAAGGCGAACCCGTCTGCCGCTGCACCTCACCCACGGCCGTGGCTCCGGCCTTTGAAACCGTATTCTATCAGAACGAGATAGACCACATCGTCAGCCGCTTCGGACGCTATGCCGGCGGCTACTGCTTCGAGATGGCTCCCGCCGATGCCCAGCCACTTCACCTTTGGATGGAGGAGGAGGGACACGTAGCCTGCTTCACGGGCAATTTCGATGCCCGACTGCTGCGCTTTGCCTGCTGGATTGCGTATGGCGTGGCAACCAATCCGCTGCAGACGGTGGCCATCCATACCAGCACCATCCAATACCGGGGGCGTGCCGTACTCTTTTTGGGCGAGAGCGGGACGGGCAAGAGTACCCATACCCGCCTGTGGCGTGAACACATCGATGGAGCCGTCCTGCTGAACGACGACAGTCCCATCATCCGCATCATCGACGGCAAGCCTTGGGCCTTTGGCAGTCCCTGGAGCGGAAAGACGCCCTGCTACAAGACGGAAAGCTATCCGTTGGCCGCCTGTGTGCGCCTGTCGCAAGCCCCCTACAACAAGATAACCCGCCTCTCGGTGGCGCAGGGATACGGGGCGCTGCACCCCTCTTGTCCGCCCTGCTTTGCCTACGACGACGGGCTGTACGATCACATCAGCGAGGTCCTCAGCCACCTGCTCTCCAGCGTGCCCGTCTATCACCTGGCCTGTCTGCCCGATGCCGATGCGGCCCGTCTGTCGTGTCGTACCGTCTTTGGCGACGATGCAGCTGTATGAAAACTGGTAACCGTTAATCCTCAACAGAACGTAATGCGAAAACTGGTAGTACCCAATAGTTTCTTGTCCGAAGCCGCCGAAGCGTTGCGGGCCGGGCAGACCGTCAAGCTACACATCGACGGCCAGAGTATGTATCCCTTCATCCACGGTGGCAAGGACCTGGTGGAGGTGGTTCCTTGTCCGCCGGAGGGAGAGTTGCCGCTCTATTGCTGCCCCTTCTACCAGTGGGAAGGACGCTACATGATACATCGCTATATAGGCCGGGAAGGTGACGAATGCCTGATGCTGGGCGACGGCAACCTGGTACGGATTGAACGTGTCAAGCGAGGCGACATCATCGGACTGCTGCGTACCATCTACCGTCCTGACGGGACGGAGCAGGTATGCACCGAGGCACGGTGGCTGCGACGGGCACACTGGTGGGTGCGTCTACGCTCCCTCCGTCGCTTCCTTTTGCCACTTTGCCGCCTGCTCCACATCTGAAAATTGCACCAAAATGAAAAGTTATGCATAAAAATATTCGGAAAAATTTCTCCAATTAGGAAGAAGAGTGTATTTTTGTAGCATCGTTAGTTACACTACTTTATAGGAACCTAACCCCATTTTCATAAAATATCCCCCTTATTCCGTCTGCTGCGAGACGTTGAATAGGGGGATTTTTTTCAGTACATTTTCCCTCTTATACTTGTTTTTCTCAATATATCTTCCTACCTTTGCACCCGCTTAACGGCAGTAAGGATTGATCCGCTAGCTCAGCAGGTAGAGCACAACACTTTTAATGTTGGGGTCTTGGGTTCGAGCCCCAAGCGGATCACCAAAGGTGAAGAAAGCATGAATCCCTGATGGCTACGTGTCATCAGGGATTCGTGCTTTCTATGCCTATGTCTGTTTTGGGGCAGTATCATCCATTGTAAAGAGAAAGGGGCGCACCCTTTTCAAGTGCGCCCCTCGTCTCAAAGAAGATTCAAGTGAGTTCTGTCTTCTCTACAAGGATTTATTCACCCTTGACACTTCCATCGAAGTCATCGATGTCCCAAGCGAGACCGGTAGTATCCTGGTTGAATTCCAGATAACCTTCACCAAGTAC
Organism: uncultured Mediterranea sp.; assembly: GCA_945641355.1. Lineage (GTDB taxonomy): Bacteria > Bacteroidota > Bacteroidia > Bacteroidales > Bacteroidaceae > Bacteroides. The sequence goes on along the minus strand of CALZEQ010000056.1, from coordinate 3,814 downwards.
AGTTACGCCTGCAGTTTCCTCAGCTACAGCCAATGCACCGTGGTTGTTCACCTTGAACTTACCTTCTACATAGACTTCTACCTCTTTGTTATTGCAGTGACCCAATGTCAGTGTAGCATCGTTGGCTACAATCAGTTCGGCATCACCTGCAACTTCAAATGCGTTGTAAGGAATGAGATCGTTGTCGTGATTATGATTAGCCTTATTGTTTTCCAGGTAAGCAAACGTTGTGTTCTTGATCAACGTCAGTGTACCGTTCTCTACGAGTACGTGCTGGATGTTAGACTTAGCGTTATCAAAGTAAGTCATCTGACCGGCCTGGCAGTCGAAGATAACGATGATGGAGTTGCTGCCCTCCGCACGGTAGTTGTTGCTGGAGATGCGTGCCTTCAAGGCCTTGTCCAGATCTTCAGCCTTCGTGCTGGCCTTCACTACATAGCGGAAGTGGTTGGCATTCACCTCACCGTTCTGCTTATCCTTGGCAGCGTTGGCATCGGTGTCTTCACCGGCAGCCTCAGTAACGTCGATGATACCGTTCGCTTCGTCCTCAACTATACCGTCAACGATGACGTGACCGTAATTCTTCACGTAGATAGTACCGCTGTTCTGGATGTTCTCCTTCAGTTCACCGGTATTGCTCTTCTCGCCGTCTACGTTGATCACACCTGTAGCATGGTTCTTCAATACAGCATCCTCAGTGATGGCTGTTGCACCGGCATGTACGTTGATGGTACCGTCGTTGTTGAATTCACCAGGATCGTTCGAGCCTTCAACCATGCGGAAGTGACCATAATCCTCAATCAGAGCACCTTCGTGGTTGACACCGAAGTAAACATCCAAGATGGCACCGGCTTCGATGTTGACTACAGCGACTCTGTCACCGCAGTTCGAGCAATCGTTCTTGTTAATCAGGCTGGCGATGAACGAGCCAAGCGGCTTGATGTTCGTCACATTGTTGTTCTCAACCGTACCGGCAACTACAGAATTGATAGAGTTCAATTCACCGTCGTTGTGGATGTAAGTAGGCATGATAACTGCTTCGGGCAGTCCGATGATGGATTCTATGCTAACCCCAGCATCCGGATGAACATAACCACCGCAGATGAATGCGCCGTCAAGGTTCAATGTAGCGCCTTCGAGGTTGTAGATAGCCTCACGGTCGCCGTCCTTTTCAGGAGTAGTCACCCATGTACGGATGGTCAGCGTACCGGCATTGGTGATGTGCTTGATGCCTCCGAACAGGTTGTCAGCGATAACCGGTTCAATCTTGTCGAGCAGGTCAACACCGTCGTTGAAGATGCCTCTGTCCTTGTAGATGTTCTCCAGACTGGCTACGATGGTCTTCGTGAATTCGATACCGCTTGCGTTGTAGTCATAGAGGATAGGCTTGTCGATTACCTGAACACCTTCGTTGCGCAGACTTACCCGCTTGCTGTAGTAGAACAGGTCGATAGCGTGATCGTTAGTCAAGTTAGCCGGGAATACCAGTTCGCCCTGACCATTGTCACCTGTTGTGCGAGTGAAGTAGATGAGAGCCTTGCTGCCCTGAGTGATACCGTAGTTGTTGTACAGCATCTGTACATAGTCAACCAGTTCGTTGGTAACTACGAATTCACCCATAGTCTCTACGTAGAAGAGCACGTTCTTGTTCTGGTCGAACTGAGCCTTGTCACCGTAGTAAGACTTCAAGTGCTTCAACAGGTCTTCGCTGTTCGTAGTCTGGACGATGCGGCTGCGACCTACGCGGAAGTCGTCGAACTGGATGTCAGCAGGCAGATAGCTCTTCTCTGAGCAGAGGTCGATGTTCTGCAGCGTGAAGCGTCCGTCGTTCTCGGTAGCGGTAGTGCCTTCAACCGGCAATACATACTGACCCTTGAAGTCGGGCAGGATGATACCTTCCTTCCACTCGTCGCGGGCATTGTCGTACTGCTGGCCGTAGATGGTAACGGCATATTCACGCAGATACATGCTGTGAGGCAGTGCCACGAATGCGCGGATGTAGTCAGAAGTGTTCAGTTCTACGTAATTATTGGTTCCGTCTGTGAACTTCAGCACATATTCGTAAGCGGGCTGTGCCTGTTCGCCGGTGCATCCGTAAGGAATGAAACCTTCGTGACCCGGATATGAATAGGTAACAGTGCTACGTGCTGCGCTACGAGTCCAAGAGTCGATGGTCCAGTAGTAGTCCACGTTCCAATCACCGCAAGCATCCCACTGACCGCAGCTGTTCTTCCAAGGATCAGTGATGTAAGGCTGTGCAAATGCGGGAGCTTTAACAACCTCATCATTCTCCAACATTTCCTCATAGCCTCTTTCCTGCCAGCCTGCATTTTCGTGCAGCACGCCGGGATAGCGGGCTTCGAACTTGGCGATATTGTCGTCGGTGGCCATCTTAGCCCACTGCTGGGCGAAAATCTTCTCGCCGTCGTCCTGACGCATACCGAAGTATTCGGGTGTGCGGTTTGTCCAGGGTTTTACGTATGCCAATGTCGGCATGGGAGAGCCGTCCAGACGGTTGATGACAATCTTCTCTACGCGGAAAGGCATCTCGTCCTTGTTGCTGATGGCCAAATCCACCATACCCAGAATCTGTTGCATCTTGATGGGCAACTGCAGCACATCGCCGTCAGTCAGCTCCTGATTACGATAAATCTGCGTATAACCTACCGAGAACTGGTTATCGTTAATACCACCCAATGCAATGTGGTCAGCCTTGGGAGCATCCTTGCTGGCATTGGCTACGGTAAATGTCTGTACAGGATTGATGTACAGCCAGAGGTCGCGACGATTGGTCAGCTTCTTCAGGTGATCCTGCTGGTTGTTGGCAGGAGCTACGGCGAAGTAGTTACCTTCTACGATGGCATCATCATTTTCCCAAGCCGCACGGCTCTTGTTGAAGGTGAAGGGGAAGTTGGTCTGATAGTAGTCAGACAGATAATACATGTCATTCCAAATATGCTGTTCCATGAACCAAGTGGAATTGGCATTGCGAACCTCGCCCTCCTGGTCGTCGTCTTGGCCAAGATGCCAATCCTCAAAATCGTAGTTCCATTCGTCCATCAGGAACAGACCAAACTTGTCACCGTCGTTCCAAGTGGCCGTCTTGTAGTCCAGACGTGTTTCTGTCTCGTCCTCTACGTTAGTGAAGGCTACCTGACCGACTTTTACACGGTTTTTCAGCGCGGCAGCGTTGTTGGCGTTGTCTTGTGCAGAGAATTCGTCCTGCGTACAAGCGGCCAGCAAGGGCAGTGCCATGGCTGTCAATAAATACTTTGCTTTCATTTTGTAACTTTTTAAATTAATTTAATAGTTAATATTGTTCCTTCTTAATCTAAGAACCGGCCCATCGGCATTACATGATAGGGTCTACACCCGGATCAACTCCGCCGTTCGGGTCGCTTCCTTCAAAGCCAGCTTCTACCTCCAGCAGCAGAACTTCCACTTCCGGAGCTACATAATTCATTTCCTTTTCCATTTTCATAAATTTTAAGTAAATTAGTTATTAATAATAATTAAATTTGAGTTCTCTTCGAGACGGGGCAATCGCTGCTTGCCATATCTTTTCCTGCATTATTTGTGGGGCGTTACCTGGATAGATAAGGCCTCCAAGCGAACCCAACGCTCATTCTCTTCTTCATTATCAATACGGGACTTGCCATACGCTACAAGGCGTCCAGCCGCGGAAGAACAGTGCATCACCACTTCTTTTAGGTCTCGCAGGCCGCTCCTATCACGCTTTCTATCAGCCAATCAGCATAAGACACCCCACATTTCATCCTGCAAAGTAAAGTACTAATTTCCCGAATTCAAAATA
>CALZEQ010000055.1 GCA_945641355.1 uncultured Mediterranea sp. | reverse complement strand
ACTAAGACTATATGCCCTACATGATTGCCGTATCACTCGAAATGTCGGATGAACCTCTATCCGGATGATTTGAAAAATGTAAGAACGCGCAGTTGGTCTATTAGCAATGTTGCTTATTCGTTAGCAACGACCCTGACGCCAGAAGAAATCAGCCAGTCAGGAGTTCAGTTGAAACATGCCGTTGCGAAAATCACGATGCAGACAACGGTCGCATTAACTACCTCTGATGAGATTTGGCTTCATTGCCCAGGTTATGAGTCGTTCAACGTTTTGACGAACTCTGGTACAGGTGCAAGTACAATTATAAATTTCAGGGCTTGCAATAATTTCAGCGCAGGCGAAATGATGAGATGGGATTATCTTTTCGGCACAGAGGAGACGCAAACGCTTTCCATAGAGTATAGCGGACGTCCAACGAAAAAGGTGCTAACCAATGTGCCTGTCAATCCGAATAAGCATATCATTCTGAAAGGCGATTATGCGAGTATAGGACTGACTAATGCCAACTTCTCCGTTACACTCGACGAGGATTGGGGAACTGGAAGTGGAACAACTGATTTTTAATCATGAGGTCAAGTCGGGACAAGTAATTCCCGAGACAAAGCCATAGGAAGAGTTAGAGGCTGCAAGCGGCAAGAAATTGCCATTTGCAGCCTCTAACTCTTTTTTCGGCCAGAAAGTTGTAGATATGGTAGAAATGCGTTATTTTTGCCACGATATAGGGATTTTGGAACATCCCTGTCTACAGGAACCAGAAAAGAACAGAAAAAAGATATGAAGATTGTAGTGTTAGACGGTTATGCCGCCAACCCGGGTGACCTCTCGTGGAGTGAACTGGAAGCCTTGGGCGATTGTGTCGTTTACGATCGTACGGCACCCGAGGAGGTGTTGCAGCGTTCGGCAGGGGCTGACATCCTGCTGACCAACAAGACGGTGATTGATGCCGCTATCATGGAGGAACTGCCCGATTTGAAATACATCGGTGTGCTAGCTACGGGCTATAACGTGGTGGATGTGAAGGCAGCCGCAGCATGCGGAGTGACGGTGACCAACATTCCGGCTTACAGCACTTCATCGGTGGCCCAGATGGTGTTTGCACACATCCTGAACATTGCGTTGCATGTGCAGGGCCATGCCGATGCCGTCCGTAGCGGACGCTGGTGCAGCAGTCCGGACTTCTGCTTCTGGGACTCTCCTCTTATCGAGTTGCGCGACCGCAAGATGGGTATTGTGGGATTGGGACATACCGGCTACATGACGGCCCGCATCGCCTTGGGCTTTGGTATGCAGGTGTATGCTTATACTTCCAAAAGCCACTTCCAACTGCCTCCGGAGATTCATAAGATGGAGCTGGACGAGCTGTTCAGCGAGTGCGATGTGGTCAGCCTGCATTGCCCGCTGACCGAAACGACCCGCGGACTGGTGGATGCCCGTCGGCTGAGTCTGATGAAGCCCACCTCTGTCCTGATAAATACCGGCCGTGGTCCGCTGATTGTGGAGCAGGACCTGGCCGATGCGTTGAACAACGGTACCTTGTATGCGGCCGGTCTGGATGTGTTGTCGCAAGAACCTCCCCGTGCCGATAATCCGCTGTTGACAGCCCGCAACTGCTACATTACACCCCACATTGCGTGGGCCAGTACGGCTGCCCGTCAGCGTCTGTTGCACATCGCGGCGGAGAATGTCAAGGCCTATCTGGAAAGCAAGCCTGTCAATGTGGTGAAATAAAAAAGAGCAAATAACAGCAAACAAAACAAAATAGATAACCAAACACACACTTTATGGGGAAAGGTGCTATCACGGGACTCTTCTACACCTGCTTCGTGACAGGTACAGCCTTGCTGGCCGGTGCCACAGTGGCTGCATCGTATGCCGGTAGGTTTCATCCGACCGAATCATTTGTCATGCCATTGCTGGGGCTTGCGCTTCCGTTCCTGTTGGTGGCCTGTCTGCTGGTAGCGTTCGGCTGGTGGCTTCGGCGCAGCTGGTGGACGCTATTGCCTTTGGCGGCTTTTTTCGCTAGTTGGAACTATCTGACCACTATCTTCCGCTGGCCCTATTCCGAGAAAGTGCAGGTGGAGTCGGCCCAAAGGCTGAAGGTGGCTACCTATAATGTGGCTCATTTTGGTGGAGAGATTACCGGCTACTCCTGTCGGGAGATAGCCCGTATGATGGAGGAGGAGGGAGTGGATGTGCTCTGTCTGCAAGAGTGCGGCAGTTCGCCCTCGTTCCCCATGGACAGTGTGCGTCAGGCTTTTTCCCATTGGCCCTATGCCCTGTTTCCCACGTTGGAGAGCGAAGAGAATCTGCTGACGATGGCTGTATTGAGCCTCTATCCGCTGGCGGGCGATACGCTGATTACATTTGAGGGGACGGCCAACTGCAGCATGATGTGCGACGTGCTGTGTGGCGAAGATACGCTTCGCCTCTTCAACAGCCATCTGCAGACCACCAGCGTCAGTCAGAACCGCAAGAAGTGGGAACGTGAGCTGATGGCCGACGACTCCCGACGCGAAACGAAAGCCGTGAAGGATGCTGCCGAGACGCTGCATGGCAATCTGCTGAAGCGGGCTGCTCAGGCCGACTCGTTGGCTGCCTGCATCCGACAATCGCCTTATCCGGTACTTTTCTGCGGTGATTTGAATTCATTGCCCTCTTCGTATACCTATTATAGAATCAGCTCATTGCTGGAGGATGGTTTCCGTACGGCCGGCCATGGGTACATGTACACCTACCGCAACGCCAAGCGTCTGCTGCGTATCGACTATGCGTTCCATTCGGCTGAACTGACAGCCGTAGACTACCGCTCGCCCGGCTGGAAACTGTGTAGCGACCACAATCCTGTTTTGCTGGAAGTAGCCTTGCCGCAGACTGAGATGCCGTTGGAACAAGAAGAATAATAGCTTTTTTTCACTGATACCTGTATTTTGTCATGTGTATGTAATGGAGGAATGCTGTGTTTTAACTATATTTGCAGCGTTTTTCAAATATAAACATATTAAACATTAAAATCAAAGGTATTATGTTGAAAAAGGTAAAACTTATGCTAACGATTGTGCTGCTGCTTACAGCCGTGGTTGGCGTAAATGCACAGATTACCACTGCCTCTATGGGCGGTAAGGTGATGGACACAAACAATGAGCCGATTATCGGTGCGACTATTCAGGCCATACACGAGCCCTCCGGTTCACGCTATGGTGTGGTGACAAACATGGACGGACGCTATACCATCCAGGGTATGCGTACCGGTGGTCCTTACAAAGTGACAGTCTCCTACGTGGGTTATCAGACTCAGATTTTTCAGGATGTGACGCTGCAGTTGGGTGAAGTATATAACCTGAATGTGGATATGAAGGAAGCTTCTGAACTGTTGAGCGAAGTGGTGGTGACGGCTTCCAAGAGCAAGTTCACGACCGAGAAGATGGGTGCCTCTACCAACATTTCTCAGGCACAGATGAATGCGATGCCTAACATCAACCGCAGCATCAGCGACATGACCCGTATGTCGCCCTATGCCAACGGCATGAGCTTTGCGGGTGGCGACGGTCGTTCTACCAACTTCACCATCGACGGTGCCAACTTCAACAACAACTTCGGACTCTCCTCTGCGCTGCCGGGTGGCGGCAACCCTGTGTCACTCGATGCCATTGAGGAGGTGCAGGTAGTCATCGCTCCCTTTGACGTGCGTCAAACCAACTTCATCGGTGGTGGTATCAATGCCATCACCAAGAGTGGTACCAACACCTTCAAGGGAACTGCCTATACCTACTTCCGCAACCAGGATATGCGCGGTAACCGCATCGACGGCAAGGATCTTGGTGCCCGTGCCGATGAGTCGAAGACCACGTACGGCTTCACGCTGGGTGGCCCCATCATCAAGAACAAGCTCTTTTTCTTCGTCAACTACGAGAAAGAGAAGACTCCGGGTGAGGTTATCAAGTATCGTGCTCGCGAGGATGGCGAGGCAGCTACCGGTATGGTGTCGCGCACCTTGGCCAGCGACATGAAGCGGGTGTCCGACTTCCTGAAGCAGAAATATGGCTACGACACCGGTTCTTGGACCAACTTCCCCGGTGACGGTGAGAACCAAAAGATTCTGGCTCGCATTGACTGGAATATCACCGACCGTCATCGCTTGAGCTTGCGCTATAACAAGACTGAGAATACAGCATGGAATGAACCTAATGGATCATCCGGTAATACGGGATTGCGTTTGAGCGCGAACCGTGTAGGACCCAAGTCCATGGCATTTGCCAACTCGATGTATTCACAAGAAAATAATGTGGAGTCCATATCTGCCGACTTGAACAGTCGTTTCACCGACAAGATAAGCAACCAGTTGCTTTTCACTTACACCAGCATAGAGGACATCCGTGGCAGTAATTCTTCTCTTTTCCCCTTTATTGACATCATGGCCGGTAAAGATGATAATGGCAATCAGATTCTGGAACCCTATATCAGTGCCGGTTATGAACTCTTCAGCTACAACAATGGTGTACACAACAAAGTTACTACGCTTACCGACAACTTCACCTACTACCTCGGTAGCCATAAGCTGACAGCCGGTATCAGCTACGAACATCAGTTTGCCAACAATGCTTATATGCGCAACGGTACGGCTTACTACCGCTACAACAGCATTGACGATTTTCTGAACGGTGCTGCTCCCGAGTCGTTTGCCTTGGCCTATGGTTTCAATGGCAACAAGACCCCCAATGCGCAGGTAACCTTCAACCAGTTGGGCCTCTATGCCCAGGATGAGTGGGACATCAACCGCCGCTTCAAGTTGAGCTACGGTGTTCGTTTCGATAACTTGATGTTCGATGATAAGGACATTGAACGTAACACAGCTATCTATGAACTTGATTTCGGTGGTCGTCACATCGATACAGGCAAGTGGCCTGATGCCGGTTTCCGTATCTCTCCCCGTGTAGGTTTCGTGTGGGATGTAAAGGGTGACAAGACGCTGAAGGTACGTGGAGGTACGGGATTGTTTACGGGTCGCATTCCTTTGGTGTTCTTCACCAACATGCCGACCAATGCCGGTCTGGTACAGAATTTGGTGACCTTCACCACTACCTATAAGAATGGTGTGGCAATAAGTCATGACAGCCGTCTGGATCAATTGGCAGGAGGTATGATGACTGATATTGATGAAATTATCCAGAAGTTCAACTTGCCCACATCCATTGAGAAACATACAGTCGGTAGCCAAATGGCTGGTATCGCTGATGATTTCAAGATGCCTCAGGTTTGGAAGACTTCGATTGCCGTTGACTATCAGCTGCCTGTATCATTCCCCTTCACGGTAACCGGTGAGTTCATGTACACCAAGAACATCAATGCGGTGATTATGGACAATCTCAAGATTAAGGATCCTGAAACCAACAACTGGGAGCGTTTCAACGGTGCTGACAACCGCTACATCTATCCTTCTGATTTTGCATACAACTCTAAGAATGCCGTTGTATTGGACAATACCTCAAAGGGATGGGGTTATACGGCCAATATTACATTGAATGCCCAGCCCACCAAGGATTTGAACCTGATGGCAGCCTATACCCATACCGAATCGAAGGAGGTATCGGGTATGCCGGGTAGTGACCCTGTATCAGCTTGGACAAATCTGGTGACCGTTGATGGTCCTAACTTCGGTGGAGTGCAGCGTTCACGTTACGTGGTACCTGACAAGGTGATTGCTTCTGTCAACTACAACGTTCCCTTCAAGCACAGAGGGGTGTTGCGTGGTACCCGCCTCAGCCTCTTCTATTCGGGTTACTCCTACGGTGGCAACAGCTATTGCTATACCAACGATATGAATGGGGACGGCATCTCTAACGATTTGATGTACATTCCCCGCAACGACAGCGAAATCAAGTTCAAGACCGAAGAAGACCGTGCCGCTTTCTGGAAATTTGTAGAGCAGGATTCTTACCTGAAGAACCACAAGGGCGAGTATGCTGAGGCTTATGCAGCCCGTCTGCCTTGGGTGCATCAGTTCGACTTCCGCTGGTTGGAGGACTTTGAGTTCAAGGTAGGCAAGACCAAGCACTGCTTCCAGCTGAGTTTCGACATTCTGAATGTGGGCAACCTGATTAACTCCAAGTGGGGTATCGGTAAGACGCTGACGCCGTCAAATGGCGCCCGCATCCTGAAGTACGAGGGTAAGGACGAACAGAACACCCCTATCTTCTCGATGTATAAGGATAAGGAAGGTAACGTTCCTACCCAGACTTGGGATACTTATCAGGACTACAGCCAGTGCTGGAAGTTGCAGGTGGGCATCCGCTACATCTTCAACTAATCTGGTTTGAGAACTATAAAAAAGAGCTGCCCCCTCTCATGCGGAACGGGACAGCTCTTTTTTACACCTTTTTCGTTTGCCGCTCGGTCAGGCAAAGCTGCGTAGCGTGCGTATCTCCTCTGCCCAGAGCGATTCGTCCGGCGTCTCCAGAATGATGGGCATGTCGTCAAAGCGACTGTCCTTCATCAACCGTTGGAAGAAGGAGATGTCTATCAGTCCCTTCCCGATGCTGTCGTGCCTGTCCACGCGGCTGGCCAATGCCTTCTTCGAGTCGTTCAGGTGGATGGCACGCAGGTAGCGGAAGCCTACGGTCTCTTCAAACTTCTGGAATACTTGGTCATACTCTTCCACCAGGTTGTATCCGGCGGTGAAGGTGTGGCAGGTGTCTAGACAGACACCCACGCGCGACTGGTCGTCCACGCGGTCGATGATGTAGCGCAATTGCTCGAACTCGTTGCCCACGTTGCTCCCTTGGCCGGCCGTGTTTTCGATGACAGCTGTCACGCCCGTTGTCCGTGCCAGTACCAGGTTAATAGACTCCGCCACTCGGTTCAGACACTCTTCCAACGGAATCTTGTTCAGGTGGCTGCCGGGATGAAAGTTCAGCAACTTCAGTCCCAGTTGTTCGCAGCGTTGCATCTCGTCCAGAAAGGCTGCACGGCTCTTGGCCAGTCCCTCTTCCTCGGGATGTCCCAGATTGATGAGGTAGCTGTCGTGTGGCAGGATGTAGCGTGCATCCAGTTCGTACTTCTCGCAGTTCTCCTTGAAGAGGCGAATGCTGCTTTCAGTCAACGGTTTCGACACCCATTGACGTTGGTTCTTGGTGAACAGGGCAAAAGCGTTTGCACCGATTTCATGTGCATGGACGGGGGCGGATTCCACGCCGCCGCTGGCCGATACATGTGCTCCGATATACTTCATACTTGATTTCATTTAGTGGTTTGACGGACAAAGATAGCGCAAAAAACCGAGTAAGCGAGAGGAGAGGAAATTTATTTGCTCTTCCGAGCGTGAGGTTTTTATCAAAATCGAGCGAAGAACTTTCATGCTTGCATGAAAAAGTTATTCCGAGATGCCGCCTATCTTATTTAAAGATAGTATCATTCCGTAAATGTTGGAGATTTATTTGGCGTATTTCAAATTAATCCCTACATTTGCCCACGTTTTGTTCCGCTTCCTTCGTTCGGAGGAAGAGGATGAAAAGGGAATCGGGTGCAAATCCCGGACAGTCCCGCTGCTGTGAGTTTCATTGAGCGGCACATCATATACTTGAATGCCACTGTGTTTCCCCTTACAAGGGGAGGATGGGAAGGCGATGTGTCGGAAACGAGTCAGAAGACCTGCAAAACAAAGTCAAGAAATTGTCCGTTCGAGGAAAGCGGGCAGTGTACAAGTAAGTTTTAGTACGTTCATTTGGTATGAAGGGAAAAATGTGGGCAAAGTGGTGTCTTTGTATGGCTCTTTGTGGTTTATGCAAAGCCTCTGTGGCCGTTGCGCAAGAGCTGACGGGCAGTGATACTATTTCCGGTAAGGTGCATCGGATAGAAGATGTGACGGTGACCGCCCGAAGGACACCGAACAAACTGTCGTCGGCCACTCCTGTGCAGACGTTGTCGGGCAGTGACCTCACCCAGCTGGGCATACAGGATATGGGAGATGCCGTACGTCGTTTTGCCGGTGCCAATGTCAAAGACTATGGCGGCATTGGTGGACTGAAGACGGTCTCCATCCGCAACATGGGTGCGGCCCATACAGCGGTGAGTTACGATGGTATTGCCGTGAGCAACTGTCAAGGCGGCCAGATTGATATTGGCCGTTTCTCTACAGACAATCTTGCTTCGCTTTCCCTGTCGGTAGGGCAAGGGGACGAACTGCTGCAATCGGCCCGCTTGTTTGCCTCGGCCGGTGTGTTGAGCATCCAAACGGAGAGACCCCATTTTGAAGAGGGACATCGTTCTGCCTGCCGTGTACGTATCAAGGGAGGCTCCTTTGGTTACATCACTCCTTCCATCCGTTGGTGGCAGCAGATGGGTAGCCGTACCACGCTGTCGGCCGACGCCACCTACATGCGTGCCGACGGTAACTATCCTTTCAGACTGACCAACGGGAAGTATGTGACCGATGAACGTCGCAACAATTCGCAAATCTACTCCTGGCAAGGGGAGGCCAACCTCTATCACGCTTTTCGTGACAGTAGCCGGTTGGAGATGAAAGGCTACTACTTCTACTCCAAACGGGGACTGCCCGGGCCGGTGACGCTCTATAATCCGCTGAACAACGAACAGCTTTGGGATGAAAACAGCTTCGTACAGGCCCGATATACCCGCTCGTTTGCCGGCAAGTGGACCTTACTGGGGCAGGCCAAGTACAATCACGGCTGGAATCAGTACCGCGATCAGGGCAAGCAGTATGACAACGGTATCTATCAGGCGGTCCATCGTCAGGACGAATACTACCTGTCTGCCTCGTTGCTCTATCAGCCGGTGGCGGGCTTAGACTTCTCGTTGGCACAGGACGGCGTGGTGAACAAGTTGCGCAGCAATATGCCGGACTGTCCTTTCCCGACCCGTTACTCTTCACTGACCGCTTTCAACGCCCGCTACCGCAATCGTTTCGTTACGTTGACAGGTATGCTGCTCTATACAGCCCTGTTTGAAGAGGTGAAGGTAGGAGAGGCTCCCGATAATTTTCGCCGATTGGCTCCTTCGCTCTCCGTAAGCATCCAGCCGTTTGCCGAAGAGGCGCTTTACCTCCGCCTGATGTATAAGAGCACCTTCCGTACCCCTTCCTTCAATGACCTGTACTATTATCGGTTGGGCAACCGCTCGTTGCGTCCCGAGAAGGCCGATGAATATAATGTCGGCATCACGTGGGGGCGTCCTCTGCTTCCTTTTATGGACTATTTCACCTTGACGGCTGATGCCTATTACAACGATGTGACGGACAAGATTGTCGCTTTCCCCACTACGTATGCCTGGCGTATGGCCAATTATGGAACGGTTCATGCTACCGGGGTGGATGTGACCTTGGCCACTGCACTGCGTTTGGCCCGCCGATATACCCTTTCGTTGACGGGAAGCTATACTTGGCAGAAGGCCATTGACCTGACCGACTCCGACTCGAAGAGCTATAAGGACCAGCTGCCTTATACCCCCAAGCACGCAGGCAATGCCTCGCTGATTCTGGAGACTCCTTGGTGCAACGTGGGCTATTCGATGGTAGGGGTGAGCGAGCGCTATTGCTTGTCGCAGAACATTCCCGAGAATCGGATAGATGGCTATCTGGAGCATACGGCCACGGTGTCGCGCGAGTTTGCCGTAAACCATGCCCAACTGCGTCTGCAGGCCGAATGGGTGAACTTTACCAACGAGCAATACGATGTCATCAAGTACTATCCCATGCCGGGACGGTCGTGGCGGGTGACGGGTACCTTTACGTTTTGAGAAACAGTAATCTATCTATGAACTAATAGTAAATGACAATGAAACTGAAGAATCTATTATTTGGTATGTTGTGCATGCTCGCCTTGGCTACCTTGGCAACAGCATGTAGTGATGACAACGACGGTCTGGACGATAGCGGCTCCACCGTAGCTTTGCCCGAGCATCGCGTGTTCATTCTGAACGAGGGAACGAACAAACAGAACAATGCCGGCATCCTGTTTTACGACCCTGCCGGCAAGGTAGCCACCATCAGTGACATCTTCAAGAAGCAGAACAATGCCTCGCTGGGTGATACCGCTCAGGATATGATTGAATATAAGGGCTCTATCTATGTCTCAGTCTATGGTTCCAATTACTTGGCCAAACTGAATGCGGCCGGCGTAGAGCAGGCAACGGTCTCCTTTGTCAACGATGCCGATCTGGCTGCAGGCATCCGCTACATCGCGGCTGAAGGCGGCTACATCTATGCCTCCTTCTACGGCGGTGCCGTTGCCAAAATCAACGCCTCTACGTTGAAGGTGGAGGGCAAACTGACCGGGCTGGGCGACAATCTGGAGGGTGTAGCCATCTGCAACAACAAACTGTACGTCTGCGACTCCTATCGTGTGGAAGGTACGAAATATATTTATAACAAGCAGTTGGTTGTGATAGACCTCTCTACCTTTACAAAGAGCGGCTCCTTGGAGGTGGCGACGAATCCGAACTGCCTGCTTGAAGAGGATGACAAGCTCTTCCTGATTTCATGGGATTACTCCTCGTATGCCGGCTATGTGCTGCAGATGATTGAACCGGCTGCCGGAAACAAGGTGACACAGATAGGCAACGCCACCTATATGGCTGCTGAAGACGGCATTCTTTACCTGGTGAATTCGATTACAGATTTTTCCAACCGGCCGGTGTCTACCGTCAACACCTTTTTTACCTACAACATCGCTACAGGTGCCGTATCGAACAGCACATTCCTGAAGAATGCGCCGGAAGAGTTGCTCTCTACCAGTCTGTATATGATGGAGATTGACGACGAGACGGACGATATCTATGTCGGAACCACGTTCTACAGTGCCGGCAACGGCAACATCTACCGTTTCAAGAAGGACGGAACGTTCGTCGAGAAGTTTGATTGCGGTGGTCAGAATCCGAAAACATTGGTTTCATTCTGATAACGCTCCGCTATGAAACAGATTTTACTATCTGCCTATATAGTAATGGCAGCCTTGCTTCTCCTCTCTTGCGGAGGCAGAAGCGGGGCTGCTTCCGCATTGCAGCAGGGCGACACGCTGCACTTCCGCTATGCGTCGCTGCTGACGGTGACCCGACAGGCGGACTATACGGTAGCTTCGGTTCGCAACCCGTGGGACACCTTGCGCACGCTGCATACCTATATCCTGGTTCCTGCTGCCACCGAGCTGCCTGCCCATCTGCCTCCAGGTACAGTGGTGCGTACCCCGCTGCGCAAGGCGTTGGTCTACTCGTCGGTACATTGCAGCCTGTTGCACACTTTGGGCGTGCTCGATGCCGTAGGCGGCGTGTGCGACCTGCGCTACATCAAGCTGCCCGACGTGCAGGAACGTTGCCGTCAGGGAGTGATGACCGATTGCGGTGACGGACTGAATCCGGACTTGGAACGTGTCATCGACATGCATCCCGATGCCATCCTGCTCTCTCCCTTTGAAAACAGCGGTGGCTACGGACGTATCGAGAAACTGAATGTACCCATCGTGGAGTGTGCCGACTATATGGAGACATCGGCGTTGGGACGGGCCGAATGGATGCGTTTCTACGGCTTGCTTTTCGGTGTGGAGGCTAAGGCAGACTCCCTTTTTGCACAGGTGGAACAACGCTATCAGGCCTTGAAGCAGCAGGCGGCCCAGTCTGTCACTTCGCTCTCCGTATTACCCGACTTGAAGACGGGTGCTACCTGGTATATGCCCGGCGGACGTAGCACGGTGGGTGGTCTCTTTAAGGATGCCAGTGTGCGCTATGCCTATGCCGACGACACACATAGCGGCTCTATCCCATTGGCCTTTGAGACCGTGTTCGACAAGGCAGGTGATGCCGATGTCTGGCTCATCCGTTACAACCGTGACCGTGACATGACGTATGCCGACCTGCAGTCCGATTTCGTGGGATACTCCGCATTGAAGGCTTTCAAGACCCGACGTGTCTTCGGGTGTAACACGGCACATGTCTCCTATTACGAAGAGGCACCTTTCCGCCCCGACTATCTGTTGGCCGACTACATACAAATATTTCATCCTGAAATAGGAGATTTGGGAGGATTACGCTATTTTTGTCCGTTGAAATGAAGAGTGTCCATTACGTGTAATTCATAACTGCTTTATGTACCGTCGCGTTGTATTGCTTCTGCTGGTTATTCTGCTTCTTTTTGCCGCCAATCTGTTGGTAGGCTCTGTCGCTATCCCTGTAGAGGAGGTGCTCTCTATCCTGCTCGGCAAGGAAGGCACGAAGGCCAGTTGGTCGTTCATCGTCTGGGAATCACGTTTGCCTCAGGCACTGACAGCCATGCTGAGCGGCGGTGCGTTGGCAGTATGTGGTCTGATGTTGCAGACTGCATTCAAGAATCCGTTGGCGGGAACCTCTATTCTGGGTATCAATTCAGGAGCCAGTCTGGGAGTGGCATTGGTGATGCTGCTGTTTGGAGGCAGTGTGACGGCCGGCACGCTGACCCTCTCCGGTTTCCTTTCCGTGCTGGCAGGTGCCTTTACCGGTGCCATGGCTGTGCTGGCGGTCATCCTCTTCTTCTCTTCACTCATACGGAGCAACGTCATGCTGCTGATTGTCGGCATCATGATTGGCTACATTACCTCGTCTGTCATCTCGTTGCTCAACTTTTTCGCTACAGCCGAGGGCGTGCAGTCCTACTTGGTGTGGGGGTTGGGCAATTTTGGCGGTGTCTCGTTGCAGCAGATGCCTGTCTATGCGGCTGTCACCCTTTTGGGGCTTTTCGCCTCGCTGCTGCTCATCAAGCCGCTGAATGCCCTCCTGCTGGGCGACCGCTATGCGGCCAATCTGGGCATCCATACCCGCAGAGTACGCCGCTGGCTGCTTATCGTTACCGGTCTGCTGACAGCCATTACCACCGCTTTTTGCGGCCCTATAGCCTTTATCGATTTGGCAGTGCCTCATCTGGCCCGCCTGCTGTTGGGCACTTCCAATCACCGTTCTCTCTTGCCTGTGACCATCCTTAGCGGGGCGGTGGTTGCCTTGTGCTGCAACCTGATTTGCGTGTTGCCTGGCGAGTCGGGTATCATCCCGCTGAATGCCGTCACGCCTATGATAGGGGCACCTGTGGTCATCTATGTGATTGTAGGAAAGAAAAGGGCTTGACATAATTCGATGAGGAAATAGTTGCATATCTCCAAAAACTTAACGACTTTTGTGTGCAGGTAGCTTGTTGAAAAAACAAATTAACTATTGAAAGATGAAGATAGGTATACTTGGAGCCGGACACATCGCAGAGAAGATGGCGTCCACGTTGCAATCGTCGCCGGGCGGATGCAGCAATTACGCCGTGGCATCACGCAGTTACGACAAGGCAAAGGCTTTTGCGGAGAAGTGGAACATCCCACGAGCTTATGGTTCGTACGAGGAAATGTTGCAGGATGGGCAAGTGGACTTGGTGTACATTGCCACACCCCATTCGCATCACTTCACCCATACCATGATGGCCTTGAATGAGGGGAAGCCTTGTCTGGTGGAGAAGGCCTTTATGGCCAATGCACGTCAGGCGGAGACAGTCATTGCCTTTGCACATGCCAAGGGAGTGTTTGTGACAGAGGCGATATGGACACGCTACCTGCCGATGTCGCACTTGGTGCGTGAAGTCATGCAGAGCGGAATCATTGGCGAGCCTCGTCTCTTGTCGGCCACGTTGTGCTATGCTATCGAGCACAAAGAGCGGATTGTCCGTCCGGAACTTTGTGGAGGCGCGTTGCTCGATTTGGGTGTCTATGCCTTGAACTTTGCCCGTATGTATTTTGGGACGGACATCGTGCGTACTGTGAGCAACTGCCAGCTGGGCGCTACCGGTGTGGATATGCAGGAATCCATCTCGCTCTCTTTTGCCGATGGCAAGATGGCTAATCTGCAGGCCGGTGCCTTGTGCTACAACGACAGGCAGGGCATCATCAGCGGCAGCGAAGGCTATATTCGGGTGGACAACATCAATTGTCCCGAAAGGGTGGAGGTGTATCGCCAGAATCGCCTGACGGCCACCTATACGAAGCCCGACGACATGATTACCGGATTTGAATATCAGGTGATGGAGTGCCAGCGATGCCTGCAGGAGGGCAAGTTGGAGTCGGACATGATGCCTCATGCGGAGATTCAGGCAGTGATGCGTCAGATGGATGCTTTGCGCAAGGAGTGGGGAGTGGTATATCCGATGGATATGGAGGAACGTTAGGCGTTGAGCATGAATGGATTATGTATTTAGTGAAGAAAAAGTGTAAAAAAACTGAGCGAAACACTTGCACAGTCCAAAAGTTTCCTATACCTTTGCACCGCAATTCGGAAGAATGCTGGTCTTGAAAAGGAAGTTTGGGTGAGTGGCTGAAACCACCAGTTTGCTAAACTGACGTACGGGATTCCGTACCGGGGGTTCGAATCCCCCAGCTTCCGCACCAATTACATGGTGGATTCGTCTAATGGTTAGGACACATGCCTCTCACGCATGCAATACGAGTTCGATTCTCGTATCCACTACAAGCTTAGTGTTGCACCCTTAGCTCAGTTGGTAGAGCAACTGACTCTTAATCAGTGGGTCCAGGGTTCGAGTCCCTGAGGGTGTACCAAGAGTGAGGTTAGGGGTTGAAATCTGAGAATGTATGTTCTCGGATTTTTTTGTATAGATACGTCTGGTATCAGGCAAACGCAATGACAAAGGGTCAGCGGATTTTGGGGTGCAGTGCCAGGATGATGAAAAGCGTCATCAGCATGTCCATGCCGCAGGGTGACGGCCATGCCGATGAACAGTCCACACGTCAGCAACATGGTCTGTGCCAATGTGCGCTCTTCACTGCCCATATCCCGACCGACCCAGCGGTTCATGGTGTACACAATGTATCCTGCCGGAAAGGGTTCACTTCGTAAAATCGCTACAAAGATAGAAGGCAATTCTGTAGAGATTTTGAAGAAGAACCCTATGGGGTCCTAAAACGGTTGTCTATTGCTTCTCCAGCGAGAATCCCAGCATCATGCCATCGTAGCTGCCGGCCAGCGAGCCGATGGTCTTCAAGGTGGTGTTGCTGCTCTTGCTGGATAGGAATGCTATCAGCTTCAGCAGCTTGTCCGACTCGAACAGCATATCCATCTTGCCGGAGGTGCAGGTCAGCGTGGCATTCAGGTTGATGAGTCTACTGAAGGCGAGGCTCACCTTCTTGCTGTCAGTGTCGTAAGTGTAGCTGCCGCTGGTGGTCTTCTTGGCAATCCGTGCCGTGAAGGTGCTGTCGGCATTGAATGTAAACTCCATCTGTCCGGGGGTGATGCCCACCTTGGCAAGCTGCTCGTCCAGCTTCTTTTCGGCCGTGGAGGCGGCTACCGCTCCGCCTGCCTGCTGCAGGAGGTTGTCGGATTCAAACTGGATGGCAGAGCCGGTAAAGAGCCAGGTGCCGGTCATATCGGTGTTGCTTTGGCCGGTGACGGCACTGATTACCTTCTCAATGTTCTCTTTGTTGAAGAGGTCATTCAACGATTGCGCCTGGCAGTGGTTGCCTGCCAGCATAGCGGCAACGAAGAGTTGCCAGAAAATCATCTTTTTCATCATATTTTGTATTGGGTTGTTGTTCTTAGGAATGTGCTGTCACATCCCTGTTTATCTGTTCAATATAGTCGAGTAGCTCCTGCCGGCCTGCTTTGCTCTCAGAGGAGGTGACAAAGTAGGGTGGCAGCTCTTCCCACTGCTCCTGCAACTGCCTCATGTAGCCAGCGATGTTGCTCTTCAGCTTGCCGCCCTTCAGCTTGTCGGCCTTGGTGAAGACCAGGGCGAAGGGTACGCCGTTCTCGCCCAGCCACTCGATGAAGGCGAGGTCGATGGGCTGCGGGTCCAGCCGGCTGTCGATGAGCACAAAGAGGCAGGTCATCTGTGCCCGCTGCAGTATGTAGCTCTGGATGATGTGCTGTATCTGCTCCTGTCCCTTCTGGCCGCGTTTGGCATAGCCGTAGCCGGGGAGGTCTACCAGGTACCACCTCTTGTTGATGAGGAAGTGGTTGATGAGCATGGTCTTGCCGGGAGTGGCCGAGGTCATGGCCAGTCCTTTGCGCCCTGTCAGCATATTGATGAGGCTGGATTTTCCTACGTTGGACCGTCCGATGAAGGCGTATTCGGGCAGGTTACCTGCCGGGCATTTCTGTACGTCAGTGTTGCTGATGACGAATTCAGCGTTCGATATTTCCATCTGTTGTTGTTCTATGTTAGGGTTCCTGATGTCTCAAATCTCCTGCAAAGTTAATACTTATTTCAAAAATGGATTCCCTTGAATCTTTTTTTTCCTATCTTTTAATAAGATAAGCTGCATCTCGGAAAAACTTTTCATGCAAGCATGAAAGTTCTTCTCTCGATTTAAATAAAAACCTTGCACTCGGGAGAGTAAATAAATTTCCTCTCCTCTCATTTACTCGGTTTTTTGCATTATCTTTGTCGCCCGATAGCGCATTTTTGTTTATGAACGGACAATATCCATCGACATTGTTAGAGAAGGCTGTGGGTGAGTTTGCCAAGCTGCCCGGGGTAGGGCGGAAGACGGCCATGCGGTTGGTGCTGCACTTGCTGAGGCAGGAAACGGCGGCGGTGGAGGCTTTCGGCCGTGCCATCGTCACTTTGAAGCATGAGGTGAAGTACTGCAAAGTGTGTCACAACATATCCGATACGGAGACTTGCCGCATCTGCGCCAGTCCGCAGCGCGATGCTTCGGTGGTTTGCGTGGTAGAGAACATACGCGATGTGATGGCCGTGGAGGCCACACAGCAGTATAGGGGGCTCTATCATGTGTTGGGTGGAGTCATCTCGCCCATGGACGGCATCGGGCCGGGCGATCTGCAGATAGAGAGCCTGGTGCAGCGTGTGGAGGCGGGCGGCATCGAGGAGGTGATACTGGCACTGAGCTCCACCATGGAGGGCGACACTACCAACTTCTATATCTACCGCAAGCTGGAGAAATACCCGGTAAAGCTCTCTGTGATAGCCCGCGGCATATCGGTGGGTGATGAGCTGGAGTATGCCGACGAGGTGACGTTGGGACGTAGCATTGTGAACCGCACTCCTTTCACAGGAAGTGTATAATCTTACTGTATATGGAAAAAGAGATTCGAAAGACGGTCGGACTGACCTGTAGCTTGTATGGAGCGTTTTGGCTCCTGCCCATTCTGCTGGTGGGTATGGGCGAGTGTGGAGAGAGTTGGATTGGCGTGTATGCCGACGATGCCTCTGCCGTGTATTGGGCAGAGACCCTCACCATTTTGCTGACGGCTGTGTGTGTGCCGGCCTCCCTGAAGCTGTTTTCGTGGGTGCTGGGCAGGCAGATAAGCAAGGCCACCATAGTCAGGGCGCTGCATCTGTACACCGTATGGAGCGGGCTGCGTCTGCTGCTGCTGGCCATGCCGCTCGTATCGGGCCTGCTCACCTACTATCTGATGTGGAGCGGAAAGGGCATCTTGTGTGCCATGATTGCCTTGACGGCCTCGCTGTTTTGCCTGCCGGGCGAACAGAGGCTGCGCCATGAACTGTGCATAGAGCAGGGCGGGGAGGAAGAGTGAACCATGAACCTGATAGCCGAGATAAGAGAAGATGAAACAATATTTTACTGGCGAGCACATCTGCCTGCGGGCGGTGGAACCGGAAGACCTGCAGGTGATGTATGAGATGGAGAACGACCCCTCCATGTGGGATGTGAGCAACTTCAGCGTTCCCTACTCGAAGTATGTGCTCCGGCAGTATATAGAGAACAGCCAGTACGACCTCTTTGCCGACAAGCAGTTGCGCCTGATGGTGGTGGAGCGGCAGACTGGCCGGGTGGCAGGGACGCTGGATGTGAGCGACTTTGCACCGATGCACTGCCGGGGCGATGTGGGGATTGCCTTGCGGAGCGACTTCCGCGGCAAGGGATATGCACGCGAGGCGTTGCAGCTGCTCTGCGACTATTGCTTCGGCTTTCTGCACATGAAGCAGCTGACGGCCCATGTGGGTGCCGGCAACGAGGCCAGCCTCCAGCTGTTCCGCTCGTGCGGGTTCGTGCCATGCGGGCATCTGAAGGAGTGGTGGCGCATGGAGGACGGCTACGTCGATGTGGTGCTGCTGCAAAAGGTGCAGTGACAGCATCCGGCCGATGATGGGGCAACCTGCTCGCGATGAGGTGATAAGCCTCTCCGGCATGGTGGAGACGAAAAATATTTTTCAAAAAAGTGCGTCAAAGCTATTGCAGATTCCAAATTAATGTCTACCTTTGCAACCGCAATCGAGAGAGATGCCGATAAACATTGATATTTTGGTGCGTTAGTTCAGTTGGTTAGAATACATGCCTGTCACGCATGGGGTCACGGGTTCGAGTCCCGTACGCACCGCTTCCTTAAGATGTAAATCAAGCAAAGTCCTGAAGTATAATACTTTGGGATTTTTTTTTGTTTACGGCGGACATGGCAAAAAGCTGGAATTGAGGATTGATGAAAACAATCGGATAATATCTTCCATTATCGGGATAAGTCGGGTTATATACTGCCAACTCAAGAAAATCACGGCTTTCCTCTCGGTAAAGATGCACTTTTACAGTGACATTTTTACCATTATCGGCAAAAAAACACGTACATTTGTACGTGAATTTGAGTAAAAACTTGCCGATAACGATTGTATCTATATCATGTCATAAAGTGTTCACTTAATCATTCATTATTTGGAATTATGCGCTGGAAACATTATGTTTGCACAGCATAATAATATGGATTATGAAATTCGTTGATAGAATAAGGATACACTTAAAAACAAATGGAATAATATGGTAAACTTTGATTATCAAACACCTACCCGACTGATATTCGGTAAGGGGGTGGTGGCAGAAAAACTGCAAGAGGTGATGGCACAGTATGGCAACAGGGTACTCATCACTTACGGAGGAGGCAGCATCAAGCGGAGCGGGCTTTACGACCAGGTGCTGGAACTGCTCAAGGATAAGGAAATCTATGAGCTGCCGGGCATCGAGCCGAATCCGAAGTTCAATCCCAGCGTGCTCGCAGGGGTGCGTATCTGCAAGGAGCATCACATCGACGTCATCCTCTCTGTAGGAGGAGGCAGCGTGCTCGACTGCACCAAGGCCATCGCCGGAGCTGCCTGTTCCGACGAAGATCCGTGGGACATCGTTATCGGCAAGGCTCCTACGCTAAAGGCTATCCCCATTGTGGACATCATCACGTTGGCTGCAACGGGCTCGGAGTATGATTCGGGCGGAGTGATTTCGCGCACGGAGAGCAACGACAAGCTGGCCTACTTCTCACCTTATGTGTTCCCTGCCGTGTCGTTTATCGACCCCACCTACACCTTTACCTTGCCGGTCAAGCAGACATTGGCCGGCGTAGCCGACTGCATCAATCACATCATGGAGCAGTACTTCTGTGGCGAGCACATCAGCATGAACGATGCCTTTATGGAGGGAGCTGTCAGGTCGTTGGTGAGAAACGTGAAGGTAGTGTTGGAGAAGCCGGACGACTATGAGGCTCGTGCGGAGATATTCTATGCAACTACGCTGGGTTGCAACGGCATCTATGCGCTGGGCAACTCCGCCAGTGGGTGGCCGATGCATGCCATCGAACACGCGCTGTCCGGACACTACGACATCACGCACGGCGAGGGACTGGCCATCGTCACTCCACGCTGGATGCGGCATATACTGAACAGCACCACCGGCGAACTGCACGAGCAGGTCGTGGAGCGTATCACCTCTTTCGGACAGAATGTGTTCGGTACAGCCACACCCAAGGAGAGCATCCAGGCTATCCACGATTTCTACAAGGGCATCGGCATCCCCATGACGCTGCGCGAGGTAGGCATCGATGAGAGCCGCATCGGTGAGATGGCTCACCACGTGGCACTGAACGAGGGACTGGATGAGGCATGGGTTCCTTTGCATGAGGAGGACATTGCCGCCATCCTGCGCGACTGCTTGTAAGAAGACCCAATTAAAAAAAGAGAACCGTCTCTTGCCGAATTGACAGAAGACGGTTCTCTTTTTGTCGCTACGAATCACTCAAACAGCCCTCCGAATCCGAAATAGATTTGTGTTTTCACCGGTAACGGTAAATTCTGGGGCGTCCAAATCTATGATGACCACAATGATTGGTCGCCGACGCATCGGCAAGACCTCCCTCCTGCTGTCAACCTAATTCTTTGCGGTTCCATCTATTCGATGATGAAACGGATATTCGAGAACGGCGACGAGCCTCTGTATGGGCGTCGCGATTCCGCCATTCTCCTGAACCCCTTCCGTACGGATGTACTTCGCCTCATACTGCATGACCACAACCCGAATTTCAAGCCCGACGATTTGCTGTGCCTCTATATGCTGACAGGAGGAGT
>CALZEQ010000054.1 GCA_945641355.1 uncultured Mediterranea sp. | reverse complement strand
TTTCAGTCAGTTTTTCATTTTCAAAAACTGTGATCTGTGATCTGTGACGCTTTTCGGTTTTTCGCGCTTCTCACGTGAAAGATTTTTTTTCTACATGATGAAAAAATCACGCCGATGGGAGGAGTGGAGAAAGAGGGGGACGGGCGCGACCGGCTGCGGTGGATTCGTCGCCCCTTCGATGTACAGATTGTTTACCGTTTTTTAGCTACAATCTACGAGCTGTTTTTTAGTTACGAGTTACGAGCTACAAGCTACAAGTAGTACGACCCCACCTCGTAGGGGCGGACCTATGTGTCCGCCCTGAATGCCGTTCGCCCCCTGCAATCATTCAAATTCATTGCGTGCGGGGTGGGCAGACACATAGGTCTGCCCCTACATGTCACTGGTCACTTGTAGCTCGTAACTCGTAGCTTAAAAAAACGTCCCAATCGCGCCTACAGATAGCTGTAGTGTGTTAATGAATATTAATGTACCGCCAGACCCCTTCACCACCTCTTGACAAGCGGAGCGCGGTTTTGTATCTTTGCAAGCAGAGGAAAGGCCAATCCGCACAAACACATTAAATTTTTAATTTTAAATTGAACAACATGGACAATACTACCAAGAAGAAGGGCTTCAGCTGGGACTTGCTGCTGAAAATCATCATCGCCGTGGCATCGGCGGTGGCAGGCGCACTGGGCGTATCGGCCTGCCGATGACAGGCAGGAAGCCTGCACAAACAGCGAGGGTGCATCGGGACATAGACAGCCGGATGCACCCTCGAACAATAAAAAAGACCGCCAAGTGTGGAAGCCACTCAACAGTCTCATCTCTTTGTGGTAGCGGGACCCGGGATTGAACCGGGGACCTCATGATTATGAATCATGCGCTCTAACCAGCTGAGCTATCCCGCCATCGTTTCTCGATTGCGGGTGCAAAGATAGAGCTTTTGCTGGAACTACCAAAATAATTTCGGATTTTTCTTGCAAAATTATTTCCATTGTGTGAAAAATGCCTCCATACAATATGAAAATAGCATAAATATGAGGGAATTTTTCGCTAATTAGAAAAAAGTATCTATCTTGGCCACGCATTAGCGAAACTACATGACTATGGACAGAAAAAAGATACATCTGGAATATTTGTTGAATGCTACCTCGAAAAGCATTCTGTGGAGTGCCATCAGCACACCGACGGGACTGGAAGGCTGGTTTGCCGACCGCGTGCAGTCGGATGAAAAAAGGGTCGCCTTCTTCTGGGGAAAGGCGGAGAAGCGCGAAGCGGAAATCGTGGCCATGCGGGCCTACTCCTTCATCCGCTTCCATTGGCTGGACGATGAAAACGAGCGCGACTACTTCGAGCTGAAAATGTCGAACAGCGAACTGACCAACGACTATGTGCTGGAAATTACCGACTTTGCCGATGCCGACGAAGTGACGGATTTGGAGGAATTGTGGGAGTCGCAGGTGGAAACATTGCGCAGAACGTGCGGTTTTTAGTTAACTTTCGATTAAAAATTTCCTATCCTCCTCTTTTTATGCTACTTTTGCATCCTCATATTGTATGATACGGTAAGATGTTGCGCATAAAAAAATTAGATAGATTCATTCTGAAGAGTTTCAGTCTGCTCTTTTTGTGCACCTTCTTCATCTGTCTGTTCATCTTCATGATGCAGTTTCTGTGGAGATATGTAGACGAGATGGTGGGGAAGGGGCTGGAGATGACTGTCCTCGCACAATTCTTCTTCTACTCGGCACTGACGCTGGTGCCGGCCTCGTTGCCGCTGGCGGTGCTGCTGGCGGCCCTGATTACCTTCGGCAACTTTGGTGAACGCTTTGAGCTGCTGGCCATGAAGGCGGCAGGCATCTCGCTGCTCAAAATCATGCGGCCGCTGATTGTCTTCGTCAGTCTGGTGTGCTGCGTGTCGTTCTACTTCCAGAATGTGATAGGCCCCCAGGCGCAGGCCAAGCTGTGGACGCTGCTGCTCTCCATGAAGCAGAAGTCGCCCGAAGTGGACATACCCGAAGGGGTGTTCTACGACGAGATAGACGGCTACAACCTCTACGTGAAGCACAAGGACCGCAAGACGGGTATGCTGTACGACGTGCTGATATACAACCTGGAGAAGGGATTTGAGAATGCACAGATCATCAAGGCCGACTCTGGCCGCCTGGAGATGACCGCCGACAAGCAGCACCTCTATCTACACCTCTTCAGCGGAGAGCAGTTCGAGAACCTGAAGTCGCAGAACATGAACCAGCGCAACGTGCCCTACCGGCGCGAAACCTTCCGCGAGAAACATGCCATCATCGAGTTTGACTCCGACTTCAATATGGTGGATGCAGGCATCATGAGCAACCAGTCGAACAGCAAGGATATGCGGATGCTGCAAGCGGGCATCGACTCGATGACGGTGCAGAACGACAGCGTGGGACGTGCCTACTACCACGAGGCCATGCAGACCACCTATCAGGCGGCGGTGCTCAACCACAAGGATACCCTCAAGATACAGGAAGCCCACGTGGGGCAGTACGATGCCGACAGCCTCTATGCAGCCTCTACGCTGATGGAGAAGCAGAAGATTGTCAACGCAGCCGTCTCGCGTGCCGAGACAGCGGGCAGCGACTGGAGCTTCAAGAGCGTCTCGCTGTCGAACACCGAGCACAGCCTGCGCCGCCACAAGACGGCCTGGCACGAGAAGCTGACCCTCTCGGTGGCCTGCCTCATCTTCTTCTTCATCGGTGCACCGCTGGGAGGCATCATCCGCAAGGGCGGACTGGGTATGCCGGTGGTGGTATCGGTGCTGATATTCATCATCTACTACATCATCAACCAGACCGGCTACAAGATGGCACGCGACGGCAAGTGGATTGTATGGATGGGCATGTGGACCAGCTCGGCCATCCTGGCTCCGCTGGGAGCCTTCCTCACCTACAAGTCGAACAACGACTCGGTGGTGCTCAACGCCGACGCTTACGTCAACTGGTTCAAGAAGGTGGCCGGCATCCGCAGCGTGCGCCACCTCTTCCGCAAGGAGGTCATCATCAACGACCCCGACTACCGGCATCTGCCGGCTGCATTGCGCCAGCTGTCCGACGAGTGCAGGGACTATGCCGAACGGAAGGTGCTGAAACGTGCCCCCAACTACTTCCGCCTGTGGCTGAACGACAAGCGCGACCAGGAGATGGAACGCATCAGCGGACAGATGGAAGAACTGATAGAAGAGATGTCCAACACCCGCTCCGTACGGCTGCTGACCGCGCTGAACAAATACCCCATCATCCCTGTACATGCCCATGTGCGCCCCTTCAGCCGCTACGAGCTGAACCTGCTCTGCGGCATCCTGTTCCCTGTGGGACTCTTCTTCTACTTCCGTATATGGGCGTTCCGCATCCGTCTGGACAAGGACCTGGAGCGCATCATAGAGACCAACGGAGAGATTGTGAACATGATAGAAACCAACCAGCTATAAGTACTGTTAGAATATGGAAAAAGTAAGATTAGATACGATTGAAGAGGCCATTGAGGAATTCAAGGCCGGCAATTTCGTCATCGTGGTTGACGACGAAGACCGCGAGAACGAGGGTGACCTGATCATTGCAGCCGAGAAGGTAACCCCCGAGAAGGTGAACTTCATGCTGAAACATGCCCGAGGCGTGCTGTGCGCCCCCATCACCCTGTCGCGCTGCAAGGAGCTGGACCTGCCTCATCAGGTGGCCGACAACACATCGGTGCTGGGTACCCCCTTTACCGTCACCATCGACAAGCTGGAGGGATGCACCACCGGCGTCTCTGCGGCCGACCGTGCTGCCACCATCCGCGCCCTGGCCGACCCCGAATCAACGCCGGCCACCTTTGGCCGCCCCGGCCACATCAATCCGCTCTATGCCCAGGAGAAGGGCGTGCTGCGGCGTGCAGGCCATACCGAGGCTACGATTGACCTGGCCCGTATGGCAGGGCTCTATCCCGCCGGTGCGCTGATGGAAATCATGAACGAGGACGGCACCATGGCACGCCTGCCCGAACTGCGCTGCATGGCCGATGCGTATGGACTGAAGCTGATAACCATCCGCGACATGATAGCCTACCGCCTGCGTCAGGAGTCGATGGTAGAGAAGGGCGTAGAGGTGGATATGCCTACCGCTCACGGCCACTTCCGCCTGATACCGTTCCGCCAGAAGTCAAACGGTCTGGAGCACGTGGTGCTGTTCAAGGGCAGCTGGCAGCCCGACGAGCCGATACTGGTGCGCGTACACTCCTCGTGCGCCACGGGCGACATCTTTGCCTCCAAGCGGTGCGACTGCGGCGAACAGCTGCACAAAGCCATGGAGATGATAGAGTCCGCAGGCAAGGGGGTAATCGTCTACCTGAACCAAGAGGGACGCGGCATCGGACTGATGGAAAAGATGAAGGCCTACAAGCTGCAGGAGGATGGCATGGACACGGTAGATGCCAACATCTGCCTGGGCCATCTGGCCGATGAACGCGACTACGGAGTGGGTGCGCAGATTTTGCGCGAGATAGGTGTCCACAAGATGAGACTGATGACCAATAACCCCGTGAAGCGGGTCGGACTGGAGGCCTACGGACTGGAGATAACGGAGAACGTCTCCATCGAGACAACCCCTAACCCCTACAACGAGCGCTACCTGCACACCAAGAAGGAACGCATGGGGCATACCCTGCACTTCAATAAATAACAATCGAAAACATCTATAAAAACAACTTATCACTACTGATAGATATGAATACATTATCCAACCGCTTGAACAGCCTTTCTCCTTCGGCAACGCTGGCTATGTCACAGAAAAGCGCTGAGCTGAAGGCACAAGGTGTAGACGTAATCAACCTGAGTGTCGGCGAACCCGACTTTAACACCCCCGACCACATCAAGGAGGCAGCCAAGAAGGCCATCGACGACAACTTCTCGCGCTATTCTCCTGTAGCCGGCTATCCTGCGCTGCGCAACGCCATCGTGGCCAAGCTGAAGAACGAGAACGGCCTGGAGTATACCGCTGCACAGATATCTTGTGCCAACGGTGCCAAGCAATCGGTATGCAACACCATCCTCGCCCTGGTCAATCCTGGCGATGAGGTCATCGTACCGGCTCCCTTCTGGGTGAGCTATCCTGAAATGGTGAAGCTGGCTGAGGGGTGCCCCGTCATCGTACCTGCCGGCATCGAGCAGGACTTCAAGATTACTCCTGCCCAGCTGGAAGCTGCCATCACGCCCAAGACCCGCGTGCTGATACTCTGCTCTCCCTCCAACCCTACCGGCTCGGTCTACAGCCGCGAAGAGCTGGCCGGACTGGTGGCTGTGCTGGCCAACCATCCGCAAATCATGGTGGTGGCCGATGAAATCTACGAGCACATCAACTACATCGGCAAGCACCAAAGCATCGCGCAGTTCCCCGAGATGAAGGAACGCACGGTCATCGTCAACGGCGTGTCCAAGGCGTATGCCATGACGGGCTGGCGCATCGGTTTCATTGCCGGCCCCGAATGGATTGTAAAGGCCGTCAACAAGCTGCAGGGACAATACACCTCCGGCCCTTGCTCCGTGTCGCAGAAAGCGGCCGAGGCAGCCTATACGGGTACACAAGAACCGGTAGAGCAGATGCGTCAGGCCTTCGAGCGTCGCCGCGACCTTATTGTGAAGCTGGCCAAAGAGGTGCCGGGCTTCGAGGTGAACGTGCCGCAGGGTGCCTTCTACCTCTTCCCCAAATGCAGCAGCTTCTTCGGCAAGCGGGCCGGCGACCGCCTCATCCAGACATCGGACGATCTGGCCATGTATCTGCTGGAGGTGGGCCACGTGGCTTGCGTGGGCGGCACTTCGTTCGGCGCACCCGAGTGCATCCGCATGAGTTACGCCACCAGCGACGAAAACATCGTGGAGGCTATCCGCCGCATCAAGGAAGCCTTGGCGCAGCTGAAATAATAGTAAAACATGTTTTTATATTATAATTGTTTTTGAGGGGGCGGTGCCTGTGAGAGGTACTGTCCCTTTTTTGGATGGAGACTTTACTGAATCATCGTATTTTTTTGGATGCACTACTCGTTCCGTCCGCTTCTTTTGCATTATATTTGCACCGCATATTGGAACAACAAGCAACAGATGAATAGCTTATGGCAATGAAAGAATTTGTAATATCGGAAGCCCAGGTAGAAACGGCGGTATTGGTGGGACTGGTCACCAAGACGCAGGACGAACGGAAGACCAACGAATACCTGGACGAACTGGAGTTTCTGGCCGAAACGGCGGGTGCCAAGGTGGTGAAACGCTTCACACAGAAGATGGACCAGGCAAACTCCGTGACATACGTGGGAAAAGGCAAGCTGGAGGAGATACGTGACTATATCAAGGCGGAAGACGAAGCCGAGCGTGAGGTGGGCATGGTAATCTTCGACGACGAACTGTCGGCCAAGCAGATACGCAACATCGAGGGCGAGCTGAAAGTGAAAATACTGGACCGCACCTCGCTCATCCTCGACATCTTTGCCATGAGGGCACAGACAGCCAATGCCAAGACGCAGGTGGAACTGGCACAGTATAAATACATGTTGCCACGACTGCAACGCCTGTGGACGCATCTGGAACGGCAAGGTGGCGGATCGGGTGCCGGAGGCGGAAAAGGTTCGGTAGGCTTGCGCGGACCAGGTGAAACGCAGCTGGAGATGGACCGCCGCATCATCCTGAACCGTATGGCACTGCTGAAGGAGAGGCTGGCCGAGATAGACAAACAGAAGTCTACGCAACGCAAGAACCGAGGCCGGCTGATACGTGTGGCACTGGTGGGCTATACCAATGTAGGCAAATCTACATTGATGAATCTGCTGGCCAAAAGCGAGGTGTTTGCCGAAAACAAGCTCTTCGCCACGCTGGACACAACGGTGCGCAAGGTCATCATCGAGAATCTGCCCTTCCTGCTGAGCGATACGGTGGGATTCATCCGCAAACTGCCGACTGACCTGGTGGACTCGTTCAAGTCGACGCTGGACGAGGTGCGCGAGGCCGACCTGCTGCTGCATGTGGTGGACATCTCGCACCCCGACTTCGAGGAGCAGATAGAGGTAGTGAACAAGACATTGGCCGACATAGGAGCCTCGGGCAAGCCCATGATTCTGGTGTTCAACAAGATAGACGCTTATACCTATATCAAGAAGGATGAGGATGACCTGACTCCGCGGACAAAGGAGAATCTGACGCTGGACGAGCTGATGAAGACGTGGATGGCCAAGATGGAGGACAACTGCCTCTTCATCTCTGCCCGCGAGAAGATGAATATAGAGGAGATGAAGACAGAGGTGTATGGACGGGTGAAGGAACTGCATGTGCAGAAATATCCGTACAACGACTTCCTGTATCCGCATTACGAAGGAGAAGAACTGTAAAACAATAACTGCGTAGCGTATGGAATATAGAAAACTGACAGAGGCGGAGATTGCCCGCCTGAAGGAGCAGTCCTGCCTGGCTGACGAATGGGAGCAGGTTCGCGTCGCCGAGCATTTCTCGACAGCCTATGTACACCACACCCGCTTTTCGGGAGAGGTGAAGCTGGGTGTGTTCTGCTCGGAGTTCACACTGCCTGGCGGCATCCGGAAACATGCCGGCTTGCGACACGTCACCCTGCACAATGTCACCGTGGGTGACAACTGCTGCATCGAGAATGTGCAGAACTACATAGCCAACTACGAGATAGGGCACGATACGTTCATCGAGAATGTCGACGTGCTGCTGGTGGACGGCGTCTCTACGTTCGGCAACGGGGTGGAGGTGTCCGTACTGAACGAGACAGGCGGACGCGAGGTGCTTATCAGCGACAAGCTGTCGGCACATCAGGCCTACATCCAGGCACTCTACCGCCACCGGCCCGAACTGATTACCCGCTTGAGGGAGATTACAGACTACTATGCGCAGAAACATGCCTCAGCCACAGGGCGCATCGGCCATCATGTCACCATCCTCAATGCCGGTTCCATCTGCAATGTGCGCATCGGTGACTATTGCCACATCTGCGGCACGTCCCGCCTGACCAACGGCAGCATCAACAGCAACGAGCAGGCACCTGTACGCATCGGGCATGGCGTGATTTGTGACGACTTCATCGTCTCCAGCGGGTCGCATGTAGACGACGGAGCGATGCTGACACGCTGCTTTGTGGGACAGGCTTGCCGGCTGGGGCACAACTATTCGGCTTCAGACTCTCTCTTCTTCAGCAACTGTCAGGGCGAGAATGGTGAAGCTTGTGCCATCTTTGCAGGCCCGTTCACAGTGACGCACCACAAGTCCACCTTGCTGATTGCCGGCATGTTCTCCTTCATGAATGCCGGTTCGGGGTCCAACCAGAGCAACCACATGTACAAGCTGGGACCCATCCATCAAGGCACGCTGGAACGCGGTGCCAAGACCACCAGCGACTCATACATCCTTTGGCCTGCCCGCGTGGGAGCCTTCTCGCTGGTAATGGGGCGGCATGTCAATCACTCAGACACCTCCAATCTGCCCTTCTCCTACCTGATAGAACAGAACAACACCACCTATCTGGTGCCGGGAGTCAACCTGCGCAGTGTGGGTACCATCCGCGATGCGCAGAAATGGCCCAAGCGCGACGGACGGAAGGATGCAGACAAGCTGGATTTTATCAACTACAACCTGCTGAGCCCCTATACCGTACAGAAGATGTTCAAGGGGCGTGAAACGCTGCTCAACCTGCGCTGGGCCAGTGGCGAGCTCTCCGACATCTACTCGTTCCATAGTGCCAAGATACGCAACTCCGCGCTGGTGAAAGGCATCAGCTTCTATGAGACGGCCATCCATAAGTTTTTAGGCAATTCGGTCATCAAACGGCTGGAAGCGATAGAGTTCCATAACGACGAAGAGATAAGAGCCCGCCTGCGTCCCGATACGCCCATCGGCAGCGGTGAGTGGGTCGACGTGTCCGGCCTGATTGCTCCGAAAAGCGAGATTGATGCACTGATAGAGGATATTGAGACAGGACGGGTGAACCGCCTGAAACATATCAATGCCGAGTTCGAGAAGATGCATCTCCACTATTATACCTACGAATGGACGTGGGCATACGAAAAGCTGGAGGAGTTCTACGGCATTCATCCGGAGGCCATCACGGCTGCCGATGTCATCCGCATCGTGGAGAAGTGGAAAGAGGCGGTGGTAGGACTGGACCGCATGGTGTACGAGGATGCCAAAAAAGAGTTTTCCATGGCTTCGATGACAGGCTTTGGTGCCGATGGGTCGAGGCTGGAGAAGGAACTGGACTTCGAACAGGTGCGCGGCGACTTTGAAAGCAATCCCTTTGTGACGGCAGTACTGAAGCACATCGAGGTGAAGACTGCGCTGGGCGATGAGCTGATAGCCCGTATGCAGCGGGTGAAGTGACAGGATGCAGACAAAATAAGAAGAGGGTGTTACCAGATGGCAGCACCCTCTCTTTTTAGGTAAATGGTAGTTTAGAGATTCGGATTGATTTCGCTCCACTTGGAGATTTCGGGAACGATGTTCAGCGTCACCAGTTCGTCACGCATCTTGCAGAGGTGCTCGTAGCTGGCTTCCAGCTTGGCATTCTCCTCAGCAGTACCTTGCGGCATTACGTAGTGTGCGCCGGTGGTGTCGAGGGTTGTGTCCATCGCCATCATGATGTGGTTGAACTTCTCGTTGCATACATAGGTACCTACAGGGAAACGGAAAGACTCGCCGCCCATCACCGAACGGATCATCTCGACAGAGAGGTAAGCCGGGCTCTGGAACGAAGAACGTCCGCGCAGCTCGATGATCTTGGCACCACCCTGCGTAACGTCTTTCTTCATCTGTTCCCATTCAGCTTCGGGGAACGCATCGGTACCGATGATGTCGGTCAGCTTCTTGCCGTCAATGGTGACGTGGCTGCCGAATACGGCCATCTGCTCGCCGTGTCCGCCGTATGTGGCACAGCCCTTCACTTCGCTCTGCATCACACCGAACTTCTTGGCCAGTGCGCTTTGCAGACGGGTAGAGTCAAGAGCAGCCAGTGTAGTGACTTGTGAAGGCTTCAAACCTGAGTAGAGCAGCGTAACCAGACCCGTCAGGTCGGCAGGGTTGAAGATGATGACTACATGCTTCACGTCGGGGCAGTACTGCTTGATGTTCTTGCCCAAGCCCTCGGCAATTTCACAGTTGCCCTTCAGCAGGTCTTCACGAGTCATGCCGGCCTTACGCGGAGCACCACCCGAAGAGATGATGTACTTGGCGTTGGTAAATGCTTCGGCAGCGTCTGTAGTAGCTGTAATCTTGACATCGCCAAAACCGCTTTGACGCATCTCCTCAGCCACACCTTCGGGCGAAAATACATCGTACAGACAGATGTCGTTGGTCAGCCCCATCGTAAGGGCCGTTTGAACCATGTTTGAACCAATCATTCCGGCTGCGCCGACGATGGTCAGTTTTTCAGTTGTTAAGAATCCCATGTTACTGTTTTTGTTTAAAGTGTATCGTTAAAAAATCAATAGTCCGTTTATATTTTGTGCAATTTTAGAGAAAAAAAGTGGATTGAGCAAATAACTCTTCCATTATTATGGAAAAACAAGGGAATCTTAATGGGTTTTTTGTTTTATTCCGCCAAAACCGTACCTTTGTTCCCTTAAAAGAAACAAGTAAAACCATGAGTAAAGGAAAATTGGCGAAGTTCGCGGATATGGCAAGCTTTCCGCACGTGTTTGAATATCCCTATTCGGTAGTAGATGAGGTACCTTTCGACATGAAAGGACATTGGAACGAACGATTCTTCCAAAACGACCGCCCCATCGTGCTGGAGCTGGGATGTGGACGTGGAGAGTACACCGTGGGGTTGGGGAGACTCTTCCCCGACAAGAACTTCATAGGAGTGGACATCAAGGGTGCACGTATGTGGTCGGGAGCCAAAGAGTCGCTGCAGGAGGGAATGAAGAACGTAGCCTTCCTGCGTACCAACATCGAGATTATCGACCGCTTCTTCGCGAAAAGCGAAGTGAGTGAGATATGGCTGACCTTCTCGGACCCGCAGATGAAGAAGGCAACCAAACGGCTGACCTCTACCTATTTCATGGAGCGTTACCGCCACTTCCTGACGGACGGTGGACGGGTACATCTGAAGACGGACAGCCGCTTCATGTTCACCTATACCCGCTATATGGTAGAGCACAATCAGCTGCCGGTGGAGGTGATGACGGAGGACCTGTATCATTCAGGGCTGGCCGACGAGATATTGAGCATACGCACCTACTACGAACAGCAATGGATAGACAGAGGGCTGGACATCAAGTATCTGCGCTTCCGGCTGCCGCAGGAGGGAACGTTGACGGAACCCGATGTGGAGATTGAATTGGATGACTATCGCAGCTATAACCGCAGCAAGCGCAGCGGGCTGGAGACGAGCCGATGATGCGAATGTATAATTTAATTAGAAAGGAACAGATATGCTGAAACATGTAGTAATGTGGCGCTTCCGCGAACAGGCGGAGGGAAAATCGCGCCAAGCACATGCGCAATGGATGAAGGAACACTTGGAACGCTTGATAGGTGTGGTGCCCGAAATTCGTTCGCTAAAGCACACCCTGCCCATCAAGAGGTCAGTGCCTATTGCAAATCGGTACGCGAAAGCCGTACTGTGGTAGATTATGAAGTATGATAGAATGAAAACAAGCAGATAACGATATGACACTTTATCCCAAATTAATACTCGACGCACTGGCCACCGTGCGTTATCCTGGCAATGGAAAGAATCTGGTGGAGGCAGAGATGGTGGCCGACAACCTGCGCATCGACGGCATGAAGGTGAGTTTCTCGCTGGTGTTTGAAAAGCCGACCGACCCTTTCATGAAATCAATGCTGAAGGCGGCCGAGACTGCCATCCATACCTATGTGTCACCCGAAGTGGTGGTAGAGATTGCGACCGAAAGCCGTCAGGCGGCACGCCCCGAAGTGGGCAAGCTGTTGCCTCAGGTGAAGAATGTGATTGCCGTCTCATCCGGCAAGGGAGGGGTGGGCAAGTCGACCGTGGCTGCCAACCTGGCCATTGCACTGACGCACCTGGGCTATAAGGTAGGCTTGCTGGATGCGGACATCTTCGGACCCTCGGTACCCAAGATGTTTCAGGTAGAAGATGCCAGGCCCTACGCCGAGCGCATCGACGGACGCGACCTCATCGTGCCGGTAGAGAAGTACGGCATCAAGCTGCTTTCCATCGGCTTCTTTGTCAACCCCGATACGGCGACTCTCTGGAGGGGAGGCATGGCCAGCAATGCATTGAAGCAGCTGGTAGGCGATGCTGCCTGGGGAGAACTGGACTACTTCATCTTAGACACCCCGCCGGGTACCAGCGACATCCATCTCACCCTGCTGCAGACGCTGGCCATTACAGGGGCGGTCATCGTAAGTACGCCCCAGCAGGTGGCACTGGCCGATGCACGCAAAGGAGTGGACATGTACACCAACGAGAAGGTGAACGTGCCCATCTTGGGACTGGTAGAGAACATGGCCTGGTTTACGCCGGCCGAACTGCCCGAAAACAGATACTACCTGTTTGGCAAGGAGGGATGCAAGCAGCTGGCCGAACAGCTCAACGTGCCTCTGCTGGGACAGATACCCATCGTGCAGAGCATCTGCGAAAGCGGCGACCAGGGAACCCCCGTGGCCCTTGACACCCACACGGCCACCGGCCGGGCCTTCTTGCAGCTGGCCGCAGCTGTGGCGCGTCAGGTAGACAAGCGGAACCTGGAGCAGGCACCTACACGCATCGTCGAAGTGAAAAAATGAATACCTAATCTATCTTTATGAAGTTACTTACATCCTTACTCATGGTGAGTCTGACACTTGCGCAGCAAGCAATGGGTCAGTCTGTCAATCAAAAAGATCCGGAGAGCTGCACCAGCATCATGGTGGGCAAGAAAGCCAGCGCCGACGGATCGGTCATCACCAGCCATACGTGCGACAGCTGGTATCGCACGTGGGTCAACATGGTACCCGCCGCCACCTACGAGCGCGACACGGTGACAGCCATCTACGACGGCCGTATGCACACCGAGTTCGTGGCCGACCAGTCGCGCGTGTCGGTCAAGGGAGAGATTCCGCAGGCGCGTCACACCTATGCCTTCCTCGACACCTCCTACCCCTGCATCAACGAGCGGCAGCTGGGCATCGGCGAGACCACCATCAGCGGCCGCAAGGAGCTGGAGAATCCCAAGGGCATGTTCATGATTGAAGAGCTGGAACGCATTGCCCTGCAACGTTGCTCCACGGCCCGAGAGGCCATCCGACTGATGGGCGAGCTCATCAAAAAGTATGGCTACGCCGACAGTGGCGAGTGCCTCACCATTGCCGACCCCAAGGAGGTATGGCACTTCGAAGTGTTCGGCGAAGGGAAAGAGCAGATTGGCGGCGTGTGGGCGGCTGTACGCATCCCCGACGACCACGTGGGCGTGTCGGCCAACATCTCACGCATCAGCACACTGAACCTGAAGGACACGGACCGCTACATGGCTTCGGACAACGTGTTTGAAGTGGCCAAGCGTTTGGGCTATTGGGACGGCAAGGAGACCTTCAAGTTCTGGAAGGCCTACAGCGGCACCAACTACTTCGGCGAAGTGAAGTCGTTCAGCATCCGCGAATTCTTTATTCTGAATACGCTGGCCCCCTCCCTGAAACTCGACTATAATGCCGAGGAACTGCCCATCAGCGTGAAGCCCGACAAGGCGGTGGATGTGACCGATGTGATGGCACTGCTCCGCCAGACGTATGAAGGGACGGAGTATGACATGACGCAGAACCTGAAGGTAGTGGTAAAGGACCGAAAGAGCGGACAGACCGATACCATCATCAGTCCGAAGGCCAACCCTTGGATGCGTCCCGACGAGGTGAAGATGCTCAACGGCATCAAGGAAGGTGTGGTGAAGAATGTGCGCAACATCTCCGTGCCGCAATGTGCCTACTCCACCGTCATCCAGCTGCGCGACTGGCTGCCCGATGCAGTGGGAGGCATCGTATGGTTCTCGATGGACAACCCCGGCCAAAGCCCGCGTGTGCCCATCTTTTGTGGCATCACCGACCTGCCCGCCCTCTACAAGATATGCGGCAACCACCGCTACCGGGAGGATGCAGCCTTGTGGCACTACCGTCGTGCCAACAAGCTGGCTGCGCTGAAGTGGGGCACCTCCCGACAGGTGATGGAGAAGAACATCCGCCATTTCGAGGAGAAGGGACAGCGCGAACTGCCCTTCGTAGAAGCACAATATCAGTCGCTGCTCCAGGCCGAAGGCGAGGAGGCTGCCCGTGCCTACCTGACCGGCTATACGGCCGACTTCATCGGGGCCACCCTGCTGCGCTGGGATGAGATGGCTGCCCAGTACTGGAACGAGTCGCGTTTCGGATTCTAAAGAAACATATCATCAACAGATAAAAAACTTACGAACTATGAAAACAAGAATTGGAATGATGGCCTTGCTGATGTCTACATCGGCTATGTTTGCACAAGAGAGCGGTTATCAGTTCACAACCGTCGTGTCACAAAAGACAACGCCCGTCAAGAACCAGGCAGCCACAGGTACCTGCTGGTGCTTTGCCACCACCTCCTTCATGGAGTCGGAACTGCTGCGTATGGGCAAAGGCGAGTACGACCTGTCCGAGATGTTCATCGTACGTCAGAAGTACATGAACCAGCTGAATGACAACTACTATCGCCGCGGCAAAGGCAATGTAGGCCAAGGAAGCCTCTCGCACACTTGGATGAATGCCTACCGCCAGGTGGGTATCGTACCCGAGGAGGTCTACCATGGCATCAACTACAACTCGGAAACCCACAACCACAACGAAATGGTGACCTACATCCAAGGATTGGGCAGCACGGCCGTGAAGCTGAAGCATCGCAGCCCTGAGTACGACAAGCTGGTCAAGGGATTGCTGGATACCTATCTGGGCGAACTGCCCGAAACCTTTACCTACAAAGGCAAGCAGTACACACCCCAAAGCTTTGCCGAAAGTCTGGGGCTGAACATGGACGACTACGTAGAACTGACCAGCTTCACTCACAAGCCCTACTACCAGCAGTTCATCCCCGAGGTGCCCGACAACTGGGAGTTCCAGCAGATGTACAATCTGCCGTTAGACGAGATGATGGAGGTGATGGACTACGCACTGACACACGGCTTTACGGTTTGCTGGGACGGTGACGTCAGCGAGAAGGGCTTTTCGCATCGCAACGGTGTGGCCATCAACCCCTCCGTCAAGAAGGCCGAGGACCTCGCCGGTACCGACCGCGCCCGCTTTGAAAAGCAGCAGCAGGAGATGCTGGCCGAGGCCTACCGCTTTGAGAAACCCTGCCCCGAGGTAGAGGTGACACCCGAAGTGCGTCAGCAGGGTTATGAGGCCTTTGTGACGACCGACGACCACCTGATGCACCTGACGGGCATTGCCAAGGACCAGAACGGTACGCGCTACTACATCACCAAAAACTCGTGGGGTACAGAGCGCAACGCCTTTGGCGGCTACCTGAACATGTCCGAGAGCTATGTACGTGCCAAGACCATCTACATCATGGTACACAAGGATGCCATACCAGCTGCCCTGCGCAAGAAGCTGAACTTGAAGTAAATGGTTATACCCTAATGGTGAAAAGCCGAAACACTAATTACATTTCTATAATATGAAGACATTGCACTATTGGTTGTTGGGTGCCTGTGCGGCATTGGGAGCCTGCACGATGCAAACCAATACGATTCAGACAACCGAGAACGGTACACAATGGGAATGGAAACAAGGTACAATCGAGGTGAAGTGCCCCGAACGCCCGGCGGGACAAGAGAGTGTGCTGGGACTGACCGCGCCTAAGCTGGAGGCCGTGCGTGTGGGATTCGTTGGATTGGGTATGCGCGGACCGGGAGCCGTAGAGCGGTTCACTTACATCCCCGGCACGCAGGTGGTAGCCCTTTGCGACTACGAGCTGCAGCGTGCCGAGGCTTGTCAGGAGATTCTGAAACGTGCCTCCATGCCGAAAGCTGCCGTCTACTCTGGCGAAAAGGGGTATGAAGAACTCTGCCAACGTCCCGACATCGACCTGGTATACATCGCCGCCGACTGGTTGCATCACTTCCCTGTGGCCAAGTGTGCGCTGGAGAATGGCAAGCATGTAGCCATCGAGGTGCCGTCGGCCATGAACCTGCAGGAGTGCTGGGATTTGGTCAACCTGAGCGAGACCACCCGCAAGCATTGCATGATTCTGGAGAACTGCTGCTACGACTGGTTCGAGATGAATACCCTGAACATGGCACAGCAGGGTGTCTTCGGCGAGGTGTTGCGCGTACAGGGTGCCTACATCCACAACCTCTCCCCCTTTTGGGACCATTATTGGAAGAAGGGTGCGGACGACAAGTTAGGATGGCGTCTGGAGTATAACAGCAAGCACCGCGGCGATGTGTACGCCACCCACGGACTGGGCCCTGTAGCGCAGCTGCTCGACATCCATCGCGGCGACCGCATGACCACGCTGGTAGCCATGGACACCAAGTCCGTCATCGGCAAGGAGTTGGTAAGCGCACGCACAGGCCAGGCTTGCGAAGCGTTCCGCAACGGCGACCACACCACCACACTGATTCGTACAGCCCGTGGCAAGGTCATCGAAATCCAGCACAACGTGATGACTCCCCAACCCTATAACCGCCTGTATCAGCTGACGGGCACCAAGGGGTTTGCCAACAAGTATCCCATCGAGGGGTATGCACTCGACGGCGAGCAGCTGCAGGCAAGCGGCGTACAGCCCGACATCGAGAACCTCAATTCGCACAGTTTCCTGCCAGAGGCTGCACGGAAGGTATTGGAAGAGAAGTACCGCCACCCCATCCTGCAGAAGTACGGCGAGATGGCCAAGGAGGTAGGCGGACACGGAGGTATGGACTTCGTCATGGACAGCCGTCTGGTATATTGCCTGCAGAACGGTCTGCCGCTGGATATGGACGTGTACGACCTGGCCGAATGGTGCTGTCTGGCCGAGCTGGGCGAACTGTCGATGGACAACGGTTGTGCGGCTGTAACCTTCCCCGACTTCACCCGCGGAGAGTGGGAGCGGCAGCAGGGCTATCGCCACGCCTACGCCAGTGCCGAGGAAGAGGCCGAAGCCATGCAGAAGGCCAAGGCTTTCACCGCCCGCCTGAAGGAGCAGGGAGCCAAAGAGTGGGGAGCGCAGTAATCAGCGCTCCTCGTCCGTTACTTGCAGCAAGGCAGCCTTCAGCTTGTCTGCACCGGGGAATCCCGTCTGCTTAAGGCGGATTTTTCCTTTTCTGTCTACTATCAGATAGGTGGGGACGCCCTCTATCTGATAGTAGTCGCATAGATACTTCCATTGGGCATTGGTCACGCGGTAGTGATCGCCGTGTATGTCGGGAATCATGCCCTCCCACGTAGCCAAGGGCGAGGTCTCGCCAGTCAGATAGAGGTAGACAATCTCCTTCTCTTTCAGTTCGCTCTTCATCGGAGCAATCAGCCGGTTGGCCATGCGGCAGGGGCCGCACCAGGTTGCCCAGAAGTCTACCAGCACCACTTTCCCTTCGTAGTGACGGATGATGGTGCGGAACACCTCTTCGTTGGGGGTACCAGCCGGCACCTCGCCTACGTTGTAGTAGCCGGTGACCACCTGCTCGGCTTGCGGAGCCTCCGTACGCACATCAGTTTGCTGGGCTTGTGCCGTCTGGCCGATTCCAGCCAGCAGCAGCATGGAGATGAGAATCTGTTTCATACGCAAATGTAGTGTGAATGGTTTATTTCAGTGTAAAGTTCTGTGAGCCGAT
This sequence comes from uncultured Mediterranea sp., assembly GCA_945641355.1. Lineage (GTDB taxonomy): Bacteria > Bacteroidota > Bacteroidia > Bacteroidales > Bacteroidaceae > Bacteroides. The sequence goes on along the minus strand of CALZEQ010000054.1, from coordinate 2,892 downwards.
GAGGGTGCCACCGGCGAAGATGTCCACCCGATAGCTGCCGGCATAGAGGAACTCTTCTACATCCCAATATACCGTGACCGCCTGTTCCTCACCCGTGTACTCGATGTACTTCTTGATGGAGTAGGCCAGCTCGCGGTTCTCGTAGGTGAAGGTGTTGGCCTCGTTTTTGGTCAGCACGCTGTTGTCGGGTTTGGTGATGCGCACATACAGCGTGCGTTCGCCCGTCTCTGCCGTGATGTTCTTCACGATGGTGAATCCGATTTTCAGTTTGACCACGTCTTTCACCTTCTTGGCCTCCTTGCCGCGTTTGTTGGCTGCCAGCACGGAGATGTTGGTGGCATCCAGCTGGGCCGCCAGCGTCACGGTCTTGGTCAGGTTCTTCTTCTCTTCGGCCAGCGTGTTGATCTGTCGGGAGGCTGCGTTATACTTCTTGGTCACATCGGCTATGATTTCCTTCTGCTGTGCCGTCAGACGGTTCAGTGAATCTATCTGGTTGATGTATCCCACCATTACCTTGCGCAGGGTGGCCAGTTCCTTCTTCAGTCGACGTATCTCCGTGGCGTTGGTGCTCTTCACGGTACGCAGTTCTTCCAGCAGGCGTTGCGACTTCAGCTGTTCCTGTTCCAGCAGCACAGAGAGCGAGTCGTTCGATACGGTCAACTTCAGCTCGTCATATTGCTTGGCAAAGTCGGTGTATTGGTTCTCTAGATCTTCCTTCTCCAGCTGGAACTCCTGTACCAGTTCTCGGTTCGTCTTCTTTTCGGTGATGAGCAGTACGGTTACTCCGATGAGCAACAGCAACAATACGCTTCCTGCAATGATTACCGCTTTATTGTTCATATTTCCCATGATGCTATTTTTATTAGTGTGTTAATAGGGTTGTTCTTCTTATTTTCCTCTCTTCAATTTCCACTGCATACCAATCGAGTGCTGTGCCACGATGATGGGGTACCAGCGTGCTTCTGCAGGTGCCAGCCGCTTCATGTCGTTGCATCGGCCTATGAGGCGTGTCAGGGTGTACCACTTGCCGCTCCAATACCCCTTCGGACGCTGTTTCTTGTCGCTGTTGCCTTTGCCGAAGTTGCCTTCCCTCCAGATGTCATTCAGCAGCCAGTCGCCGGTGGGCAGGTCGTCAGCGGTATAGGGAATGGGCAGCTCCTCCGCGGGCAGTCCCAGCTGTCGGACGGCAATGGTGCCGAAGATACGGGCAGCCTTCTCTAGTCCGTATGCCTTCAGCTGTTCGCGTACAGCCGTCTTGTCGATGTCCGCTTGCCGGTGGTGCAGCAGGCATGTCCAGTCGCAGATTTGCCGGAGTCCCACCCCTTCGTTCAGGGCGTGCAGCACGGAGTGTGCCAGTATGTACACCACATCGAACGTCAGCGGCGGCAGCAGCACCCGGCATCCGTCAATCTCTTGCGTACGCCAGTCGCCGGCGTTGTACCAGCGGCTGATTTCTGTCTGAAAACGTCTGTCGGCCGCGGGTGCGTTCAGGTTGTTCAGCACCCTGTGGTTCTCCACCATGATTCCATGCCATTGGTAGCCGGTATGTTTGAAGCACTCTTCCTCTATGCGGGTCACATCGGGCAGCAGCAGCTGGTTGACCCTTTCATAGTGGGAGGCCGTGTACAGGTCGATGTCTCCGCATTGCCGATGCAGCGGATGGCGGTAGTTTTGGGCCACTCCCTGCCCCTTCAGCAGGATGGGCTCGATGCCCGCTTGGCGGCACAGGGCGTAGACGTTGGCCAGTTCCTGGTTCAGCAACTGATTTTTCTCCTCGATGTTCAGCTGGCTGTTGCACCACTTCAGGTAGAGCATCCTTGGCGGCCTCAGCTCGGCGGGCAGCGTCTGTATGCCGTCCAGCACGATGCCCATCAGAGCCTGTGCACGTGCCGAGCGGTAGAGCATCTCCCAGTCCGTATGGCTGTCGAAGAGGCTGGCATCAGCCTCCCTACCCCAGAGCCCCGAGCGCACCAGCGTGAAAAACTGTTGTTGTATACGGTTCATATCTATGTATGGTTCACTTTTTGCCTGCAAAAGTACATAAAATCACGCTTTTTATGTACATTTGCCCGCTGAATTATCAACTAATAAGTTATTGACATGAAGATTAAGGATATTTATAAAGTGCGTCAGGTGGCCGGAGAGAACCTGGTAGTGGAACAAGGCAAGCTGCAGAGCGACATGACAAAGGTCATTTCGCTGAATGCTACGGCCCTGTTGCTGTGGAACGAGTTGACGGGTAAGGATTTCACGTCGTCCGATGCCGCCCGCGTCCTGGTGGATGCGTATGGCATTGAGTCTGAGCGGGCCGAAGCCGATGCCGGCAAGTGGATTGACTCTCTGGTGAAGTGTGGAGTGATTGTCATGTCTTGATAATTTAAAATTAAAAATTTAAAGTGTTTGTGCGGATTGGCCTTTCCTCTGCCTACAAAGATACAAAACCGCACTCCGCTTGTCAAGAGGTGGTGAAGGGGGCTGGCGGTACATTAACGCCCATTAACACACTACAGCTGCCTGTGGGCGCGATTAGAGTGTTTTTTATGAGTTACCAGTAGGGGCGGAACATCTTCCGCCCACCCGTATGAAACGCATTCATCGCAAACGGCACTTTAAATTTTTAATTTTAAATTGAAAGGATACTACCGCGAATGGCATTCAGGGCGCAAAATGTTGCGCCCCTACACGTAGCTAAAAACGGTAAATAATCTGTACATCGAAGGGGCGACGAATCCGCCGCAGCCGGTCGCGCCCGTCACCCTCTTTCTCCGCTCCTCCCATCGGCGTGATTTTTTCATCATGTGGAAAAAAAATCTTTCACGTGAGAAGCGCGAAAAACTGAAAAGCGTCACAGATCACAGATCACAGTTTTTGAAAATGAAAAACTGACTGAAA
>CALZEQ010000053.1 GCA_945641355.1 uncultured Mediterranea sp. | reverse complement strand
CCAACATTCAGTCGTATTCTGAATGTGTTTCATGATACGACTGAATGGCATTCAGTATACGACTGAATGTATTTCATGATACGACTGAATGTAGCACCCTATAAACCCTATGCTTTTATCCACTTGATTTGTCCGCATTTTTTTGTGTTCAGAACAGCTTTTTTAAGTCCATATGGAAGAAGTCGTGTGCGGAAATGCCGCCATCGCCCACAATAAACGAGGTGGTGGGATTGAAACGTTCTTTGAATCGCTCCAAGCCATCGGTGCGTTTTTCCGCATTGCTTTTGATTTCTATGGCAACTGTAGACTTGTTCTTGCGGAGAATGAAATCTACTTCGTCGTTGCGTTCCCGCCAGTAGAATAGCTCGAAACGACGAATGAATGCTTGACTTACGAGATAGGCACCGATTCCGGACTCAAAGATACGTCCCCATGCTTTGCGGTCAGTAATGGCTTGCTCAAAAGTCAAGCCATTGTATATCATTTTAAGAGCGTTGTTGTACACCTGCAATTTAGGAATACTTGCTTTACGCCTGGCCTGGTCCATGCTATATTTCTGTAAACCGCACAACATGCCGCTTTCACTGAGCAGATTGATATATCCGGCAAGAGTGGCTGTATTTCCTGCATCTTGTAGCGAGCCGAGCATCTTGTTGAGGGATAGCAATTCTCCGGAATAGGCCGCGCCCAGTTCAAATGTCTGTTTCAGCAATGCCGGTTTGCTGATAGGTGTATCCATCAGGATGTCCTTATTGATGGTAGCCTCTATGATGGCGGACTGGATATAGTGCTGAAAACGTTCCTCGTCGTCGATGAGGGAAGCTGCACCCGGGTAACCACCGAAGAAAATATACTGTTCAAGCGACAAACCGAATGCTTCGTTCATCTCCGTATAGCTCCAATGGCTCATCCGTATTTCCTCAAATCGTCCGGCTAAGGATTCTGACAATCCTTTTTCGAGTAAGACACGGCTACTGCCAAGTAACAGCACTTTGATAGGAATGTCGTTAAAAGAGTCGCTGTCCCATTCCTTTTTCACAGCCTCACTCCAATTGGCGATTTTCTGAATCTCGTCTATGACGAGGATTACGCTTTCCCAACCGTTATTTTTCTTCAGACTACGTACAACCGACCAACAATCCGAAATCCATGCTCCATTTGTGGCAGGGACATTGTCAGCTGAGTAAAACTGGAATGGGATGTCCAAATCCTTCAATACTTGCTTTACAACGGTCGATTTGCCAATTTGACGCGCTCCCATAACCACTTGAATGAACTTTCTTGGTTCTTCAAGCCTGCTCTTAATTAGCTGATATTCTGCTCTTTTATACATAGTGTTACATTTTACGCAGTGGATTGCGTATTTTTACGCACTGCAAAGATAATAACTTATTCTTTAATTACGCACAAGGCAAAAGGAATGTTTTCCTACACGTATCGTACACTTCCCTGCCACAGAAAAAAACACTCAACTTCCCGTCGAAATGGAGTCTCAATTTCTTAAACCGTTCATAAATAAACAGTTAGCTCGTTTCTTTTATTCTTTTTAGGCTCATTTAGGTTTGTTTGGAGTCCTTAATAATTACTAAATCATTGAAATGCAATAGTTTACAATGAAAATGTAACATAGGAGTATATATTTTGTAACATAAATGAAAGTGAATGTAACGCAGAGAAAAGCATTTGTATCACCTCGTAACCGCACCGATTGATTTTTCTGATACTTTTGCTGCTGTGAAATCTCCTCTGTTGCGGACACCGTTCATCCCCCTCTTCCCAAGGGATAGATGACAGCTTGGAAGGGACGGATTGACCGATGAAAAGGAGGAGGATGAAGCGACGAGAAGAAAGAAGGGGAAGCGACGAAAAGAAATGGTATGAAATATAGATGAAGTATAACCTTTAATTAATGTATTACAATGAAGACATAGACAGAAACACAATGAACCCGTTAAGGAAACAGACGCAGGCAGGCTGTGCCTATTTCCTGCAAGCAAATGTAGAAAACAAATTTTTCTAATACCCAATTAATTAATTTACAATGTATGAAAAACATTAGTCTAAAAAAATGTATGTGGCTATTGTCATTCCTTATGATGATTCCTGTTTGGGTTTCTGCCCAAAATATTACTGTCAAAGGTACGGTGAAGGATGCCACAGGTGAAGGTATGCCGGGTGTGAACGTATTGCAGCAAGGCACTACCAATGGTATTATTACAGGTATGGACGGTAGCTTTACGCTCAATGTCCCCTCAAATGCAAAATTGGTCTTCTCGTTTATCGGCTACGTTACGCAGACCGTATCCGTAAACGGACAGCGCGTACTCAATGTGACGCTGAAGGAAGACAGCCAGGCGCTGGATGAAGTGGTGGTAGTAGGTTACGGTACCATGAAGAAGAGCGACATCTCCGGTTCAGTGGTATCGGTAGACCGCGAAGCCATGATGAAGAAGGCTCCGACCAACATCGGTCAGGCGCTGCAAGGTGCTGCTGCCGGTGTGATTGTAACTCAGCAGGACGGTGCGCCCGATGCCAACTCCGCCATCCGCATCCGTGGTATCGGTACCATCAACGGCTCGGCCGACCCGCTCTACGTAGTAGACGGTGTGCAGGTGGGTACCAACGCCAACTTCGTGAATCCCGCTGATATCGAGAGCATCGAGGTATTGAAGGATGCCTCCGCTACCGCCATCTACGGTTCAGCCGGTGCCAACGGTGTCATCATGATTACCACCAAGCACGGTGCCAAGGGCCGCAGCAATGTGACGGTGACTGCCGACTTCGGTATCCAGACGTTGGGCTGGAAGCTGAAGACACTGGATATCGACACATTCGCAAGCACCATTCGCGAGGCCAAGAGCAACGCCGGTCAGGGCTTATATAATAATGTATGGGCCGAGCAGTATGACGGCAAGCGCAACTACATCGACTGGCAGGACGAAATGACCCGCGTAGCCATCAAGCAGCAGTACGGCATCTCTGCACAGGGTGGTAACGAAAAGAGCCAGTACAACTTCTCTATCGGTTACCTGGACAACGACGGTCTGGTAGTCAACACCAACATGAACCGCTTGACGGCTCGCGCCAACGTGAAGTCGAAAATCACGAAGTACTTTGAATTTGGTGGTGACATCAACTTCGTACATACCGAGAGCCACGGTTCGAACGCCGGCTTCAACAACAACGGTAACCTCTCCTCTCTGCGTGACTTCGCTTACATGACCCCGACGCTGGACTACGTGCTGAACAATCAGGCCGGCGGCCAGTTGGTTAACGTCAACTTAGTGAACCCCAACGGTACCTACGGTACAGGCTATCTGAACACAGCCGACGGTTGGGAAGGTAACACTTGCAACGCTTCCAACCCCTACGCATCGCAGATGGAAAGCAATGGCAAGAGCGTAACCGACCGTGTATTTGCCAGCGCATACGCTGAAGTAACCTTCATGAAGGGCCTCTCGCTGAAGTCCATCGGTTCGTACAGCTACTATGGCTCCAACAGCAACAGCTTCTCCGGCGGTCGTCAGCGCTACAACATCATCAATGGAGAGTATGTGAATATACCGTACGATTCCAATGGTATGGACAACCGCTATGCGTTCGACTTGAGCAACAGCAACAGCAACACGCTCTCTATCGAAACCTACCTCACTTATAACTTCAAGAACGACGTACACAACCTGACAGCCATGCTGGGTAACTCCGTCAGCAAGTCTTGGGGACAGTGGGTCAACGCCGGTGCCAAGGACTTCTGGTCGGCTGATAACCGCAATGTAGGTCTGACAAAAGATAACGATACCAAGAGTGGTGGTGGTGGTTTCAATGCCGATACCCGCATGATCTCTTACTTCGGTCGTCTGACTTACTCGCTCTTCGACCGCTACATCGTGACCGGTACCGTTCGTCGCGACGGTTCTTCTAACTTCGGTCCCGGCAACCGCTGGGGTACATTCCCCTCTGCAGCCATCGCATGGCGTATCTCTGAAGAGGCCTTCATGAAAAATCAAGACGTGGTTTCCAACCTGAAGCTCCGCCTCGGTTGGGGTCAGACCGGTAACGCCGGTGGTATGGCCGGTAAGGCGATTGCTGCCATGAAGTCTGATGCTACCAAGTATCGCTTCTATCAGCAAGGTGCAACCATTGGTAAATTCGGTGGCAACGATACGATGACTTCCGGTTTCTATGCTAACTTCGTGGATACCAACCTGAAGTGGGAGACCAACGAACAGCTGAACATCGGTCTCGACTTCGCACTGTTGCAGGGCGACTTGAATGTAACCCTCGACTGGTTCAAGCGTAATTCAAAAGACCTGCTGCTCAACCAGCAGATGCGTTCTTCTACAGGTTTCTCCTCTATCTATACCAACTACGGTGAAATCGAGAATACCGGTTTCGAGTTCTCGCTCAACTACAACAAGCGTCTGAACGACGACTGGACCATCGGTGTGACGCTGAACGGTTCAACCTTGAAGAACAAGGTAAAGAAGATGGGTGATACGCTCTATGCACAAAACGAATCTTCTACAAGTGACGGTTCTAATGTAGGTGCCGTAGGTGCGGCTGCCGGTTTCCACTGGGGCAACCACTCCATCACAAAGGAAGGTGAAACTATCGGTTCTTTCTATGGCTATTGTACGGATGGTATCATTCAGAACGAAGCTGACTTGCAGAACTATTTGAGCAAGGTGAAACTGTCTGAAGGTAAGGCTGAAGTCGGTGACTACAAGTTCAAGGATTTGAATGGCGACGGCATTTTGAACGGTGACGATAGAACTATCTTGGGCAACGGTATTCCTAAGTTCAACTACGGTCTGAATCTGACGGCTTCTTACAAGAACTGGGATTTCAGCCTCTATACCTACGGTGTATTGGGTCAGAAGATTCTCTCTTACTCAGCCATGCGTCTGAGCACAGTATTCTCGTCAGACGACCAGACCTTCCCCAACATCCTGAAGGATAGCTACGACAAGGTGGCTCACGTGGCCAACGGCCAGGTAACCAATCCGGGTGCTACATTGCCGCGCCTGATGATGGTAGACGAAGCATACAACATGCGTTGTAGCGACGCTTGGGTGAAGAACGGTAACTTCCTCCGCATCAGCAACCTGCAGGTAGGCTACAGCTTCCCGAAGAACTGGCTGCAGCCGCTGCACGTACAGAATGCCCGCGCTTACGTGGCTGTACAGAATCTGGCTACTATCTCCGGTTACAACAAGTATGGTGATCCCGAAGTGGGTCAGGGTAGCGTGCTCTTCTCTGGTTTGGATACCGGTCGTTTCCCGATGCCGCGCATCTATCAGCTGGGTCTGAGCGTAACCTTCTAATCATACAAGGTGATTATCAATACTTATAACTACTAATTGAAAATCTATATGAAAAATATAAAATTATTAGGACTGATTGGTTTGGGAACCATGGCACTGAGCATGAGCTCGTGCAACAACGACGAGTTCCTTACAACCACGCAATATGATATCATTTCGCTTGATGCTTCCTTTGAAGCAGATGCCAATGCGAAAGCTACTCTGACAGGTGTGTACGTTATGATGCGTCCGGATTTTGACGGTGCTCACGGCGGTGGCGGTGACTGGGGATTCAAGCCCAACTTGTTTACCGGTTGCCATCCTACCATGGATACACAGGCTACGGGATGGGATAAGGACTGGAACGTGCAGAACTGGAATGCCAATTCAAAAGAATTGCTGGAAGGTTGGAAACATGCCTATATGGCCATCGGTCGTGCCAACGAGTTTATCAACAACTTGGCTGCTGCCGACAAGAGCAAACTCTCTGACAATGTAGTAAAGAAGCTGGAAGGTGAAGCCTATGCACTTCACGGATTCTTTACCCACTGGTTGGCAACTACCTTCCGCAAAATTCCTTTGCTGGAGCCGGGTGAAAACTACCTGAACACACCGCAAAAGTCAAACGATATCTCTGATGCCGAATTGTGGGACAAGATTATTCTCGATTTCCAGAATGCGGTTGATTTGCTCGATTGGACTCCGCTGGATGGCGAGTACGGTCGCGCTACCAAGGGTATGGCATTGGCCTACTTGGCAGACTCTTACATGTGGAAGGCTTATCGTGCTCCCGAAACGGCAGCTGATTCTTACAAAAAAGCCAAGGAGGCTCTGAAGCAGATTATCGACAGCAAGACGTATGCGCTGAACAAGTCGTTCACCACGTTGTGGGACTGCGCCGGTGTATGGGACAAAGAAGCTATCTGGGTAGAAGTGCTGAACGAAGGCTCCAACTGGGGTTCTTGGGACGGCAATCTCCGTTCGGGTTCTATGTTCACCAAGTACTATACGGCTTGTCCTGAAAACGGTGGATGGGGTTCACTCTACCTCTCTTGGGAATGGTATGCTTCTTACGAGAAGGGTGACAAGCGTCGTGACGGTTCTTGCGTAACAGGTGCTGTACCTGCTGAAAAGATGGCCGAATATGGCATCGAGAAGTCAGAAACCAACTGGGGTTATCATCCCTATCTGAAGGAGAACGTAGGCAAGGATGAAGCCTCTATGACCAAGCAGTTCCACTTCTACAACGGTGAGTATGCACCCTCTATCTGGTGTACCAAGTTCTGGCGTAATGCACAGGCTGACTGGTCGTCTGTATGGGCTCCTACCAATATCTATTGGAAGCGTTATGCTAACGTGCTGATTGACTATGCTGAATGCTGCTTCCGTACAGGTGACGAACCTGCCGGTTGGGCTGCTCTGGACGAAATCCGTAACCGTGCCTTCGGTAACTTGGAGGTTGGTAGCGCAGCCGATTTGACTACGAAGTATCTGGCTCCCATCAACGGTCTGTTGGCAAGCTACGGCCGTGGCGAGTTGACGGAATATCCGTTGCCTTTCAGCGTAGTGCCCGTAGAGGTTCCTTCTGCTCAAGAGTACTATACGGCTTTGGCTGCTTCCGGACCTACATGGTTCTCGGCTGCTGACCGTAAGCCGTTCAAGTCTCCGGCTTGGTTGGTTGCTGTCAACATGGAACGTCGTAAGGAGTTCAATACCGAGTGGTGCTTGCGTCCGGATATGCAACGTTCAGGTTTCATGGCCGAGCACATCGAAATCAACTATCCGAAGCGTAATATTGAAGACTTGACCGATATTCCTTGGTCTAACCGTGCGTTCGATTATAATGAAGCCAGAATGGATATGCCTATTCCACAAGACGAATTGGATAAGAATCCGCTCTGCGTTCAGAACGAGGCTTACAGAAAAAAATAAATTTCATAGATATACGATTACCGATAGGGTTAGTTTTTTAAGGTAGTTTGAAGGCCGTATGTAGAGATATCCTCTCTCATGCGGCCTTCTCTGTTCAGCTTTTGTTTCTGTGTGCTATTTAGACTTTCTTAACGTTCTAATTTTACCATAAAGCCACCATGCCGCCAATGCCCAAGTCAAGTGTAGCGGTAGCGACAACGAGAGCTTGAAATATGCGGCTCATTGTCGGTAGGGTGATGACACTCCACCTCCTTTGAAGCTTTCTTCTGCACCGGTATAAGATTGTCCCACAGATTGCACAGATGACACAGATATAGATTCAATTTAAAATTAATAATTAAAAATTTAAAATGGCGTTCGGGTCAGACTGGCGGGATGAGGGCGGAAAATGTTCCGCCCCTACTGTTAACTCGTAGCTTGTAGCTCGTAACTTACTTTTCAATACAGGTCAGGTCGATGCCGGGACTTTGCTTGGCTATTTGTGTAATGGCATGACCTTCCACTGTGACAGGGCCGGTGATGAACTCGGGAATGTTGTACGACTTCATCAGCATCGTATAGTAATCGCTGCGCTCCTGAGGCAATACAAATGGCTTGCCGGTATTCCCCTCCTCGTCAATATAGGCTATGTAGGGACGGGTATACAGTCCGTCCATGCGCCGGCTGCTGAACACAACCCACCGCCCGTTGCTACTCCAGGAGTGATAGCTCTCCACCTCGTGGCTGTTAAGCGAATCGAGCGGACGAATGGAGCCGTCGGTGAGGTCGGCCAGATAGAGGTCGGCCTCGCGGTGCCAGATGGAGAAGTTGCCATAGTGAGAACGGGTGAACATCAGGAAGCGACCGTCGGGAGAAACACGTGGAAACGAGACGCTGCCTCCTTCACGACGGACATTGTACAACGTATCTATCCGATTGGCAAAGCTGCGGCTGTCGGGGTCGAAACCGATGGAGCAGAGGCTGTAGTGTACCCGATCGTAGTTGCCGGGCATGGAGACACTATCTGCCGAACAGAAGTAGAGCGTGCGCCCGTCGGGAGAGAAGGTGGGGAAGGTCTCGAATGCTTCGGGAGTGGAGAGCTGGGAACTCTTCAGAATGGTGTGCTGCTCGACATCGTACACCACGACATCCGATGTAAAGTCCATCACTTCAATGCGGTTGCGGTCGGTGGTGTGGAACATCTGTTTCGTGCTGTTGACCGAGAAGGCTACGTAGCGGCCTGACGGATGCCACGAAGGGTAGACCAAGGCCGAGAGGGTCTGAGGTGTCTTGGTATTCAGCTTCTCGATGTTTCCATGGTCAATCAGATAGGTGCCTCCATAATCCAGGCGCAGATGGAACAACATCTGATTGGGGTCTTGCTTGCAGAACGAGTGGCAATTCATACAGCCATAGCCCGTCTGACGGTTGGTCAGAATGGCTCTCTCTTCGTAGTTTTCCAGGCAACGCTGATAGATGCCCATCTCATTCCAGGTCTCATAGCCCGGCTCGATTAACCGGTAGGCCAGATGCGAATCCACTTGCTCGGTAGCCACATGGAGTGAGAAGGGGGCGTACGCTGTCCATTCGCCGTCGATGCGTGCCAGCAGACGGACGGTGACCGTGGATGCGCCTTGCAATAGGCGTCTCCACTTTTTAGCAGGAAGAGAGACTTCGCCGTGGTTGCCGGTCGCTTCCCACTCTTCTGCTCCGGCAGTGAAGTGTGCCTGTAACTCGGTGGCCCGACAACTGTCCGGCAGGCAGAAGTGTAGCGGTGCGATGTTGGGTGGTAAGGTGATTTCGGTATAATCGGGACAAAGTGGGGGAGGGCAAGACAAGGTGTGTGCCACTTCGATGCGCGATTGGCAGGCTGTCAGCCCCAGGCAGGCGCAAATGACCCATGTGTAAAATCTCTGTTTCATATCTATCGGTGCGGCGGAACTGTTCCGCCTTTATTTTTTTATACTCTATTCATATTATCTGGCAAACTGCAGAAAGTACCATACGGTGTTGCGTTCGGATGACGGGTTCTGCAGGAATGCTTCGTATCGTTGGCGTACGTCCGCCGTTATCTGGTAGTGCTCCAGCAGTTGCGGCTGATTGGCGGCAAATGCCATCACCCCTTCCTGAAAGTGGACGGGAAGCGGCCCTTCAGGCAGCGACGGTGTGCCGTAGAAGGTCTCCAGCGTCTGCTGGAAGCGGGGAAGATCCTTTGACAACAGATAGAGCGAACCCAGGTACTGCAACGTGATGCGATGCGAAGGATGGCTATGCAGAATCTGTTTCAGGTCATCATCCAGTCCCTTACTGCCGGAGAAACGGTTGTCGGGAAAGAGGCAGCGGCGTTTGTTGCCCAGCAGCGGGTCGGTCTCGACGGCAGCATCGTTCCACAGGTAGTGACGGTGCCGGGCTGCCCATTGGCGGTAACAGAGCGTATGTTCCAGTAGAGTGATATACTTCGCAGCCACATCGTAGGCTCCATAGATGAGATTGGTCTGTACCAGCCGTTGCAGCAGGCGGGGAGAATGGTTGCCCATCGCTTCATTGGCTTCGAAGGCATATCGTTGCGAGAGGGCGATATGTCCCATGGAAAAATAGATGTCGCTGAGCAGGGCAGAAACGTAAGGTGTCTTGTCGCCCTGTACGTAGATGCTTTGTATGTCGATGCACGGACTGTGGAAGAGCCGATCGGCCAGCAAACCCTCTTCGGCCAGTGCCACATGATAGTAGTTCTGAAACAGCAGGTTGTTGAGTGGCAGGGTGTTCCCCCGTTGGCGCAGCAAATCCCATCTCCCCTCACGGGCATGGCAGTTGAGCTCTTTGAACACTTCGTTGCGGGAGTCGATGTAGCGATGGGAACCGTCAACGAAGAACACTGTCAGGCCGACGACCTGAAGCAGGAGGACGGATCCGCGCAGCATACGGTGTGACAACGTGAAGCGACGGGACAGAAGGGCAAGTAGAGAAACCGCTATCAATAAGCACCAAGGCAGGTAGATGACCGAAGCAGCTTGCAGCCGATGGGTGAAGTATCCGTCCGGCAGCAGCAAATGTTGCCAGGTGCCCGAGAGGCCGGCCCGTAGCGAGAACCATCCCAACAACGAAAGCAGGAGGGGAGGTAACAGGTAATAGAGCGAGGCCCGTCTCCATTCGGCCACTGCCTGCAACACCAGCAGCAAGGTGAAGAGAGAGGCCACCGGTCCGGCCAAGGCATAGAGCAGTGCCGTGGCAAGTAGTGCGTAGAGCAGGCGCATACGGCGCGTGCGGATGTAGGCATGACCTGTCAGCAGCAGCAACATCAGCAGCAGGGCCACCGTACCACTATAGAAATAGTTGACATTGTGATGCAGGAACAGGAGTGCCGCAACAGGAAATAGGGACAAAGGAAGTACCAGCGGCGTATGTGCCCATTGGTAGAACAACCGGGCTGTCAGCAGCGAGAGGAGGGTGAAGAGGAGCGCAGTAAGTAGGATGCCGACTGCCGGATAGCAGAAGAACTGAAGTAACAGGTCGGCTATCAGTTGCGCCAGTCCACCCGGCTGCATCACTTCGTTGCGCAGGATGGCTGCATCATTGATAAAGGTGTGCCACTGCTCCAGATAAAGAAAGTTGAACCGCCCCGTGCTGAAGAGCAATAGACTCCAAAGGAGGAACAGTCCGATGCCGGCTGCCGTATAAATTTGTTGTCTGTCTCGTAGTAGATTCATAGTCGTGAAAGATTAGCATACAAAAGTAGGCAGAAATCGGGAGAGATAAAAATATCCGGGTGTGGATTATTCCATTTTGAGGGCAAATGTTACATGGAAAAACGTTTTTGTAACATACGTGGCAGATGATGATACACAGCTACATGCTTCTGTAACGTTCGCAACCCGGCTATGTGGGCTGATTTTCGTACTTTTGCTGACGGGAGAGGACGGGTATGATTCGTGCGCTCCCTGTGAATAGAATGTGTATATATAAATAGGTATCATGAAAAACAGATTATCATCATTGCTGATTGTGCTGGCGATGACCGCCTCGTTGAACGGGCAGGAATTGCCTTACCAGAATAGTAACTTGAGTGCGCACGAACGTGCGGTGGATTTGCTGGGACGACTGACACTGGAGGAGAAGGCCGTGCTGATGCTGGACATCTCTGAAGCTATCCCTCGCCTGGGCATCAAGAAGTTCAACTGGTGGAGTGAAGCACTGCATGGCGTAGCCAATCAGGGTGGGGTGACCGTGTTCCCCGAACCGGTGGGCATGGCAGCCTCGTTCAATGAGGAACTGGTATATGAGGTCTTTACTGCCACCTCTGACGAGATGCGGGCCAAATACCATCAGCGTATGGAGAGCGGACAGGAAGATGCACGTTTCCACAGCCTTTCGGTATGGACTCCCAATGTCAACATCTTCCGTGACCCTCGCTGGGGACGTGGACAGGAGACCTATGGGGAAGATCCCTATCTGATGTCGCGTATGGGAGTGGCCGTGGTGAAAGGATTGCAGGGACCGGAGGATACCAAGTATCGTAAACTCTATGCATGTGCCAAACATTATGCCGTACACAGCGGGCCGGAATGGAGCCGGCATACAGCCAATCTGACCGATGTGTCGCCGCGTGACTTGTGGGAAACGTATCTGCCTGCCTTCAAGGCACTGGTACAAGAGGCGATGGTGCGTGAGGTGATGTGTGCCTATCAACGGCTGGACGATGACCCGTGCTGTGGCAACAGTCGGCTTTTGCAGCAGATTCTGCGTGATGAATGGGGATTCCAATACTTGGTAGTCTCTGATTGTGGAGCCGTCACCGATTTCTGGACGACACATAAGTCGTCGTCGGATGCCCGTCATGCAGCTGCCAAAGGGGTGCTGGCCGGCACGGATGTGGAGTGCGGATATGACTACGCATACAAATCGTTGCCTCAGGCGGTAGCGCAGGGGTTGGTGTCGGAAACTGAGGTGGACAAGCATGTGCTGCGCCTGCTGGAGGGACGTTTCGAACTGGGAGAGATGGATGACCCGTCGCAGGTGTCGTGGTCGCAAATTCCCTACTCGGTCATCAACTGCAAGAAGCATCAGGAACTGGCACTGGAGATGGCTCGCCAAAGCATGACACTGCTGCAAAACAAGAATCACATATTGCCGTTGGACAAGTCAATCCGCAAGGTGGCTGTGATAGGCCCGAACGCTGACTTTGAGACGATGATGTGGGGAAACTACAACGGTACGCCCAACAGTACGGTGACCATTCTGGAGGGTATACAGAGCAAGGTGAAGAAAAACCGCATCGTCTCCTTCAAGGGATGCGACCTGGTGAACGACAAGATACTGGAATCGTACTACGACCAGTGCAGCTTTGAAGGTAAACCGGGAATGAAGGCCACCTTCTGGAACAATCGCAAACGTGAAGGAGAGCCGGTATCTACCCTGCAGGTCACCAAACCGCTGCAGGTGACGACTTATGGGCAGCACGCTTTTGGCCCGAAGGTCAATCTGACCGAGTTCTCTGCCTGTTATGAAACGGTCTTCCGTCCCAAACAGTCGGGAGAGATTCTGCTGAGCCTGGAGGGATGCAGCTACTTCGAACTTTTTGTCAACGGTGAGTCCAAACAGCGCGAATACACTTGGCGCACCACCGATACCCGTACCATTCTGCAGGTGGAGGCCGGCAAGGAGTATAAGATAGAGATACGCTATGCACAGGTTGAGAACTATAACGCCAACCTGCGCTTTGATTTAGGACGTGAACTGGATATCGACTATGATGCCTGCATCGCTCAACTGGAAGGAGTGGAGACCGTGGTCTTTGTAGGGGGCATCGCTCCGAATCTGGAAGGAGAGGAGATGCCTGTACAGTTGCCCGGATTTAAAGGTGGAGACCGTACGGACATCGAACTGCCGGCCGTGCAACGCAACTTCCTGAAGGCTCTGAAGCAGGCCGGCAAACGGGTGGTCTTCGTCAACTGCTCCGGTTCTGCCATGGCTCTGCAGCCCGAAGTAGAGAGCTGCGATGCCATCCTGCAGGCTTGGTATGCCGGTGAAAGGGGTGGTCAGGCTGTGGCCGATGTGCTCTTTGGCGATTACAATCCTTCGGGCAAGTTGCCGGTGACCTTCTACAAGCGCTCCGATCAGTTGCCTGACTATGAGAACTACTCCATGAAGGGGCGTACCTACCGTTTTATGGAGGATGCGCTCTTCCCCTTCGGATACGGACTGAGCTATACGACCTTTGCAGTGGGTGATGTCCGTTTGCAGACTCCGACCGTGAAGGCGGGCAGTCAGCTGACGCTTCAGGTACCTGTCAGCAATACGGGCAGCCGTGCCGGTGTAGAGGTGGTGCAGCTCTATGTACGCAAGGTGGGCGATGTAGAGGGACCGTTGAAGAGTCTCAAGGCATACAGACGGGTCTCGTTGATGCCGGGTAGCACAGAACTGGTATCCTTGACATTGGAGCCCGAAGCGTTCGAATTCTTTGATACGTCGACCAATACCATGCGGGTAACACCCGGTGAATATGAACTGTATGTAGGAACCAGTTCGGACAAAAAGGATTTGAAGACGTTACGTGTTACCATCCAGGGATGAAACACGGAGAGATATAACATAATTGGAGAGAAACAATCAACAGTTGTCAATGAAAAAGGTACTTTGCTTGATAGGAGGAATGTGGAGTGCATCTTTGCTGATGGCACAACTGCTGCAACCCCTCCCATTGGTCTACGACCGGGAGTGTACGGCTGTGAAGTCCATAGATATGCTTCTGCCTTCGCTGGCTGAACTGCCGCGTATCACTACGCTGCCCGATCCGTTTGCATGGGCTGACGGCAGCGGACGTACGGTCGACTTCAAAGACTGGGAACGTAGGAGAGCGGAAATCATCCGCCAGTTGGAGCACTATGAGATAGGTCCCAAACCGACTGTCCGGAGGGAACAGATGGAAGCTACACTGCGAAACGATACGTTGTACGTGACGGTACGGGTAGGAGAGGAGCGACTCGTGCTGACTGCTCCCATCCGTTATCCGAAGGGAGAGGGTCCCTTCCCGGCCATTATCGGCATCGGGCGGGGAAGCGGTTCCCTGCCGGCTTCCTTGTTTGAAGAGCGGGGAGTGGCACAGATTGCATTCGACTTTACCCAAGTGATGTCGCATACGCAGAAGCGTGGAAGCGAACCCATCAATCGCCTCTACCCCGAATTGACCTATATAGGTGCCTATAGTGCCTGGCCGTGGGGAGTAAGCCGTCTGATAGACGGACTGGAGATGGTAGCTGAAGAGGCACGTATCGACCTTTCGCATCTGGCCATATCGGGCTGTTCCTTTGCAGGGAAAATGGCACTCTTTGCCGGAGCTTTGGACGAACGCATCGCCTTGACCATCGCACAGGAACCGGGCGGTGGCGGTGTGGATGCCTGGCGTGTATCTGAAACACTGGGTAAGGTAGAGACGTTGGGAAATACCAGCTTCGCCTGGTTTATAGAGAGTATGAGGCAGTTTGCCGGTAAGGAGGTAGACCGCTTGCCGATTGACCACCACGAGGTGGCGGCATTGATAGCTCCGCGTGCCCTCTTGGTGCTGGGCAATACCGACTACGAGTGGCTGGCGGAAGAGTCAAACTACGTCTCCTGTCAGGCGGCACGGATGGTGTGGAAGACGTTTGGTATAGAGGACCGCATGGGCTTTTCCATCGAAGGAGGGCACATGCATTGCCAGTTGCCCGACAGCCAGTATCCCGAGGTGGCTGCTTTTGTGGATAAGTTCCTGTTGGGAAAACAGTGGGTCGATACACAGGTAACCCGAGCGGATATGTTCAAGGAGGTGGACTATAGGAAGTGGATGCCTTGGGCGGCACCCGAACCGACACCCATTGCCGCTCCCGCCGGAGGCGGATATCCGAAGGTGAATCCTGACCTCTCTGTCACTATCAGAGTTGAGGCACCGACAGCACAGACGATGACGCTTGACTTAGGACGCAAGTATCCGATGAAGCGGAGTGCCGACGGTTGTTGGGAGGCTACGACCGACCCGCAAGTACCCGGCTTCCATTATTACTTCATAGAGGTGGACGGCCGTAGGGTAGCCGATCCTTCATCGGATGACTATTATGGCTGTGGTTCAGTTGCCAGTGGAGTGGATGTACCTGAAGCATCAGTCGACTTCTATCAGGAAAAGCAGGTACCGAAAGGGAAAATCAGGGAACAGGTCTACTATTCTGCCGTTACCCATTCATGGAGACGTTGCTTCGTCTATCTGCCTGCAGGTTATGAATCATCCACGGAAAGATATCCGGTACTTTACGTACAGCACGGTGGGGGAGAGGATGAGACCGGTTGGCCTACACAGGGAAAGACGGCTGCCATCATGGACAATCTCATTGCATCCGGCCGGGCAAAGAAGATGATAGTGGTGATGGCCAATGGCAATGTGACGCAAGGAGCCTATAATAAGAAAGGTATGGAACCGTTTGCCCGTGAGATGCTGGAGTGCCTCGTACCCTATATCGACCGTACCTTCCGTACCCGTACCGATGCAGCCAGTCGTGCTTTGTCTGGTCTCTCTATGGGTGGTGGACAGACATTCTATGCAGGCTTGTCTCATCCGGAGTGTTTTGGCAGCATCGGAATCTTCAGTTCCGGCATCTTCGGAGGTGTCTCCATGAAGGGAATGCCACCTTTCGAAGCCGAACGTGAGATGCCTGGTCTGTTGAGTGATGCCCGTTCGTTCAACCGGCAGTTCAAGCTGATTTATATATCGGTAGGCGAGCAGGATCCTCGTTTGGATGCCACTCGTCGGCAGGTGAAGCTGTTTCGCAAGCATCATCTGAAGGTGACGTTTGTCACCTTCCCCGGTGATCATGAATGGCAGGTATGGCGCAAGTCATTGCATGATTTTGCCCAGCGGCTGTTCAGAGATTAAGTTCATAATTAATACAATTACCATGAAAAGAAAACAATGGATGTTGACAGCGTTAGGTTTATTGGCTGTCGGAGCAACACAATCGCAAAATCCAATTATAAAAGACCAGTTCTCTGCCGATCCGACGGCGAGAGTTTTTGAGGGGAAGATGTACCTCTACCCGTCGCATGACATACCCAGCCCCATCGAAAGGTTGAAAGAGTGGTTCTGCATGGCAGACTACCACGTCTTTTCGTCCGATAACCTGAATGACTGGACAGACCATGGGGTCATTGTCAGTCAGGATCGGGTACCCTGGGTACAGCCGGACTCCTACTCCATGTGGGCGCCCGACTGTGTCTGCAAGGATGGAAAGTACTACTTCTATTTCCCCTCTACCCCTCGGGGAGAGGGAAAACGGGGATTCAACGTCGGTGTGGCTGTGAGCGACCGCCCGGATGGCCCTTTCATGCCTCAATGGCGACCCATTGAAGGTGTGATGGGTATCGATCCGTGTGTGCTGGTCGATACGGACGGGCAGAGCTATATCTATTGGTCGGGTATGGGATTGCAGGTGGCTAAGCTGAAAGACAATATGATGGAACTGGCCACTCCGCCACAACCCATCAAGGAGGTGCCAGACGGATTCAAGGAGGGGCCTTTCGCCTTCAAGCGCAACGGCAAGTATTACTTTACCTTTCCTTGGGTGCAGGACAAGACGGAGACACTGGCCTACTGCATGGGCGACCACCCGATGGGACCTTTCGAATTCAAGGGCATCATTATGGACCAGTCTCCTACGGGCTGTTGGACCAACCATCATTCCATTGTGGAGTATGAAGGGCAGTGGTACCTCTTCTATCACCACAACGACTATTCGCCCGAGTTTGACAAGAATCGCAGTGTGAGGGTAGACTCGCTGCACTTCAATCCCGACGGTACGATTCAGAAGGTGATACCTACCTTGCGCGGTGTGGGACTGACGGATGCACGCAGCCATATACAGATGGACCGCTACAGCGCATGTGGCAACGGAGCCTCCATTGCTTTTCTGGACACAGACCATAAATTTGAGGGATGGAAAAGCTGCCTCTCCCGTTCAGGTGCATGGATGCAATACAATCGGGTAGACTTCGGTTCGCGGCCGGTTCAACAGGTGACGGCACGTGTCATAGCTCCATCCGGTGGTATGCTGCAGGTACGTACCGGCGGAAAGAATGGCTCGGTGATAGCCAACATACGCCTTCCGCGTTGTCGGGAGTGGCAAGAGGTATCAGCCACTCTGCAGCATGTACCTGTTGGGGTACAGGACCTGTGTCTCTCCTTGCAGAAGGGAAGCAAAGTGGAAGTAGACTGGATAGGCTTTGATGCCTTGCCTTGGGAAGATGGTGCTTTCAAGACAGGGAAGTATCGCAACCTGTTGGCAGAGATGGGACATTCACAGGAAGAGATAGATGCCAAAGTGCAGGAAGTGTTTGATGCTCTTTTCTATGGACCCGACAAGGTTTACTTTGAAGTGGGCGACTCGCTGGGCTATGTGAGTGACTTGAAGAATCACGATGTCCGTACCGAGGGTATGTCGTATGGCATGATGATAGCCGTTCAGTTAGACAAGAAAGATATATTTGACCGCCTGTGGCGATGGAGCAAGAAGTATATGCAGCATACCGACGGACCGTGGAAAGGCTATTTTGCCTGGACTTGCAAGACGGACGGTACACGCAATGCACAAGGTCCGGCTTCGGATGGCGAACTGTACTACATCACCTCCTTGATTTTTGCTTCCAACCGTTGGGGCAACGATACGGGTATCAATTATCTGGCCGAAGCACGCCATATTCTGGACAGTTCCATGCAGAAGGCCGGCATGGACTTTGTGGCACCGCTCATCAATCTGGAGCACAAGCTGATTACCTTTACGCCCGACACCTGGGGCGGACGCTATACCGACCCTTCCTATCACTTGCCCGCTTTCTACGAGGTATGGGCCCGTTGGGCCGGTGACGGACGTTCGGACTTCTGGCGTGCTTGTGCTCGGGCCAGCCGGGAGTATCTGCACCGTTCCATCCATCCGCTGACCGGATTGAATCCGGATTACAACAACTACGATGGCTCTTTGCGTGGCAGTCGTGGCATCATAGGCGATGCGTTCCGTTTCGACTCATGGCGTGTGCCGATGAACATCGCACTGGACTATTCATGGGCTTGTGCCGACAAGAAGTGGCAGCGTGAGTATGGCGACAAGATACAGGACTTTCTCTACAGCCAAGGCATTGATACATTTGTCGACCAATACAATGTGGATGGTACGCAGGTCGCTGATACGTTGGGTGCAGGAGGCTACAAGCAGTTGCGCCATTCGGTGGGATTGGTCGCTACGGCAGCAGCCGTTTCGCTGACTGCCACCCAGATGAAGTCGCGCGAGTTTGTAGACAGACTGTGGAACTCGCGGCACGAACCCTATGAGGACGGCTATTTTGATGCCTATTTCGATGGTTTGCTCCGTCTCTTTGCTTTCATGCACCTTAGTGGTAAGTATCAGATTATCGAACCGAAACAGTAGTATATAATTCAAACACAATGAGTATGGAGAAAAACACAATCATCCGCACGATGTCGGCAACGTTGTTGGTTGCCGGTGCATGTCTCCTCATGGAGTCGTGTCAGAGTGGCCGGTCTGCGCCTGCTATCGGACCGTCAGAGGCACTGTTTGACAATTTCAGTTACAAGGGTATGGATGTCTTCTATGAAAACAATCCCTTGTCCGACGATTCTTCTTTCTTCAATCCCATCTTGCCCGGCTGGTATTCCGATCCAAGCATCTGTACCAATGGAGAGGGTGATTATTATATGGCTACTTCCACCTTTACCTATTTCCCCGGCGTGCCCCTCTTCCACAGTCGCGATTTGGTGAATTGGAGGCAGGTGGGGCATATCTTGAACCGTCCGTCGCAATTGGTGAACATGGAGGGACAGCATGTCAGTGGGGGTATCTTTGCTCCGGCTATCTCATACAACCCGTATAACAAAACCTATTACATGGTGACTACCAATGTAGGTGCAGGCAACTTCTATGTCAAGACCCAAGACCCTTGCGGGGAGTGGAGCGACCCCATTCCATTGCCTGAGGTGGGTGGCATCGATCCCAGCTTCTTTTTTGATGATGACGGCAAAGCATACATTGTAAACAACGATGATGCCCCTGATTTCAAACCCGAGTACAGCGGTCACCGTACCATCCGGGTGCAGGAGTTCGACTGGAAGAACGACAGGACGGTAGGACCGCGTAAGATATTGGTGAATAAAGGGGTACATCCCGAAGATAAGCCTATCTGGATAGAAGGTCCGCACTTGTACAAGATTAATGGATACTACTATCTGATGGATGCTGAGGGAGGTACCGGTCCGCAGCATTCCGAGGTCATTTTCCGTAGCCAGTCACCTTTCGGCCCCTTCAAGGCATGGGACAAGAATCCCATCCTGACGCAGCGTCATCTGAATCCCGACCGTCCCAATCCTATCACCTGTGCAGGTCATGCCGACCTCATTCAGACGGTTGAAGGTGATTGGTGGGCTGTCTTTTTGGCTTGCCGTCCGCTCAACAACCAGTTCGAGAATTTGGGCCGTGAAACCTTCCTGATGCCTGTACGCTGGAGTCGGGATGGATTCCCCTATATAACGGAATGTAACGAATTGGTGCCGATGATTCTGAAACGTGATGGAGTGAAACGTGACTCGGTCGTCACGTTCGGCAACTTTACAGAGATGGAAGAGTTTGACAATCCGGCTTTGGGTATGCAGTGGATGACGCTTCGTACCCCTGCAACCGAGCTCTATTCACTGACAGAACATGCGGGCTTCCTTACGCTGAAATGCAGCGAGACATCTGCCAAGGAGAAGAAAACGCCGGCTTTTGTATGCCGCCGGATGCAGCACCATTGCTTTGAGAGTGTCACACGTATGCTGTTCAATCCTGCCGATGACAGTGAGAAGGCCGGTGTGTTGCTTTTCAAGGATGAGATTCATCAATATTTTTTCTCTGTAGGTCAGAATGGAGGAGGACGTGTGGTACGTCTGGAACAGATTGGCAAAGAGGCAGACCTGGAAGTTGCCTTCGATGAGGTACCTGCATCCCAGAAAGAGTTTTATTTGAAAGTTGTCTCAACCGGTATGCTGTTTGAATTCTACTACTCGTTGGATGGCGGGGAAAAATGGATTACTTTGAGCAAGGGGGTGGATGCCAAGTTCCTCTCTACAGCCGAAGCAGGTGGATTTACAGGAACGACTATCGGACTGTATGCCGTGAAGAAATAAGGTTTAAAATAACGCAAAATAAACCGCAGAACTACTTATTTGTACTTGTATTTTTGGTTAGTTGAACAACTTGCCGGGGTAGGTGGACAGGATTTAGACTGTTCGTACTACCTCGGCAAGTGCTTATGTAGACCTGTTAAAGGAAATCGCTCTCGATTACAGTTTCAGTTTCTTAGCAATATCCTTCGGCAGTGCATCTTTGTGAATCAGGATGTTCATGGTCTTGTAGGCCACAAAAGCCTTGCTGGCATACCATACACCTTTGTATTTGCCGCTTTCGCCCCAAGAGTTCTTTACCATGAAGTACTCTTTCCCGTTCTGGTCTTTGGCAATACCGTAAATCAGCATACCGTGGTCATCGGTCGTCTCCCAGTTGTCATAAGCTGTCTGACGCATCTCTTGCGTGATTTCCAGTTCGGGCATCGGCTTGTTGGTCAGGTCATTGCGTCGGTCTGCAGTTGCACCCGTCCAGCGTGCCATGTCCGATCCGCTCAGTTCGGCTGCACGTTCAGCGTCGGGAACTACGGCTACGCCATTACGAGTGAAGCCCTGTTCGCTTACGTCGCTGCCCCATGCAAAGGTGTAACCCTTCTTGACGGCGTTGTCCATCACAGCCATCAGTTCGTCGATGGGCAGGTTCCAGGAAAGGCCGTTGCGCCAGTTGTCTTGTACTTCAATGGCAAACTTCGTATAGAAGGGGTAGTGTGTGTATGAAGTCAGTGACACGTAGTCGTCCGGATTCAGACCCAGGCTTTCGGCAAAACTCTTCGGGGTGTACTCTTTGCCTTGATAGCTGAATGTTTCGGGATACTTGCCCAGATAGGTGTCGTAGATAGCGCTCAAACCGTCCTTCCATACCGGTGACAATTTGTGCAGCTTACCTTTGGCAATAGCGTCCACATAGGCTCCGGCTACAGCATCCAGTTCGTTGTGTACAGGCAGTTTCTCGCCATACATGATGCCGGGCATAGCCTCTTGAGGTACCAGACCATAGTTCTTCAGACAGTAGATGACATCATAAAAACTACCGCCGGGAGCAAACGAGCAGTCTCCGTGCAGGCGTACGTAATTGACGGCGCGATCTATCATGGTGTGATGTACTACGAACATCTCCGACAGGTCGTATTCACCTTTGCCCATTCGCAGCAATTCGCTTTCCAGGAAACCTATACTGGAGAAACTCCAGCACGTCGAACTGCGATTCTGGTTCTTGATGGATGTGATAGGATTCTCTTTGATGGTGGTGAAGACAAAGCCTTCTTCCTTTTGGGGGGCATCTTGTGCCATTGCGCTCAGGCCCATCAAACCTAAAGCAGCAATCAATAATGTTTTTTTCATCGTAATTGAATTAATGTGAATAAAATGTTTTGGCACAAATATAGATATAATTCGCGAGATTCTGCACCGACAGGATAAAGAAAGATTTTTCTTTCATAATCGTTTTTTGTACAAATGGAGAGGTTCTTTCGATTAAAATCCCCATGTACGCCTTGTGTAAGGTAACAATAAGCAAGCATCAGGCCATTCATTCCCGTTCAGAAACTGTTCAGAAACCATGTTTATTTCGCCTCTCCCGTTCACTCCTGTCCATCATCGTTCAAAGGCTCTAACGACGTACGTCCATAGCACCTTACGACGTACGTCGTTAGAAAGCCACGCAGTACGTCCTCAATAACACATGAAAAGGCACGGTGTTTGAACGGT
>CALZEQ010000052.1 GCA_945641355.1 uncultured Mediterranea sp. | reverse complement strand
TGGTACGGCGGATTCCCTATAATCACATCAAATTTCATATCGTTTGGAAATAACTTTTTGGGGTTATCAGTATGTATAAATTGGTAAGCGTATTGCTCGGAGGCACTGCCGCGGTCGTAAACCTCCTTGCTGGCACCGCAATATTTGCACTTGCCATTGACCCAAGTATGGCGAAGGGCACGGTACTGCACATGCCCCTGCGCATCGTCAAAGTGACTGACGCTGTGGGGACTGTCGGCACACTTGCTGCAATAGAGCGTGCGGCGGCTCAGCAGAGCGGTAAGCTCCGTCAGGGCCATGCCATACACCTGACGGTGCATGATGTGGTCGATACGCTGCCGGCGGTCGGGTATCTGCGAAGCCAAGCCGCGGTCGAGCCGCTTGACTATCTCGCGCAGGAAGATGCCCGACTTGCAGAAGGGGTCGAGGAAGGTCGTTCGGGGATTGCGGAACAGTTCCTGTGGAAGCAGGTCCAGCACTTGGTTGGCCAAAGCGGGAGGCGTAAACACCTCGTCGTTGCTGAGGTTGGCAATGCAGTTCAGCACATCGGGATTGTATTCTCTATTCTCCATAAGACTGAGGATTAAGTTTCAGGAAATGGACGGGCGGGTAGGTACGGCAAGGGTCGTCGGAGAAGAGGTCACCGCCCTGACTGCTTGCCACCAAGTAGCTGAACTCGTAGTCGCGGCGATTCATCAGGCCGCCACCGAGCAAGCTCCATTCGGAGATGACAATCCACTCGTCGGGCCTATCCACCCGATGGTAGCTGAGCGCATCGCCTATGATGATGTTCTTACTGAGCAGGTAGCGGATGCTTTCCAGACAGTCCGTCTTGATATTGTCGTTGTAGAGGGCGTGGTATTCGTCGGAGAAGAGTTGGAACAAGCGTTCTCGGCAAGCCGTGGCATTGTCTGCCAGCAGCTCAATGCCGTAGATGCTGCTGACGGCCAGCACGGCATTCTTCTCGTACTCAAGCTGGGTATTCTTCTTCTGTTCTACCAAGCGGCGGCACACCTGTAGCTTCCGGCGGAGAATCTCTGCCAGGAAGTTGCCGTCGCCACAGGCTGGTTCAAGAAAACGGCTGTCGATGCGCTCCGTCTCGTGTTTCACAAGGTCGAGCATCGCGTTGACTTCCCGTTCGTTGGTGAAGACTTCGCCATGCTGCTGCACACGTTCGCGCGACTTTACCTGTTGTGTTTTCGATGCAATCATAGTTATGCCAAACAATTAGGTCGCAAGGTCATCGGCCTATCATTTGGCACACGTACGTATAAGAGAGGATGAGGGGGAACAGGCATAAAAAGAGGGTGCAAGCTTCTTCTTACGGTGTTCCGGGGCACAAGCCTAGGAATGTTTTGGACCCCATCCTAGTATAAGAATAATGCCTGCACCCTTGGCGGGTGCAAACATCTGCTATCTTTATACTAGGATTGGCCTTGATTCCCGACGCTTGTATCTATACGCCGAAGCCAACCATCATTGATGTGGTCTGTTATCCAAATAGTAAGTTTCCTAGGCTTGTTTTCTGGAACACCACAATGATAGTCTGATGCTGCTATCTGTTACTATGTATATATATATGTTACGTTACTTTCTGCTTTCTACTATATACTAATGTTACTCACATTTCAGGCGGGCAGGCACAGCCAACCGGCCGGTCGCTCCGCTCCATGGCGGCGAAGATAGGAAAAAAATCCATCAGTTGCTATTTTCCTTGCCAAAAATTGCCTATCAGCAGGTTCTCTATCGTCTGCTTCACCCCGTCGAAGTCCATGTTGATGTAGTTGCGGATGGCCTCGAACGATGACGTCTGCGACCAATAATTGTCAAACTGGCACATATTGATGGCACGCATGACGGAGAATTGTTCAGTGGCGACTGGGTGCCATACTGCTTGATAGGGAGGAGCGCATCCCATTCGTCGATGATGAGGACAAACTGTTCGCCTGTACGCTCGGTGACGGTGAGCAACGTGTCCATCAACCCATCATCTAAATCAAATGATATATCTGGATAGGCCGCCACCACGTCTCTTTTCACCTTTTTGATAAGTACTCCAACGATATTCTCGTTGTCGTGGTAAGACGATGTGAAGTCTGTCACGTCAATGTATATGGTGGGATATTTGTTGAGATGGGTTTCAAAAACTGTTTCGGGATTCTTGTTGGCCGCATTCTCCGGGCAGGAAACAATGACAAAACTAATACTTAAATAGCAAGAACATAGTCTTTTATTCTTCAAAAAGTACGCTTTACCAATCGACCGGACGACGTCGGCCAATCGACTGACCTTGGTCGGTCAAGTGATTGACCTTGGTCGGTCGATTGGCTGACCAAGGTCGGCCACCCTATAAAGTACCCTATTGACAGGATTACAATAGGTCTTTTCGTACCACGAAAGCAGCCTGAGCGGCCATCTGACAAAGCAAGAGGAGAATCCTTTTGTCTGCACCGAAGATTTTCCATACCTTTGCAGCGCGAAAAAGAGACTATGGAACAAGATACCAAACATCTGGGCCCGACGGTACGGGCATCGTTGCACGCAGCCATTCCCGCCACGTGGAAGAGTGCGTCGTGGCTGCTACAGCTGATGATTCCCATCTCGTTGGCAGTCACGCTGATGCACCATTTCGGCCTACTGGAGTGGATAGCCGGCTATCTGAATCCGCTGTTTGTCCATCTGGGTCTGCCGGGCAGTTCGGCCGTCATCTTCATCTCCGGGGCATCCGCAGGCACCTATGCCGGCCTGGCAGCCATGATGTCCGTTCCCCTGACCATGAAACAGGCCACCATCCTGTCGCTGATGATAGCCCTCTGCCATGCACTGCCTATGGAGTGTGCCGTCAACCGCAAGACGGGCTCCTCCTTCTGGACAATGGCGGTACTGCGCATCGGCATGGCATTTGCCTGTGCCGTAGGGATGAACCTCTTCTTGCCCGAACTGCCGGGTCGCTTCATCTACTTAGGGGCCGCTGCCGAGAGCGGGCTGACCGACGTACTCCTTACCTGGGCGGTGGCCCAAGTGAAGATGTCGCTGATGGTATTTCTCATCATCTATCTGCTGATGGTGCTGCAGCGGTTCATCGAGGCTTACGGCCTGCTGCGTCCGCTCTCCGAGTGGCTGGCTCCCCTGATGCGGCTGTTCGGCCTTCCCCGTCGGTCGGCCTACATGTGGTTAGTAGGCAATGTACTGGGTATCAGCTACGGTTCGGCCGTCATGGTGGAGCTGGAGGAGAAAGGAGTGGTGAGGCGTGAAGAGGCCAACGAAGTGAACTATCACCTCATCATGAACCACTCGTTGCTGGAGGACACGGTGGTCTTTGCACTGGCCGGCATCCATGCCCCGCTGCTGGTAAGCACCCGCGTGGCCTGCGCCATCCTGTTAGTTTGGCTCAGACGAGCAATCAAAAGAGGAGGCTGCCGATAAGAAAAAGAGAACCTGCGGGCGATTTATTCCGATAAAAGGCGTACCTTTGAAAACAAAAAACGACTGACCATGATAGAAGAACATCCTCTTGCCCAATTCAGCTATTGTCCCCGATGCGGCTCTGCCCACTTCGAGGTACACAACATCAAGTCAAAGCAGTGTGCCGATTGCGGCTTCGTCTACTACTTCAACCCCTCGTCGGCCACGGTGGCCCTGATTGAAAACGAGCGGGGCGAACTGCTGGTATGCCGCCGCGCCAAAGATCCGGCCAAGGGGACACTGGACCTGCCGGGCGGATTTATCGACATGTACGAGACGGGCGAAGAGGGCGTGGCACGCGAAGTGCTGGAGGAGACCGGTCTGCGGGTCATCCGGGCAGACTATCTGTTCTCCCTCCCCAACCTCTACCTCTACTCCGGATTCATGGTGCATACGCTGGACATGTTCTACCGCTGCACCGTAGCCGACGCGAGCCATTACCAGGCCATGGACGATGCCGCCGCACTCTTCTTCCTGCCACCGGAGCAGATAAGGCCGGCAGAGTTCGGTCTGGCCTCCATTCGAAAGGGAATCGAACGCTATTTGAATGGCTGTGCAGCGAAATGAGCCTGCATATCCTAAAAAAAACAAACGCCTGCAACATTTCCCAACTAAATCACCTACTTTTGTGTAGTGATAGCGATTTCACTTGCATGAAAACAACTTTTTAAAACTGTCATCTGACATGAAATATACTCTCTCCCGAATACTTTGCACAGCCCTTTGCTGTGCTCCATTGGTAGTCTCGGCGCAGACTTCCGAGAAAGAGACCTCTCCCAGGCAACTGTTTCAAGAGGGGCAAAGCCTCTTCCGGCAACGTGCATACGCCGCCTCCATCCTACCGCTGCAGCACTATGTGCGGCTGACCGAACAGGGACATCAGCCGATGCCCGACACCGACGAGCGCGAAGAGGCCGGCTACATGCTGGCGTGCGCCGCCTACGAGACGCAGGATGCACGCCGCATCGAACTGCTGCGCGACTACTTAGAGGAGTACCCAGACACGCCGCACGCCAACCGCATCTATGCGCTGATTGCTTCGGCACACTTCTTCGACGAGCAGTATGACGATGCACTGGCAATGTTCAACGCCTCCCGGCTGGACCTGCTGGCTACCGACGAGCGCGACGACATGACCTACCGCCTGGCAACCTGCTACCTGATGACAGGAAATGTGAAGGAGGCCGCCATCTGGTACGAGACCCTCCGCAGCATGAGCCGCAAGTATGAAGCCGACTGCACCTATTACCTCTCCTACGTCCGCTACACCCAAGGACGCACCGACGAGGCACTGGAAGGCTTCCTCTCCCTGCGTCCGAACGACAAATATGCCGAACTGGTGCCCTACTACATCGCCGAAATCTACCTGTTGCAGCAGCGATACAGCGCCGCCGCCGAAGAGGCCCGCCGCTACCTGTCGGCGCACGGCGACAAAGCCACCGACCGCCAGCAGGCTGAGATGAGCCGTGTACTGGGTACGGCAGCCTACCGGGAAGGGAGGTACGACGAGGCCCGCAAGGCACTGGACAGCTACCTGACACACAACACCGAGCCGCGTCCCAGACGGGATGCCCTCTACATGCTGGGACTTGCACGCTACCAGTGCGGCATCTACTCGCAGGTACCCGTTGCCTTGGCACCGGTGACACACGAAGACGATGCGCTGGCACAAAACGCCTACCTGCACACGGGACTGGCCTATCTGCAACTGGCCGACAAGAACAAGGCACGCATGGCCTTCGAGCAGGCTGCGGCCTCGGATGCCGACCGGACGGTAAAGGAACAGGCCGCCTACAACTACGCCCTCTGCATCCACGAGACCTCCTACTCTGCTTTCGGTGAATCGGTCACCGTGTTCGAACGGTTCCTCAACGAATTTCCCCAATCGCCCTACGCCGACCGCGTCAGCAGCTACCTGGTCGAAGTTTATATGAATACACGCAGCTACGAGGCTGCCCTCCAATCCATCGAGCGCATCAGCCGGCCCGGCCGTTCCATCCTGGAGGCGAAACAGAAGATACTGTTCCAACTGGGGACACAGGCCTTTGCCAACACCCAGTTCGGCCAAGCTATCAGTTACTTCGACCAAAGCATCGTACTGGGGCAACACAACCCGCAGATAAAAGCCGATGCCTACTACTGGCTGGGCGAATCCTATTACCGGCAGGGAGCCCTGCGCGATGCGTCCGGCTGCTTCAACAACTACCTGTCGCAAACCCGGCAACGGGAGAACGAGATGTTTGCACTGGCCTACTACAACCTGGGCTACATCGCCTTCCACCAGCAAGCCTACGACACCGCCGAGCAACGGTTCAGAAGTTACGTACAGCTGGAGCGCGGAGAGAACGTGACGGCACAGGCCGATGCCTACAACCGGCTGGGCGACTGCGCCTTGCGCGTGCGTCGATTCAACGAAGCACGGCTGTATTACGCCCAAGCCGAGAACCTGAATACGCCAGCGGGCGACTATGCCTGCTACCAGCTGGCATTGGTGGCCGGACTGCAGAAAGAGTACGGAGAGAAGGTGGAGCTGCTGAACCGGCTGATCCGACGCTATCCCCGCTCATCGTACGCCGTCAGTGCGCTGTACGAGAAGGGACGCTCGTATGTACAGAGCGGGCACAACAGCGAAGCCATTGCCACCTTCGGCGAACTGCTGAAGAAGTACCCCGAGAGTCCCTCCAGCCGCAAGGCCGCTGCCGAAATCGGTATGCTCTACTACCAGGACGGCAGCTACAACAAAGCCATCGAGGCCTACAAGTACGTAGTCAGCCACTACCCCGGCAGCGAAGAATCCCGTCTGGCCATGCGCGACCTGAAGTCCATCTATGTGGATGCCAACCGCGTGGACGAGTTTGCCGCCCTAGCTTCGGAGATGCCCGGCGAGATACGCTTCGAACCGAGCGAACAAGATTCGCTCACCTATATGGCAGCCGAGAAGAGCTACATGCGTGGCGAACATGCCACGGCTCGCAACAGCTTCTCCCGCTACCTGCAGAGCTTCCCCGACGGAGCTTTCGGGCTGAACGCACACTATTACCTCTGCCTGATTGGCAAAGAGCAGAACGACGAAGAGGCTGTGCTGGAACATGCAGGCAAGCTGCTGGAATATCCCGATACGCCCTATGCCGAAGAGGCATTGCTGATGCACAGCGAGATTCTGTTCAACCGACACCAGTATGCCGAGGCAATGGCCGACTACAAACAACTGCAGGCAAAGGCCTCCACAGCCGAACGCCGGCAATTAGGACTGCTGGGTATGCTGCGCTGCGCCACACTGATACCCGACGACGTAGAAATCATACAGGCCGCCAGTTCGCTGCTGGCCGAGGCCAAGCTTTCGCCAGAACACCGGAACGAAGCACTGTATGACCGGGCCAAGGCCTACCTGCGCCAGAAGGCTGTCCAGAAGGCCGCTGACGACCTGCAGATACTGGCCACAGACACACGCACCCTCTACGGTGCCGAGGCCAAATACCTGCTGGCGCAACAACTGTATGACGCCCGCGAGTATGCGGCTGCCGAAAAGGTGATTTTGGAGTACATCGACCAGAGTACCCCTCATGCCTACTGGCTGGCACGCAGTTTCGTACTGCTGTCCGACGTCTACGTTGCCCTTGACAAGAAGATGGAGGCACGCCAATATCTGCTGAGCCTGCAACAGAACTACCAAGCCGACGACGATATCAGCGGAATGATATCTGTCCGACTGGAAAAACTCAACTGAAAACCCTTGATACGCTTATGAAACCTATTTATCTGCTTATCGGATGTGCCTTAGCTGGTGCCACACCGGCTGCACAAGCCCAGACGCAACACCAAGATACCACCTTGAACCGCACCGTGGTGGTGGAACAGGAATACAATCCCATCATTCACGATGCCGCCAAAGTCAATGTACTACCCCGCGTGGAGCCTCTCTCGGCCAGCAAGAAAGAGGTAGAGTATGCTACCGGTCTGGCTCCGGCCAGCAGCATCCCCGCCCCCGTCATGCAGGCCTACAATGCCAAAGAGAGTCCAGACAAGGCCCTCCCCGGCTATACCCGGCTGGGGTACGGCAGCAGCGGGAACCTAGACCTGCTGGCTGCCTACGGCTTCCGCTTCACCCCGCAGGACCGGCTGAACCTGCAGTTGGGAATGGACGGCATGAACGGCGAGGTGGATGCCGACAACCCGTGGAATTCGTACTACTACCGCACCCGTGCCGCCATCGACTATCTGCACACCTTCAAGCAAACAGACCTGCGTATCGGCGGCAACTTCGGACTGAGCAATTTCAACTTCCGCCCTCTGTACCCCGAGGGAAACGGGAAGCAGAAGTTCACGTCGGGCGACGTACACATCGGCTTGCAATCGCACAAAGGACTCCCCATACAGTATCAGGTTGAAGCCGGCGTCATGCTGTACAACCGGCAGGCCGACTATCGGCTGCAGCCGGAGAACGACGAGCTGCAGGTGTACGTCAAGGGAGTGGCAGAGGGAGCCATCAATGCGACACAACGTGTGGGCATCCGGTACGACCTCCGTGCCGTCACCGACTCCAGTTCGCTCTACGCCTTTAACCTGGCTCCCTACTTCAGCTATCAGAATGACGACTGGAGCCTTCACTTGGGAGCGAACGTAGACCCCAGCTTCGGCCGGGAGAAGAAGTTCCACGTAGCCCCCGATGTAAAGGTTCTCTATACCTTCGCCGACAGCTATCAGCTCTATGCCCAGGCTACCGGCGGACGTATCCTGAACGATTTCCGCCGACTGGAGATGCTCCATCCCTATATAGAGACCAACCCGCTGGCCTGCTCTACCTATGAGCAGCTGAATGCGGCTGTCGGTTTCAAGGCCAGTCCTGTCAGCGGACTCTGGATTCATCTGTATGGCGGTTACCAGAACCTGCAGGAGGACCTGATGCCCTACTACCAGCCCGACGGCGAGCTGGGCGCACGGATGGTGTGTGCACAAGGAGACACCCACAACACCTATGCCGGAGCAGCCCTGAGCTACGACTACAAGCAGCTGTTCGGCTTTTCGGCAGAAGGCATCTATCGCAGCTGGGGCATCAGCCAGACACCGGGCGAGGAGTTCCTCTACTTCAAGCCCCGGATAGAGGCATCGCTGGCAATGGATTTCCGTCCCATACCCGCTGCCCTCATCACCTTGGGATATAGGCACGTGGTGCGCGAAGGCGACTCTACCGACGATGTGTCCGACCTCCACCTGCGGGGAAGCTACGAGCTGCTGCCCGGCATCAGCCTCTACGTGAGTGCCCACAATCTGCTGGACAAGAAGTATGAGCGATACGAAGGTTATGCAGCCGAAGGCATCAACTTTGTAGGAGGCGTAGCCTTCCGGTTCTGACGCATCCGGGGCATTACAGTACATAAATCAGGACGTTTGGTCACGTCGGGAACGACAAAAAAGGAGTTTTTTGCTAAAATCTCTTATATTATAAGGTAGAAAGCATCTTTTTTTTCTACTTTTGCGCTCAAAATCAGTGGGCGTAGCCACTATAACGAAACAAATATGCAGAAAAACCTTGTCATTGTCGAGTCTCCGGCAAAAGCGAAAACGATCGAGAAGTTTCTGGGGAAGGACTACAAAGTCCTCTCCAGCTATGGGCACATACGCGACCTGAAGAAGAAAGAATTCAGCATCGACGTAGAAAAGAACTTCCAGCCACACTATGAAATTCCCGCCGACAAAAAGAAACTGGTCGGCGAACTGAAAACGGAAGCGGAAAAGGCAGAGACCGTCTGGCTGGCCTCCGATGAGGACCGTGAAGGAGAAGCCATTGCCTGGCACCTGTATGAAGTGCTGAAGCTGAACCCGGAACATACCAAACGTATCGTCTTCCACGAAATCACGAAAAGCGCTATCCTGAAGGCCATTGAAAATCCGCGTAACATCGACCTCAACCTGGTCAATGCACAGCAGGCACGTCGTGTGCTTGACCGCATTGTAGGCTTCGAGCTGTCGCCCGTGTTGTGGAAGAAAGTGAAGCCTGCCCTGTCAGCCGGCCGCGTACAGTCTGTAGCAGTCCGCCTCATCGTGGAGCGCGAACGCGAAATCACCTCATTCCGCACAGAGGCTTCCTACAGGGTGACCGCCGTCTTCCTGGTACCCGACAGCGACAACAAGACCACCGAGATGAGAGCCGAACTGGCCCACCGCTTCAAGACCAAGGCCGAGGCCAAACAGTTCCTGAAGGCCTGCAGCCAAGCGACATTCACGATTGAGGATATCACGACCCGTCCGCTCAAGAAGAGCCCGTCGGCACCCTTCACCACCTCTACCCTGCAACAGGAAGCTGCACGCAAGCTGGGCTTCACCGTTGCACAGACCATGATGGTGGCCCAGCGCCTCTACGAATCGGGACACATCACCTACATGCGTACCGACTCGGTCAACCTCTCGGAGTATGCCATCCAAGGCAGCCGCGAGGCCATCATCCACATGATGGGCGAACGCTACGTCCATACCCGTCACTTTGCCACCAAGACCAAAGGGGCACAAGAGGCTCACGAAGCCATCCGTCCTACCTACATGGAGAACAGCAAGATAGAGGGTACCTCACAGGAGAAGCGTCTGTATGACCTCATCTGGAAACGGACATTGGCCTCGCAGATGGCCGATGCCGAAGTGGAGAAGACAACGGCTACCATCGGCATCAGCGGCAGCAGCGACACCTTCACGGCTACAGGCGAAGTGGTGAAGTTCGACGGTTTCCTTCGTGTCTATCGCGAATCGTACGATGACGAGTCAGACAACCAGGAGGTAGAGGCCCGCCTGTTGCCACCGCTGAAGAAGGGACAGATACTGCCCTACAGCGACATCACCGCCACCGAGCGTTTCACCCAGCACCCGCCCCGCTATACGGAAGCAAGCTTGGTTCGCAAGCTGGAGGAACTGGGCATCGGACGTCCTTCGACCTACGCCCCCACCATCTCGACCATCCAACAACGCGAATACGTGGTCAAAGGAGAGAAACCGGGCGAGGAGCGCGACTACGACGTGCTGACCCTGCGCGACGGCAAGCTGAGCGAGGAGACCTGCCACGAAGTGACCGGTGCAGAAAAGTCGAAGCTGATACCTACCGATACGGGTACGGTGGTCAACGACTTCCTGATACAATACTTTCCCAACATCCTTGACTACAACTTCACAGCCAATGTAGAGAAGCAGTTCGACGAGATTGCCGAAGGCGACAAGCAATGGACCGCCATCCTTCAGTCGTTCTACCAGACGTTCCATCCCTCTGTTGAGACGACACTGGCTACCAAGAGTGCCCACCGGGCCGGCGAACGTATACTGGGTAACGATCCCGACACAGGGCGTCAGGTATCTGTAAAGATAGGCCGTTTCGGTCCGATGGTACAGATTGGTACAGCGGAAGAGAAAGAGAAACCCCGTTTTGCCCAGCTGAAGAAGGAGCAATCCATTGAAACCATCACGTTAGAGGAGGCATTGGACCTCTTCAAGCTGCCCCGCACACTGGGTGAGCACGAAGGAATAGCCGTCACGGTAGGGGCAGGACGCTTCGGGCCGTATGTACAGTACAACCGTACCTACGTATCGCTGCCCAAGGGAGCCGACCCGATGAGCATCACGCTGGAAGAGGCCATCGAACTGCTGCAAAAGAAACAGAATGAGGAAGCGCAGCGTCACCTGAAGAAGTTTGCCGAGGAGCCGGAACTGGAAATCATGAACGGACGTTACGGCCCCTACATCGCTTACAAGGGAAGCAACTACAAGATTCCGAAGGGCATTGTACCCGAAGACCTGAGCCTGCAATCGTGTCTGGACATCGTCAAGCTGCAGAGCGAAAAGGCGGAGTCACGCCCCAAACGAGGCAAGAAGAGTACGGCGAAGGCTTAAAAGGGAGCCATCCGAACATATACGATAAACGCGGGGAGGTGCATGTGATGGCACCTCCCCGCGTTTATCGTATGGCAACCGTGTCTTAGCCGGCCTGACCTTTTGCCTTGAATGCCAGTGCATACATACGCATCTGCTTGACCATAGCCAGCAGCCCGTTGCTCCGGGTGGGCGAGAGGTGCTCCTTCAATCCAATCCGGTCAATAAAGTAGAGGTCCGCATTCAGAATCTCATCCGGCGTGCGGTTGTCCAGCACCTGAATCAGCAGCGTGATGATTCCCTTTACAATCAGTGCATCGCTCTCGGCTTGAAAGTGGATGGTTCCCTGCGGTGTCTCGTCGGCCTGTAGCCATACGCGGCTCTGGCATCCTTCTATCAAATTCTGCTCCGTTTTGTATTGTTCGTCAAGCGGCTCCTGCTCGTTACCCAAGTCTATCAGCAACTGGTAACGGTCCATCCAATCCTCCAGTTCACAGAACTCGGCGATTATCTCGTCTTGTACGTCGTTAATATTCATTTCTGTCTATTCATTTATTGTTATAAAGTCAGTTTTCGTTATAGATTACCTGCAACAAGGTCTGTCCCACGGCATTCAGCGTGGTGCGGTCGATGATGTCCATATTGTCAGCCGTCGTATGCCAGAAATCGCCGAATCCGGTATCTCCCTGCGGATCGTAGTTGATGATGTCCACACAGGGAATCTTCCTCAGGTCGTAGACGTAGACGTGATCATCCGTCACCTCCGTTCCATCCTTTTTGGGGAAGAAGCTGCCGAAGCCCAGCTGATGGGCCGTGTCCCATATCTTCTTGACCTGCTGTCCGGCCGTACGTTTGGAGAAGAGTTCCTTATAGAAGGTGGCTCCCCGTCCGCCTACCATATCCAGCAGGATGCCGTAACGGGCGTTGTAGCCCTGCACGTGCGGATTGCGTCCCCAGTACTGCGAGCCGAGGCACCAGGTATCCTCCTTATAAGTGCCTTGATAGAAGTGAGGTGTTCCATAGTCCTCGGCATCGAAGAAGATGATGTCGATGCCGATGGCAGGTGCCTGTTGCTGCAACAGACGTGCCACCTCAAGCAGCACCCCCACTCCGCTGGCACCGTCGTTGGCACCGCTGATGGGCTTCTTATGGTTCTCCTCGCGTGCGTCCTGGTCGGCATAGGGGCGGCTATCCCAGTGGGCGCACAGCATCACACGCCGCTTGTTGTCGGGATTGTAGGCACCGATGATGTTGCAGGCTCTCAGTATGGTATTGTCATACGCCAGCAGTTCTGCCCGTTGGCGGTACACGGTAGCCCCGAATCGTTCCAACTGAGCAGCCAGATAGACCTCACAAGCCCGATGTGCCTCGGTATTGGGAACACGAGGTCCGAAATCGGTCTGTTCCTTGACATACCGATAGGCACTGTCGGCATTGAAGGCCGGCACCTGTACCTGATTGCCGATTGCCGTACGCTCTTCATTGACGGCCGACTTGTTTCCGGCTGTACCACACGATGCTAAAAACATCCATCCTGCCATCAGGCAAGTGGTCATTGTATAAAAAACAGGTTTCATATCTTATGCTAAAATAAAATCCAACGTTACCTCCTTGCGGTCCGTCCGCAAACGCACCTCCGCCCCATTGATCAGGGGAAGATTCCGAGTGACATGTCCCACAGGGAAGTCGAAGCAGACAGGATAGTCGTACTCCTTCACCAAATCGGCAATAGCTCCATAGAGCGGCTTGCCCAACGAGCAATTCTCCTCGTATTCGGTGAACTGTCCGATGACGAGTCCCGACAGCCGTTCCAGCACCCCTCCCAACTTGAGGTTGTACATCATGCGTTCCACGGCATGAGGCCGCTCGCCCACATCTTCAATGAACAGGATGCTTCCCTCGGGCGGAATATCCCACACCGTGCCACGCAGGCCGTAGAACACCGAGAGATTGCCGCCCCGCAAAATGCCGGTGGCTTCACCCCGGTGATTCAGCTTGTGCGACGGACACCTGTATCGGAATCCTTCCGAAGTGGCCTCCACCGCCTCTGCACTTTCTGCCGTGAGATGCCCCAACAGGATATCCTTCAAGGCATGGGTGCAGAAGTCATCGTCCGCCTCCACTGTCAGATGACGTGCCATGGGCGCATGGAGCGAAGCGAATCCGTTTTTCTGAAACGTATTGTGCAGTGCCGTGATGTCACTGAAACCGACCAGCCACTTAGGATGCTCGCTGAATCGGGTGAAGTCCAGCTTGTCCACCAGATGGACGGCTCCATAACCGCCCCGGCTGCAGAATATCACTTTGGCCTCTTCATCATCCATGGCCTTCTGAAGGTCGGCCAGCCGTTGTGCTATGCTGCCGGCATACCTGCCACACGAACTGCCGGCATGGGATGCCAGCACAGGTTTCAGTCCCCACGACTGCAGGCGCTGCTTGGCTCCCCGCAAAAAGGTCTTGTCAATCTTGCTGGAGGGAGAAATCAGGATGACCTTGTCGCCCTCTTGCAGGAAGGAAGGAAAAATCAGGCTGTTCATATTACTATCCATCTATTGGTTACGGCTGCAAAAATACACAATCTGCCACGATTCACATCGTTTGCAAAAGGAAAACTTTCTTAAGTCTCCCTCCTAAACGACAGGCGGAACCAGAGCACACCGGGTCACCTGCATCCCGGCGGAGTGTTCTATTATGACAAAATGATATAGCAAATTAGAATTTTTAAGCACATCTTTGTATGATATATCAACAAAAATTCAGATATTTGCTCAAACTCTAACGCTATGGAACCTATAAGGAACTTTACTCAATTAACAGCTCATCTGAAATCCTTGAAACAGAGGAAACGCATTGCTGTGGTCTGCGCCAACGACCCGCATACCGAATATGCAGTCACCCGTGCATTGGAAGAGGGCATTGCCGACTTCCTGATGATTGGCGACTCTACCCTGCTGGAACAATATCCTGCACTGAAACAGTATTCCGACCACATAGAGACCCTTCACATCGTGGACCCCGACGAGGCAGCCCGCGAAGCAGTACGCATCGTCCGCGAGGGAGGGGCCGACATCCTGATGAAAGGCATCATCAACACAGACAACCTGCTGCATGCCATTCTCGACAAGGAGAAAGGGCTGCTGCCGCGCGGAAAGGTGCTGACCCACCTGGCGGTGATGCAGATACCGACGTATGACAAGTTGCTCTTCTTCTCGGATGCCGCCGTCATTCCACGTCCCACGCTGCAACAGCGCATCGAGATGATTTGGTACGCCATCCGCACGTGCCACAGCTTTGGCATCAGCCAGCCCCGCATCTCACTGATACACTGCACAGAGAAGGTCAGTGCCAAATTTCCCCACTCACTGGACTACGTCAACATCGTAGAGTTGGCCGAAGCGGGTGAGTTTGGCGACGTCATCATCGACGGACCACTGGATGTAAAGACCTCGTGCGAGAAGAGCAGCGGCAACATCAAAGGCATTGCGTCGCCC
The DNA here is from genome assembly GCA_945641355.1 of uncultured Mediterranea sp. Classification (GTDB taxonomy): domain Bacteria; phylum Bacteroidota; class Bacteroidia; order Bacteroidales; family Bacteroidaceae; genus Bacteroides. The sequence goes on along the minus strand of CALZEQ010000052.1, from coordinate 7,666 downwards.
ATCAACGGAGAGGCCGATGTCCTGATATTCCCCAACATTGAGTCGGGAAACGCTTTCTACAAGGCCGTCTCGCTGTTTTCACACGCCGACATGGCCGGCCTGCTGCAAGGGCCTATCCGTCCGGTGGTATTGCCTTCGCGCAGCGACTCGGGATTGTCCAAATACTATAGCATAGCCATGGCCTGTCTGACAGCAGACTGATGCCCCAACCGTCATCTATACATTATATATATATGAATATCCTCGCCATCAACCCCGGTTCGACTTCCACCAAGATTGCCGTATACAAAGATGAAACGCCCTGTCTGGTGAACAACATACGGCACACGGTAGAAGAGCTCCGGCAATATCCGCGCATCATAGACCAGTTTGAGTTTCGCAAGAACCTGGTACTGCAGTCGCTGCAAGCACACAACATACCTTTCGACTTTGATGCCATCATCGGCAGGGGCGGGTTGCTGAAACCCATTCCCGGCGGTGTCTATGAAGTGAACGACGCCATGCTGAACGACATCATCCATGCCATGCGCAGCCACGCCTGCAATCTGGGATGCCTGATTGCCTCCGAACTAGCCGCCCTGTTGCCCGGCTGCCGCGCCTTCATCGCCGACCCCGGCGTGGTAGACGAGCTGGAAGAGGTATCGCGCATCACCGGCTCTCCCCTGATGCCACGCATCACCATCTGGCACGCACTGAACCAACGTGCCATTGCCCGCCGCTATGCCGCCGAGCACCACACCCGCTACGAGGCACTGCGCCTCATCATCTGCCACCTGGGGGGAGGTATCTCCATCGGCACCCATTTAGAGGGACGCTGCATCGACGTCAACAATGCCCTGGATGGCGAAGGTCCCTTCTCGCCCGAACGTGCAGGCACATTGCCTGCCGGTCAGCTGATTGACCTCTGCAGTTCAGGACGCTACACGCTCGATGAGCTGAAGAAGCGCATCTCCGGTCACGCCGGTCTGGCCGCCCATCTGGGAACCACCGACATGCCCACCATCATCCGCCGCATTGAGGAGGGAGACGCCCATGCCGCCCTGATTGTGGATGCCATGATTTATCAGATAGCCAAAAGCATCGGAGCAGCAGCGGTCGTACTCTACGGCCGGGTAGATGCCATCCTGCTGACGGGTGGCATGGCCCACTCCACCTACCTGACGTCACGGCTGAAAGAACGAGTCTCCTTCCTGGCACCGGTCAGCATCTATCCGGGTGAGGACGAGCTGGAAGCACTTGTCCTGAATGCCTTGGGTGCCCTCCGGGGTGAACTGCCGATACAGGAATACCGATAAAAAGAATGAGAGGTGTGCCACCTCATTCCGTGCGGCACACCTCTCATTTATCGTATTGTCAGAGGGTCAATCAGTCTCTGTTGCGTTCACGCTTCTCTCTACGCTCGCCTCTCTCCTTCCGTTCAGGACGCTCCTGAAAACCTTCGGGTTTCGGAATCAGCACGCGGTGTGACAACTTGAACTTACCGGTCTTCGGATCGATGTCCAGCAACTTCACTTCAATGTCGTCACCCTCCTTCAAGCCGGCCTCTTCCACCGTTTCCAGACGCTTCCAGTCAATCTCAGAGATGTGGAGCAGACCATCCTTGCCGGGCAGGAACTCTACGAATGCGCCGTAAGGCATGATGCTGCGTATCTTTCCCTTGTACACCTCACCCACCTCAGGCACTGCCACGATGGCCTTAATCAGACGGATGGCGTCGTCGATGCTCTGCTTGCAAGTACCGGCGATTTCAATCCGACCTACGTTGTCAATCTCTTCAATGGTGATGGTAGCACCGGTCTCTTCCTGCATACCCTGGATAATCTTACCGCCCGGACCAATCACAGCACCGATGAACTCCTTCGGAATGGTCATGGTTTCGATGCGCGGAGCGTGCGGCTTCAGGTCGGCACGCGGTTCGGCGATGCAGTCGGTCAGTTTACCGAGGATGTATTCACGTCCCTCCTTGGCTTGCAGCAATGCCTTCTCCAGGATGTCGTATGACAGACCGTCCACCTTGATATCCATCTGCGTGGCAGTGATACCGTTCTTTGTACCGGTCACCTTGAAGTCCATGTCACCGAGGTGGTCCTCATCACCCAGAATATCCGACAGCACTGCATACTTCTCTTCACCCGGGTTCTTAATCAGACCCATTGCGATACCCGATACGGGGTTCTTTATCTTCACACCGGCATCCATCAGTGCCAACGTACCGGCACATACCGTAGCCATGGAAGAAGATCCGTTGGATTCGAGGATATCCGATACCACGCGAATCACGTAAGGATAGTCTGCGGGGATTTGCCCCTTCAGCGCACGCCAAGCCAGATGGCCGTGACCGATTTCACGACGGCCTACACCACGCTGAGCCTTTGCCTCGCCCGTAGAGAAGGGAGGGAAGTTGTAGTGCAGCAGGAAGCGTTCCTTGCTCTGGTTCAGCACATCGTCTACAATCTTCTCGTCCAACTTGGTACCCAGCGTTACCGTAGAAAGCGACTGGGTTTCGCCGCGCGTAAAGATAGACGAGCCATGAGGACCGGGCAGCGGACTTACTTCACACCAGATGGGGCGGATTTCCGTTGTCTTACGTCCATCCAGACGCTTGCCTTCGTCCAGAATGCAACGACGCATAGCCTCTTTCTCCACATCGTGATAGTAGCGGTCAATCAAGGGAGCCTTCTCCTCCAGTTCCTCTTCGGTAAACTGTGCCTTGAACTCATCGCAGATAGCGGTGAAGGCATCTTCGCGTGCATGCTTGTCGCGGTTACCCTCGCTGGCGATGGCGTATGCCTTCTGGTAGCAAGCCTCGTGTACAGCCTTGCGCAACTCTTCATCGTTCACCTCATGGTCATAGGCACGTTTCACTGTAGAACCAACCTCCTCGGCCAGTTCCATCTGAGCCTTGCACATCGGCTTGATAGCCTCGTGAGCAGCCTTCAGGGCAGCCAGCAGATCCTGCTCGGACACCTCCTTCATTTCGCCTTCCACCATCATGATGTTCTCGTAAGTAGCACCTACCATCAAGTCCATATCAGCCTTCTCCAACTGTTCGAAAGTAGGATTGATGACGAACTGTCCGTCGATGCGTGCTACGCGCACTTCCGAGATAGGTCCGTTGAAGGGGATATCAGAAACTGCGAGGGCAGCCGATGCAGCCAGACCGGCCAATGCATCAGGCATGTCTACACCATCGGCAGAGAAGAGGATGATGTTTACATAAACCTCCGCATGGAAATTATCTGGGAAAAGGGGGCGGAGAGCACGGTCCACCAAACGGCACGTCAGGATTTCATAATCCGAAGCGCGTCCTTCACGCTTGGTGAATCCACCGGGGAAACGTCCGAAAGCGGAATATTTTTCTTTGTACTCTACCTGAAGCGGCATAAAATCTGTTCCGGGAACTGCGTCCTTGGCGGCACAAACAGTAGCCAGCAGCATGGTATTGCCCATGCGCAGCATTACAGAACCGTCTGCCTGTTTTGCCAGCTTTCCCGTTTCGAGCGTGATGGTTCTTCCATCAGGCAGCTCGATTGTCTTGACAATTGGGTTAATCATAAAAAAATTCTTATATCTATTTTCTTTCAAAAATTCGTGCAAAGATACAGAATTAATTTCATCTAAACAGGTGAAAATGAGATAAAAGTTTGCACGATGCCTTTTTTTTGTTGTAATGAGGGCTTTTTCAAGCGCGTGAAGAGCCTTCAAAAGGGCGTTTCTTCCATTATCGGACGAGAAAAAAACATTTTTTCTACTAATTATACCGACTGACGGTGTGCATTTTGCAATAAAAATGTATCTTTGCGCACACTTTTGCCTCAGACGCTCTACAGGAGAGGGACAAAAGGGGCCGACGGATGCAAGAGCGAACCCTGTCGGTCGCCAGGCATTCATGCAACAGAAGATAAAACTATAGTAAGATACACTGATATGAAGAAAATCTTTTTTGCTGCACTCGCGGCAGTAGTCGTAAGCGCATGTGATTCTGAACCCAAGTTCAAAGTGGAAGGCGAAGTGTCGGGAGCCGACGGGAAGACGCTCTACCTGGAAGCCGCTGCACTGGAAGGCGTACATCCACTGGACTCCGTCAAGCTGAAGGGGGACGGAACCTTTTCGTTCAAGTCCGCCCGCCCCAAATCGCCCGAGTTCTATCGTCTGCGGGTAGATGACAAGGTCATCAACTTCTCCATCGACTCCACCGAGACCGTCAGCGTGAAGGCTCCCTACACGGAGTTTGCCACCGCCTACACCGTCTCCGGCTCGGACAACTGCCAAAAGATTAAAGAGCTGACCCTAAAGCAGGCTGCCCTGCAATCCAGCTTCAATGCACTGGTCAGCGACATGCAGGCCAACCGGATGATGCCCAGCACCTTCGAGGACAGCCTTGCCTCGCTGATGAAGCACTACAAGGATGAGGTGAAGATCAACTACATCTTTGCGACTCCCAACACAGCTGCCGCCTACTTCGCCCTGTTCCAGAAGCTGAACGGCTACCTGATTTTCGATCCGCTGAACAGCAAGGACGACGTGCGCTGCTTTGCCGCCGTGGCTACCAGTCTGAACAACGCCTACCCGCACGCCGACCGTTCGAAGAACCTCTACAACATCGTCATCAAGGGGATGAAGAACACCCGCGCACCCCAGCAGAAGGTGTTGGAAGTGCCGGAGGAATCCATTAAGGAGGCCGGCGTCATCGACATCGCCTTGCGCGACATGAAGGGCAACGTCCGCAAGCTGAGCGAACTGAAGGGCAAGGTGGTCATCGTAGACTTCACCATCTATCAGAGTGCCGTTTCCGCCGGACACAACTACATGCTGCGCGGCTTGTATGATGAATACGCATCAAAGGGACTGGAAATCTATCAGGTATCTATGGATGCCGACGAGCACTATTGGAAGACGACATGCGACAACCTGCCTTGGGTATGTGTACGCGATGCCAACGGAGTATACTCCAACATTGCTGCCACCTACAACGTACAGGCCGTGCCCACCATCTTCTTGGTGAACCGCCAGAACGAGCTGAGTGCCCGCGGCGAGACCATCAAAGACCTGGAGGCTGCCGTCAAGGCACTGCTGTAACCGCCCGATAAACCTGCTCAGGGACTTAATAATCGGATAGATTTATTTAAATATGTTACAAAGCAGCCTTTTTAGCTTGGCTGGCATTGTTTAAAAGCCTACCTTTGCCAAGCGAAATAAGATAGAGGGTTCCAACATGCCGTCATGTTGGAATTCTTTTTTGTTTGTGTAAACACTTGAAATATCGAATCATAAAAAATTAAGGAGGAACAACTATGGCTTACATGTCAGAAGAAGGCTACAACAAGCTGTTAGCCGAATTGAAACAACTGGAAGCAGTGGAGCGCCCCAAGATTGTGGCCGCCATTGCAGAAGCACGTGACAAGGGAGACCTGTCCGAGAATGCGGAATACGATGCCGCCAAAGAGGCACAAGGCCTGCTGGAGATGAAAATCAACAAGCTGAAGGCCGTGATTGCCGATGCAAAGATTATCGACGAGTCCAAGCTGAAGACCGACTCTGTACAGATTCTAAACAAGGTGGAGCTGAAGAACGTGAAGAACGGCATGAAAATGACCTATACCATCGTATCGGAGAGCGAAGCCAATCTGAAGGAGGGTAAGATTTCTGTCAACACCCCCATTGCACAGGGACTGCTCGGCAAGAAAGTGGGCGACATCGCCGAAATCAAAGTGCCGCAAGGCATCATCAGTCTGGAAGTGGTAAACATATCATTCTAACCGTAAAGGCAGGTCTGCATGCAGGCTTGCCTTTTTATGTACCGATTCACCCAAGGGACCTGTCAGACGCACCCGCCTGCCGGTCTCTACACTAAAAAACATTTTATACACTATGGCAAGCATATTCAGCAGAATCATTGCAGGTGAGATACCCTGCTACAAAGTAGCCGAAGACGACCGTTTCTTCGCCTTTCTTGATATCAACCCGTTGGCCAAAGGACACACGTTAGTGGTGCCCAAACAGGAAGTAGACTACATCTTCGACTTGAGCGATGACGACCTGGCCGCCATGCACGTATTCGCCAAGCACGTAGCACTCGCCATCGGCAAGGCTTTCCCCTGCCGCAAAGTGGGCGAAGCCGTTTTAGGTCTGGAGGTACCTCACGCCCACATCCACCTCGTGCCGATGCAGAGCGAGAGGGACATGCTCTTCTCGAACCCGAAGCTGCAGCTCACCGACGAAGAGTTCCGTGCCGTTGCCGCAGCCATCCGCGAAGCCCTCTGAGCTCCAGAGACTCCTCCTTCATAGATAGCAAAAGAGCAGGAAGATGCGCGTAGCCTTCCTGCTCTTTTTTGTATGATTACCCGGTTTCGCCGGACCTACGGCTTCAGATGTACTCGTCGCCGTATTGCATCTGCGCATCGTTCACATACTTGCGGATGGCGTGCTCTTCATCCTTCCTGCAAATCAGCAGCACATTGTCCGACTCAGCCACCAGATAGCCTTCCAGCCCATCCATCACCAGCAGCTTGCCTTCGGGCAGCGTGACGATGTTGTTCTTGCAGTTGTAGAGCATGGACTGCCCCTTCAACGTCGCATTGCCGGCCTCATCCTTCTGAGACAGGTCGTAGAGCGAGCCCCACGTGCCCAAGTCGCTCCAGCCGAAGTCGCCCAGCGACACATACACATTGTCAGCCTTCTCCATCACACCAAAGTCTATTGATATATTCGGGCAGGCCGGGAAGTTCTCCTCAATGAAGTTCTTCTCCTGCGACGTGCCATACAGCCCCTTGCCGGGCAGCAGTTTTACGGCCAATTCGGGCAACAGCGTCTCCACAGCCTTGACGATGCTGTTTACGTTCCACATAAAGAGGCCCGAGTTCCAATAGAACTCTCCGCTCTCTACAAACACCTTTGCCAGCTCCAGTTCCGGCTTCTCCGTAAACGTCTTCACCCGATAGAAGCCTTCGCCCGCCGGCTCCGCTATTTGGATATAGCCATATCCCGTCTCAGGCCGATTGGGCTTGATGCCCAGTGTCAGCAGCTTATCCTCCTTCGAGACAAACTCCAGCCCTTTGCCGATGGCTGTCAGGAATTCGTCCTCCTTCAGAATCAGATGGTCCGAAGGGGCCACCACCACATTGGCATTCGGATTCAGTGCCTGGATGTGGTACGAAGCCCATGCTATGCAGGGGGCCGTATTACGCCGCGCCGGCTCCAGCAGAATCTGGTCCTCACCCAGTTCCGGCAGCTGCTCCTTCACCAAATCAGCGTAAAGGCTGTTTGTCACCACCAGGATATTCTCTACAGGTATTATTTTCTTGAATCTGTCAAACGTTTGTTGAAGTAGCGAGCGTCCCGTTCCGAAGAAGTCCAGAAACTGTTTCGGAAGCGTCTTCCGGCTGAAGGGCCAAAACCTACTGCCGATTCCTCCTCCCATAATGACGCAATAATTGTCTCTATTCATCATAATCGTATCGGTTAAACATTAACTTTCCGCTAATGTAGCCATTTTTTATGAATGAGAAACAGAAAGAGGGAGAATTCTTGCTTTTTTCATTTTTTTCCTTTCCATCTATTGCATATTCAGAAAAAAGCCGTATCTTTGCACCGCATTTGAGAAATCAATGTATGCCCAGATGGCGGAATCGGTAGACGCGCTGGTCTCAAACACCAGTGGATTCAC
>CALZEQ010000051.1 GCA_945641355.1 uncultured Mediterranea sp. | reverse complement strand
TTTTGCAAATGTATGGAAAAAACATGAGAATCTCTATTGGTGAGAGAAAGAATCTTGGTACGTGTACATTCTCTCTCGCGCGTGGCAAGTGTTCAGCTGTCCCATCAAAAGTTATCGTCATTGCCTTACCGGTCTGATCCATTCGATAACTGTCGTTTCGTCTTCACCTTCCTCTTCCTGATGGTTGTCTGCAAACAGCAGGATGCCGTCCCTCGTTCCACACCATCCTGTATAGTAGTCGTAATGCCGGGAGGGTAGCTCTATTTCAGCCGTTTGCTGCATTTCGGCATCAAACAGGGTCAGGTAGCAGCCGCGGCTATCCATCTGTACCCCCAAATCAGCAGAAACGTCTGCCGGACAGCCTCCCAGATGCAGGCGTGCAAACATCTCCTGGCCGGGCAGAGAAATCACTTCGTAGAAATGCGGGTTCTCGATGGTGTGTACTATCCAGCTGCTGTAATCCTGAGGCGACTGGCATCGGGCTGCCACATTGGGCGTGTAGTTGCTTTCCGCCGTCAGCATATGCTCTTCGGAAGAGGCTGCCGACGCTACGTACACGGCGGACTCCACCGGATAGTTGTATATCAGGCCATTCGGAGTAAAGCAGAGGTTCACCCCTCCCATGTTTCCGTAGGTGCCCGTTGCAAAGTCGGACACCGAATGCGGACGTGAAAGATGCCGTTTCTTTACCGGGAGCGAGTCGTTGAGAGGCTGTTCGCATACATAGATATCCCTGACGGGATGGGAGAGATCCTGACAGGCGTAGCGCAAGGATTGACGGTCGGCATCGTACCGGAGGGGAGCCGTACAGATGGCATAGTTGCGCTCTATCAGCAGCTCTTCGCCCCTCTCCAGCCCCTTCCGCAGATTCGTCTTGCGCCGTACTTGGCCCTTCCCGTCCAGCAACAGGGCATGTTGCGAATCGTCGTATATCCATATCGAGTCGGGTGACTGTACGTACAGACTCCTCACAGAACGGTTCACGGCATCTGCTCCGCTGACGGCAAAGGGAATGTGCGAAACCGTACCTTGTAGCAGGTTGAAGCAGTCCAACCCATGCGTCTTGTAGTTGTATGCATACATCACCGCCACCGAGTCCGCCTCAAAGGCGCACGTCAGGCTGTACGATTTCAGATTGTCGACATCGGCTGATTCAAATCTGAACACCTCTGTCTTCACCTCCATCTTCGAAAGGGGCTGCCTCTTCTTCGGGTCGCCCGACGAGTGACAGGAGCCCATGAAAAGGGACGCAGTTCCTACCCAAATGGCGATATTTAGGTTATTTTTCATAAAGACAAATTACTAAATCATTTGCATCTTCATTCATACCGGCAGTGGCATCCTGTAGTTGCTGATTGAATCCGCTTGCCGGCTTCGATTCGATAAGTCGGCTCAGGCAGTCGTACGATAACGTATAATAGTGTACACGGCCTGCTACTGCGAGGCGCGACAATCCCTCCTCAACGGGGGTGACTGCATCCGTCACGATGTCGTCCCGCATCCATCTGTATGAGTGTGAGCGCGATGAGCACTTGTCTATCACATTCAGGTAAAGGTGGTGGCGGTACCTGAAGACGGAGGTGATAAAGCGTTCGCCTTCGTACAGATTGCTGTGTGCCCAGATGTAGGGACTCTCTTCACAGGTCTCTATAAAACTGTCAAAGGTGTATTCACCGAAAAGGCGGTCATCAGGAAACGAATATACGTTTTCCACAAACGACAGATAGCCCTGCAAGTCCATACGGGTATCGTTGTACTGCAGGATGCCCTTGCGGAACACTTCGTAGTAGCGGATGCTGTCGCGATAACGATACAGGCAGTTCTTCTGTCCGAAGGAGATATATTGGCCTGTCCGTTTGTCCAGCTCCAGCCTTTCGGCCAAGATGCGGTTGGCAGTGCGGTCGTAGGTATACAGTCGGGACTCGTGAGTGGGCGAGCCTCGGTATACCGATTTCAGGAACAAGAACTGATTCTCGGAAAGTGGTTCGAAATCGGCAGCCGAACAAATGGTGTCCGGCATCCTCATCCTCCATTCCTCGCTGCCGTCCGTCAGGTTCAGTTTCAGGAGCTCGGTGCCGTAATTGACCAGGCAATACAGGCTGTTGCCGTATAGTTTCATGCTGATGATGTCAACGGCCTCTTTCGGTCCGTTGCCTATACCCAGCAACGTCTTGCAGTAAGCACCTCGGCCGTCAAACTGCAGGATGTGTCCCTCGGCGCACTGACCCCATACAATCCAGGTGGAGTCATACTTGATGATGTCACTGATATAGCTCAACACGACGGGGTGGAATGCGACGATGTCATACGCTGTCGTATAGATGTCGGACAGCTTCAGTGTGTCATCGGACGGGATTACCTCCACTTGGACGTCCGCTTCCATTGCGTCATACGCTGCCGTCGGTTGGGTACGATTGGTACATCCCACTAAGGAGAAGAGGGCGATAAGTAGGAAATAGTAGGTTCTCATTTGGTATATTTTTGATGTTTCTATTCTTCCAGCATCCGATAGATTCTGACGACCGACTCTCCGGCAGACAGGTTGCCTAAACAGTAGAGCGCATGGGCAGCATCGTCGTAGCAGATTTTCCCCGATGGCTTGTCCAGCAGAAAGCGTTTCACAGGCTCGCCGTCCCATGTGTATTGATGCAGTTCGTACGAGGGCGACTTCTCGTCGATGGAATTGCCGGAGAAGGTGGCCCAGACGGCATTCCTGCTGTATGTCACATTCGTATATCCTTTCCGGGTGCGTTCATTGCTTTGGGGCAGGTCAACCTCGGCATGTTCCACTCCGTAGTCCATATCGAAAAAGCCTGTTCGCTTCTGATGGGACAGCCTGTCTCCCTCTATCCGGAAGAACTCGATGGCTCCATCGGCCCATGTGGCCTTTACAAACCGCTCTTTGTCGGGAGAAAGAGCCATGGGACCCGTGCAGGCCAGCTGGTGGGTGAAGTCGGAAACACCTTCCGGCTTGGGAGGCCAGTAAGCTAAGGAGTCCAGAATGCACCCTTCGGCATCCAGCATCTCGAAAGCGTGGTCGGCGTGGGTATTGACTGCCAGAAACCTGCCTTCTGCAACGGGCAGCACCTGATGGCGGAACCGTGCGTTGCGCAGGCAGTTCGTCATCAGCATGGTGGAATCCTTGATGTTCATACGACGCATGACACCCAGGTTTGCATCATACAGCCCTATCTCATCATCGTTCAACATGCCGACGGAGAATATCTGAATAAACTCCTGCGGCCCCTGTCCGGTCATACCTTTGCGGAACAGCAGTCGGAACTCCTTGTCGAAGACGCTGACGTGATTGTCGTTATCGCATTCCACCACCACTATCCTGTCGGCAGTCACCACCAGATGCGAAGGCAGCAGTATGCTCCATTTCTCTAAATCAATCTCCTCAGCCGCAGCCAGGTTCTCTGTCACGGCAAACTGTACGTCAGTGCCTTTGTGCCTGTTCTGGCACGAACAGATACAAAAGGCTGACAGGATGATGCAAAGCATTTGATACGCCTTCGTCACACTCCTCTTTAGGTTCGTTTGAATCTTCATTCTCATTTCGTATTTATCTTTTTACAGATGGATGTTTCATGACAGATGAGTCCGTCAATAGGGGAATTCTATGATGCGAAACTCTGGATTGATGCTGATGCCGTAGAATTTCTGGTTCTCCTCGTCCACGCAGAAGCAGACAATCGGATTCTCCAGTTCGTACAGTGTATCGGGTTTTCCGTCCCAGGTGAACGAGAACAGGCGGTTGCAGGAAGGCGAATGTCCCTCGTCCGCCACCCGTCCTCCGTTGTACAGGACGAACAGTCTGTCGGAAGTGCCTCTCGGGGAAAAATAGGCATCCCGGTTGCGGTTCCGGTCCGGACGGGACGTCGCACCACCTCCGTCATGAACCTCCGTAAAGTAGGGGAAGAACTGTTCCGGTCCGTGCAGCCTTTTCAACAGTTCTCCCTCCGTCGTGTAGAAGTCAATCAGGTCGGTCATGTAGTAGCAGATGGCCACCCGATTCCGTGTATTCGATGCAAACCCCATATAGAAGGCATCAGCCCGCTCCGTCTCCGTATACTCGATGGTGCAGGGAGGAAATTCCGCCAGTTCGGCCACCATCTTCCCGTTCCCGTCGAAGGCAAAGAGCTGGTGTTCCTTGAAGTAGGAGTAGCCTATCAGCCTGTCGCCGGCCTGCTGCATCTCTGCACAGACCTCCCCCTCCAGCTTGCAGGTAGAGAGGGGTTGTGGAGCATCCTGATGTATGAACTCCTGTACATCGTACCGATATACGGTAGACGTGGCCATGTCAACCACCTGTATGGATTTGCCGTCATTGTTCACAAAGGCCGGCATCAGCATTTCGCCGGGCCCTTGTCCCTTCTTCAGGCGTTCGCCTATCTTGCGGCGGTTTCTCAGGTTGTACAGGCAGCACATCGCATCTCCCTGACTCTCCATGGTCACCAGTATGGTGTCATAGACCTGTATGTTGTAAGGGCTCATGACAGGCGTGTCAAACGGTACGGTCATTCCGCTCAACTGTTTGCGGAATCTGAAATCGTCAAGGCTGAACGGGACAGCGCCCTCATAGCTCTCTTTTGTGGCACAGGCGATGAACAGACATCCCCACAATAGCATTTGTAAAATCCTCATTGTTGCAATTAAAGTTTGATTTGAATCAGACAAATGTATCGTAAAATAGTATATCGCCCAAGAAAAAAACAGGGAAAACAGGCATTCTCAGCGATTCATAACCAGCGTGCCTGTATATTCACAATAGCCCTGCTAATCTGACTACATACTAGAACCATTTATGCGGATTAATGACTATTTTTGCACCCGCTAAATGAAATGGAGGATGATTTATGAATGATAAAGTGAAAGGTTATCTGTTGGGTGCAATTGCGGCGGCTTCTTATGGCATGAATCCGCTGTTTGCCTTGCCTCTGTACAAGGCGGGTATGAATCCGGATTCAGTCTTGTTCTTCCGTTACCTGATAGCCATCCCTTTGCTGGGCGTGATGCTGAAGTGGAGAGGACGCGACTTCAGGCTGAAGCGTAACGAGGTGCTCCCCTTGGTGGGACTGGGCCTCTTGGTGGCCTTGTCGTCGCTGACGCTCTTCGGCAGTTACAACTATATGGATGTGGGCATTGCTTCGACACTTTTGTTTGTTTATCCCATCCTGGTGACGCTGATTATGTGGCTGGTATATAAGGAGAGACTGACTGTGCAGGTGACACTCTGTATGCTGCTTGCCCTGGGTGGCATTGCACTGCTCTATCAGGGAGGCGACGGAGCTACGCTCAACCTGACGGGGGTTGCTTTGGTGTTTGTATCGGCACTCTCATACGCTGTCTATATGGTGGGCATCAACCGCTCGGTGCTGAAGGAGATGGCTACCCTGAAGGTGACGTTCTATGTGCTGTTGTTTGGGGTGTCGCTCTTCTTGGTCCGGCTTTTCTATGCCGATAGCTGGTGTGTACCTGCTGCCGGCCAGTGGTTCCTGTGGGGCAATCTGTTGGGACTGGCCCTGTTCCCCACAGCCGTCTCTTTTCTCTGTACGACGGGTGCCGTGCAGTACATCGGCTCTACACCGACCGCCATTCTGGGTGCACTGGAACCGGTGACGGCGGTCATCTTTGGTGTGACGGTTTTTGGTGAAGTACTGACACCCCGCATCTTTGTAGGGCTGCTGCTCATCATCGGCGCCGTGACGCTGGTTGTTGCCGGCGGAGGTATCACCAACCATCTGATTCGTTTCCGCAAGCTCTTTCCTCGTCTGACACTGCACCCCAGGCACAAGAACTGACACGGAAGCCGGAGTGCATCGCGTGGCATTCCGGCTTCCGTAAATGAGATGTTTGGTGTTGTGTCAATGTGCCTCCAGCCAGTTGGCTCCCCATCCGCAATCGGCTTTCAGGGGAACCTGCATGGGGTAGGCTGCCTCCATCTCTTCGATGACAATGCGCTGTACCACCTCCTTTTCGGCGGATGGAACGCTGAAGTTGAGTTCGTCATGGACTTGCAGTATCATCTTTGTCTTCAGCTGCAGAGCCTGGAAGCGCTGGTAAATGCGTGCCATGGCTACTTTGATGATGTCGGCGGCACTGCCTTGGATGGGGGCGTTGATGGCGTTGCGCTCGGCGTAGCCCCGCACTACGGCATTGCGTGAATTGATGTCCGGCAGGTAACGTTTGCGGTGGAAGATAGTCTCTACGTATCCCTGTTCGCGGGCTATCTGGATGCTCTGGTCCATATACTCCTTTATCTGCGGATAGGTCTCGAAATACCCGTCTATCAGTTCCTTGGCCTCTTTGCGGTCTACCTCCATGCGTTCGGCCAGGCCAAATACGGAGATGCCGTAGATGATGCCGAAATTGGCCGTCTTGGCTTTGCGGCGCATATCGGGGGTGACATCATGAATGTCTACCTTGTATATCTTGGCTGCGGTGGCGGAGTGGATGTCGTGTCCGCTCCTGAAGGCCTCTATCATGTTGCGGTCGCCGCTGAGATGTGCCATGATGCGGAGCTCAATCTGCGAGTAGTCGGCCGAGAAGAATGCGCAACCTTCGTCGGGGATAAACGCCTTTCGTATCTCCTTGCCGTCTTCGTCGCGGATGGGGATGTTCTGCAGGTTGGGGTTGCTGGAGCTGAGACGGCCCGTAGCAGTCACTGCCTGATTGAACGAGGTGTGTATGCGGCCTGTCCGCGGGTTGATGAGTTGCGGTAGGGCATCAATGTATGTGCCCAGCAGCTTCTTGAGTCCGCGGTGCTCCAGAATCTTGCCGATGATTTCGTGTTTGGGACGATACCCTTGCAGTACCTCCTCCGAGGTGACGTATTGGCCGGATTTGGTCTTCTTGGCTTTTGCCGCTATCTTCAGCTTGTCGAACAGGATTTCGCCTACCTGTTTGGCCGATGCGATGTTGAATGTCTCGCCGGCCAGTTCGTATATCTCTTTCTCTATCTGTTCCAGTCGTTGGGCAAAGTGAACCGACGAGAGCTTCAGGGCCTCTGTGTCTACCAGCACGCCGTTGCTTTCGATGTGTGCCAGTACGGGTACCAGTGGCATTTCGATGTCGTAGAAGAGCCGCTCTGCCTGTTTCTCCTTCAGTTCCTTTTCCAATATGCGTTTCAGCTTGAGTGTGACATCGGCATCTTCGCAGGCATATCGGTAGACGGCTTCGGGCGGAAGGTCGCGCATGTTGCCTTGGTTCTTTCCGCGGCTGCCTATCAGTTCGTCTATGTGGATGGTGTGGTAGTGCAGATAGATTTCGGCCAGATAGTCCATGTTGTGTCTCAACTCGGGTTGCAGTACGTAGTGAGCCAGCATGGTGTCGAACAGTCTGCCTTTTACTTGCACGTTGTAGTTTTGCAGTACGATGAGGTCGTACTTGATGTTTTGCCCGATTTTGCCGATTCGTTCGTCTTCCAGCAGGCATTTGAATTCGGAAACAATACTTAACGCTTCTTCACGATTTGGTGGAACAGGCACGTAGTACGCCTCGTTTTCGGTACATGCAAAGCTCATTCCCACCAATTCAGCCTCCATCGGATTGGTGCTGCTGGTTTCTGTATCTATTGAGAGAAAATCCGTTGTCCGTAATTTTTGAATGATTTCTTTTCTTTTCTCTTCTGTATCAATAAGTTGATAATCCGTCTGGATGGTTTCTAAGCTTTCCAGATTCGGATTTCCGTCGTTTCCTGTCCCTCCGTCCGCAAATTCTGCAAACAAATCGCCTTGGGTTTCGGTGTTTTTTTGCGTCGAACTGTTGTCTGGTGTGACCGGAGTTGCAAACAGGGTACCGGCAAAAAGGTCGGGTGTCTGATTGCCCATCATGCTACTGTTCGGCATGGAAGAGGGTAGGGGAGTGTTGGTTTTCTTCAGCACCCGTTCAATCAGTGTGCGGAACTCAAGTTCCTCGAACAGCTGGCGCACTCTCTCGGCATCGGGCTCTTCACGGACCAGTGCCTGCATATCCAGACTGATGGGCACGTCCGTCTTGATGGTGGCCAGGAATTTGGAGAATCGAATCTGTTCGCCATTCTCCTCCACCTTCTTCTTGAGTGCGCCTTTCAGTTGATCCGTATGTGCCAGCAGTTGTTCGATGCTGCCAAACTGAGTGACCAGTTTCTGCGCCGTCTTTTCACCCACGCCGGGACAACCGGGTATGTTGTCGGCCGTGTCGCCCATCAGTCCCAGCATGTCGATGACTTGCGACGTATGTTGGATGTCGAACTTTGCTTTCACCTCTTCAGCTCCCATCACCTCGAAACCGCCGGTGTGTTTGGGACGATACATATAGACGCAACCTCCTACCAATTGGCCGTAATCCTTGTCGGGTGTCATCATATAGGTGCAGATGCCCTGCGCACCCGCTTGGGTAGCCAGTGTACCTATCACGTCGTCGGCTTCGTAACCCTCTACCTCCAAGATGGGGATGCGGTAGGCTTTGATGATCTCTTTGATGATGGGTACAGAGAGGCGGATGGTTTCAGGGGTCTCTTCACGTTGCGCCTTGTACTGTTCGTAAGCCTTGTGTCTGAAGGTGGGGCCTGAGGGGTCGAACGCTACGCCGATATGGGTGGGATTCTCCTTTTTCAGCACCTCTTCCAGTGTATTTACAAAGCCCAGAACGGCTGATGTATTGAAACCCTTGGAGTTGATGCGCGGGTTTTTGATGAACGCATAGTAAGCCCGATAGATGAGTGCGTATGCATCGAGCAGAAACAATTTATCGTTTGAATTCATATAAATACCTCTTTTTTCTCGGTAAAAATACAAAAAAATACGGTATTAACCGTTTTATTACTATTTTTGTGCTCAAATTATGCGTTGCATGGACTACTTATCAAAGATAAAATCTCCGATTGTTTTGGAATTGGAAGCATTCAACCGGTTATTTGAAAGCACCCTCTCCAGTTCTAACCCTCTGTTGGACTGTGTCGTAGCACACATCCTACAGCGGCAGGGGAAGATGATGCGCCCCGTTCTGGTGCTGCTCGCCGCCAAGCTGTACGGTGAGGTTTCGGCGGCTACATTGCATGTGGCTGCTTCGTTGGAACTGCTTCATAACGCCAGTCTGGTTCACGATGACGTGGTGGACGAGAGCTCGGAGCGCCGCGGCCAGGCCTCGGTGAATGCACTGTTTAATAATAAGGTTGCAGTTCTGTCGGGCGATTATCTGCTGGCTACCTCGTTGTTTCAGGTGGGAATGACCCAGCACCTTTCGCTGGTTCAGATTGTCTCTGCCTTGGGACAGGACCTGGCTGACGGCGAACTGCTGCAGCTTGCTAATGTGAATAACATGGATTTCTCGGAGGAGGTGTACTTCGAGGTAATCCGTAAGAAAACGGCCGTCCTCTTTGCTGCATGTACCCAAGCCGGTGCCCTCTCTGCAGGTGCTTCTGCTGACAGGGTAGAGGAGGCGCGTCTGCTGGGTGAGTATATCGGTCTTTGCTTTCAGATAAAGGATGATATATTTGACTACTATGACAGCAAGCAGATAGGCAAGCCAACCGGTAATGATATGATGGAGGGTAAATTGACGCTGCCGGCACTGTATGTGCTTCGCACTGCGTCATCCGACTGGGCTCAGGAAGTGGCCGTCCGCATAAAGAAGGGTGATGCTTCTGCCGACGAAAGATCCCATTTCATCGAGTTTGTCAAGCAAAAGGGAGGTATAGAATATGCCACTCGGGTGATGCACGAGTATCATCGGCGTGCCTGCGAACTGCTTTCTTCACATCCGGACACGGAGGTACGTGCTGCCATGATGGCCTATCTGGATTATGTGATTGAACGTACGTATTAAGATACATTCATTCTATAAAACGAAAACGGGCGGAATTTTCCGCCCGTTTTCGTGTGACATTGTCCTTTCTTTATCAGAAGAATTTCGTCTCTTCTCCCAGAATGTCGGACAGCAACAGATTGGCCAGCCGACTGGTACCTAACCGGAAGTATTCGTTGCTGAGCCATTCGTCACCCAAAACCTCTTTCACGATGGTGTAGTAGACGATGGCATCTGCCACTGTGTTGATGCCTCCTGCAGGTTTGAATCCCACCTTGTTGCCAGTCTCCTGGTAATACTCCTTAATAGCTTGACACATGACGTATGCAGCTTCGGGAGTTGCCGCAGGCTGTTGCTTGCCTGTCGATGTCTTGATGAAGTCTGCTCCTGAATACATCGATAAAATCGAGGCTTTCTTGATGTTTTCGGCACTCTTCAGGGCACCGGTTTCCAGTATCACTTTTAGGTGATGCTCTTTGCAGGTATCCTTCAGTTCTTGCAGTTCGTCGCACATTCCTTCGTAGTCACCGGCCAGGAACTTGCCCACAGAGATGACCACGTCAATTTCGTCTGCCCCCTCCATCAGTGCCATGGCTGTTTCTGCCACTTTCACTTCAATAAAGGTTTGCGACGAAGGAAATCCTGCCGATACACACGCTATCTTGACCTCTTCTACTTCCAACGTATCCTTTACCACCTCTGCAAAGTAGGGATATACACAGATGGCTGCTACATTCTTCAGGTCGGGATAGGTCTCTTCAAAGCGGTTCACATTTTGCACGAACTGCATGACGCTGGGGTCGTTGTCGGTGCTGTTCAGTGTCGTCAGGTCGATGCAGTTAAAGAGGAACTTTTTCACTGCTTCCGTATGGTTGGCAGGTGCCTTTTCTTCGATGAGTTGGGCCACTTTTGCTGCTATCTCTTCGTCGTTCAGATGGGTGTTGTATTTAGCTAAAGCGGCTTCATACTTACTCATTTTGGGTGTGTTGTTGTTCTCCATATCGTTTCGTTTTTGAGTTATTTCAGTTTGGGGTTGTTCAGGTGTCGCTCCTTGTCGCGCGATGTCTTTTTGGCCAGATTTCTGCGAAAGGCCTCTGTCAGGTCTACACCTGTCTGATTGGCAAGACAGATTAGTACCCACAGTACATCCGCCATCTCATCGTCCAGATTCTCCTTCTCGCCTGCTTTGAAGGATTGGTCTCCATATTTGCGTGCCATGATGCGTGCCAGTTCGCCCACCTCTTCGGTCAGTATGGCCATGTTGGTCAGCTCACTGAAGTAGCGCACGCCGTATGTCCTGATCCATTCATCCACTTGCCGCTGTGCGTCACACAGCGACAGTGCATTGCTCTTTTCTCCTGTTTTCATCGTTTTTTTATTCTTTGTTCTTCGTATCTATCCAGATGGTTACGGGGCCGTCGTTCAGCAGCTCTACCTTCATGTCCGCTCCGAATTCTCCCGTTCCTATTTCTTTGCCTAATGCCTGGCTCAGTTCGTGGCAGAACGTTTCGTAGAGAGGTATTGAAATGTCATGTTTGGCAGCACGTATGTAGCTGGGCCGGTTTCCCTTTTTGGTGGATGCGTGCAGGGTGAACTGGCTAACGACCAATATCTCCCCGTCGATATCCAATACCGACTTGTTCATTACCCCGTTTTCATCGTCGAAAATGCGCAGATTTACTATCTTTTTGCATAGCCATTCCACATCCTCCTTCCCGTCGCTCTCTTCAATACCTACCAGTATCATAAATCCTTTTCCGATGGCAGACTTGCAGGTGCCG
This sequence comes from uncultured Mediterranea sp., assembly GCA_945641355.1. Taxonomy (GTDB): domain Bacteria; phylum Bacteroidota; class Bacteroidia; order Bacteroidales; family Bacteroidaceae; genus Bacteroides. The sequence goes on along the minus strand of CALZEQ010000051.1, from coordinate 11,465 downwards.
TTGATGGTGACCGAAGCATGTGCGGTTCTCTGTATCACTACTCTCATATTGAATCATTGTTTATGGGTACATCCCTGTTTTATTCTATTGCAAACATACGACTAATTTCTGGTTTTTCCTCTTTTTCCTTTGGGAAAATCTTGTGTATGCTTCTGTGATGCTCTTTTTATCAATTTACGCAGAAGCAGATTTAGAAATAGTTTGACAAATGGGGCGATAATAATATGTCAAATAGAGGGTGTATGATTAAGTATACGACTGATATGGTTTTAGTATAGGAGTGAATGTTTGCCCATATAAGTATCTTATTATCAATGTGTTATAAAATTTGTCTTTTAGAATTGTTCTCAATTATAGTTTTAAATAATAGTTTACAAATCAGGGCTGTTATACAGCTGTTTGAACACCTCATTATGATTGGATTCTATACTGATTTGTGGGGTCTGACGCTGCACTTGTTTTGTTGATGCCTGACCGCCGATGCAAGTTTAAAACCGGACTGAAGAGAGCAACTATTATATATATTGGTATAGCCGCGTCTGCAGTGGAGCTATATGGATTTGTGCCTATGGCGGTTGATATCAGTTGTCTGAACGGAAATGCTCCTTCAGGCGTTTGGCTTTGGCTTGTCCGATTACTTCTGAGAGCTCCTCCACGGATGCCTCCTTTATTCGTTTGAGGCTTTTGAACTTTTGCAGCAGCATTGTTTTTGTTTTCTCTCCAATGCCGGCTATTTCATCCAGTTCGGAGGCTGTCTGCCTTTTGCTGCGTTTGTCCCGATGGAAGGTGATGGCAAAGCGATGTACTTCATCTTGTATCTGAGTGAGCAGGTGAAACAACGGGGAGGTTTGCTTCATGCCCACCGTTTGTGGAGGAAAGCCGAACAGCAGTTCCGAAGTGCGGTGTCGGTTGTCTTTGGCCAATCCCGCAATGGGTATATCCAGCCCGAGTTCGTCTATCACCTCCTTTACTACGCCCATTTGTCCCTTTCCACCGTCAGTTATCAGCAGGTCGGGTAGGGGAATACCTTCTTCCATTGCCCTTTTGTAGCGTCGGCGTACCACCTCTTGCATGGATGCGTAGTCATCGGGGCCCACCACCGTCTTGATAATGTATTTCCGATACTCCTTTTTTGCCGGTTTCCCTTTGATGAATACCACGCAGGCCGCTACTGCATCCGAACCTTGGATGTTGGAGTTGTCAAAACACTCGATGCGTAGGGGCATTTTCTCCAAATGCAGTTGTTCCTGTATCTCTTTTAGCAGGCGCGTAGTTCGCTGCTCGGGGTTCAGCTTGTCCGACTGTTTCAGTCGGTCGGCTCTATATTGTTTGACGTTCAGGATGGAGAGTTCCAACAATTTCTTCTTATCTCCCCGTTGAGGTATGGTAAACACCACGTTGTTCAGTTCGATTTCCGGTTCAAACGGCACAATGATTTCGCGCGACAGGCTTTTGTATCGTTCGCGCATCTCCACGATTCCCAATGCCAGCAATTCCTCTTTGCTCTCCTCCAGCCTCTTTTTGTACTCGAATGTGAAGGCTTGGTTGACGGCTCCGTTGGTAATGTGCAGATAGTTGATGAATGCTGTCTTTCCATCGCTGTCTTCTTCTATCGAAAAGACATCTATGTTGTGCAGGATGCTGCTTACCACCTCCGACTTTGCGCAGTAGCTCTCAATCAACTGGTATTTCTCCTTTATCTGCTGTGCCTCTTCGAAGCGCATCTCTTCGGCCAAAGCAATCATCTGTTTGTAGAGTGTCTGCCCTATCTCCTTGGTGTTCCCCCGAAGTATCTCCTTGATTTCAGCGATATTCTTCTGATATTCTTCCAGACTTTGCTTCCCGATGCAGGGACCGGCACAACGCTTGATGTGATACTCCAGACAGACCTGGAACTTCCCTGCCCGGATGTTTTCGGGTGTCAGGTTGTGCTTGCAGGTACGCAATGGATACAACTGTTTGATGAGGTCCAATATGGCATACATGGATGGAATGTGGCTGTATGGGCCGTAGTAGTTTGAGCCGTTACGTATGATTCGGCGTGTCTTGAATACACGCGGGAAATATTCGTTCTGCACGCAGATGCTCGGATAGGTCTTGTCGTCCTTCAGCAGCACGTTGTAGCGGGGTCTGTATTTTTTGATGAGGTTGTTTTCCAGCAGCAATGCGTCTTCCTCTGTCTTCACAACGATGTAGCGGATATCTGCTATTTTGCTGACTAAAACGCTGGTTTTTGAGCGTCCGTGATCTCGGTTGAAGTAGGATGAAACCCTTCTTTTCAGATTCTTCGCTTTCCCTACATAGATGACAGTGCCGCCGGCATCTAAGTATTGGTAGATGCCGGGGCTGTCAGGCAGATTCTGTACGATTCCTTTCAGGTAGTCGTTATGTTCCAGTATGTCCATCTTCTGTCCTATCTGCTGGTTCTCCTGCTCGTCTTTTGTTCGATGGTCGGCTCAGAGGCTTAATACACTCTGGACTTCGATATCCTCGTCGAATACAGCTTTCCCGTTCAGCTCTTTCAGCTCTATCAGAAAGTTGACAAACATCTTTTTCGGGTTCATCTGTTTCACTAAGTTGCAAGCAGCCTTCATCGTCCCGCCTGTTGCCAATAGGTCGTCGTGCAACATGACAACGTCATTCTCGCTGATGCCATCTTTGTGCATCTGAATGGTGTCCGTTCCATACTCCTTGTCGTAACTCTCTTCAATGGTTTCTGCCGGCAACTTACCGGGCTTGCGGATAGGGACAAATCCGGCTCCCAAGCGTGTTGCCAGGATGGGACCCATGATGAATCCCCGGCTTTCGATGCCTACGACTTTGGTGATGCCTTTCTCTTTGTACATGTCATACAAGGTGTCCGACAGTTCTTGCAATGCCTGTGGGTCTTTGAACAGGGTGGTGACATCGTAGAACAGAATGCCGGGAATGGGGAAATCAGGTATTTCCCGAATGCTTTTTGCAAGTGATTCTTTGCTCATAATCAGTTTGTTTACTATGGTTAATGAATTCTTTTGTTTCACGTGGAACACGCATTACTTTCTTCCCTCTTACGTCGCTGGTCTATCTCCCGCAAAGCACCAGCAATACGTTGATGTCGCTGGGTGATACGCCGGGGATTCGGCTGGCTTGTGCAATGGTCTCGGGATCTATCCGCTCCAGTTTCTGTCTGGCTTCTGTAGAGAGTGATTGCAGCGAAGCGTAGTCAAATTTTCCTTTGATTTTAATGCTTTCCAAACGGTTCAACTTTTCTGCAATCATCCGTTCGCGACCGATGTAGCCTTCGTACTTCATCAAAATCTCGGCTGCTTCGATGATTTCTTCTCGGCGTTCCGTCACCTGCTCCAGCTCTTTGCGGAAGGCGGGTACGTGTTCGGCTATGTTTTCTACAGTCACCTGCGGACGATTGATTAGTTCTATCAGTTTGCATCCTTGACGTAACGGGGTGGTGCCAAGCGATTCGAGTGCCGGATTGATAAGAGCCGGCTTCATGGAATAGTTCCGTGCAAATCCGATGATGCGTTCGATGGATGCCCTTTTTTTCTGTAGCAGTTCATAGCGGTCGCTCTGTGCCAGGCCCAGGCGGTACGACTTCTCCGTCAGTCGCATGTCGGCATCGTCCATGCGTAGCAAGATACGATACTCGGCACGCGATGTAAACATGCGGTACGGTTCGTCTACCCCTTTTGTTACCAAGTCATCAATCAACACGCCGATATAGGCTTCATCGCGTGCCAGTGTAAAGGGAGTGCCTCCGTGGCAGTTTTGGTGCGCATTGATGCCTGCAATGATGCCTTGTCCTCCAGCCTCTTCATAACCGGTTGTGCCGTTTACCTGCCCGGCCAGGAACAGATTCTTGATTTTCTTCGTTTCCAGCGTGTGCTTTAGCTGGGTAGGGTCGAAGTAGTCGTACTCGATGGCATATCCCGGTCGGTAGATGACCATGTCGCGGAAGGCAGGTATCTGCTTCAGGGCTGCTATCTGTATCTCCATGGGGAGCGATGAAGAGAATCCGTTCAGATAGAGCTCTTGTGTGTTTTCGCCTTCCGGTTCCAGAAAGAGCTGGTGTTGTGTCTTGTCTGGGAAGGTGACGATTTTCGTCTCTATGCTGGGGCAATAGCGGGGACCGATGCTCTGAATCTGTCCGTTGAACAGGGGTGATTCGGGCAGTCCCTCGCGTAAGATGCGATGCGCCTCTTCGTTGGTGAAGCAGGTCCAGCAGGGCAGCTGCCGGAGATGTCGGGTACCGGTGTCCATGAACGAGAACTTGTGGAAGTCGGCTTCTCCCTCTTGTATCTCCATCTCCTCGTAGTGTACGCTTCGTCCGTCTATTCGTACGGGGGTACCGGTTTTCATCCGTCCATAGCTGATGCCTTCTTTGGCGATGGATTCAGTCAGTTTGTAGGAGGCAGGTTCGGCCATGCGTCCACCTGGCAACATCGTGCGTCCCACGTGCATCAATCCGTTCAAGAAGGTGCCGGCTGTCACTATCACGCACCGGGCCTGAAAGGTGACGCCCCATACCGTTTTTACTCCACGTACCTCGCCGTTCTCTACGATGACCTCCTCTGCCGTGTCTTGCCAGATGTGCAGGTTGGGGATGTTTTCCAGAATTTCGCGCCAGGCCCAGATGAACTTGCCTCGGTCGCATTGAGCCCGCGGGCTCCACATGGCAGGTCCTTTTGAGCGGTTCAGGATGCGAAACTGGATGGCCGTACGGTCTGTCACCAAACCCATGTATCCGCCCAATGCATCTATCTCGCGTACGATTTGCCCTTTGGCGATACCTCCCACGGCCGGGTTGCAACTCATCTGCCCGATTTTATTCATATCCATGGTGATGAGACACGTTTTCGAGCCCAGGTTGGCGGCAGCGGCAGCAGCTTCACAGCCTGCATGTCCGGCACCGATTACAATCACATCATACTTGAATTCCATTCTTTTCTGTTACTGCTTATTAATTAACATTTCGCGCGTTCATGCTCTTGCAGAACCCTTACCTTTCCCTTCCTTTTGTAAGGGAAACTGGCGGCATTCCTTGTAGAATGTCCGCGCAAATTTACACAAATCGTTGGAAATGCGAAAGAAATGATGTCTCGTAGTACAATCAATATGAATTTTTCTTCTGTCAGATATAAATGTATAAATTATATCTGATTTCTGTATTTTATAGGAATAATAATTCAAAACGAAACTTTTTTGCCCAATTTCAGTGACTTTATGAAAAAGATAGTCTATCTTTGCGGCGTAAAAAAGATTAAAGACTGTTTTGATTGACTAATTTTAAGGAGAAAAGATTATGAAAAGGAAATTCGTCTTGTGGCTTTTCGCTTGCCTGTGGGCAGGTGTTGGAGCCGTGGCTCAAACGATGACTGTCTCGGGCACTGTATTTGCCGATGACAACCAGGAGCCTATTATCGGAGCCTCGGTATTGGTGAAAGGTACCACGCTGGGGGCTGTGACGGACATTGCTGGTCGCTTTACCATTCTGAATGTTCCTACATCGGCTAAGACGGTCATCGTCTCTTATGTGGGAATGAACAAGGTGGAGGCACCTATCAAACCGGGGATGAAGGTGATGATGACAGCCGATACCGAAGTGCTTGATGAGGTGATGGTGGTGGCTTATGGTACGGCCAAAAAGAGCAGCTACGCCGGTTCGGCCTCGCTGGTAAAGGGAGATGCGCTGAAGGATATCCCCACCACGACGTTTGAGAATGCACTGAACGGAAAAGTGGCCGGACTGCAGCTGACCAACAATTCGGGCCAGGCCGGTTCGGCACCTGCCATCCGCATTCGTGGTATCGGTTCAATGAATGCCGGCAACGAGCCGCTCTATGTGGTAGACGGTGTGCCGGTGTCGTCAGGCAATACGGGGCAGATGAGCGGTGAACTCTACTCTACCAACAACATCATGAATACGCTGAATCCCGAGGACATCGAATCCATCTCGGTACTGAAGGATGCGGCGGCCTCTTCGTTGTACGGTTCGAGGGCTGCCAACGGTGTGATTCTGATTACGACCAAGAAGGGTCAGATAGGCAAACCGGTGGTGACGCTGAAAGCCGAGGTCGGATTTACTCCGTGCTGGGCTACGGACAACTACGAGACAGCCAGTGTGCAGGACAACGTGAATATGCTCTACACCGTCTTCCACGACTACGCGACAGCCGGTGAGGGCGACAGCGATGCCGATGCCAATGCGTATGCCCTGAAGCAGCTGAACAAGAAGTTCAACAAGCACGGATATCAGTTTGCCACCAACGGAACGGGAGCGCGGGAGAATGTCATCATCTCGGAGTATGACAACTCCGGCCGTGGAGGCAAGTATTACGATTGGGACAAAGCCTATTTCCGTACAGCCGTCTATCAGACGTATGACATGAGCGTGAGCGGTGCGACGGAGAATACCAACTACTATACCTCGCTGTCGTACACCAAGGATGAGGGACGACTGAAAATCAACAGTTTCGACCGTGTGTCCGGACGTCTGAACCTGACACAAAAGGTCGGACGCTGGCTGGAACTGACTACCAATGCCAGCCTGGCACGCACCAAGAAGAGCGGCTATAACGATACGCGCAGCACAGGTGCCAACTACTTCATGCAGACCCGCAACCTGTTGTGGGGGCTCTATTGGCCTACCGACTACAAGATGGGTGAGGCCTGGACAGCCCGTTATGGCAGCTACGCCTACAACGGCCTCTATTACGACAACGAGTGGGAGAACAGTTCCGTCAGCCAGAAGATAACGGCGGCAGAAACGCTGACGTTGCACCTACTGCCAGGGCTGGATGTACGTTCTATCTACTCCTATGACCATACGTCGGTCAAAGACCACATTTATTACAGTGCCAACCATTTCTATGGCTCGTCGGATAACGGCAGTGTGACAGAGTATCGTACGAACTATGAGAAGATGGTCTCTTCGACAACGGCCCACTATAACAAAGCATTCGGCAACCACTCGTTGGGTGTCATGGCCGGTTTCGAGGCAGAGAAGAACAAGACCGACTATGTCCGGGCCACGGGCACCAATCTGCCAGTCAGCACGTTGCACACGGTATCGACGGCAGGTACGCAGACTTCGGCCGGCTATTCCTGGGGGCATTCCATGGTCTCCATCCTCTCCAAGGTAGACTACAACTATGACGAGTGCTATTTCCTCTCCGCTTCGTATCGTCGCGACGGTTCGTCCCGCCTCAGCAAGGAGGAGCGGTGGGGCGACTTCTGGTCGGTTGCAGCTGCTTGGAACCTGTTGAAAGAGAACTTCCTGAGCGATGTCTTCTGGCTGAGCGGTCTGCGTCTGCGTGCTTCGTATGGTGTGAACGGCACCCTGCCCTCCAGCAATTATGGCTACATGAGTCTGGTCAGCTATACGGGCAAGTACATGGGCAATCCCGGCGGTGTCATCACGACGGTGGGCAACGACAAACTCTCGTGGGAGACAAGCTACAATACCAATATCGGTCTGGACTTCGGCCTCTTCAAGCAACGGCTGCGCGGTACCATCGAGTACTTCAACCGTGACTCGAAGAACCTGTTGCAGGATGTGCCCATCTCCATGGTGACCGGCTTCTCGTCCACGCTGCAAAACATCGGGCGCATCAACAACCACGGCATCGAGCTGGAGCTGAACGGCGACATCCTGGCCAATGGCGACTGGAGCTGGAGTGCCGGGGTGAATGCCACCTTCCTCAGCTCGAAGGTGAAGGAGCTGTACGGCGGCGCAGACATCATCTGGTACGATCCTACGGGCGGCGATGACCGCGCCCAGTATGTCTATCGGGAAGGTGAATCGACATTGGCCTTCTACGGTCTGGAATGGGCCGGCGTAGACAAGACGAACGGCAAGAGCGTCTATTATGTCAACGACCCCGACAACGACCAGAATGGCGACTTCATCTACAACGGCCGCGGTGCCACGTACGATTACGACAGCGCCAACTATACCATCATCGGCAGTGCCACTCCCAAGGTGTATGGCGGACTGAATACGACGGTTGGTTACAAGGGGCTGACCCTCTCATTGGGCTTTACCTATAAGATCGGCGGTAAGTTGTACGACGGTGCCTACAAGGATGTGGCCGACGACGGTTACTATTGGGAGCGCATACGTGCCAAGAACTATTGCGACAACCTGTGGACACCCGAGAATCCCAACGGCAGCGAACCTGCCATCTCCGGTCTGGACCTGACGGATGCGATGGAGTACAGTACACGCCACCTCTTTGATGCCAGCTATCTGCGTCTGAAGAACCTTTCGCTGGCCTACAACCTGCCCAAGGCCTGGACGCGCAAGGTGGCCATCGAGAATGCCCGCCTCTTCGTCAGCGGCAGCAATCTGTGGACGCTCTCCAAGTATAAGGATGCCGATCCCGAGGTGAACGAATATGGCACACGCGGTTGGGAGACGCCGCTTGGCAAGTCGTTTGTCATCGGTGTGGAACTCAAATTCTAAGCTCTAACTCAAAATACTTACATGCAATGAAAACAACATATATATTGGCACTTGCTCTGACAAGTGTGCTGTCGTTCACCTCGTGTGACGACTTTCTGGACATGCAGCCTACCAATGCCGGCAACTCCGAAGGAGCTGTGGCTACGGTGGCCGATGCACAGGTGGCCATGAACGGTGTGATGAGCGCCATGACCTCCTCGCTTTACTACGGACGCAACCTCTTCATGTATGGCGATGCCAAGGGCGGCGACCTGACCATCTATGCAGCCGGACGCGGGCTGGATGCCCTCTACTCCTTCAACCATACGCCCAACAGCGGCAGCTATTCAGGCTTCTGGAGCCGGGGCTACTACTGCATCTTGCAGGTCAACACCTTGCTGGCCAACATCCGGAAGCTTCAGGAGGCCGGTACGGAGGAGAACTTCGACTTCATCAAGGGACAGGCTCTGACGCTGCGTGCACTCTTCTATTTCGATTTGGTTCGTCTGTACGGCCTTCCCTATAGCTATGATAAAAGTGCCTATGGAGTGCCTAACGTAACCGAGGCCATCTCGGTGGAGGCACAGCCCCTTCGTGCAACGGTAGAAGAGAACTACCGTCAGATCCTGCAAGACCTGGCTGAGGGTGCCACACTGATGAACGGCAACAAGTCGCGCCAGAACGGCTATGTGGGCTACTACGCCAACATCGCCTTGCAGGCACGTGTCAAGCTCTACATGGAGGATTATGCCGGGGCTCTTGCCGCTGCCAAGGAGGTGATAGAAAGCGGTGTGTACAGCCTTTATAAGCCCGATGAATGGGTGGAGTCATGGAGCCGTCAGTTTGGGCCGGAGTCTATCTTCGAACTGGGCATCACCACCGAGGAGTCCGACCTGGGTACCGGCTCGCTGGGCTTCTACCTGATACGCTACGGACGGGTGAAGGGGGCACAAGGCTGGTTCCTGGCCAGCGACTATTTCCTCAATCGTCTGGGCGAAGACCCTACGGATGTGCGTTGGGGTGTGATGGGCAACGACGAATACTGGGTTGATACGGATGAAGAGCGCAAGGGTGCCTGTTATAAATATATGGGCGGGCTTGACTTGCCGGGCGACGGCAAGGCCACCAACACGGCGGTCAACATCAAGATTATCCGCCTCTCCGAGCTCTATCTGATTGCTGCCGAAGCCGCTCTGCACAACGGCGACAAGGAAGCTGCCGCCGATTATCTGAACGCCATCCGCAGCCGTGCACCGCAGTTGGCTCCTGCCACAGCCGCTACTGTCAGTGACGACCTGATTCTGGACGAGCGGAGCAAGGAACTTTTCGGTGAGGGACACCGCTTCTTCGACCTGATGCGCACGAACCGTTCCATCGAATACAACGACGACTTCCAGAGCGTACCTGTCAGCCAGCGCGAGAAGGTCATCGACCGCACGTTCTATAAGATTGTGCTTCCCATCTCGCAGGACGAGCTGAATGCCAATCCGGCATTGGAGAGCCAACAGAACAAAGGATATTAAGGCAGAACATTTATCTGTCCAAAGCCACGCGACATCATTTTTTCAAGTAAGGGTTATCCGTTGCTTATGTTTTGCTAAAATAATAGTAGGATATAAGGCGGATAACCCTTATTTTTGCATCGTAATTATTTCTTAATTCGTAGATATCATGAAAAGAATCTTATTCGCCTGCCTTTCGGCAGGAATGTTGCACACAGCAGTGGCACAGACACAGACGGTTCCCGCCATTCCGCGTGACGAACAGATGGAGCAGAAGATTGAACAGCTGCTCCGAAAGATGACCCTCGACGAGAAGGTGGGTCAGATGTGTGAACTGAACATCGACGTGATTCAGCAGCGGGGCGAGGGCTTCCAGATAGACGAGGCCAAGCTGGACTCCGTGATTACAAAATATAAGGTAGGCTCCATCCTCAACGTGCCCAACGGAACAGCCGTCAGCACCGCCGAGTGGCAGCGCATCATCCGGCTCATCCAGGAGAAGTCGATGCAGGAGATTGGCATCCCCTGCATCTATGGCGTGGACCAGATTCACGGTACCACCTACACCCTGGGTGGTACGCTCTTCCCGCAGGGAGTGAACATGGGCGCCGCCTTCAACCGCGCCCTGACGCGCGAGGGCTCCCGCATCTCGGCCTACGAGACCCGTGCCGGCAGCATCCCTTGGACCTATGCGCCCGTGACCGACCTGGGCCGTGACCCGCGCTGGCCCCGCATGTGGGAGAACTACGGTGAAGACTGCTACCTCAACGCCGAGATGGGCCGCGAGTCGGTATTGGGCTTCCAGGGCGACGACCCCAACCACATCGACAAATACCATGTGGCGGCCTGCATGAAGCACTTCATGGGCTACGGCACCCCCGTCAGCGGCAAGGACCGCACGCCCAGCAGCATCACCGTGCAGGACCTGCGCGAGAAGCACTTCGCCCCCTACTTGGAGATGGTGCGCAGCGGTGCCCTGTCGGTGATGATCAACTCGGCCATGAACAACGGCCTGCCCCTGCATGCCAACTACGAGCTGCTGACCGGCTGGCTGAAGGAGGGCCTGAACTGGGACGGCATGATGGTGACCGACTGGGCCGACATCGTCAACCTCTACAGCCGCGACCACATTGCCCGCGACAAGAAGGAGGCCATCAAGCTGGCCATCAACGCTGGCATCGACATGTCGATGGATCCCTACAACTGGGACTTCTGCCCGCTGCTGAAGCAGCTGGTGGAGGAGGGCGAGGTGCCCATGAGCCGTATTGACGATGCCGTGGCCCGCGTGCTCCGCTTGAAGTTCCGTCTGGGTCTCTTCGAGACTCCCTACAATGATATGAATGATTACCCCTTGTTTGGCAGCCGGGAGCACGCCGCAGTGGCTCTGCAGGCAGCCGAAGAGAGCCTCGTACTGCTGAAGAACAACGACCGCCTGCTCCCCCTGGCCAAGGGCACGAAGCTACTCGTCACCGGTCCGAATGCCAACTCCATGCGTTGCCTCAACGGCGGCTGGAGCTACTCTT
>CALZEQ010000050.1 GCA_945641355.1 uncultured Mediterranea sp. | reverse complement strand
CTCTTACTAAGATTACACTGGTACTCATACTAAGATTAATTCCGCCAATGGGTTTCTGAAATATTCCTGTTCTTCGACTATGACTTCCAGAACTCCCAACTCTCGCTTGACGAAATCAACAGGCGCGTGGAAGAGATGCTGACACTATTTGATGACGAAACCGACAACGGCAAACTCTACATCAACTATCCCATGATTGAATCCATCCGCTACACCAAGGAATTGCCTGATGATGCTTATGCCAGCTATACCATTGGACGGGAAGCCTGCAAAGACTTCAAGCGTCTGGCACGCGAGTTCTCCGCATACGATAGCCTTGACCATCTGCTGTTCAAGGATGGAGAAACTCCCACCAAGGACAAATACCTGAAGGTAAAGGATAACTGGGAATATCTGAGGGCAATGAATGTCTGCAAGGCAAACCTGCTGACAACAGGCTTCTTCACTATGCCAAGACAAAAATCCGACATCGGTCAACTGGCTGTATTCAACAACCAAGTGACGAAGTTCGTGAAACCAAATGAAAGTGTGGCCATACTGAACAGTTTCCCTATCTTCATTTATGAGTATATGAAGTAGGTGATCAAATATTCAAAAGACAAACAAGAGAGTCTTCTGCACATAGAGAGCCACAAAGTACGAACATAAGTAACTTGCCCCATGAACTTATGTTAAATGCCATTTTAACATAAGTTCTCCGGCCTTAGAACATATGTTCCCTTGTCTGTCTGCCTGGCCGTTTCGTTGATGGCTGCACCGTGATCGGTCAGAGCCGCAAAAGGTGCGAACTGGGCTGCTCGCTGATACATGGTCATCGGCTGTCTGTTCTTCGACACATGATGAGGAAGTTTGATGATTTTGCTGTATTTTTCCATCATGCCTTGTGTCCTCCTATCTGTTTGTTACGTTCGATGGCTGTAGCTCCTTCTTCAAAGTTCAGTCCCCGAAGGATGGAGTTCTTGCCGAACTTGTTCTTGATATTCAACAATGTCTCTTGCATCCTGTGCTCTTTGGCTTGTGCATCTTCTTCAGCCTTCTGTTGTGCCTTTAATGCTTCATAGTCGGTAAAGAGGTCCAGTTGTACGGGTGCCGCATTCGATACGCCGGCACACTCTTCACGGATGACATGATTGACAGCCAAGGTAAGGCGACGTATCAGCAGACGGGGATTGACAATTCGGTCGTACAGGGAGGCCACGGCTTCCATAAGCTGTTTGCCGGAAGAAGTATGCTTGCCTAAGTTGGCTGTCCCATGAGCATGTTTGGGCACTTGACGGCCATAATGGTCGGTGGTGACGGCACCTTGATAGGTTGCTCGAATCTCAGGATTGGTCAGCGATTCAATGTCATAGCCCACGGTCAGCACCATTTGGTCGGTGACGAGGCGTTTGCTCACGAGGTCAAGAGCCATGGCATCTGCCATTTCCTGCACCACGACCCTCGCTTTCTGAAATGTGTAAGGCTCTGTCAATACCTGTCCGCTGCTCAGGGAGTTGGTCTCCGGTCGATAGGCTTTCACATACTCCATGGTGACGGGTTCCCATCCCCAGGCATGGTCGATGAGGAGTTCGGCGTTCACGCCAAAGAGCTTGTAGAGCAGTTCCTCCCGCTGCACGGAACAGAGTGCCACATCGCCCATGGTGTACATACCATACTGGGCGAGTTTCTCTGCGATACCCTTGCCCACACGCCAGAACTTGGTGATAGGCGTATAGTCCCACAGCTGTTCTCGGTAACTCATTTCATCCAGTTCCGCTATGCGCACGCCATCCTTGTCAGCAGGTGCTTTTTTTGCCATGATGTCCATGGCTATCTTGCAGAGGTAAAGGTTGGTTCCGATGCCTGCTGTAGCCGTTATGCCTGTGCTCTTCAACACATCGCGAATCATGGTCATGGCAAGTTCGTGTGCCGTCATCCTGTATGTACTCAGGTAAGCCGTAACGTCCATGAAGACCTCGTCAATGGAATAGACGTGGATGTCTTCGGGTGCTATGTATTTCAGATAAATCTGGTAGATGCGAGTGCTGTACTCAATGTATTTGGCCATACGCGGAGGGGCAGCGATGTAGTCCACTTCCCAATCTGCATGGGCTTTGAGTTCCTCATCCTTCCATGATTTCCCTGTCAGTCGGAAGCCGGGAGCCTTGTACCTGCGCTCGTTGTTTACCTCACGCAGCCTCTGGATAACCTCAAACAGCCTTGCCCTTCCTCCAATGCCGTATGCTTTGAGGGAAGGGGAAACGGCCAGGCAGATGGTCTTCTCCGTCCGGCTCACATCTGCCACCACTAAATTGGTGGTGAGCGGATTCAATCCTCGTTCCACGCACTCCACAGAGGCGAAGAACGATTTCAGGTCAATGGCTATGTATGAGGATACTTTCATAAGTTACCAATAATTGACTGGTAATTTGTGTGCAAAGTTACGAATTATATTCATATACCCGTTGGCGGAATAAAGGTAGTTTCATAGAAGACCAACAGCCATGTTGCCACGACGGCAGAAGATTATGTCCTGTTATTAGAGACAAAAGGGCATAGGACGTTTGCCTTTGACGTCATATCGCTGAGAGATGAAACCTATAATCTCATCGGCATGAGTTTCAAACAACTTCTTCTGAAGAACTTGTCATGCGTCCGTATTTCAACTCATCCCCATTGGCATCATACTGCTTACGTTTGCCCACAGCAGGCTCAGTGAGCGTGATGCGAACGATTGCCGTGCGCGACAGGCTCCGTTCCACCGCAGCATCGAAGGCATCCATGTGCTTCGGAAGGAAACGCTGGCAAATGGCTCGGAGCGCGTCACGCTTTTCGGTATCGTCAGTAACAATCGCAGCCTTGCCAAATGCTATGGCAGACTTGAACTCCAAGGTAAAACTGCCATCCTTGGGACCTACTGTCGGCTTGCATTTGCTCACAGCGCTCAGGCACACATAAGGATTTGCTTGTATAATGTCAAGCTTCTTCCCTTCTGTGGCGCAATGAAAATAAAAGGTCTGCTCATCTGTACGGGCCAAGGACAACGGAACGGAATAAGGCATTCCGTTGACATCGGTCATACTGACTGTAATATACGGTGCCTTGTCCATCACTTCAAGTGCCCAAGTGGCATCCATCTCTCTGCTTTTCTTTCTCATTACATTTTGTTGATTAGGCTTGGAATTTTGTTCTTATTTCAATGAATAGGAGATTGACTTTTTTCTGTATCAGGAGTACAACTCTTTTCTAAAAGAACCAATCTGATGTCGTTCATACCATGAAACGAGCAATTGATGATGTCAGTTTCCCGATATGTCTTTCTCTGTTGCCTTACGTATCATATATTCATGATTAAAAAAGTCGTTCAGGTTCTTATCCGAATGATTTCATTGTGTGTATATTCTATCTGTTGTTTCTGATTTCCAAAGTTATATCCATATACGACCGCTTGCCCTCTATATAGTCGGCATAGAGCATTTCTTCGCTTCTGCCTTTCAGAACATGGCACTTGCCGCACAGCTCGCAGTTGTGCAGACATCTCCATTCGTTCAGGACATAATCCAAACGTTCTTTTCGTGTGGATGATTCAATAGAGGGCGGATTCATTCTCGTTCGGTTAGTACATCTTCATTCTATATTCTTGATGAACCTGCCAGGAACTCCACCAACAACCGTTCTTGGGGAAACATCTTTTGTGACAACACAGTAGTTTATTCTCATTTTTTCTTCTTTTATGTATGACATCTATGATGTTTGTTAGTTGTTGATTTCACGTAGCAAATGCCTGATTGAAGCAAGTGGATGATAAATTATCATCCTTGGTCCCGACCAACGCATGACCGTCCTGATTCTTTCCTTCATCTCAGGTCGATAGCAATGTGTGGGGCATTTCTTGCAGGTAGACTTGTCCTCCCCGTAGCGGCATCTGTCAAGGCGGCTGTGGGCATAGCTCAACAGTTCCCTACAACTTGGGCATAGCTCGGCATGTCCTTCGCGCTTCCGGCAATACAGACGTATCATCTGCTCCACCACATTCTTCTCTTCTTCTATGCGTCTATTTGCCATCGTTATAGTATTAGTGTAACCTCTGATATACGCCATCTTCCTTTCTTTGCCTTGTACTTGTCAATGCCGTACAACAAGAAAGATGCTATGTTGACGGCAAGGAGATAACCAAGAATTATGTTCATCATCTTAATGCCCTTTCCGCTTCCATGGTTTATACACAGATACTATGGTTACAAAAGTCAGCAGCAATATTTGGAGCAGACCTGCATAGGCGTTTGCCGTCACGTTATGCCAATATTGCGCCGCATCACCATTCCCCTCCATGATAGCCTTACCTATCAGCACATTCTCCTTCACCAACGGCCCCATGTAGAACGTGCCGAAAAGAATCATAAAGAGAGTTAGCACCCATTTCACCGTGAGCCATCTATGCTTGAAGAAGCCCCAGTTGGTGAAAACAGCATAAACAATGCCCGTGAGCAGACAGCCTACAGCTCCTGGCACCAATATCTTCATGTCGATGGCTTCCAGTATCTCTGCCATCCAATACATTCCTGCCGCATCCTCCACTTCTACAAGGTGTCGCAACAGGTTCATGGATATGGCAGAGCCAAACCATGCTATGGCACATACAAGGTGTATCACCTTCAGTGCCTTCATTCCTTTTGCTGACAGTTTCTTCATTGTTATTTTGTTATTGTCATTATGTTATATGTACAACTCGTTTTCTTTCCTCATGGCACAGACTTTTTTCAGACCTTGTGTTGCCAGAAAGTTCATAATCACTCCAATACTTCTCGCCCCTTTAGGACATACTGATACACATTTCATGCAGGAAATGCATTTCGAGGTGTCAACCTTCTTTGGGTCTGATAGTGGAATGGCATCTGCTGGGCATTGCTTGGCACAAGCGCCACAACGATTGCATCCACGTCTGCCTTTCGGATGTGGCACTTTGCCGCCTTTCTTATAAGGTCGATTACCTGGCACCTGCGGCATCGTGCAGTCGTCACGTTCTGCCTTGCGCATGATGTCTGCTCCGAATTGCCGGAGCGTCTGCTCATCATCGGCATCGGGTCGGCCTTTGCCGTATTTTCTGATGATGCTGTGTTCGGCTACGGCAGCTACTGCGGCAATCACACGAAAACCTATCTCCGACGCTACATCCTGCATCTCAAGCAGTGCATCATCGTAGGCACGGTTGCCGAAGACGGCTACCACAACACATCTTGCGCCATTGGGCTTAACCATCCGCAGACGTTCCACAGCCAATGCCGGCACACGTCCTGCAAAGACTGGCATGGCAATGACAGACAAGTCGTCCTCATGGATGTCGGGCAGCTGGATGCCAGCTGCCTTGACGCACAAGTCTGTCACAACGCTCTCTTTACCCATGCCCTGGCATAGGATCTCGCTCACTCGCCGTGTCCCTCCTGTGGGACTGAATATGATTTGATGTATCTTCATCTGTTTACTGAATTATGGCTATTTTAATGACTCCATCCCGCTTCTGCTCAAAGAGTTCGTAAGCTTCCGCTATCCTTGCAAGCGGATAACGATGCGTGATGAGCGGAGTGGTATCTATCTTGCCCTCCTTGATGAGCTGAAGTATCTCTTCGCAGTCACAGCCGTCCACACCTCCCGTCTTGAAGATGAGGTTCTTGCCGTACATCTGAGGCAAGGGAAGAATTTGCGGCTCATCGTAGAGGGCTACAATGGTCACAATAGCATTGGGCCTTGCACATTGCCATGCCAGTTGGAAGGTGTTTTTGCCTCCAGCCACCTCCATCACCCGGTCGGCTCCTCCGTGGTCGCTGTGCCGCCTGACGAAGTCGGGGCATTCCTCTGAGGTCGTCAACAGGACGTCGGGGTAATGCTGCCTCACAAATGCACGACGTTCTGCCGACTGTTCGCAGACAATGATACGCCTGGGATGTTTCAGCATCGTGCAGAGCAGGGTACAAATGCCGGTGGGCCCTGCTCCGATGATGAGCACGGTATCATCTTCCGTAATCTCGCTGATACGAGCCGCCCAAAAGCCGGTAGCGAGGATGTCGCCCACAAACAATGCCTGTTCGTCGCTTACCCCATCGGGTATGTAGTTGAGTCCCTGCTGTGCCAATGGTACTCGCACATAGTCCGTCTGCCCTCCGTCGATGCGGCAACCCAGAGCCCACCCGCCATGCGGAGAGGTGCAGTTGTTCACATAGCCATGCTTGCAGTAGAAACATTCTCCGCAGAAAGTCTCCACGTTCACCGTCACACGGTCGCCTTTACGGAATCCCCGGACTTCACTGCCCAGTTCTTCCACTATGCCCACCATCTCATGCCCGACGGTAATGCCCGGCACAGCCCTTGGCACACTGCCATGCTTGATGTGCAGGTCGCTGGTGCAGATGCTGCTCATCGTCACACGGACGATGGCATCCGTGGGCTCCTGTATCATAGGCTTGGGCTTGTCCACCAACTCAAACCTGCCTTTCTCTATATAGGTATATGCTTTCATCGCTTCAAAAATAGGCTGTCGTTACCAACCATTGACTGGCAATTTGTGTGCAAAGATAGTAATTATATTCATATACCCATTGGCTGGATGAAGGTTGTTTCATATGTTAGACAAGCTGTGTCGTGAGGTTGCATATTCACTCACCGTTCCAATAGTAGCCTTTACTACATCAAGATACAATGTTTTTATTTGACATCAACCATATACGCTGACATGCTCTCACTTTCTGTCGTCGATAAATGTCAGGGCATCTTTTACCGCTCTTTCAAAGGCAGTGTCCTGGCCGGGGACGGTGATGAACAGGTGTACCGTACCTTCGTATTCCATTCGCTTGACCTTGCCACCCATCCTCTCCGCAAAGGCCTTGCCCTGGTCGCGCAGGATGTCCCTTTCGGCTGCAATCATCAAGGTTCTTGGTAGTGTCTGCAACTCCTCGTCACTGCACAGGCCTACGCTGATGGAGGTAGCATGAGCATCAGCACGGAGCGTATAGGCATGGTTGAAGGCTTCCATGATCTCTGCGTCCAGCCCAAAGCCTTTGCCATACAGCTGCCACGACTCACTGCCATCATTGTAAGCCTTTGTTACAGGATAGAACAGGAGCAAGGATTCTACCTTGTTGCGGCATGTCTCCGATAAAGCCGTTGCCAGTGCCAGGTTTCCCCCCGAACTGTCACCACCCAGGGTGATGCGATTGACATCAATATGCAACTCGTCGGCATGACTGATGATGTACTTGACGGCATCGATACAGTCATGGAGTCCCTCCGGATAGGGATGCTCAGGAGCCAGACGGTAGTCAAGGGCTATGACCTTTATCTTTCCGGCAACAGCCATGGCATTACAGAATCTCCCGCAGCTGTTGATGCTGCCAAAAGTCCATCCGCCACCATGAAGATATAGCAGTACGGGAAGCGATTCGTCCTGACACTCCTTCGGCTCATACATACGCATGGTTCCGGTAATCATTCTTGTCTGTACGTTGTCGGCATACTTCGGCTGCGTATTGCGTGAGTGACGGACAACCTTCAGAAGACCATTGTCCCCCTCTATCGCTTTGAGAATGGCCAGGGTCTGCTTTTGTTGCAGGTCAGACGGCATGTCTTGCAGAAAAGCATCGGCTTGAGTACGCATGATACACGCAAGGCTCACCTTGTTATTGACAACATTTGCTCCACACTGACTGGACAGTGTTTGCGCTCCCGTTTCTGCGACCGGTATGATGCCGATAAGCAACGAAAGGAGTACAACCACATAGTGATGTTTATTTGTCCGTTTCATGCCAAAGGTAATGATCAGTCTGGCTGCTGCCCATCGTGGGCTTTCCATGCACACTCCGTCAGTTTCATGTCTGTGAACACCGCCTTGAACGATGATTCCTCTGGCGAGCAGGCGTAGATACCGAAACGTATCTTCTCTCCACCTTGATGCAGGTGACAGACGCGCATTTGCGAGAAGTGTTCTCCGTCCTGTGAACACTCTATGCAATAGTCGTCCTCTCGACGAGAGAATCTATACCACATCGTCTTGACATTGGCAGAGATGGCCGTTGTAGCCCAATCTGAATAACCGTTGTTAGTCACTACACTTCCCAAATGCTGGAACTCCTCATTCTCGTACTCCACACTGCCCTTTAGCCAGTTGTCGCTGTCAAGATAAAGGACGATGCCACACTGGTCAAACCGGTGATGACTCTCCGAGAAATCGGTCTTCACGATGAAACTGAAGTACTTCTCTTCTGTCTCCATCTGGAATACAGGTGCATTGTCATTGCGAAAATGATAGTAGGTACGTTGCCACAGGTCAGTGTGCGGCTTTGTTACCACTTCTATGGTGTCACCCTTGATGACGCAACTCTCGGGTTGTCGCGTCCAACTGAAATTATCGATATTGAGTACCATTTGTTTCTCACTTTGTGCAACACCTTCTTGGGGGGTGCCGTTTTCTTTGGTGCCACATGCTGCAAGTAGTGTCAGCATGGTGATGGGGATGATTGTCTTCTTCATTGTAGATTGCCTATTCTTTGATTATGCCAAACATGGTTTCAAGCATCTTTGTTCCGCTCTCTGTCCGGAAGATGTTTCTGCGAACGGCATACACGGCATCGGCAGATTCGTTGTCTTCATACAGATTCACCAGAAAGTCGGCCTCGATGAGAATCTGGTAATCCAAATCCTCGCACACATGGTAGGTGTGATGGTGGCCGACCAGCCAACAGATGCGTTCAATCTGCCGGTCGGTATAACCTCCGAGACGTATGAGTAACTCACGTGCTGCCGCAGGCCCTTCCTTCTCCTGAAGTTTGCCGTTCTGATGCCCGTACTTCTTCTCACTCGCCCTGATACCTATATCATGAACGAGGGTAGCACTCTCAAGGATGAACTGAGTATCCTCGTCCACTCCTTCGCATTTACCTATCAGCGAAGCGTAGGCATGGACTTTTGTCGTATGCTGAATGCGCTTTGGGTCGCCATTGTTATACTCAAGCATGGCGAGAGCCAGTTCTTCAACCTTTGTCATTTGTCTATTCGTTATTTGGTGAATTGCCGGACAAACCTTTTCTGTTAACTGAATCGAAAGGTTAGATTTTTCGTTTCTGCAAAATTAGGGGTTTTCCTTCTAAATATAGGCTTTATGGGATGGAAATTTCACGATTAAAGCAAATCCATCCATGAAGATAGGTAAAGAGTAAACAGAAAGAGCGGTCATATACCTTCTGGGGTAATATGACCGCTCTGCTTGTTCGTTCGTAAGTCAGGTGAAGCAACTCAACCTGCTATCCGTATTTAGAACTGGAAGAATCGCTTCGCGTTGTTGTAGCTGATGTCTTCAATCATCTGGTTCACACGATCCATTTCGCTGGCTGGAATCTCACCGTTCTCCACATCGCGACCTACCAGGTTGCAGAGGGTACGGCGGAAGTACTCATGACGCGGGTAGGAGAGGAACGAGCGCGAGTCCGTCAGCATACCTACAAAGCGGCTCAGCAAGCCCAACACGCTCAGTGCGTTCATCTGCTTCTCCATACCGTCCTTTTGGTCGAGGAACCACCAGCCCGAACCGAACTGAATCTTGCCCGGTACACTGCCGTCCTGGAAGTTGCCCAGCATGGTGGCAATCACTTCGTTGGCACAAGGGTTCAGGTTGTACAGGATGGTCTTGGTCAGCTTGCCCTCGCTGTTCAGGCGATCCAGGAACTTAGCCATGGCCTTGGCCGTTGTAAATTCACCGATGGAGTCGAAACCGGTGTCAGGACCCAGCAACTTGAACATCTTGCTGTTGTTGTTGCGGATGGCACCGTAGTGGAACTGTTGTGTCCATCCCTTCTCCCAGTCCATCTCACCAAATACCACCAACATGGCCGACTTGAACTTCAGCACCTCTTCACGGGTCAGTTCTGTACCGCCATATACCTTATTAAATATAGCCTTGATTTCGGCTTCGGTGTACTCTTCCGCATAGAACTCTTCGATGCCGTGGTCAGAGAGCTTGCAACCTTGGGCAGCGAAGAAGTCGTGACGCTTGCGCAGGGCGGCAATCATGTCATCGAAGGTAGAGATGGTCACTCCACTTACCTCGGCCAGTTTCTCCACATAGGCGCGGAAGTCGGCTGCTACCTCTACGGCCATGGCCTTGTCCGGACGCCATGTGGGAAGCATCTTGATTTCAAATCCGCTTTCGCGTGTGCGGATGTGGTGTTCCAGCGTGTCAATGGGGTCGTCCGTAGTACATACGGTCTCCACATGGTAACGACGCATCATGCCGCGTGCCGAGTATTCGGGTTGTTGCAGCTTCTCGTTGCACTCGTCATAGATTTCGCGTGCGGTCTGCGGATTCAGAATCTTATTGATGCCAAAGGCAGTCTTCAGTTCCAGATGAGTCCAGTGGTACAAAGGATTGCGGAACGTGTAGGGCACTGTTTCTGCCCATTTCTCAAACTTCTCCCAGTCTGTAGTGTCCTTGCCTGTGCAGTAGCGTTCGGCTACACCGTTGGTACGCATGGCACGCCACTTGTAGTGGTCGCCTCCCAGCCAGATTTCAGTCAATGACTTGAATTGATAGTCGTCGGCCACCATTTGGGGAATCAGGTGACAGTGGTAGTCGATAATCGGCATTTTGGCCGCATGTTCGTGGTACAACTTCTGTGCGGTTTCGGTCTGCAGCAAGAAGTTTTCATCCATAAAGTTTTTCATTTCTATCTGTTTTAAGTATCTAAAAATATTACTTTTTACTATATTCTTTATATAAAACTGATAATAAAGCGGATAAGGCCAGAAATGTATTTTAGCTTTCTTAACCGTTATCGAACACAAAAGTAGATATTTTACTTGGATAAACAAAATATTTCGTATCTTTGCGGCGAATATTTAGTATATTTTCAAGTTTACCCCACGAAAGTGGAGTCAAACCATTTACCAAACAGCCCCTAAGAGGTACAAAGACAGCAGTATGGAGCATAAGACATATACCATCAAAGACATCGCCCGACTGGCGGGTGTATCGGCCGGCACCGTTGACCGTGTGCTGCACGACCGTGGCTCTGTGTCGGCAGCCAGCAAAGAGAAAGTACAGCGTGTGCTCGATGAGATCGAGTATCAGCCCAATATGTTTGCCATCGGTCTGGCAGCCAAGAAGCCTTACTGCATCATCTGCCTGATACCCGACCACATCGAACACGACTATTGGCACGCCGTCTATCGGGGCATCTGCCGGGCTGAGCAGGAGATGGCTCCTTTCAATGTCACAATCCGCTACGTCCGATACCGTCATGCCGACTGTGCTTCCTATGAAGAGGCGTGCCGCAGGGTGGGGCAGGAGCAACCGGATGCCGTACTCATCGCTCCCAACTTTCAGGAACAGACCTTGTGGCTGGCTGCCCGTCTGGACGAGCAGTCGGTTCCCTACCTCTTCATCGACTTCAACATCCGTCACACCCATGCCATCTGTTACATCGGGCAAGACTCACGTGTCAGCGGCTATCTGGCCGCCAAAATACTGATGCGCAACTATCATCCCGACCAGGAACTGGTGCTCTTCCTCAACAATCAGAAGAGCAATCCGGCAGAAATCCAGATGCAGCGTCGGCTGGAAGGCTTCATGGAGTATCTGACAGAGGCTCATGATCACCTTACCATCCACGATGTGGTGCTGCACAAGGAGGATGTAGTAGAGAACAACCGCCTGCTGGACCGCTTCTTTGCAACCCATCCTCAAGCCGTGTTGGGGGCCGTATTCAACTCACGCATCTATCAGGTGGCCGACTACCTCCATGCGCATGGACGGAAGCTTGACGGACTGGTGGGCTACGACCTGCTACCCGGCAATGTGGAACGGCTGAAGAGCGGAGAGATTGACTGTCTGATAGCCCAGCGGCCTGCCATGCAAGGCTATGCCGGCATCAAGGTGCTATGCGACCATATCCTCTTCAAGCGACCCGTCCCCTTGTTACGCCACATGCCCATCGACGTGCTGCTGAAGGAGAACATTGACTTTTATTTTGAGTTCGAATCACACCAATAATCAACGAGAATAACCGGAAACGAATCACAAGTTTCTACAAATAAACATTAATAACCATCATCAAATGAAAGCTTTAAACAAACAGACGGCTCCCAAATCCGTCGCACCCGAGAGAATCATCCAGTTTGGAGAAGGTAACTTCCTGCGTGCCTTCGTAGATTGGATTGTCTACAACATGAATCAAAAGACCGACTTCAACGGTAGTGTAGTGGTTGTTCAGCCCATTGAACGCGGTATGGTAGAGTGGCTCAATGGCCAGGACTGCCTCTATCACGTCAATCTGCAAGGCCGTCTCAACGGCGAGCCCGTCAACTCGCTCACACGTATCGACTGCATCAGCCGTGCCCTCAACCCCTACACGCAGAATGCTGCCTTCATGGCATTGGCCGACCAGCCGGAAATCCGTTTCGTCATCTCCAACACCACCGAGGCCGGTATCACGTTTGACCCCTCCTGCAAGTTGGCCGACGCTCCCGCTTCTTCCTATCCCGGCAAGCTGACCCAGCTGCTGTACCGTCGCTTCCAGACTTTCAAGGGCGATAAGACGAAGGGTCTCATCATCATGCCTTGTGAGCTTATCTTCCTGAACGGACATCACCTGAAGGAGTGCATCTACCAGTACATCGAACTGTGGAAGGATGACTTCGGTGCCGATTACGAGAAGTTCAAGACCTGGTTCACTAAGTACTGCTACGTCTGTGCTACGTTGGTTGACCGCATTGTACCGGGCTTCCCCCGCAAAGAGATTGCCCAGATTCAGAAGAAGATCTGCTATGCCGACAACCTTGTGGTACAAGCTGAAATCTTCCACTTGTGGGTCATCGAAAAGCCGGAGAACATGTCCATTGCCGCTTTGCGTAAAGAGTTCCCTGCCGAGAAGGCCGGTCTGCATGTACTCATTGCCGAAAGCGAAGCACCCTACCACGAACGTAAGGTGACCCTGCTCAACGGTCCTCACACCGTATTGTCGCCGGTGGCCTACCTCAGTGGTGTCAACATTGTGCGCGATGCATGCAACCACCCGGTTATCGGCAAGTATGTGCGCAAGGTACAGTTTGACGAACTGATGCAGACTCTCAACCTGCCGATGGACGAACTGAAGCAGTTTGCTGCCGATGTATTGGAGCGTTTCGACAATCCCTATGTAGAGCATCAGGTAACCAGCATCATGCTGAACTCATTCCCCAAATACCAGACGCGCGATCTGCCCGGATTGAAAACCTACTTGGAGCGTAAGGGCGAACTGCCGAAGGGCTTGGTACTGGGTCTGGCCGCCATCATCACCTATTACAAGGGAGGCAAGCGTGCCGATGGTGCCGATATCGTACCTAACGATGCTCCCGAAATCATGCAGCTGTTGCGCGACCTCTGGGCTACCGGTGACACCCGTCGCGTGGCCGAGGGCGTACTGGCAGCCAAGGAACTCATCTGGGGCGAGCACGGCGACCTCAACGCCATCCCGGGCCTTACCGATATGGTTACAGGCTTCCTGAACGACATTCAGGAGAAGGGTATGCTGGCTACCGTAAAGAGCATTCTCTGATATAGGATTCGGTTGGCGAGGAGAATATCCTTGCCAATCCCTACATATCCTACTCGAACCGAAAGGGGCGGCACCGTAACGCAAGTTTACGGTACTGCCCCTTTCGATTTCTTATACGGACACGGCTCAGTCTGCCACGACTGCAAACTCGGCACCACCTGCATAGTCGGCTCCATTCTGTGAGCTGAGCGCAGTAAAGCGTATGTAGCGTGCCTTGACCGGTTGCTCCAGCATCACACGTTTGGGAGCGGCTGAACGGTCGAACGCAGCTTTGATGACCGGTTCGCCCCACTCCTTACCGTCCATGCTCACATGCAGCGAGTACTCCTTGATGTTTCCGTTGGAGCCGCCGTCCTGACGCGGGGTATAGATGAAACCTTTGATGATTTTCACTTCACCGGCATCGAAATCCACCCAGTGCGGATATTTCGCCACCGTGACAGAGTACATGGTATGCCACGTGCTGTTCAGGTCGCCGTCCACCAGGTTGGAGGCAGCTCCTTCATCGGTCTCTTCGCTGGAAGCACAGACCACTTCCATCGGGATGCTCTCAATCGGGGCAAAACTGGCCGTGCTCTTGACGGCGGCATTGTCGGCATAGAAGGCGGTTACCGTACCTCCCTTGCGCAACGAGAAAGGTTGGGTATAGGACTGCTTTTTCTTGCTGCCGTCCAGCGTGTACAGGATGGAGGCTCCTGACTTCTTGGAAGCGAGCGTGACTTCTCCGTTGACCGAACGGGTAATGGCAATCGGCATTTCGCCGCTGGCAGCAACCCGTGCTGTTTCCGTAAAGTTCTTCTTCGTTACCGGGCGCAGGAGGAAGCTCATGGAGTGGGGCGTTGACTTCACGCGGTCGGGTTCCAAGGGGCCGCCTTGTCCGCAGCTGTTACCACCCAGACCGGTGACGGCTGCATCGAGGTGCAGGTGCGTGCCGGAGGAAGTAGGGAGCTGGTAGGGATGAGGTGCCAGGGTCATTTCGAGAGCCGACCAGGGCAGGGCAGAAGCCGAAAGGGGCTGGTCGCCGGCAATGAACTCAATACCGTTGCCGTTAGCATCGGTCAAGGCACACCAGCGTATCTCTTCACGGTTGCCGTTGCTTTGCGGCTTCGGGAAGGCGACGAACTGGTCTGCCACCGTGCTCTCGTATTGCTCTACGAAGGCACCCGTGCGGCGATCGTTGTAGTTGTTCCACGGTCCACGTCCGTAGTAGGTGTACCGTCCCATCGTTGAGGGCAACTGCAGGGCATAACCCAGTCGGGGCAGTACGACGGTCGCTTCGTTGGCCGTAATGTTCGATTGCAGTTCGATGGAGCCGTCGGCATAGACCGTCCAGATTTGTGTAGTGACAAACTTAAAGTCATCCGGTCCGAAAGGTTCGTCGGTCAGTTCCTTGATGACATTCCTCCCCGTGTCGTTTCCTTCCAATTTTGCACCGTTGGGTGCTTGTGATACCACCGTATACATCAGCTGTATCGTATGGTCGCTCTTCCGGTCCTTGTTGATGCAGGCATAGCTCGTGGCAGTATGCTTCAGGTTGTGCAGCCCTTTCTCGAACCATTGGTTACGGGCCCAGTTGTCGTTGTCGGTAGGTGCACGGAGCGCGTCCAATTTCGGTCCCTGCCCCTCTATCAGCATCGGCTGACCGTTGTATTCCAACGTGTAGATAGAGCCCGTACGGTTGTCAAACATCACCCGGAAGTTCGTACCACTTACGGTGGTGAAGTCTGCGTTTTCCTGCAGCTGCGGCCGTTCTAAAGAGGCGGTCTGTTCTTTGAGGGGGACAGGAGCGGCAGCGGCTTTCAGCGGCAGCTGTTCTTCGCTCTGTACATAGCCGGCCTTTGCCCACGGCTGGTCGTCGGCAAGCAGGAACTGCACCTTCACGAAATATTCGCTTTCAGGTTTCAGCTGACTGTAGTCGTAGGGAAGGGTATAGACTGCCTTGTCGCGCGGACCGACTATCTTCCGGGGAGCGATGTACTGGTCGCTTTCCTGAATCTTCTTGCCGTCCTCGTAGAGCGACCATACCATCTTGAACGGACTAAGCGGCGTGAAATAGTGCTTGTTGAAGACCTCAATCTTGCCGTTCTTCATGTCCAGTGCCTTCACACCGATGTTCTGGTACACCTTGCGCACCTCGTAGAAGGCCGGCTTGGGCGAGTGGTCGGGGAAGAGGATGCCGTTCATGCAGAACATACCGCTGTTGGGCTTGTCGCCGAAGTCGCCACCATACGCCCAGTAGCGGTCGCCCGTCTTCGGGTCATAGTTGTAGATGGCCTGATCTACCCAGTCCCAGATGGCGGCGCCACAGAAGAAGTTGGTCGATTCGATGGCATCCCAGTAGTCCACCAGGTTGCCCACGGCGTTACCCATCGAGTGGGCATATTCAGACACGTGGAAAGGATACTTGATGTCGTATTTGCCGGTCACGGCTCCTCTCATCCAGGCGATGGAAGGATACTGGTTGGAACCCATATCGACGATGTCGTTGTTGCGCTCGTACTGTACGGGACGCGAAGGGTCGAACCGATGCAGGGCCTCGTAGGCCTTGACGAAGTTCTGGCCCGGTCCGGCCTCGTTGCCCAACGACCAGATGACTATCGAAGGATGGTTGACGTGCGAGTGGGCCAGCTCCATGACACGTGCCACATGAGCGGCTTCAAATTCCGGTACGTGGGAGAGGGAAGCGGCTCCGTAGTAATATTCATGGCTCTCGATGTTCGCCTCGTCTTCCAGGTAAATGCCGTACTTGTCGCAGACATAATACCAGTAGGGGTCGCAGGAGTAGTGCGAGTTGCGCACGTGGTTGATGTTGCCTTGTTTCATCAGCATCACTTCCGCTACCATCTGTTCATGCGTAATGGCCTGTCCGGTCTCAGGACAGATTTCCTGCCGGTTCACGCCTTTCAGCTTGACGGTCTTGCCGTTCACGTAGTAGTAACGGCCGGCCAGTCCGAACTCGTCTTCCGAAGCCGGAGTGTCCTTGATTTCCACCTTGCAGAATCCGAAAGCGGTGGAGAAGGTCTCTACGACCTTACCCTTCTTGTCCTTCAGCTGGCCTACCAGGGTGTAGCGGTAGGGGGCTTCTGCCGACCATTGGGCAGGCCGGGGAACGGTGAGGACGGCTGTGGTGGTAGTGGTGTTGCCTTGCAGGGTCTCGTCAACGGCTGCTGTTCCGCTGACTCCTTCCACCAGGGTGTTTTCGTCGGAATACAGCAGGTTGGCATACACCTTATAAGATAAGGTATATCCTTTGGCTGCCTTCTTGCCGAAGTTGCGGATGTCCGTTTCCACGCGGACGGTTCCGTCGCTGTACGAAGCGTCCAAGTCGGGGAAGACGCGCAGGTCGCGCACCTGCAGTTGGGCAGTGGATGTCAGCGATACGGTACGGAAGATGCCCGGCAGGCGGAACATATCTTGTGCTTCAAGGAACGATCCGTCCGAGTTGCGGTACACCTCGGCTGCTACGATGTTTTCTCCCTTAGGATTCAGATAAGGAGTAATGTCGAAGGAAGCGGTGTTGCGGGAATTTTTCGAGAAGCCCACATACTTCCCGTTCACCCACAAGTAGAAGAACGAGGAGACACCATCGAAGTTGATGTACACTTCCCGTCCGGCCCAGTCGGCGGGAACGGTGAAGCTGCGTCGGTAGGAACCCACTTCGTTGCGGTGCTTGTAGGTCACCCAGTCCGGTCGGGGTGTCCGCATCACGCCGCCTTTCCAGTCGCCCACCGCCACCTTGTGCTGGAAGATGACGGGCTGGTTGGCATAGATAGGCACGCCGTATTTCAGCGAGCCGTTCTTCTGGATGCCTGCCACATTCCACTGCATAGGTACGGTGACGTCGTCCCATTCGGACACATCGAACGAAGGCTGGTAGAAGTCTGCCGGTCGTTCGTCCGGGTTGCCCACCCAATGGAATTTCCACGCTCCGTTGAGCGACTGATAGTACGCACTGTGCTCCGGCAGCACCTTACGGGCACTTTCCACATCCGCAAAGGTGAAGAACCAGGCGTGAGGCTGCTCTTTATTGAGTGCCAGTCGTTCCGGCGATTCCCACTCCTTGCCGTCGGGAACTGTGGCGGCATGGTAATCAAAACCTTTCAGCGGTGTTGTCTGCGCCGTTGCATGTAGGCCGACGGCCAGCAGACCAATCAGATAGAGTAATCCTTTCATATTGATTGCATTCGATTCATGGCATTTGACTGTGCCATTATTTGATTAAACCTGCCCAAAGATAATCTAAATCGGGAGAAAAACTTTCACGCTTGCATGAAAAAGTTATTCCGAGATGCAGCTTATCTTATTTAAAGATAGTGCAAATTGATTAATTTACACTATCTTTGTCGTATTAAACGTACACATTTATTTATGAACAACTTTGTATTTTACAGTCCGACTGAGTTTGTCTTCGGCAAAGATACCGAGACTCAGGTCGGAGCGATGGCACGGAAGTATGGTGCCCGGAAAGTAATGATTGTATATGGTGGCGGATCTGTGGTGCGGAGCGGACTGCTGGATCGTGTGAAGGCCTCGCTGCAAGAGGCCGGTATCGCCTTCTGCGAATTGGGAGGGGTACAGCCGAACCCCATCGACCTGAAGGTATATGAAGGCATCGAGCTGTGCCGCAAGGAGGAGGCCGACCTATTGCTGGCTGTGGGCGGTGGTTCCACCATCGATACAGCCAAGGCCATTGCCTGCGGTGCTTTGTATGAAGGTGATTTCTGGGACTTTTTCATCGGGAAGGCGGTCATTGAGAAGGCACTGAAGGTGGCCGTTGTGCTTACCATCCCTGCCGCCGGAAGCGAAGGCTCTGGCAACAGTGTCATCACCAAGACTGAGACACTGCAGAAGTTAGGTATGGGCTCCAACAAGCTGCGCCCCCTCTTCTCCATACTGAACCCACAACTCACCTGTACCTTGCCTCCGTATCAGACGGCATCAGGCGTGGCAGATATGATGGCACACATCATGGAACGTTACTTCACCAACACCCGGGAGGTGGAAATCAGTGACCGGCTGTGCGAAGGCGTACTGAAGGCCATCATTGAAGAGGCACCGAAGGTAATCAAGGACCCGAACGACTACGAAGCCCGTGCCAACATCATGTGGAGTGGCATGGTGGCACACAATGGTACGTGCGGTGTAGGACGGGAAGAGGACTGGTCGTCACATGCCTTGGAGCACGAAATCAGTGCCATCTACAACGTGACGCACGGAGCGGGACTGGCTGTGGTGTTCCCCGCCTGGCTGACGTGGATGGCGACGCACAACGTGGACAAACTGGTGCAGTATGCCGTGAGGGTATGGGATGTACCCGTCCCCATCGGCAAGTTGCTGTCAGACGAGGAGAAAGTGGACGTAGCCACCGAGGGTATCCGCCGGTTGAAGGCATTCTTCACCTCACTGGGTCTGCCGGTGAGCTTTGCCGAACTGCACATCGAGCACCCAGACATTCCCCGTATGATTGAGAGCCTGCGTCGCAACAAAGGCAACCTGCTGGGCTGCTACGTGAAGCTGACCATGGAAGATTGCGCCGACATCTACCGGTTGGCTCTGTAAGATAGATTGAAAGAGCGATTCACCCCGGTCAGCGTTCGTCATCGAACAGGCTGGTTTCGTCCTGCCGGCCGGGGATGGAGAACTCTTTGTCGGCAAACAGTTCAGCAAGACCGGAGAGTTGCTTCAGGCGCAACAACTCGTCGCGGTCCATACCGATGTTCTTCATAATCCATTCATCAGACATGCCCGAGCGGTCCAGCTCAGCCACAATCTCGCACATCAGTTCAATGTTGTGTGTGCCTCGGGCCCGGTTGTGACGAATGGTAGAAGCCATACGGTTGGAGATGTCTTTCTCTATGACGACCACAGGCAGCATTCCCTTCTCGCGCTCGTAGATGCGTTTCGAGGTCTTCAGCACCCGGTAGCGGTGAAATCCGTCCACCAGGATATATTCATCCTTCTCTGCATCGTGATAGCAGACACAAGGCATGGTGAAGCCATCTTCCCAGATAGAGAGTTCGAGCAGCTTCATTTCGGGTGGAGCTACTACGTTGGGGTTATAGTCGTTGGCCTTTACCTTCTCTACAGGGACGGCTCTGACGTGATATACAGGACTTGTCTCTACGTTCATAACATCATATTTTTGAATTGTTCCATGATTTTGTCTCGCTTGTAGGCCTCCTCCTTGGTCAGGGCGAAGCCCATGTACTTGCAGGCATGGTCGTTCTTGAGGATGCAGATACACATTCGTTTGTAGGTGGGTATCTCCTTGAACTCGGGTATGTTGATGTCATCCAGGTACTCCATGCGGACAGGACGCTTCTGTGTCTTATAGTTAGTGCTGTTCATCACCTCGATGGGTATGCCGGCATCCTGCAGCCGCTGGATGGTCTGTTCGCTCAGACATCCGCCCTTGTTGCGCCAGAACTCGATGCTGACAGTCAGCTTCCTCAGGTAGTTGCGGCGGGTACGCTCGGGCAGGGTAGAGAGCAGAAATTGCATGAACGATTTCCAAGTATAGCCCTTGGGCAGACGGATGGTCTGCCAGCCCATAGCCCGTGTGCCCCCATAGATGCCGGTGAAGTTCACTCCGTTGACACGCCCTATCATCTTGCCCCATGTCAGGGGGTCGATGGCCCGATAGAGCTTCAATGTCTCCTGTGCCTCACCCAGGAAGGGACTGGCTACCCGCTGGCGTTCCAAGCTGACTCCGGCCCGGTAGTACATATCGTACAGACGGTTGTAGTCAAACCCGAACTTGCCGTTGGCAACCCAGATGTCTGTGGTCTTCCAGTCGAACAGCGGATAGGCGTTGTAGATGTCAATGCCGATTTTCGAGGTCCAGCGGTAGGTGTGGTACATCTGGTATTTGCGGGCCAGGTGGATGCAACGCCAGCGGTTGAAGCTCTCCTGCGTACGGATGCCTATCAGGAAACAGGTGCGTACGGCATCTTTCCGCTGGTGCAGCCATTGGGCAAAGTGCATCTGGAACTCGTAGTCCCACATGGTATCGGTGTAGAACGGAAAATCCTCCTTGTGATAGCTATCCTGCGGCATGGGACGCACCCAGATGTCTTTCATCTCTTCCTGCCAGGGACGCCAGTAGTTCTGATACATGGAGGTGCAGGTCGATACCCGGAAGGGGACGCATACCCGATAGACCTCCAGTATGTCGGGGTGGCTCTTCAGCACACGGTCTACATACTCTATGGTATATTGATACTGTATCTCGTAGTCCATGTGGAAGACACATATCTTGCGCTTCAGCCCGTGACGGATGACGTAGTCGATGCAGAGTTGCAGCAGCACGCCACTGTCCTTCCCTCCCGAAAAAGATACACACACCGTGTCAAAATCGCGGAAGATGATGTCAAGTCGCTCTTGCGCCAGCTCATATACGTTTTTCCCTTGCGTTGTTTTCATCTCCTGCTCATCTTTAGGTAGCGTGTCCACCGTTTCTCTTCCTTAAATCCCAGTTCACCGAACAGCTGTTCGTCCTCCAGAAAGGCAATAGCCGCAAGCGGCCGGTCCTGCGGGGTCTGTTCAATGACCTCCTGCAGCAGCTGCCTCAGCATGTCGGCATCGCGTCCAGGCGTGTAGTAGTTGTTGATGACATACTCCGAACGTTTGGTCTCTACCGGCACAAAGCCCAGCAGCTTACGTCCTTGGAAGGCCAGATACCAGACGAAGTCTTCGTCCGTACGGAAGGGGAAGTTGTAATTCTGACGCAGCACCTTAGGATTCATCACCAAAGGAGCCACCCATTGATAGAGCCGCTTCTCTGTTCCCTGTAGTTTGAGTATATTCAGCATGAGCAATCAGACGTTTTCGTGATTATAGACCATCTTACGAGCATAGCACCACACGACGGCATAGGCTATCAACGGCACGATGAATGCCATCACCATGTTGGTATAGTCGGCTACCAGTCCCATGAGGAACGGTCCTACCACGCCTCCCACAGGAGACATCATCAGGAAGGAAGAGGCACGCTTGGTATTGCTACCCAATCCTCTCAGCGAGAGGGCGAAGATGGTGGGGAACATAATGGCCTCGAAAGCGTAGCCGCAGAGCAGGGCTGCCAGCGAGCACCAGCCCACGTTGAGCAATACCACACTGGTGGTCAGCACCGTACCGGTGGCACAGACCAGCAACACCTTCTCGGCCCGTACCCGCCCCATAATCCAGCTGCCTGCAAAACGGCCCAGCATGAAAAGTCCCAGACCGCCGAAGGAGAGCACCACAGATGCATCCCGGGCATTCATCCACTTCTGCTCAACCACATAGTTGATGAAGAAGCTGTTGATGGATATCTCACCTACTTCGTAAGCAAAAAGTGCCAACAATCCGAATATGAACAGCTTATGCGACCACAGTCCGATACGTTTTCCCGACGGATCCACCTCCACGTGATGCTCTATTTCAGGCAGGCGTACCCGTGAGAAGACAAGCGACACCAGCAGTACGATGATGCCCATGCAGATGTAGGGCAGTGCGACATTGCCGGAACCCGTCTGTCCGTCCGATCCAAACAGCAGCAGACCGGCCAAGGCCGGCGCACAGATGCAGCCCAGTCCGTTGAACGACTGTGCCAGATTGAGGCGGCTGGCGGCTGTTTCGCGGGCACCCAGTTCGGTGACATACGGATTGGCAGCTGTCTCCAGAAAGGTAAGACCGCATCCGATGACGAAAAGGGCGAACAGGAAGAACTCGAACGAAAGCAGCTGCTGGCCGGGGATGAAGAGCAGCGAGCCTATGCCATAGAGCAGCAGACCGAACACCACCCCCCGACGGTAGCCAAAGCGGTTGATGAACAATCCGGCCGGAATGGCCATGATAAAATAGCCCATATACATCATCATCTGTATGAAGGCCGAGTGTGCTTTCGATATATCCAGCACCTCTTGGAAATGCTTGTTCAACACATTTAGGATAGCGTGGGCAAAGCCCCACAGGAAAAAGAGCGAAGTGATCAGGATAAAGGGAATCCTGTACTGCCCTTCCACTAACGATACACGTTTCTGTTTCATTGATACGTCTTTTATTTTGCCGCGAAGATACATAAAATATCCATTGCGGTAAAATAAGCAGCCTTTATTTTGCCATAACAAGGCATTTCCAAACAATTCCCAAAGCCATTCGCCTATCGTTGATAATGCTATAGGGGCAGATTTGTGTGTCTGCCCAAACCGCACGCAAGGCATCATCGCGAACGAAATTCAAGGCGGACACGCAGCTTCGCCCTTACAATCATCGGATGGTTTCACACAAAGTGTAATGGGGGCTCAGGATGACAATAGGATAGGCAATATGAACGTTGATACCAAAACATCAAAGCTGAAAGGAAAAGCAGTAATCATTTCGGACAAAAAGGGGCTCTCAAAGGGTCACTCCTATGGGGAGCATCATTCAGTCGTATCATGAAACAT
The DNA here is from genome assembly GCA_945641355.1 of uncultured Mediterranea sp. Taxonomy (GTDB): domain Bacteria; phylum Bacteroidota; class Bacteroidia; order Bacteroidales; family Bacteroidaceae; genus Bacteroides. The sequence continues at coordinate 137 of CALZEQ010000050.1, read as the reverse complement.
ATTCAGAATGCGATTGAATGTTGGCTATCTTAACTAATTGATAACCAAATGATTGTAATACTAATTGGCTATAGTTAATTAATGCGTTGCAAAATAAACATTGTCTTCCATCATCGACAGCCTCAGTAAAGCATTTG
>CALZEQ010000049.1 GCA_945641355.1 uncultured Mediterranea sp. | reverse complement strand
TGTCGATGATGGAAGATAATGTGCATTTTACAACGCAGTAATCAACTATAGCCAATCAAATTTTCGCATTCGAGCTCACTCGTCCGGTTTCAATAATTGTTTACAGAATACATGACGCAAATCACGGCGAACTGCAGATTCCATTAAACTTGAATACATTATATATATTGCCATTCTTGCGAATCTCTCCTTATGACTTCCCAACATATCCTTGTGGCTGTACCTCGGTGAGAGTACGCTGGTACTCCGTACTAAATACTGCAGTACTCCGTACAGCGTACTGGTGTAATCTTAGTAAGAGTACTGAATTTGTCAGAAGAGCAACTTAATTTTCGGATTTCCACTCAGCGATGGTGCGAGTTTCGGAAGAGAAGTTCATGCCGATGCGGATGACCTGACGCTTATCGGTGGCGTAGGGCTTGGCATAGCCTTTGGCCTCTATCTGTTGCAGGGCCTCGTCGGCACTGCCATCCATCTTGAACTCCAGGATGTAGACGTACTCTTTCATCTCCAGCGTGCAGTCCACACGGCCATAGCTCTGACGGTCTTCCACCTTGATGGCTTGGCAATAGACTCCTATCAGGCGTAGAATCAGGTAGAAGGTGTACTGGAAGTGCTTCTCCGTGGCCTTGATATCCTTCAATGCCTCGTGACTGTCATAGGGGATGCTGGCGAGGAAGGCGGTGAGCGACTCGCAGAAAGGTACCACCTCGCCACGATTCAACTGGCGGAACGAATCACGTACCCAGCTCTCGGGTGTATCTTCACTGCTTTTCAAGTAATTGGAAGCTATCAGGCTGAGGAAGCCCTTGCGCACCTCGTTGTTGGGGAAGTCCAGCAGGAAAGAATAGGTGGTCTCGTCATAATCCTTGATGGTCAAGTAACCGCTCTGATAAATCATGGGCAGCGAACGCTCCACGTCGGCCTTGTAGTCGATGAACTCCGAAGCATCGTAGTACTTGCCTGTCAGTTCGTTGATTTGCTCGTTGTTGTGCCCCAGCAGGCGGATGAGGTAGGTGGGAGTGCCCGAGGCAAACCAGTAGTCGCGCAGCATCTTCATGTCGAAAGCATTCAGCAGGCTGAAGGGGTTGTAAATGTCCTGCATGGCGGGGCTGAAGTGGTAGCCATCGTATTGCTGCTTCAGCATCTTCCTCATTTCCTCGATGTCTACCTTGAATTCCTCGGCCATCTGCCGGATAGGCTCGGCAAACACCTCCTCCAGCTCCTCTTGCGTGATGCCGCACAAGGCCTCGTAACGCTTGTCCATGCTGATGTCTTTCGGCTGGTTGAAGCCACTGAAGACACTCACTTGCGAAAACTTGGTCACGCCCGTCAGCATCACGAAACGCAGGTCGGCATCGGCATCCTTGAACACACCGTAGAAGCCCCTCAGTATGTTGCGGTTGTAGTCTTCCAACCTCAACCGGTTTCCCTCGCTGTCGGTGACGTAGAGGTTCCTGTCAATCACATCGAGCAGAGGCTTGTCGTACTCATCTATCAGCACCACGGCCCGGCGGCCTGTAGTCTGGTGGGCGGCTTTCAGCACAGAGCAGAAGCGTTGCCCCAAGGTGAGTGCCTCCGACTTGCCGTATTGCTTCTCGCCCTGTGCCACAAAGCCCTCCAGCATCCGGTCGAGGACGTAGGGCTGGGTGAAGTTCTCGCTGCCAAACGAGAGATGGAACACAGGATACTCGTACCACTCCTTTTCCAGCTGACTGATGGCCAGCCCTTCGAACAGCTCCTTGTACCCCAAGAAGTAGTGCTTCAGGGTAGAGATAAGCAGGCTCTTCCCGAACCGACGCGGGCGGCTCAGAAAGTAGATTGTTCCGTTGCAAACAAGGTCATAAATCAAGGCTGTCTTATCCACATAGACATAGCCTTCCTGACGAATCCGGTCAAAGCTCTGTATTCCGATGGGGTACTTCATAAATGCTTTCTTTCTATGATTTCATGCAAAGATAATGATTCTTTGCAGATTTATCATTGATTCCTCGTATTTATTGCAGCTGAATCACTGCATCCCAGAGATTGGGCACTTCTTTATAATTTTATGTCTATTTTCATTCAAAATTAAGCCTTCTATTAATGGGAGCAGCTTACTTTTGTAATTGAAATAACATTTATATCATCTAATTAAAAATATGCCGATTATGAATCAAGCTAAAACAAGAATCTGGTCGCTCCTGCTGATTGCCATATTGGCCACAGGAGGATTGAGTGCTCGTCCGCACAAAAAAACAGAAGTCAGAATTTCCTGTGTAGGAGCCAGCATCACAGAAGGAGCCATGACAACCCATCCGATTACCGACTCGTATCCGGCACAACTGGGTAAGATGTTGGGCAAAGGCTATCATGTGATGAATTTCGGGAAGGGGGGATGTACGATGCTTCGCAAAGGAGATTTTCCCTATTGGGAACGCGATGAATACAAGGCAGCCCTTGCTTCTAATCCTGACATTGTATTCATCGATTTAGGAGGAAATGACAGTAAAGCCGTCAACCGTACATACATGGAAGAATTTGTAAAAGACGCATGTGAAATGATTACCTCATTCAAACAACTGCCCACAAAACCGCGCGTAATCATTTTGACACCTGTCGTTTCATTCTATCCCGATTCAAACGGTATTTGGGACGATGTAATCCAACGAAAAGTATCTCCGGCCACTATCGAGGCAGCCAGTCGTATGAAAATAGAAGTATTGGATATGCATTCTGTACTTAACCGACACCCAGAACTGCTCTCAGACGGTATTCACCCCAATACAGAAGGTTCGCGCATGATGGCTCAAAAGATGTACGACTATCTGAAAGCCTTTCCTCAAAAAGCCGATGACGAGATGACAGTAGATGGCATGAGCAACAATCCGTTTATCACACATCTATATACAGCCGACCCTTCTGCCCACGTATGGAAGGACGGACGACTCTATGTCTATGCTTCCCACGACTTGTTTCCTCCCCGTGGTTGTGATTTCATGGACCGGTACCACGTTTTCTCAACCGACGACATGATACATTGGAAAGACCATGGAGAGATACTGAACTCTGGCCAAGTACCTTGGGGACGGCGCGAAGGGGGTTATATGTGGGCTCCCGATTGCGCTTATAAAAACGGCACATACTACTTCTATTTCCCCCACCCCAGTGAAACGCGCACAGGAAACAGCTGGAAAATAGGCATAGCAACCAGCCGGAAACCGGCATCCGACTTCACCGTAATCGGATATATCGAAGGAGCACCCTCCTACATCGACCCCTGCATCTTTATGGATGACGACGGACAAGCTTACATCTACAACGGTGGAGGAGGACATTGCATGGGAGGAAAGCTGAAAGAGAACATGACAGCATTGGAGGGACCTATGGAGGAGATGAAAGGGCTGAAAGACTTCCACGAAGGCACGTGGGTACACAAGCGCAATGGCATCTATTACCTGTCGTACCCCGATAACTACGTCAATGAAAAGGGGAAACAGTATAATCGCATGCACTATGCCATCAGTTCGTCACCTTTAGGACCTTGGGAATACAAAGGCATCCTGCTTGAAGCTACCGACTGCGATACCAGCCACGGATCCATTGTAGAATATAAAGGAGAATGGTATCTGTTCTACCACAACTGCGCTCTTTCCGGTCGAGGAAATCTTCGTTCAATCTGTTTTGACAAGCTATATTACAACGAAGATGGGAGCATTCAAATAGTAGAACAGCGCAACAAGTCATTTCTGGAAAGAAGATAATGTGTAATACCGATTTTAGTGTCATATAACTTGATGCTGGAGTGAGCTGGTACTGGAGCATACACAACATAAGACTTCGGTACCAGCCTATTTGCACCTTCAAATTAGATTCTGAAGCTGTATCGGACATGCAACTCCCAACGAATTCGTATACTCCTTGCAGAAAGCATCATACACATTCTTAGCCAATCCCTTTTTACCCTGACGTGACAAGATGCGGCACTTCACACGCAAAGCATCTTCGTTCATAAAATCGTGCTGGAACAGCACATCAGCCACCCTCAACAGAAACGAATCCGACAAATCCTCACGTTCCAGCAAACGGGTCAGGAAATCAATGGTATAGTTGGAGAACTCCGTCTTGTACGTATCCACCCAGTCGTTTTCCACATTAGGCAGCATGGTTCCATGCAACAGCAACTCCAACAGAGGGTCCAGATTCTGTTCATCCTTCTCACGGAACAGCCGCAATGCCTCCAAGTAATCGCACAGCACCCCCTCACCCCATTCAATGCTCCAAAATCCCTTGGCATTGACAATCTTTACATCACCTACACGTTCCAACACGCCACGCAACTTGCTGATATACACGTTTCGGTTGTTCTTGGCCGATTCCTCCGACTTGTCACTCCAAAGCAATTGTAGTAGTTTGTTCCCCATAATACCCTTCGCATCCTTACCCATATTCAGAATCAGCAGGACAAGCAGCAACTTTAAAGTAGGCGAAAAATAGGAGGTGATTTCCTCCCCGACTTTGTCCATCACCCGGAATCCTCCCAAAAAGCAGACACACGATTTGTCTAACGGATAATACTCCAACCGGGGCATCTCTGCCTCCTCTTTCCGGCTCTCGTCTTCCACCTGAACAGAAAGTGTTTGTTGCTCTTCAGCAACATCATCCACAGTAACAGGTACTGACATTGGTTCATCTTCTATCCATGACTGTACCATTTCCTGTTTTTTATGAGAACGGGAATAGAACAACCAAACAAGTATACTAGCAAGCAATAACAGCATTACTGTCCACCATAACGAAAAACGGGACAGCGACGTTTCAGACTCCTCCGATACCTCACCCGCTTCTTGCACGAAATGTTTAATGGCAATGGGAGGATAATTCATTTCATAAATCTCCATATGCGATTCGTTGGTAACCTGTGTCTTCTGAAAAACCGCATAAAATTTCTTCTGAGTAGCCGAATAGTATAAATTACTATAGAGGTATTGGACATTCACATCAAGATGGAGAGGCAACGACATCACTTCAACGTTGGGACGGTTCTTGTCAATCTTTAGCAAAGATCCGCCCTGTTGCGTAGTAAAACAATAAAAGCATTCCTTGTCCTGATCATACACCATATTGATGCTGGGAATAAAATCACCTCCTGCAGGTTTTTCAGGCAGCTCCCATACCCTTTTCAGTTGTTTCGTTTTCAGATTGACAACGTAGAGATCATAGTACATACGTTGCACCATTTCTTGTTTCCCCGACGGACACCCACGTCCACCGAAAATATAAAGAAGGCTATCTTCTACAATAACCGATGATGGAGATTGACGAGGATCAATCTCGCCAAGTACATATTTCTGTTGATTCTCACCATCTCTATGAATATAGGTGTATAATAGCCAATTATTAAAATGATAATGACCATACCCTCCAAAACTGACAATCGAAGAGTCTTGTGGATTGTACACCCAAGTATTGTTCCAATAATATTGCTTATGTGATAGGTCAACAGCCTGATCCTTCTCCCAACAGAGCGTCTCTGCATTGAAACGAGCAAAGAGTTTTTCATCCAAACTAAAAGAGAGCAAACAATGTTCATCCTGCAGATAGGCCAACTGATTAGGATACAATGAAGCCCATTCACCTCCCTTTACAGCGATTACATTTTCTTTTTGCTCCGATGTATTAAATACATAAAGGTCCTTTTGGTCATTGGCCATATAAAAAGTAGACATGACCGAATCAAATGCTACAGAGACAGGGGAAATAAAATCTCTACTATAAACAGACTTCCAGCTTACGTACTGGTCTATCAGCCAACGCACTTTCTCACCGACAGCCAGATGCTGTTCCACATCATCCTGACAAGTATCCCCTTCATGAAAGGCCATTTTCCACTTTCTAATCATCTTTCGGCCACAACTGATTTCTATATTACGCAAATTCACAGAAGCCACATTATTGGTCAATTGCTCAATGAAAGGTGACTTTCCAAACGATACACGCAGACTTTTAACCGATTGTATGCAAGCGTGTTTCACTTGCAAAGTCTCGCCATTATAGTCCATTTGCAATGTAGATTTTTCAGGGTCAAGAGTCAGATTCACATTCATCCACATATCTGTTTTGAGTTCCTTGCTAAAAAGAAAAGTCTCTTCTCCTATAGCTAACATGGGATATCGAATATCTCCTTCACCTGCGCTGTAAATCAAGTCAATGTTATCTCCTTTATCTGTTAAGAGCCGAAACACAGTACCAAAGACATTCTCGTTTCTGTTCCACACTTCAAACTCCAATGTCCACTGATTGCCTGACGTTTCTATAGGCATACCTCCATCCAATACGATACTACCAAATTCCGAGTCAGGCATAGGATAAGTTTGAATATAAAGACCATATTCGGGAGCTTGAGCATCGACAAATGTAAAGTTTGCAAGCAACAATAAAATTTGCAAATAATAACGTATGTTCTTCATTGGATCCTGCAATTGTATAATATGATGCAAAGCTAATGTTTTTTTCGAATCCAACAAAAAACTGGAAAAAGAAAAGCTGGAACGGATTGCCGGAACGATGTGACATAGTACAGCATTATTGCATATAAATCTATGCAATCTACAGAAATCTCCAACAAATCATCAAACAAAAAAAATAATAAAATCAATCAGAACTATAAATTAACCTCTTTCTAAGCCCATTTTAAGTACTCTATTAAGATACGACTTCTATTTTTGCAACCGTTAGCTAAGCATTATATACAATGCGAAGCACAAATATTAGATTTATTTAACCATGTTATCACCATGAGACACAGATTTTTCTACCTAATTATCGTTTTTGCCTATTGGTCACATTCACTATATGGCCATAATGGTATACCTAAATCCGTTCTTAACCGACTGAGCACTTACAACGTGTGCTGGGACACACCCAGCAGCACCGGTTCGTTAGAATGTATGCCGATAGGAAACGGTGACATAACAGCCAATGTCTGGGCAGAAAAAGACGGTGACTTACTGTTCTATATCGGCAAATCCGACTCATGGAGTGAGGCTACCCGACTTCTGAAAATAGGCAGAGTCCGCATACACTTCACACCTAATCCACTGGCCACATACACTCGCTTTCAACAAACCTTGCAGTTACCAGACGGAAGTATTCAACTATCCATACGAGGCCAATCTGGTGAACAAAATATCAGAATGTGGGTTGATGCAAACCATCCGGCTATTCGAATAGAAATCCAATCAGATAATAATATCGAAGTCTGTTGCACCACCGAACTGTTACGTCCTCAATCTTTCACACTTCCTCAAGGGGACCATCCTTTAAGCGGAAGTTTCAGGGGAGTAGAGGGGAGTAAACAACGCCCTTTTGAGAGTGCCGACCATCTAAAAAAATCGACTGACAGAATTGTCTGGTTTCACAGAAATGAAAGTTCAATGTTCCCCATTTTAATGGAACACCAGCAAATAGGAGACCTTACTGCAAAGTTTACTGATCCTTATATGAACCGAACATTTGGGGCAGGCATGAGCAGCAAGCAGATGACTCCGAAAAACGACAGCACATTGGTTTCAAAACACCCGGGGAAAGAGTTTCAGATACTTATCTGTCCACTAACGACCCAATCCCTCCACATAGAGGAATGGGAAGAGCAACTAAGTAAGCTGATGCAGACGCAAGAGAAGGTCGACATGGCCCAAATGTATCAGGCCCACCGACAGTGGTGGCACGACTTCTGGAACAGGAGCTGGATATTTCTGACAGGTGACGAACAGGCAGAAAAGGCTACAAGGGCCTGGCTGTTGCAACGTTTCATGATGGCCTGCCAAAGCAGAGGACGCTATCCCGTAAAGTTCAATGGAGGTACGCTGACCTTCGACTATCAAGGGATGAATGCCGATTTCAGACGTTGGGGACCCGGATATTGGCATCAGAATTGCCGGCTCTACTATTGGCCTTTGCTGGCATCCGGTGATTTCGATTTGATGAAACCCTGGTTCGACATGTACATGAATATGCTCCCTCTGCAACAAGAAGTTACCAAACGATACTATGGACATGAAGGGGCTTTCTTCCCCGAAACACTCAACTTTTTCGGCCTCTTCATTCAAGATGATTGGGGATGGGACAATCCGGGGAAGGCATCACAAACCCGATGGATACGCTACCATTACTCCGGAGCCCTAGAGATGTTGGCCATGATGCAAGATTACTACGACTATACGCGCGAGGAGAGTTTTGTACACAACTATCTGTTGCCGTTTGCTACACAAGTCATCCGCTTTTTCGACCAGCATTGGCCCCGCATCGGACACACCTTGCGTTTTATTCCCGCCAACGCATTGGAACAATTTTGGGATTGCCTGAACCCTACGGATTATATAGCCGGATTGAACTATACCATCCGCAAATTGTTGAATTTACCCCGGCATCTGGTCGACGAGAGTCTTCGAGCCGAATGGGAAAAATGCGCAGAGGCATTGCCACCCCTTCCTGTCAACAATGGAAAGATATTGCCGGCAGAAGAGTATGGGATGGGTAGGAATTTTGAGAATCCGGAATTGTATACCATTTTTCCGTTCCGAATCTATGGATATGGGCTTCCGGATTACTCAACGGCTGTCAATACATTCCGACAACGCATTTTCAAGAACAGCAACTGCTGGTCACAGGATGCTATTCAGGCTGCTTTGTTAGGTTTGGCAGAAGAAGCACGTAGCTACATCATGCAAAAAGTAAACGCATTGGATTCTTCCATACGCTTTCCTGCTTTCTGGAAACCGGGTAGTGACTATACACCTGATTTTGACAACGGTGGAGTTATCGCCAGTGCTATACAATATATGTTACTGCAGCAAACGGATGGCCAAGTAAATCTGCTCCCGGCACTTCCCGAAGGATGGGACACGGACTTCAAGCTTCACCTATACGGTAACAAAGCAATACGAGTAAAGAGTAAAGAAGGAAAAATCATATTAAAATCGGTATTTAGTGTATTTTAAAGTTATCATTAAGTCCCCATTAAGCAGTTTTTTAAGGTGGAAGAATTTATTTTGCAATCGTTAATCGTCAGCCGTTGACATTGCACAATAGTGACAAAAGAGAATCATTATAATATAAGTATTAACTTTATTATTTTTATCATGAACAAACAATTATTGAATGCGCTCTTATGTGGAGCATTGGTTCTTTCGACAGGAACATTCATCTCATGCGATGATGACAATGACGAACTTGACAGCCGAGTGGCTGTAGTAGAGGGTGCTTACGGAGAAATCAAAACTCAACTGAGCCAGGCACTGATGACAGGAGCCTCGATTGTAAAATCCGAACAGGACAATGAAGGGAACTGGACACTGACATTGAGCGATGGCAGCAAGATTGTCATCAAGGCTTCTACGGGTGGCGGAGGCGGTGGCTCATCCATCTCCGTTGAAGCAGGATCTGGATTCTTCAAAATCACAGTAGATGGTACAACGTATACCATTCCAACGGGTGCAGCCGTCAACTCGCTGGTTTTCGTACCTGAATTTGCCGATGGCAAAGTGTTGCTGGGCAACGAAGGTGCTACCGTCAAGCTGCTTGCAACACCTGCGTTGAGTGCCGATGACATGAACAAAGCACAAATCAGTGTGGTTGATGCGGTAGAACTGCAAACCAGACTGGCTACAGAAACCATCATCGTTACCGGCCAAAGTCTGGATGGAGACTACATCAAACTGAATCTGAAAGGTATTGACGCACAAGCCGGGAAATCGTATGCTATCGCCATCAAACTGGACATTTCCGGCACATCCATCACTTCCAACTACTTTACGGTAGAGGTAGCAGCCGACTTTAGTTTCGATGCAGAAAGTCTGGTGACACCCACCTTTGGTGCAGCCATTACAGATGCTGTACAGAACGGAGACGGAAGCTACACGGCCACACTGCCCGACGGCAATGGCAGCAAACCCAACTTCTTGAGCGAATTCAATTTCGGCGACTTCGTTCAGATAGCTGACGTTGAAGGATTAACCTATGTAGTAGCACCAGCCAACAAACAGAATGAAAATGTTCAGCGTCACTACGAGGTACTGAAGAACAGCCTCTCGAAAGACGGAAAATGGAAGATTGCCGGACGCCCAGGGACAAACTGCGATGCTCCTGTAGACGGCGAGGGCAACAAACAGGGCAACGATGGACTGTTGATATACTTGAAAGCAAACTATCAAATCAAGGCGAAAATCTATTGGAAAGTAATCGACCCCATTGCAGCACTCGACTTCACCGGCGGACGGACTGGAAACTTTGAAGCCGAATGGGGTGGCCGCGAACAGTACCAAGAGAGCGGCAAGCACGACGTAGATATCCAGAAGATTTTGGCCAATTGGGAAACAGAAATTCCTATTATCCACGGTGGAAAAGACAATTGGTTCGCTCTTTGGAACGACTACTCTGTGCAGACGGCTGACCAAGACATCATCATCTTCAATGATGGTGGCAGACTGAAGGTAAGCGACTACGGACAGAAGTATTGCTCATTGAGCCGTGGCGTATACTGGTTCTATCGTGGATTCGCCATTTATGTACCCGAAGCTTTAGGAACAGATGGCAAATACGTAGCTGACAACGGTGAGGAGTTCAGTGCCGGTGAAGGTTATGGAGTAGACAATTGGATGGGACAATATACCGACTATATCAACGACCCCATCGGATTCTATTCAGCAGTTGCAAAATGGAACTTCAAGATGGATGAAGCAACTGGCATCATCACCTTCCCCGAAACCTATACGGGCTACGGACTCCGCATTGCCATCGACGGTGGATTTGAATACGATTACGGTGTGAAACCTATTCATGGCGCAGGTTCAGACCAGTGCGGTATGCTCTTCTTCAACCGCCGTGTGGCTCCTACAGATGCAACCATGCCGTCCAAGAAATAAGGAAGCATGTAAGCCAAACAGATGAAGACGAGTGTAGGATTTCATTTGGAATACCTGCATTCGTCTCCAAATAGAATACAGATTCTGAAGATTTATCGAACAAAATCTAAGACATGAAACAGAAAGATTCATTTGAAATAAGATTGAAAGGCAAATCCGGTTCCTTCCGACCGTATATACTAATGCTTTTCTGTCTCTTGATGGCAGTGCCAATGTCTGCCCAACGGCGTATGGTACGCGGTGTAGTATATGACACCTCCGGCGAGACTGTCATCGGAGCCAACGTAACCGTGGTAGGAACAACCCGTGGTACCATTACCGATGTGGAGGGTAAATTCCAACTGGAAGCAGCACCCAACGAGAAACTGAAGGTATCGTTTATCGGTTATCTGGATGCTGTGGTGACAGCCTCGAAAACAGACTTCACCATCACCTTGAAAGAGGACAGCAAAACGCTGGAAGAGGTTGTGGTGGTAGGTTACGGAACACAAAAGAAGGCAACCCTGACCGGTGCCGTTTCCGCTGTAACCAACAAAGAGATTACGGTGACTAAAAACGAAAACGTAGTCAATATGTTGTCCGGTAAGATTCCGGGTGTACGTATCTCGCAACGAAGTTCACAGCCGGGCGAATTTGACAACGCCATTGATATACGTGGTATGGGTACCCCACTGATTGTTGTTGACGGTATTCCACGCGATCAAGCCTATTTCTCAAGAATGGATGCCAACGAAATAGAATCAGTATCCGTATTGAAAGACGCATCGGCTTCCATCTATGGTGTACGTGCAGCCAACGGCGTCATTCTGGTAACAACCAAACGAGGCTCGTCAGAGGGTGGCAAATTTGACATTACCTTCTCAGCCAACTATGGATGGCAACAATTCCTGTACATTCCCGAAACGGCCAGCGCTACCGACCACATGCTGTTGATGAACGAGAAAATATGGAACGCATTCGGTGATGCCAATTATGTAGGTAGAGCCGATCCCAAATACACATGGGAAGAAATTCTGGCCTACAGTGCCACGGGAAACCGAGGTACCAATTGGACGAAAGAAATGTTTGACGATACGGTTCCACAAGAGCAATACAACGTCAGTGTAGACGGTGGCTCGGAAAAGGTAAAATACTTCTTCAACGTGGGCTACATGAAACAAAACGGTGCCTACAAGACGGGGTCGATGAACTATGACCGCTGGAACTTCCGCAGCAATGTGGATGCACAAATCACCAAACGGCTGAAGAGCAGCGTGCAGTTGAGCGGCTATATGGATGAGAAGAACCAACCCTTTACGGATATATGGTCTGTCTACAAGAAGGCATGGACCTACAAGCCTACCGCCGAACCTTACGTGGACGGGAACAAGGACTTTCCGGCATACACCAGCGAATTTCTGGAAAGCGAAAATCCCGTAGCTGCCATCAACAGCGACTTGACCGGATTCCGACGCGAGAAACGCTACAACTTCAACGGTTCGCTGGCACTGGAATACCAGATACCAGGCATCAAGGGACTGAACGCCAAAGCATTCTACAGCTATGACTATGCCACGACCAACAACACGCAGTACAAACGTACCTATCATCTTTATAATCGGGTAGGTGACACGATGGACTCCTACGTACGCAATCCCGACAGCTTCCTGCAGCGGCGTACCGACCCCAGCTCGAACACATTGATGCAACTGTCATTGAACTATGCCAACAAATTTGGCGACCACAATGTTTCGGCTTTACTATTGTTTGAAGAGCAATACAATGAATGGGACAATTTCTATGCACAGCGAGTCATGTTGCTGGACGGTGAATACCTGACTTACGGAGAAGATGAAGACCAGATAGGTAAAAGTGACGGAGCGGGCGACGTGACCCGTCAGGCTCTGGTAGGACGTGTAAACTACGACTACAAAGGACGCTATATGGTAGACTTTTCGTTCCGATATGACGCATCTTCCAAGTTCCCCAAGAATGGTCGCTGGGGCTTCTTCCCCGCAGTATCGGCCGGATGGCGCATCAGTGAAGAAGCGTTCATGAAGGAATGGATACCTTTCTTGACAAATCTGAAACTCCGTGCTTCATACGGCGAAATGGGAGATGACGGTTCGGCAGGCACCTATCCGCAAACCACGGTAGCATACGACCTGAATCCATCAACTGGATGGTTTTACAACGGATCGTATATGGCCGGTGTTACAGCAACGGCCATACCGAATCTGGACCTGACCTGGTATACGGCTAAAACGTACAATATGGGTCTGGACTTTGACCTGTGGAACGGAAAACTGAGCGGTACGTTCGAGCTGTTCAAACGCAAACGCGACGGCCTGCTCACCACATCGCAGGCTGTGGTACCCAACATCGTAGGAGCCTCCTTGCCAAGAGAGAACATAGAGAGCGACGAAACCTTCGGATGGGAGATATCATTGGGACACCGTAATAAGGTAGCCGACATAGAATATTGGGTAAACGGACAAATATCAGCTACGAAAAACCGCTGGGACTATAAACTGAAAGGAAGCTATAACAACTCAATGGCTGAATGGCGCGATACCAATGCATCCGGACGCAACAAGGACATCTGGATGTCAGTAGAAGAGGGAGGACGCTTCACCAGCTATGAACAAATACGATACCACTATCTGCCCACAGGGCAAGGCACACTGCCGGGCGACTATTGGTACGAAGACTGGAATGGTGACGGAGTAATCAACGGTGACGACTCACACCCGATGGCAACCTACAACCTGCCGGTATTTAACTACGGCATCACCCTGGGAGCTGCCTGGAAAGGCATTGACCTCTCCATGAACTGGCAAGGAGCAGCCGGTGTATACAGTTCATACGACGAAGTGTTTACTGAAGTAGGCCCCTTCAACGGTGGTGCGGCGTTGGACATCTACAAAGACCGCTGGCACACAGCCAATGTCAACGACGATCCTTGGAATCCGCATACGGAATGGGTTACAGGACTCTATCCGGCTACAGGTCACAGCTTCAACAGCTGGGCCACCGGCATAAAGAACACCTCCTATCTGCGGCTGAAGACATTGGAAATAGGCTATACGCTACCTAAGGTATGGACCAACAGAGTAGGTATCAAGAACCTGCGCATCTACGTAAACGGCTACAACCTGCTGACCTTTACCGGATTGGACAATATCGATCCCGAACGACCGGGAAGCTCGGGTGGCGCAAGCAATTCCAGCATTGCCTTCTACAACTATCCAATCAACCGCACCTACAACGTCGGTGCAACCATAAAATTCTAATGCGAAAGGATTGAACATGAAAACATTTAAATATCTATTTGCTACAGTTACATTAGGGTTGATGGCAACATCCTGCTATGACTTGGAACTGGATCCCAAAGGACAAGTCTATGAAAATGTGCTGTTGTCTTCTGACAATGGCGTAAAGAAATACCTGGCCTTGGCTTATCAGGACCTGCCTATAGAAGATTTCAACTATTATCAGACGCAAGGCTATGGAACTGTCAATTCTCAGGGATGGCATCAAGGCAACCGCTGGGAAGCTCAGAAAAACAGTCCGGCCAGTGCAGCAGCCGAAGCGGTCGGCCGGTGTACATCGTATGGAGACAGCTGGGGCTACTGGCCATACGACCGCATCCGCGATATCAACAACATGATTGAAAAGCTGCCAGATTATAAAGACAACTATAAAGAAAGCGAATACAATGCATTGATGGGTGAAGCACATTTCTTGCGTGCATTCTATTACTTCGGCATGGTAAAACGATACGGCGGCGTTCCCATCGTGGATAAGGTGATGGATCCAAAAGCTCCGTTGGAAGAAAACGCACTCCCACGAAACACGGAGTATGATTGCTGGAAGTTCATCTATCAGGACTTGAAATTCGCTATGGAAAACGCTTCGGATGACATGAAGAACGTGACCCGTGGTAACCGCTACGCAGCAGCAGCGTTGATGAGCCGAGCCATGCTGTATGCCGGTACGACAGCCAAGTATGGGCATTACATCGGCACTACGGGCGAAGCTGTGAATGCCGGCCTGATGGTGATGGATCCATCTGATGCAAAAGAGTTCTTCCAGTATGCATACGAGGCATGCAAGTTTCTTCAACAAGCCGGATTCGCCTTACATACCGGTTCAGACAAAGAAAAAGCATATACCGAAGTATTTATTGAAGACCTCGCGGGCAGCGAAGATATCTTTGTAAAACAGTTCGGAACGGATATTGAGACTCTAGCAGGAACCAGTTTGTATCACAGCTGGGACGATATGGTTCTGCCTAAAGGCACTAATCTGGCCAGCAATGTGGGAGCCGCATTGCAGCCTGTATGGGAGTTGATGGGCCTTTACGAAATGCCTGCCATTACGGATGAAGCCGGATATCCCATACGATTTGACAATGTAGAAGAATTGTGGAACAATGGGAAAATGGAAGCCCGCTGCCGCGCCAACTTCTTCTTCCCCGGCATGACAGAATCTGTATCGGGTGAAGTGATGGATATTCAAGGTGGTATATACAAGTCGTATCCGGGAACAGCCGCAGACGGCACCGCCGAAGTGTCGGGCAGCGTGAACGATTATACCAATGCCTACCGGGTCAGAGCTTCGCAACCTGCCACGTATGATGGTACAACCAAAATCAATGGCAAATTTGGGTTGGCAGAGGGTACCGGTGACGAAGGATATACCCGCACGGGCGCATTCATCCGTAAATATGTGAATTATAATGGCAGCGGGGCTACCCGTGCTCTACACAAAAGCAAGCAGCACTGGAAGGTGTTCCGCTATGGCGAGGTGCTTTGTAACTGGGCAGAAGCGGCATACGAACTGGGATTGGAAACCAACAACGAACAGCTGAAGGCCGAAGCCTTTGAACACGTCAACGAACTGCGCCGACGTGCCGGAGCTACGGAACATCAGATGGTATCGGCACCTGCCGACCTGGGCACAGAGGTCTATGGATTCCCCATCGACGAAAATCTGCAGTATATACGCGACGAACGCGCACGCGAGCTTTGCTTAGAGAATCATCGTCTGTTTGACCTGCGTCGCTGGAGAGTAGCCGATATCATGTTTCTGGACGGAAAGTACACCCACACGTTGCTGCCCTATTTTATATTGGCTGAAAACAAGTGGATCTTCCTGAACGAGGTAGAACGCGAAGGACGTAAAGTGACCTTCGACAAGAAATGGTATTACGAACAGATACCGGGCAGTGCCATCAGCACGAATCCGAATATCATACGCAACGACGGTTATTAATGGAAACAAACTCACTAAAAGCAACGAATATGAAAAAGGGATTATACAGTCTGTTGATAGGAGCTTCCGTCACGATGGCAACATCCTGTATGGAAGTGGATAACTTCGATGCACCAGATGCACACCTTACCGGACGTATCATTGATGCCACCACCGGTGAAAACATGCTGGCCGACCAAGGAGAGTGCCGGGTGCGCATCTGGGAAAAAAGCTACAGCACGAATCCGGGGAATCAGGACATTCCGGTGAAACAAGACGGATCGTACAACAATGACAAGCTGTTCAAAGGGACATACGACATGGTGCCCGAGGGTGCGTGGTGGCCTGCAGACACTATCAGAGTAGGATTGGGTAACAAACTGACACAGAACTTCGAAGTGACACCCTACCTGAAGCTCTTCGACTTCCAGCTGGAACTGACCGACCCCGATTCCATCCGGGTGTCATGCCGGTTTGAAGCACCGATAGGTGAAGGATTGCCCACCATTATGGACATCCGTCCTTTCCTAAGCATGAACCAATTTTGCGGTGCGGCCAACTGCATCAGCTACTATTCATCGCAGGACCAATACAAAAAGAGCATCAACAAGACTTGGGCAAAGTTGGAAAAAGAGAGCGATGGCAAAAGCTTGACCTATTCATTTAAAGTCTGGGTAAAAAAAGGATATGTGTACTTTGTACGTATGGGAGCACGTGTGAAAGACACGTTCCAGAAGTACAACTATACCGAAATCAAAGAGATAGAGATACCCCAATAGCAGATTGCCATAAGAAGCATAAGGTAAAAACAGAATCATTCAGGAGAACGACCGGAAGAGGCACCCACTGTGAGCCTCTTCCGGCTCTTTCAAACAAAAAAGGAGAGATGCAGGAAGCTGCATCACATACATAAACAAGATTTCAAACTATTGATTTGACTATGATAAGCAGCAAAATACGCATACTGACACTCAGCTGCCTGCTGACAACAAGCATCACCTCCTGTGGAGGCGGTAACGATGATGCCATTCCACCGGCTATCGAGCCAGATAAACCGGAGAAACCTACAGTACCCGTGGAAGACCCGCGTGCCGACGTGCCGGTACATGCCGAAGGCACACCCTATACAACCTATCGCGGAATGGTAATGGCAGGATATCAAGGCTGGTTCGGTACGCCTGGTGACGGATGCAGCCATGCAAGGCACGAGAATACAAAATGGTATCATTATCGTGAGAACGACATGTTCAAGCCCGGAGTTCTGCGCAACAGCATCGACCTGTGGCCGGATATGAGCGAATATGAAAAGGGATATGATACCGAGTTCCGCTATCCGGACGGAAGCACGGCACAAGTATACAGTGCATACGATGAATCGTCCGTCATGCTCCATTTTAAATGGATGCAGCAGTACGGCATCGACGGCGTATGGATGCAACGCTTTGTAGGGGAAGTGATAGACAATCCGGATGGTAAAGACCATTTCGATAAAGTACTGGAAAATGCCATGAAGGGATCGGACAAATACCAACGGGCCATTGCTGTGATGTACGACTTGGGCGGCTATACGCCCCAACGGCAGCAGAAGGTACTGGATGACGCACAGAACATCTACAACAGCTATGCATCTACACGCAAATACTATCTGCACGAGAACGGAAAACCAATGATTGCATTGTGGGGAGTAGGATTCAATCCAAGTGAACGTGGATATAGCAATGAAGACATACAGATCCTGACCGACGCACTGAAACAGATGGGATATAGCGTGATGTTGGGCGTGAGCACATATTGGAGGGCCGGCGGTGGAGATACCTATACACCGGGTAAGACAAGCCTGCACAAACTGATTAAAAGCGTAGATGCCATTATGCCATGGTATGTAGGCCGCTTCGGCGACATCAATAGTTATAATACTGGAGGCAATGAAGGAGGGTTTGCCAATATGGTAAGCAAAGACCTGGAGTGGTGCAAAAAGGAGAATGTGCTGTATGTGCCCCATTGTCATCCGGGATCGTCGGACTTGAACATGCACCCTTACTATACACGCAATTCGCGTGCAGGCGGAGATTTCTACTGGACACAGCTGTACAACTGCATACGTCGCGGATGCGAAGCCATTTATATCGCCATGTTTGACGAGATAGACGAAGGAACTGCCATCTATAAGGTATTGAACAAAAGTGACGTACCAAGCAACGCTGCTGACGAAGTATATTGGGTTGTCTACAATCCGCGGAATGAGAAGATGACTTATGTCAACAAGAGCGGATATAAAATGTCAACCACCAATACTGTGTTTATCTCCTACGGAGCAGTAGAGGCGCCTACCGACGGCTGGTGCCGGTCAGAGAAAGAAATGGGTATCACGTTTGAAGGCATTGACGATAATTTGAAGACCGACCACTATCTGTGGTTGACAGGAGAAGCACGCAGGATGCTGTGCAAACAGAGAGACCTTCAAGAATCCCAACCCAAAAGATAAAAGGCATACAGGAATGAAAAAGCCGGATGCATTATTAAAACTATATCGTGAAACATGAAAAATTACTCCGGTTTCTACGGACAGTGGGGTTGGGAAGGGAAAGCACAGGCTTCATCAAGGACGTTCCCTTGGGATACATAGCAACCCACAGCAGCCTGCACGGGAACATGCCTTACTACAAGGAACAGAGTGACTGGTAACCAATTATCAACCCGAACGATTATGAAACAAAACATCATCCTTCTGATTGTCGCCACACTGCTCGGTGCCTGCATGGGCCCGCATAACGAGGGTGTGGCAAAAAACTACTGTATGGACGAGAAAGGAATTTCCAAAGAGGCCTTGTCCAACTACCTGGACCGCTCCATCACGATGGTCTATCTGATGACCCCCCACCGTCCCGAAGGCAATCGGGGCTATTCGTATCACGCTGACAACATGCGTATGGTCAAAGCCTTGCAGCCCAAGTTTATCGGACGTGCATTCTACCGGTGGGGAGGCGAGAGCCGGCTGAACGATTCGCTGTACTGGAAAGAAGCCCGGAACATCGCAGATGAAATCCATCGGTACGACTCGGAAATCATCCTGCAAGGATGTCTGTTTGAAATCATTACGGAAGAAGCCAATGAAGTGCCCGTCCCCGAATGGGTGTTCAGGGAGTTCGGCCTCCCCGTCGAGAGGCGTACCTTTTCATACGAAAAGATGCTGAATGCCGAGGGCCGTCTAGTGAACCATTGGAGAAGAGGCAGCAGCGTGCCCGACATCAGCCGACAAGAGACGCAGATGTGGTTCTACTACCTGGCCCGCTCGTACATGGATGTAGGGTGCGAAGCGTTCCATCTGGGGCAGATAGAGTTGATAGGCATGAACGACCCCCGACGCGATGCATGGGCCGACATCATCGGCCGGATACGCAGCTATGCACGCCAACACGCCCGCCGACATTGGGTGCTGCTGGATGCCCATACGCCTAAAGGCGGAATGGTAAAGGAGGGCATCAGTCTGATTGACTTCAATTCATTTCCATTGCGCATCAAGGAGAGGCCTGCAAAGCCTTATCAAGCCGAACTGGCCGTAGGACACCTGGATGCCCTCTATCAGAAAAGCCGAGGATGTAGCTCGCCCAGCGGATGGAGATGCGAACATCTGCCATACTTGGTCGAGTTTGACAACTTCGGGCAAAACGGGCATCCGAATGTGGCCGACCTCGATTCACATTTCGTATGGGGATGGGATGAAATATCATGGTTGGCACAGCAACCGGAGGACCAACGCAACGCCTGGCTGGAGTATGCCTGGCGCTGGATAAAGCAGCACGACCCGGACGGACATCTGGAGATGCCGGGTTGCCGGATGATTACCTGTCCCAACCAGACGGAAGGCTATTACCGGGCCAATACCCGCAGCGAAACGTGTCCCACCGGCTATTCACAAGAAGAGACCATAAAGAAAATTTGGACTGATAACTAAAGAATGAGAATCGATGAAAACCGAACATAAAGTCTAACATTAAAATAACAGCAACATGAAACACTATCTGATTTCAATCACCTTTTTGGCCATCGCTCTTACAGGATGTAAAAATAATGAAGAGAAGGAACCCTTGACAGTAGGACCGAATCCGTTTATAACGCACATGTATACAGCCGACCCATCCGGACATGTGTGGAAGGACGGGCGTCTCTACGTCTATGCATCCCACGACATTGACCCTCCCAGAGGATGCGACCTGATGGACCGGTATCACGTATTCTCTACAGACGACATGCAACATTGGACCGATCATGGAGAAATACTGAATTCTTCTCAAGTGCCATGGGGCAGACCCGAAGGGGGATTCATGTGGGCTCCTGACTGCGCCTACAAGGAGGGAACTTACTATTTTTATTTTCCACATCCCAGCGGAACAGATTGGAACAACACATGGAAAATAGGCATAGCCACCAGCAAGGAACCTGCCGCCAACTTCACTGTACAAGGCTACATGGAAGGGTTGGACGACTGCTTTGCCATGATTGACCCATGTGTATTTGTAGATGAAGACGGACAAGCCTATTTCTACTTTGGAGGTGGCGGACGTTGCATGGGAGCCAAACTGAAAGACAATATGATGGAACTTGCTGAACCTCTACGACTCATGGAGGGGCTGAAGGATTTTCATGAAGCTACTTGGGTACACCGTCGCGGAGACCTTTACTATCTTTCGTACGCTGACAATTATGTAATGCCCGACGGCAGCCAACAAAACAGGCTCTGCTATGCTACCAGCCGTTCTCCATTGGGTCCTTGGGAATATAGAGGAGCCTATTTAGGCCCTACGGGATGTGATACCAGCCATGGTTCCATCGTTGAGTACAAAGGGGAATGGTTTGCCTTCTACCACAATAAATCCATATCCGGACAAGGTAACTTGCGCTCCATCTGCGTGGACAAACTATACTACAATGAAGACGGAGGTATCCAGCCTGTCAAACAGACGAAGGGAGGAACACAGAATGTCACCAACTAAAATCTAACTATCATGAAGAGAAAACAGATTCATTGGCTGTTGCTGTTTCTCCTGTTTGGAGTGACTGGCAACTGCACACATGCTGCCGGCGGTACCAAGACATACAATTCATACAAAGGCCTTGTCATGGCCGGATATCAAGGCTGGTTCAACACACCCGGAGACGGAGCCGGCCGGCAATGGCATCACTATACGGGTCCCAACGGCTTCAGGCCGGGTTCCTGCACCATCGACCTGTGGCCGGACGTTTCAGAGTATGAGAAAACCTATCCAACCGAATTCCGGCTACCCGACGGCACACCGGCCCGTGTCTTCTCCTCGTACGACGCATCGACCGTAGATACCCATTTCCGATGGATGCAGGAGTACGGGCTCGACGGCGTATTCATGCAGCGCTTTCTGGCTGAAATCAGAAATCCCAGCGGTCTGAACCACTTCAACAAGGTATTGGATTCGGCCATGCAGGCGGCCAACAAATACGAACGCGCCATCTGCATCATGTACGACCTGAGCGGCATGAATCCGGGCGACGAGCAACTGCTGCTGAAGGACATTGCCGAACTGGCCGAACGCCATTCGTTGAAGGACCACCACCGGAATCCTTCCTATCTCTACCACAACGGAAAGCCCTTGGTATGCGTTTGGGGCGTAGGATTCAACGACCACCGCCGGTATGGTTTCGACGAGGCCACCACCATCATCAAAGGATTGCAGACACAGGGATTCAGCATCATGTTGGGCGTGCCCACCCATTGGCAGGAGCTGGACCACGACACGCTGAAGAATCCGCGTCTGCATCAGCTGATACGTCAGTGCGACGTAGTAATGCCCTGGTTTGTGGGTCGCTATGACGAGACCAGTTTTCCCCGGTACCATGCACTCATTCAATCAAACATCCGGTGGGCCAGGGAGAACGGAATAGATTATGCACCTTTGTGTTTCCCAGGTTTCTCCTGGCGCAACATGCCCGGCCATGAAAAGAGCAATCAAATTCCACGAAACCAAGGACAGTTTTTTTGGCAGCAGCTCTCCTTCCAACTGGCAGCCGGAGCAGAAATGCTGTACATAGCCATGTTTGATGAGATAGACGAGGGGACCGCCATCTTTAAATGCGCCCATCAGGTACCTGTAGGCGGGAGGGGCAGTACATTCGTAGCTATGGAGGAAGGCGTAGGTACCGACCACTATTTGTGGCTGGCAGGTCAAGCCGGGAAAATGCTGAAGGGTGAAATTCCTTTGTCCAGGGAAATGCCTGTCCGGACAGGCAACGAACCGTCCCTATCTCTGTCTGAAAAGACACCTGTAGACTATGTCAACCCATACATCGGCAACATCAGCCATCTGCTGGTACCAACCTTTCCCACCATCCATCTGCCGGGCAGCTTGCTGCGCGTCTATCCCGAACGGGCCGACTATACCGGCGAACTGCTGCACGGGCTGCCCGTGGCAGTGACCCACCACCGGGAGCGTTCCGCCTTCAACCTCTCTCCCTGCCAGGGTGACACGCTGCAGCCCGTATGCACATACACCTACGACAACGAGCACCTGCGCCCATACGCCTACGACGTAGATATCTCCCCTGCAGACGATGCCGACAACCTGCTGCATGCATCCTATGCACCCTCCCATCAGTCAGCCATCTATCAGATAGAGTTTCAGGCCGCCCGTCCTGCCTATCTGGTGGTCAACAGCCGCGACGGCTGCATTCGTACACAGGGCAGCAGCATCAGCGGATATCAGACCTTGAGCGACAATACCCGCCTCTACCTCTACATCGAGTCCGAGCAGACGCCCGTGGCATGCGGCATCGTGAGCGACGGCCACCTTTGCGAACACACGCACCAGGCCGAGGGGCGCGACGTATGTGCCGCATGGCGTTTTGCCGACCACACCGGCACAGTGCGCGTGCGCTATGGCATCTCCCTCATCAGCGAGGCGCAGGCCCGGGCCAACCTGCGGCGCGAGCTCACCCCGTATGGCTACGACGTAGCCCGCCTGCAGCAGGCAGGCCGCGATGTGTGGAACCAAGCCTTGGGACGCATCACCGTAGAGGGCGGCACGGACGACGAACGCACCGTATTCTACACCTCGCTGTACCGCACCTTCGAGCGGCCCATCTGCATCAGCGAGGACGGACACTACTTCAGCGCATCCGACGGCCGCGTACACCCCGACGAAGGCACCCCCTTCTATACCGACGACTGGATTTGGGACACCTACCGTGCAGCCCATCCGCTGCGCCTGCTGCTCGACCCCTCAACCGAGGAGGCCATCATAGCCTCTTACCTGCGCATGGCCACCCAGACGGAGCACCTCTGGATGCCTACCTTCCCCGAAGTGACGGGCGACAGCCGGCGGATGAACTCAAACCATGCCGTGGCCACCGTGGCCGATGCGCTGGCCAAGGGGCTGAAGGTTGATACCGCCACCGCCTACGAGGCTTGCCGGCGGGGCATAGAAGAAAAGACGTTGGCTCCCTGGTCGGGCCAGCCGGCCGGATGGATAGATGCCTTCTACCGTGAGCACGGCTACATCCCGGCCCTCCGTCCGGGCGAGGCCGAGACCGACCCCCACGTACACCCCTTCGAGCAGCGTCAGCCCGTAGCCGTCACGCTTGGCACCAGCTACGACCATTGGTGCCTCTCGCAGATAGCATCCGCCTTGGGCAAGAGCCACGAGGCCGCCCGCTACCGCCGGTGTGCGCTGAACTATCGTAACCTGTTTCGTGCAGACAGCGGATTCTTCCACCCCAAGGATAAGGAGGGCCGCTGGATAGAGCCGTTCGACTACCGCTACTCCGGCGGGATGGGTGCCCGTGCCTACTATGGCGAGAACAACGGCTGGGTATATCGCTGGGACGTGCCTCACAACGTAGCCGACCTCGTTCGTCTGATGGGAGGACGCAGCAAGTTCATACGCAATCTCGACCAAACCTTCAGCGAACCCCTTGGACGCAGCAAGTTCGAATTCTTCGCCCAGCTGCCCGACCATACCGGCAACGTAGGCCAGTTCTCCATGGCCAACGAACCGTCGCTGCACGTACCCTACCTCTACAACTATGCAGGCCAGCCGTGGAAAACCCAGAAACGCATCCGGCAGATGCTACACACCTGGTTCCGAAACGACCTGATGGGTGTGCCCGGCGATGAAGATGGCGGTGGCATGACCTCCTTCGTCGTCTTCTCTTCCTTGGGGTTCTATCCCGTCACACCAGGTATACCTGCCTACAACATAGGCAGTCCGCTATTCACCCGAGCCCGCATCACGCTAAGTAACGGATGCGTATTTGAAATCGTAGCCCAAGGAGCCTCCCACGACAACAAATACATTCAAAGTGCCGTACTAAACGGACGGCCATGGAACAAACCATGGTTTACCCACAAGGACATCAAGAATGGTGGCACGCTGATACTCCAAATGGGCTGCAGGCCCAATAAGGCATGGGGCAGCGCAGCATCTGCTGTCCCCCCATCTATGGACGATGCTTTGGAATGACGGATTCACTGCATCATTACACTTGAAGCAAAAAGGGGGGATGTGCCATCATTGACATATTCCCCTTTGCATAAAGGGCATAAGAAGATATTTTAATACCCGTTGGCGGAATTAAGTTAGTGCGTACTTAATTCCGCTAACGGGTATGGAAATAGTAAAGGTGATTTGAGAATCGCGATAGGTTATCAATTTT
>CALZEQ010000048.1 GCA_945641355.1 uncultured Mediterranea sp. | reverse complement strand
GACACCCCACATTTCATCCTGCAAAGTAAAGTACTAATTTCCCGAATTCAAAATAATTCGTCATTTTTTTACACGTTTTTATGAAAAAAACTTGATTTTATACTTTACTCCGCCCCTTTTAAGGGGGTGAACTGCGCGGAATCTCCGCTTTTAATCGTTTTCTTTCTACCATAGCCCATACGTTTTAAGTTACCAGACAACCCTTTGGGAGACCTTTCCGGATAGGTTACGTCAAGAGGGTATGCCTTTTGCGTGTCAAAGGTAGCGATTCTATTGACATCTACAAACAAAATTAATGGTTTTTTTATCCGGAACCGTGAAATTCTTCTCAAATAGGCTGTTTTAACTATCCTTAGCCTGTCGTGTCGGTCCATCCGTCACACTTTCTTAACGTCAAGGTTACCGGCAGCCCCTCCAACGGCTTGCTTCCTATCCCCGCAGATGCAAGCAAATGGGGTGCACAGCCCTTTCCCTCGCATGAACTGTTTCGTCGGCTTCTGTTCATACGGGAGGAGAGCCGATGAAAGCGGGACTTTCTCCCGATGAAGGTGATATTTCATCGGGAGGGAAAAACAGACGGGCGGGCAATCGAATCAATTGCGATACATATATATAATAGGAGTATACGATGATGATTGTACGTCCCGGCTTTGCATCCTGTTACCACTCCCTTAGGATTCCCTTACTATTCCCTACAAATAGCAACAGAAATGTAGGGGTTTTGTAGGGAGATGGTAGGGAGTTGGTAGGGAGCAGGTAGGACGTTGGTGTGCTTTTGATGTTTATTCACTTACGGGCCTCATCGAGAGCACCCGATGCTCGTACTACATGGCGCTGAAGCGGCTGGAGGAGTACAACCGAAGTAGCATATTAGGGGTACAAAGCGGCCTGTGGCGACCTGCGAAATAGGGTGTTCAATTTGTTGTACCAACTACTTCTTCTGTTAGCGAAACATACTTTCTGCAGACACAAAGAGCCTGCACCCTACACCAATCGAATGTATCTTATTGATGAATAGTTATTTAACAGGGTGAATGTACAGCATAATCCTACACCGTCCTACACCTGCGATGACGCATCGCCGCCTTCAACACAGCTGTCTACCCGGCAGAAGAACGTTCGTGTAGGGTGATGCAGGAAGGTGTAGGGTTATATGCTTCCTTCATCGCCTTATCATTCTCATTTTCAACGGACTGAAATCCTTTGATGTAGGGTGTAGGGTAAATGCACCACAACTATGATTTCCATCCATCCAGCATGCGGCTTCTATCTCACTGTCAGTAGCCTGACAGTGATACTGCAACACGTTGACAGTGACACAGTAACTGCATGAAAGCAGTGTGTCAAAGGTACGACAGCACGAAGATATAGAGTTTGCTTATTCAACTTTTGCGAAGCAGGGGATAATGAGGTGGTCAGACTGAAAAAAAACGGGGCGCAAACGTACCTCCCTGCGGAAGAATCAGTAACTTTGCACCGTTTTGACTATCAAACCAACCATCAACAATGAAGGAACATGTAACACCCATACTGCTCTTGACCGGCTATCTGGGCAGCGGAAAGACCACACTGGTCAACCATATCTTAGCCAATAAACGGGGTATTAAGTTTGCCGTCATCGTGAACGACATCGGCGAAGTGAACATCGATGCCGACCTGATACAGAAGGGAGGCATCGTAGGAAAGAAGGACGACAGCTTAGTGGCCCTGCAAAACGGATGCATCTGCTGCACGCTGAAGATGGACTTGGTAGAGCAGATAAGCGACATCCTGAAGATGAAGCGATTTGACTACATCGTGATTGAGGCCAGCGGCATCTGCGAGCCCGAACCGATTGCACAGACCATCTGCTCCATCCCCTCGATGGGAGGCGACTTCACACGCTACGGCATTCCACGACTGGACTGCATCACCACGGTAGTAGACGCCCTGCGCCTGCAAAGCGAGTTTGCCTGCGGCGACGACCTGAAGCGGCAGGGCATTGACGAAGAGGATATCGAGAACCTGATTATCCAGCAGATTGAGTTCTGCAATATCATCCTGCTGAACAAGGCTTCGGAAGTGAAGCCCGAGGAGCTGGCTCGTATCAAGCAGATACTGAAGACCCTGCAACCGGCGGCCGAAATCATGGAATGTGACTTTGCAAACGTAGACATCGAGAAGCTGGTGGATACGAACCTGTTCCGCTTCGAGCGGGTGGCCACCTCGGCTGGATGGATACGCGAGATAGAGCGCGAAGTGGAAGAGGAGGAACACCACCACGAACATGAGCATCACCACGAAGAAGAGGAGGAGCACGAACATCACCACCACCATGAGCATCACCATCACCACGAAGGCGGTGAGGTAGAGGAGTACGGCATCGGCACCTACGTGTACTATCGCCGGCCGGCCTTGGACATCCATAAGTTCGACCACTACCTGGCTACCCGCTGGCCCAAGAATGTGATACGCACCAAGGGGGTTTGCTACTTCAGCCACAACCACGACATGTCGTACCTCTTTGAACAGGCCGGCGTACAGAAGCGGCTGACCGAGGCCGGACTGTGGTACGCCACGGCACCCGAAGAGGAACTGATGCAGCTGATGCGCGAGGAACCGGGTCTGCTGCGCGATTGGGACGACAAGTATGGCGACCGGATGGTGAAGCTGGTGTTCATCGGCCAGCATCTGGACAAGGAACAACTGGCTCGCGACCTGGATGCCTGTCTGGAGTAATCGGGAGAGAGAAGAGAGAGAAGGGGTGTGTCTGCTACTTGTGAGACACACCCCTTCCCGTTTTCGGATGTAGCTGCTGTCAGTCAGCGGGCAGCATCACTTGCGATAGCCGCATTTGGGGCAAACCCCGTTCTCGTCCAGCGAAATGCCGCAGAGCGGACAGCGGTCAATCTCCTTGCGGGCATCAAACTCGCAAGAGGCAGCGTTCACACCGCTGGTAAAGGTAATCTTGGCAATGTTCAGCTTGTCCTTCAGCAGGTCGTACACAATCTTAATCATTCCCTCTACGGTCATGGTCTCCTTCGTCACCACCAGTCGGCAGTCGGGATAGGCCGTAGCCAGTTCCGTATGGAAAGCCTCCCCCTTCATGGTGTTCTGCGGATGGCCGTCCTTGATGCCCTGCTTCTCGTACACATCCAGCACAGCAGGCAACAGGGGGTCGTCCTGACGGAGGATGAGTGCATGGTCGAAGTTCTTCAGCACATCCCATGCCACCTTTTGGATTTCATTACAGGGATATACCATGTTGACGCCTGTGTTCACGCTGTCTTCCACTTCAATGGTGAGCACGCCCGTATGTCCGTGCAGATACTGGGCTTCACCCTGGAAGCCATAGAAACGATGTGCATACTGCAAATCAAATGTCGTAATACTTCTCATGTCAAAAGTCTCCTATTCGTTTTTTATTAGTAAATGGTTACTATTTCGAGTTTTTACTTCGAGTTATGCAAATATAGCAAGTCTCAACGTATGTTGCAACAGATAAAACCTATTAAAATATAGATGAAATCTATTCAGCACTCTTTTATTATATAACAAAATCTATTTATATTTGTTCGCGCAAACCCTTTATACATTATATATATATGACCCTGCAACAACTGGAATACATCGTAGCCGTCCATCGCTGCCGGCACTTCGCCAAAGCCGCCGAGCAGTGTGGTGTCACCCAACCGACACTGAGTGCCTTGATACAGAAACTGGAGACGGAACTGGGTGTCAAGCTCTTCGAGCGGTCGGCCCAGCAAGTGACTCCTACTCTGATAGGGCAGAAGGTAGTGGCACAAGCCGAAGTCGTGCTGACACAGGCCGGCCGGGTGAAGGAACTGGTAAAGGAGGAGAAGCACTCGCTGACGGGCGACTTCCGGATAGGCATCCTCCCTACCATCGCTCCCTATCTGCTGCCGCGCTTCTTCAGCCGCCTGCGTAAGGAACATCCCGAGACCAACCTGCACGTCATCGAACTGAAGACGAACGAACTGCTCCGCCGGCTGCGCGAGGGAGAGGTAGATGCCGCCATCGTGGTGGATTGGGGCAAGATGGACGAGTTTGAGAAGACCGAACTCTACTACGAACAGTTCGTGGCCTACGTGTCGCGTGAGAGCCGCTTGTCCGCCTGCAAAGCCATACGCACCGCCGACCTGGCCTCGGAACCACTTTGGCTGTTGGACGAGGGGCATTGCTTCCGCGACCAGTTGGTGAAGTTCTGCAACCTGAAGTCGGCACGTGAGAGTCAGATGGCCTACTCGCTGGGCAGTATCGAGACCTTCATGCGTATGGTGGAGAGCGGACAAGGGGTCACCTTCATCCCCGAACTGGCATTGGACCAGCTTACCGAGCAACAGAAGGAACTGGTTCGCCCCTTTGCCTTGCCCATCCCTACCCGCAGCATCGTATTGCTGACCACCCGCGACTTTGTACGCCGTTCGCTGCACGACCTGCTGGTAATGTCCATCATGAACAGCGTACCTGCGCGGATGCTGAAACTGAACAATACCGAGCAGCGGGTATAGATGTAAGAGAAAGATGACAAATTGCACAATATTGTACCTAAAAATAACATTGAATCGGAATTAGTCATATCTTTGCGCCTGTGTTGACGCTTGCAAAAAGCAAGAGGTGTTGACCGTCACACTAAAGCAGACAAAGATATGTTTCAGAAGATTGTTGAATTTTCCATCCGACGGCGCCTGTTCGTCGCGCTGACCACGCTATTTCTATTGATTGGTGGTATCTACGCCATGCTGACGCTCCCCATTGATGCCGTGCCCGACATCACCAACAACCAGGTACAGATTGTCACCGTATCGCCCACGCTGGCTCCACAGGAGGTGGAGCAGCTGATTACCATGCCCGTGGAGATAGCCATGAGCAACATCATGAACGTAGAGGAGATACGCTCGGTGTCGCGCTTCGGCTTGTCATTGGTGACGGTGGTCTTCAAGGAGAATGTGCCTACCCTGCAGGCACGCCAGCTGATAAACGAGCAGATACAGAGCGTAGCGGGAGAGATCCCCTCGGAGCTGGGCGTACCCGAACTGATGCCTATCACCACCGGTCTGGGCGAAATATACCAATACGTACTCCGTGTCGACGACGAGTACAAGGAGACGTACGACGCGATGGAGCTGCGCACCATACAGGACTGGATTGTGAAACGGCAACTCTCGGGCATCCCCGGCATTGTGGAAATCAACAGCTTCGGCGGCTACCTGAAGCAGTACGAGATAGCCATAGACCCCGATGTGCTGGCCGCGCTGCAGATAACCATCGGTGACGTGTTCGATGCCCTGTCGCGCAACAACCAGAATACGGGCGGCAGCTACATCGAGAAGAAAGGACGTGCCTACTACATCCGCTCGGAAGGCATGATTACCAAGGTAAAAGACATTGAACGCATCGTGGTGGCCAACCGCGGAGGCATGCCGGTGCACGTCAGCGACATCGGGCGCGTCAGCTTCGGTGCACCCAAACGGTTCGGTGCCATGACGATGGACGGCGAGGGAGAGTGCGTAGGCGGCATCGCCATGATGCTGAAAGGGGCCAATGCCAATGTGGTGACCCGCACGCTGGAGGAGCGGGTGCAACGGGTACAGAAGATGCTGCCCGAAGGTGTACACATCGAACCCTACCTGAACCGCTCCGAACTGGTCAACCGCAACATATCCACCGTCATCTACAACCTGATTGAGGGAGCAATCATCGTCTTCCTGGTACTGATTGTCTTCTTGGGCGATGTCAGGGCCGGCCTCATCGTGGCATCGGTCATCCCGTTGGCCATGCTCTTTGGCTTCATCCTGATGCGGCTGTTCGGCGTATCGGCCAACCTGATGAGCCTGGGAGCCATCGACTTCGGCATCGTGGTGGACGGCTCCATCGTCATTGTCGAAGGCATTCTGGCACACGTCTACTCCAAACGGTGGGCAGGGCGTAAGCTGGCAGCCCACGAGATGGATCACGAAGTGGCCGAAGGCGCTTCGCACGTGGTGAAGAGTGCCACCTTTGCCGTACTCATCATTCTAATAGTCTTCTTCCCCATCCTGACCCTGACGGGCATCGAAGGAAAATACTTTACCCCGATGGCCAAGACACTGGTATTCTGCATCATCGGTGCCCTGCTGCTCTCGCTTACCTACGTACCCATGATGACCTCGCTCTTCCTGCGCCGTACGGTCTCCACCCGTCCTTCGCTGGCCGACCGTTTCTTCGAGCGGCTGACCCGCCTATACGAGAAGGGGCTGCGTACCTGCATGAACCGTGTGGCATCTACCTTGGGCGTAGCATTCGCCCTGCTGGCTGCCTCCCTGTGGCTCTTCACCCGACTGGGTGCCGAGTTTATTCCCACGCTGGACGAAGGAGACTTTGCCATGCAGATGACGTTGCCGGCCGGCAGCTCGCTGACACGAAGCATCGAGCTGTCGCTGGAAGCGGAGAAAGTGCTGAAAGAGCGGTTCCCTGAAATAAAACATGTAGTGGCCAAGATTGGTACTGCCGAGGTGCCGACGGACCCGATGTCGGTAGAGGATGCCGACGTGATGATTGTGATGAAACCCTTCAAGGAGTGGACCTCGGCATCAAGCCGCGCCGAGATGGTAGAGAAGATGAAGAGTGCCCTCGACGAGGTGGAAGGGGCGGAGTTCAACTTCAGCCAGCCCATCCAGCTGCGTTTCAACGAACTGATGACGGGTGCCAAGGCCGACATTGCCATCAAACTGTATGGCGAGGACATGGAAGAACTGTATGCCCGAGCCAAGGAGGCCGCTGAGTATGTGGCACAGGTGCCGGGTGCAGCCGACGTCATTGTGGAACAGGCCATGGGATTGCCTCAGCTGGTGGTGGAGTATGACCGCACCAAGATAGCACGCTACGGCATCGACATACAGGAACTGAATGACATCATCCGTACGGCATACGCCGGCGAAACAGCCGGCGTGGTATTCGAGAACGAACGGCGTTTCGACCTGGTAGTCCGGCTGGACGACGAGAAGGTAAGCGATCTGGACCTGAACCGCCTCTACGTACGCACCTGCGACGGACAGCAGCTGCCGATGAGCGAGGTCACCACCATCCGGTTGGTCAACGGTCCGCTGCAAATCAATCGCGATGCCACCAAGCGACGCATCGTCATCGGTGTGAACGTGCGCGATGCCGATATCCAGCAGGTGGTAGCCCAAATCAGCGAAACGCTGGAACGCCACATCCGGCTGAAACCCGGCTACTACTTTGAGTACGGGGGACAATTCGAAAACCTTCAGAATGCCATTCGAACGCTGTTAGTCGTCATCCCCATCGCCCTGATGCTGATACTGCTGCTGCTGTTCTTTGCCTTCCACAGCATCACCTACTCACTGGTGGTATTCTCCACCGTGCCGCTGTCGCTCATTGGCGGCATTGTAGCCTTGTGGCTGCGCGGGTTGCCATTCAGCATCTCGGCCGGCGTAGGCTTCATCGCCCTGTTTGGTGTGGCGGTGCTCAACGGCATCCTGATGATAAACCACTTCAACGACTTACGTAACAGAACCCGATATGCTATGTGTACAGACAGAATCATCTATCAAGGATGCCGCCATCTGCTCCGACCTGTCTTCCTGACGGGCTTGGTGGCCTCGTTAGGCTTCGTCCCGATGGCTGTGGCCCAGTCGGCAGGAGCCGAAGTGCAGCGCCCGTTGGCTACGGTAGTGATAGGTGGCCTGATTGTATCTACCGTCCTGACACTGATTATCATCCCTGCCTTCTACCGCTTGGTAGCCTCCACGGCGGTCATCTGGCGCAACCTGCGTAACCGACGGAGGGCATCCGCCCCTCGGACGCTCCTGCTGGCCATAGGTGCCATGCTGCTGGCTGGCGGAGTGGAAGCACAGGAAGCGGTGCAACGGATCTCGCTGGATAAGGCAATAGAAACAGCCTTGCAGAACAGTCCGCGCCTGAAGAGGGCCGAAGGAGAGATAGCACGGCAACGGGCTGCCCGAGGAGAAGTGTGGGACGGTGGAATGACGCAGGTGGGCTATGCGTGGGGGCAACTGAACGGCGAGATGCGGCACGACAATGAGCTGACCGTAGAGCAGTCGTTGGGCTCGTTGCTGACCCCTTTCTATCAGAATGCGCTGGTACGCACACGGATATCCGGCAGCCAGAGTCACCGCGACATGGTGCGCAAAGAGATTACCGCTGAAGTGAAACGGGCCTGGGTGGAGTGTCTGGCTGCCATGAACATATATCGGCTGGCACTGTCGAACGACTCGTTGGGCGAACGGCTGAAGGCCAGTGGTGAGCTCCGATACCGTCAGGGAGACATCAACCAACTGGAATACCGCATGATGGCTACGCTGGCCACCGACCTGCATACACAAGCCATGCAGGCTGCCTCAGATGTGTCGCTGACCCAGCGCCGATTAGCGTGGAGCTGCTATCAGCAGACACCCCTACAGCCGGCAGACAGTGTGCTGAGCCTGCCTGAGCCCACACTGCCGTTGGCCTTGTCGCAGGCGCACCTCCGCTACTTCGAGGCGCAGATGCGCGAGAAACGCGCGCAGGTGAAGGTGGAGAAGAGCCGCTTCTTCCCCGAACTGTCCGTGGGCTATGCACTGCAGAAAATCGCTCCGCTGAAGGGGCTGGACTCGTGGTCGGTAGGGGTCTCCTTCCCCGTCATCTTCTTCCCGCAACGAAGTCGCGTGAGACAGGCCCGCCAAGAGGCCCTCATGGCAGGATGGGAAGCTGAAGAAAACCGCACGCAGTTGAGCAACAAGGTGGACGAGTTGCGTACCCAGCTCAAGAAGCAGCGGGAAACGATAGACTACTTCACCTCAGCGGCATTGCGTGAAGCAGACGAGCTGCATCGCAATGCACTGACGCTCTATCAGGAGAGCGAAACAGGCATTGCCGAACTGATACAGAGTCTGAACAGCGCACGCGACATCCGACGGAACTATATCGAGTCGCTACGCGACTACCTGATACTGACCATCGAACTGGAACTTTATACAGAAACCCTTAATTGACAAAAACATGATGAAGAAGCTATACACAATGATGGCGGCTGTAGCCCTACTGGCCGCCTGTACGACGGGAGAAAAGAAGAGTGACGCTGTCCAGGAACCTGCCGCTACGACCCTCCAATCGGTTGCAGACAACGCCGCAGATAGTGCCTCTACCGCGGTTACAGAGGAGGTGGACGGTGTAACGGCTGCCACCAATGTGGCCAATCGGCCTACCTTCAACGGGTTGCTGATGGTGTCGCCCCAGCAACAAGCCACCCTCTCGCTCACTATGGGAGGCAAGGTGAACAGTCTGCATGTGATGCCCGGACAGACCATCGGCTACGGACAGGTGGTGGCCACTATCGACAATCCCGAATACATCGAACTGCAGCAGGACTATCTGGATGCCGCTGCCCAGCTGGAATATCTGGAGAAGGAGTACAGCCGCCAACGCACGCTGGGCGACCAGGATGCAGCTTCGCAGAAGAAGGTGCAGCAGAGCAAAGCAGAGTATCTTTCGATGAAAGCACGCTTCGAGGCTGCCGGCTCGCGTCTGAAGGCGCTGGGGGCAGACACGCAGCTCCTTGCCACACAGGGAATCAAATCCTACTTAGAGGTGAAGGCTCCGCTGAGCGGATACGTCACCAACCTGCGGGTGAATCTGGGTACTTACCTCGATGCCGGCGAACCGATATGCGACCTCATCAACAAGTCGCAACTGCTGCTGCAACTGACGGTGTACGAGAAAGAACTCTCACTGATGCAGGTAGGCGGCGAGGTAGAGTTCCGCGTCAATGGCATGGGGAAGGAGACCTTCAAGGCAACCGTTGTCGCTATCGACCAGTCGGTGGACGCGACCGACTATTCCATCAAGGTCTATGCCCGTGTACTGAGCAACTGCCCCGACTTCCGACCGGGCATGTACGTGCGGGCACGCATCAAGAATTGAGAACAGAACTAAACAGATACGTCTTATGAAACCAACAACTTACTATGCAAAGGCACTCATCCTGCTGATGCTCTGCCTTTTCTTCTCTACAGCCTATGCCCAATCGGACAAAAATCCTTATTCGATGAAGGGAAGTGATGTCTACTATCAGAACGATTGTCTGCACGCAGCCGATGCGTGTACGTTCCAGATATTGGGACACGGATATGCCAAGGATTGTCACCATGTCTATCTGCACGGGCGCATCCTGCCGTATGTAGATCCGGCTTCGTTTCGTCTGAAGCATACACACTCACATGCGGATGAGGAGGAATGGGATGAGCGGGAATCAGCGTATCACGTATCCACCTTTACGGTCTATTATCAGGGCAGGAAGGTACAAAATGCCTCATCGAACTCATTTCAGGTACTTGGAGGCGGATATGCCAAAGATTCTTTCCGTGTATACTATGCCGGTGAGGAGGTTGCGGGTGCCTCTGCCGTGTCGTTTGCATACGATGGGAAAGGATACGGCCACGATGCCTTCAACACCTTTTACCGGGGGAGGAAGCTGCCCGACTGAAGCAGCTCTTCGTATACGGCCGGATGGAGGAAAAAGCGGATGTCACGCCCTTCGGCCAGAGCCTGACGGATAAAGGTAGAACTGATATCGAAGAGGGGAGCTTGCACCAGTCGGACAGAGGATGGCAAGGATGCAGGCTCTACAGGATAGCCCGGACGGGGATATACCAGCAGTCGATGCTCCCTCAAGATGCGTTCGTGCTGATACCAACGGGGGAAGAGCTGCCAGTTGTCCGACCCGATAATCAAGTGGAAGCGATGGTCGGGATAGCGTTCCCTCAAAGCATCCAGCGTGTGTATGGTATAGGATGGGCGGGGCATCGAGAACTCGAAATCGGAGGCACGGAAGCGGGGATACCCCTCAATGGCACGCTGTACCAGTTTCAAGCGCACCCCATCGTCCATCAGCCCGGCCTCCTCCTTCAACGGATTGTGAGGAGTGACGAGAAACCACACCTCGTCCACTCCTTCGTATTCGCACAGGTAGTTGGCCAGTGCCAGATGGCCGATATGTATCGGATTGAACGAACCGCTGAATATGCCGATTTCCATAGAGTGATCTCCTTATAACTCCAGAAACTGACGGATAGCCTGCAAAGCCTCGGCTTTGGCCCGTTCCAAATCATCGTTGACAATCACGCGGTCGAACTTCGGGGCAAAGGTCAGCTCGTATGCCGCCTTGGCTACACGGTCGGCAATCACCTCGGGAGCATCGGTACCACGTCCTTCCAACCGTCGGCGCAGTTCCTCGATGGAGGGAGGCTGGATGAACAGCGACAGGGCACGTTCGCCATAGAAGCGCTTGATGTTGCATCCGCCTACAACATCGACATCGAACACCACATTCTGTCCGGCTTCCAGCTGGCGTTCCACCTGCTCCTTCAAGGTTCCGTAAAAGCGGTCCTTATACACTTCCTCGTACTCCAGAAAGTCGCCGGCTGCAATGCGGCGACGGAACTCATCGGGCGTGAGGAAGAAATACTCCACCCCATTCTGCTCCGTGCCTCGCGGTGCCCTGCTGGTAGCAGAGATGGAGAAGGCCAGATTCAGCTGCTGCGTCAGCAAGTAGTTGATGATTGTAGATTTGCCTGAGCCCGAAGGGGCTGAAAAGATAATCAGTTTTCCTGCCATTGTATTCTTTGGTTACAAGTTTCGATACGGTTGTTGGTGGTCATCAGTTCACGTTGAGTACCTGTTCCTTAATCTGTTCCAGTTCGTCCTTCATCTGCACCACGATTTTCTGCATCTCGGCATGATTGGATTTGCTGCCTAAGGTATTGATTTCGCGTCCCATCTCCTGTGCGATGAATCCCAGTTTCTTTCCCTGTCCGCTGCCGTTCTCCAGCGTGTGTATGAAGTAGTTCAGATGATTGGCCAGCCGCTGCTTCTCTTCGTTGACGTCCAGTTTCTCGATGTAGAAGATGAGTTCCTGCTCCAGGCGGTTCTTGTCATAATCGATGCTGAGCGTCTTCTCCAGCGCGTCTGTGATGCGCTCTTTGATGCGTCCCACCCGTTCCTTCTCGTACGGTTCCACCTCTTGCAGCAGGCGGGTGATGTTGGCGATTTTTTCGCGGAACTTACGTTCCAGTGCGGCTCCCTCCTGCTTGCGGAAGTCCACCAGTTGGGCAATGGCCTCTTCGATAGCCGCATGTGCCGCCTGCCATTCAGCCTCGTCCAGCTCCTGCGTCTCGCTCTTGGCCATCACATCAGGCAGCCGGAGCAGGTTATAGAACCAATCTGCCGGTTCGGGTATGCCCGTTGCCTGGGATATCTCCTTGATGCGATGATAGTAGGCAAGTACCAGTTCCTGGTTGATGGGAGTGGCCAGCTGGTCGGCATCCTTCTTCTCCACCCAAAGGGAGAAGTCCACCTTACCACGCTCCAGCACCCGCGCTATCTCGTTCCGTATTTCCATTTCCTTCTCCCGATAGATGGGAGCGATGCGTGTAGACAAATCCATCGCCTTGCTGTTGAGCGACTTTATCTCTACATTGATTTTTTTATCGGGCATCTCGACTGTTGCCTTGCCGTAGCCCGTCATAGATTGTATCATAATGTTATAGTTTTGCGCAAAATTACACGATTATTTTAATTACTGAAAATAATCCCGTAAATTTGCCACAATAAAATAAAGAATCAAACGTATGTCATCCATTTTGCACATTGAAACATCTACTTCGGCCTGCTCGGTGGCCGTGAGCGAAGATGGTCAGAATATATTCAGAAAGGAGGATTTGAAAGGCCCCTCACACGCAGTATCGCTGGGAGTATTCGTTGACGAAGCCCTCTCGTTTGCCGACAGCCACGCTCTGCCGCTCGATGCGGTAGCCGTCAGTTGCGGTCCTGGTTCCTATACGGGGCTGCGTATCGGCGTATCCATGGCCAAAGGCGTGTGCTATGGGCGAAACCTGAAACTGATAGGCATCCCCACGCTGAAGGTACTATGCGTACCTGTGCTGCTCTATCACGACGAACTGCCCGACGATGCCCTGCTCTGTCCTATGATTGATGCACGCCGCATGGAGGTGTATGCAGCCGTCTACGACCGTGCCTTGCGTCCTGTCCGCGATATTGCAGCGGATATTGTGGACGAGCACTCGTATGCCGACTATCTGCAGGAGCATCCTGTCTACTTCTTCGGAAACGGAGCGGCCAAGTGTAAAGAGAAGCTGACGCATCCCAATGCCCGCTTTATCGACGACATCCAGCCGTTGGCCAGTATGATGTTCCCACTGGCAGAAAAGGCCATTGCCGAAGGAAGGTTTGAGGACGTAGCCTACTTCGAACCGTTCTATCTGAAGGAGTTTGTGGCCGGAACGCCCAAGAAACTGATTTGAAATCCATAATGTATAATCCATAATTCATTAATTGATGCAATATAACACTCAACAGAAGCGGATGCCGTTGCCGGAATACGGACGTAGCATCCAGAATATGGTAGACCACGCACTGACCATTGAAGACCGTGCCGAACGCCAACGTTGCGCCAACACCAT
The DNA here is from genome assembly GCA_945641355.1 of uncultured Mediterranea sp. Taxonomy (GTDB): domain Bacteria; phylum Bacteroidota; class Bacteroidia; order Bacteroidales; family Bacteroidaceae; genus Bacteroides. The sequence continues at coordinate 11,465 of CALZEQ010000048.1, read as the reverse complement.
CATCAACATCATGGGCAATATGTTCCCGCACCTGCGTGATGTGCCCGACTTCAAACACAAACTGTGGGACCATCTGGCCATTATGTCCGACTTCAAGCTGGACATTGACTATCCCTACGAGATTGTACGCAAGGACAATCTGGAAAGCAAGCCCGAATACATCCCTTATCCCGTCACCAAGATACGTTACCGCCACTATGGACGTACGCTGGAAGTACTCATCAAGAAAGCCATCGAGTTCCCCGAAGGAGATGAGAAACAGAATCTGATTGCCCTCATTTGCAACCACATGAAAAAGGACTACATGACTTGGAACAAAGATACGGTAGACGACCAGAAGATTGCCGACGACCTGTCGGAACTGTCGGATGGCAAACTGCAACTGACCGATGACTTGTTGCGCCTCATGGACGAACGGATTGAGCAGAACTATCGTCCGAAGGCGCAGAACCAGAATAACAAGAACCAGGCCAACAGAAATCCGAACAGCCGAAACAACAAGCGGAAATACTAACTTAAAATCCATTACCGAACCATGGCATCATTCATTATCGAAGGCGGACATCGCCTGACAGGTGACATCTATCCGCAGGGAGCGAAAAACGAAGTGCTGCAGATAGTCTGCGCCACACTGCTGACCGACGAGGAGGTGACGGTACACAACATACCGGACATACTGGACGTCAACAATCTGATTCAGCTGATGCGCGACATGGGTGTCAAGGTTGCCAAGAAAGGCATTGACACGTATAGCTTCCAGGCCGACAAGGTAGACCTCTCGTACCTGGAGAGCGATGCGTTCCTGAAGAAATGTTCCAGCCTGCGAGGTTCGGTCATGCTGGTAGGTCCTATGGTGGCACGCTTCGGACGGGCACTCATCTCCAAGCCGGGAGGTGACAAGATAGGCCGGCGCCGGTTGGATACACACTTTATCGGCATCCAGAAGTTGGGTGCTTCCTTCCGATACAAAGAAGAGCAGGGTGCCTACGAGATATGCGCCGACCGCCTGACAGGTACGTATATGCTACTGGATGAGGCTTCGGTGACAGGTACGGCCAACATTGTGATGGCTGCCGTATTGGCACAAGGTACCACTACCATCTACAATGCGGCATGCGAACCTTACATACAGCAGCTGTGCAAAATGCTGAACCGTATGGGTGCCAAAATATCAGGCATAGCCTCCAATCTGCTGGTGATTGAGGGTATCGACCGCCTGCACGGTACCGACCACACCGTGCTGCCCGATATGATTGAGGTGGGCAGCTTCATCGGTATGGCGGCCATGACCCAAAGTGAACTGACCATCAAGAATGTCTCTTACCAGAACCTGGGCATCATCCCAGAAAGCTTCCGTCGTTTAGGCATCCGCTTGGAGCAACGGGGAGATGATATCTTCATCCCTGCCCAAGAGGAGTATCAGATAGAGTCATTCATCGACGGTTCCATCATGACATTGGCCGATGCGCCCTGGCCGGGACTGACCCCCGACCTGCTGAGCGTATTGCTGGTAGTGGCCACACAGGCCAAAGGCAGCGTGCTCATTCATCAGAAGATGTTCGAGAGCCGCCTTTTCTTTGTCGACAAGCTGATTGACATGGGGGCACAGATTATCTTGTGCGACCCGCATCGGGCAGTAGTCATCGGGCACAACCGCGCACTGCAACTGCGTGGCGGCAACATGACGTCGCCCGACATACGTGCCGGCATCGCCCTGCTGATAGCGGCCATGAGTGCCGACGGCATCAGCCGCATCCATAACATTGAACAGATAGACCGAGGCTACCAGAACATCGAAGGACGCCTGAACGCACTCGGCGCAAGGATTACACGCATATGATCAGACGAGAAGAGGTATATAAAATAGGTATATTCAACAAGCCGCACGGCATACACGGCGAGCTCTCGTTCACCTTTACCGACGACATCTTCGACCGGGTGGAGGCTGAGTATCTCATCTGCCCCATGGATGGCATACTGGTACCCTTCTTCTTGGAGGAGTATCGCTTCCGCTCCGACAACACCGCGTTGGTGAAGCTGGAAGGGGTCGATACGGCCGAACGGGCCCGCATGTTCACCAATGTGGAGGTCTACTTCCCCATCCGCCATGCGGAAGAGGCCGGGACGGACGAACTGACGTGGGATTACTTCGTCGGCTTCCGTGTCGAGGAGGTACACCATGGCCACTTGGGAGAGGTGACGGAGGTAGACAACTCCACCATCAATACTCTTTTCGTGGTTGACCGTCAGGGAGAGGAACTGCTCATTCCGGCCCAGGAGGAGCTGATTGTAGACCTCGACCGCAAGCATCGGGTCATTACCGTTGACTTGCCGGAAGGTATGCTGGCTCTGGATGAGGCCGAAGAGGTGTGAGCTATTCAACAGAATCCGTTAATTTGTAGAGACAACCCACATGAAGAAAAGAAGAAACAGAAAGGCCTTCTGGAAAGACTTCAAGTTCAAGTACAAGCTGACCATCATCAACGAGAATACACTCGAAGAGGTGGTGGGGCTGCACGTATCCAAGCTGAACGGTCTGTCGGTGCTGCTGTCGGTGCTGGCAGTACTCTTTCTGATATCCGCCCTTATCATCACCTTCACTCCCCTGCGGAACTACCTGCCCGGCTACATGAACAGCGAGGTACGCGAGCAGGTGGTGGAGAACGCCCTGAAGGCCGACTCGCTGCAACAGCTGGTGGAGAGGCAAAACCTCTACATCATGAACATACAGGACATCTTCAGGGGCACTGTCAAGACGGATACGGTCTACTCCATGGATTCGCTGACCCAGTTGCGCAAGGATTCGCTCATGGAGCGTACGCAGCGGGAATCGGACTTCCGCAAACAGTATGAAGAGACGGAGAAGTACAACCTGACCAGCATCACGGCGCGACCGGAGGTGGAAGGACTGATATTCTACCGCCCCACACGCGGCATGATTTCCTCCTCCTTCGATGCCGACAAACGGCACTATGGCACCGACATCGCTGCCAATCCGGGCGAAAGCATCCTGGCCACACTGGACGGAACGGTCATCTTGAGTACATATACTGCCGAGACGGGGTATGTCATCGAATTGCAACACAACCAGGAATTCATCTCCATCTATAAGCACTGCGGCTCGTTGCTGAAGCACGAGGGCGAAAGTGTAAAGGGAGGCGAAGCCATTGCACTGGTGGGCAATACGGGGCAACTCACGACGGGACCGCATCTGCACTTCGAGTTGTGGCACAAAGGGAGGGCGGTCAATCCGGAAGTGTACATCGTCTTCTGACAACATCATCAATAGAACAACGAACGAAAAACAGAGATATGAAAAAACAAATTGCCATACTTGGTTCTACAGGCTCCATCGGCACACAGGCACTACAGGTCATCGAGGAGCATCCCGACCGCTATGAAGCGTATGTGCTGACAGCCAACAATCGGGTGGAAGAACTCATCGCACAGGCCCGCAAGTTTAAGCCCGAAGCTGTGGTGATAGCCAACGAACAGAAATACGGGCAACTGAAAGAGGCATTGGCAGACCTGCCCATCAAGGTGTATGCAGGCGAAGAGGCACTCTGCCAGATTGTGCAGGAGAACCCGATAGATATGGTGCTGACGGCAATGGTAGGATATGCCGGACTAAAGCCTACCATGAATGCCATCCGCGCCCGCAAGGCCATTGCGCTGGCCAACAAAGAGACGCTGGTGGTGGCCGGCGAACTGATTAACGAACTGGCCCGGCTGAGCGGCACGCCCATCTTGCCGGTCGATTCCGAGCATTCTGCTGTATTCCAATGCCTGGCCGGAGAGATAGGAAACCCGATAGAGAAGGTGATTCTGACAGCATCGGGAGGACCGTTCCGCACCTTTACACGCGAACAGTTGGCAAACGTCACCAAGACACAGGCTTTGAAACACCCCAATTGGGTGATGGGTGCCAAAATCACGATTGACTCGGCCTCCATGATGAACAAGGGATTCGAGGTGATTGAGGCCAAGTGGCTTTTCGGTGTCCGCCCCGACCAGATAGAGGTTGTGGTTCATCCGCAATCGGTCATTCACTCCATGGTGCAGTTTGAGGATGGTGCCGTCAAGGCACAACTGGGTATGCCCGACATGCGTCTGCCCATTCAGTATGCCTTCTCCTATCCCGACCGTCTGCACGCCTCGTTCCCCCGTCTGGACTTTGCCACGTGTACACAGCTCACCTTCGAGCAGCCCGACACCTCCCGTTTCCGTAACCTGGCATTGGCTTACGAAGCCCTTCACCAGGCCGGCAACATGCCTTGCATCGTCAATGCGGCCAACGAAGTGGTGGTTGCTGCCTTCTTGCGCGACCAGATTTCCTTCTTCGGCATGAGCGACGTGATAGAAAAGACCATGAGCCGTGTCGCTTATCTGCAGAAGCCTACCTACGAAGACTATGTGGCAACCGATGCCGAGACCAGACGCATCGCGCAGGAGCTGATAAACTGATAAACTTACAAACTTATAAACTTACAAACTTACAATAAATGGATACATTTCTGATTCGTGCATTACAACTAATTATGAGCCTTTCGTTGCTCGTCATCATTCACGAGGGAGGCCACTTCCTCTTCGCCCGTCTGTTCAAAACCCGCGTGGAGAAGTTCTGCCTCTTCTTCGACCCTTGGTTCACGCTCTTTAAGTTCAAGCCCAAACGCAGCGAAACGGAGTACGGCATAGGCTGGCTTCCCTTGGGTGGCTACGTCAAGATAGCGGGCATGATAGACGAGTCCATGGATACCGAGCAGATGAAACAACCGGTTCAGCCTTGGGAGTTTCGTGCCAAGCCCGCCTGGCAACGTCTTTTCATCATGATTGGCGGTGTGTTGTTCAACTTCCTGCTGGCACTCTTTATCTACTCCATGATACTCTTTGCCTGGGGTGACGAATACATCCTAGTACAGAAAGCTCCCTTGGGTATGGATTTCAACGAGACGGCCAAAGTTATCGGATTCCGCGACGGCGATGTACTGCTCTCTGCCGACGGTGTGCCCTTTGAGCGTTACGACGGTGATCTGCTGACCAGCGTCGTCGAAGCCCGTCAGGTGACGGTGCTGCGCGACGGAGTGGAGGCATCGGTCTATATCCCTGAGGATATGATGGACCGGTTGCTGGCCGATAGCGTGCGCTTTGCTTCATTCCGTTATCCCTATGTGATTGACAGCATCATGCCGGGCCATCCGGCCGATGTAGCCGGCCTGCAGCCGGGCGACAGCATCACGCAACTGGACGGACGCAACATCGCCTTCCTGGACTTTGTAGAAGAGATGCAACGCCGCCGCAACGCCGCCAACGGTGAGGAGGCTTCACACCTCGTCACACTGACGTATGTGCGCAACGGAGTGACCGACACACTGACTTTCGCTACCGATTCACTCTATCAGATTGGTGTGACTGCTTGCATGAAGACCGACCGTCTGATGCCGGTCGTTCATCGTCAGTACAACCTCTTCACCTGCATACCGGCAGGCATCTCGTTGGGAGTGAATACACTGAAAGGATATGTCAGCCAGATGAAGTACCTCTTCTCGAAGGAGGGAGCAAAGCAGTTGGGCGGCTTTGGAGCCATCGGAAGCATCTTCCCCGCTACATGGGACTGGCATCAGTTCTGGTACATGACGGCCTTCCTCAGCATCATACTGGCTTTCATGAATATCCTGCCCATACCGGCACTCGACGGTGGCCATGTGCTGTTCCTTATTTACGAGATTGTGGCGCGTCGCAAGCCCAGTGACAAGTTCATGGAACGTGCCCAGATGGTAGGCATGGCACTGCTCTTCATCCTGCTGTTCTGGGCCAATCTGAACGACATCATCCGATTCCTCTTCTGATAGCTGTATGGGGCGCAACATCTTGCGCCCCATACCAAAAAAGTAGGAGGTAAATGCCAAAACCGAAAACGGGCATTTACCTCCTACTTCTTTTCATTCATTTACAATGTCAAATCTCCTCGCTGCGCTCTTCGTCAAGAAGACATTGCTTTTGCTCCTCCTCGGTCAGGTTATATTCTTCAGGGAGCTCATTTACATCCAGATTCGTACCACACACCCTGTTCATCAGGTCTGCTATCCTTCTTAGTTTCAGTATCATCATTCATTGTGATTTTACGTTCTACATAGGTTTATTGTCATCAATCACGGCAAAGTCCGAAGCTGCTTCGTTTTCTTCCAACTCGTTTCTTTCCCATCCCTATTCACCCCCTACTCCGGTCCGGCGGACATTTCAAATAAATAACATAAGCTTCCCAATCTTCCGTTTAGGTCGGTAGATTGGGGAGCAATGTCAGGATATCAAGCAGCTATCCTCAGCCAATTATCAATATTTGATAATGTTGTCAGTGTCGGTAGTGGCACCGCCCAGATAGGTTACCAATGTAGAGTTGTAAGCAAAGTTACCGCCTACATAGATGGTACCCTTCAGGTAAGCAGCCTTGGCAAACAAAATGTTGCCCTCCTTCACGTTAGCCTTGGCACCTTCATTCAGAATGAATCCGATTCGGTTGGCAATAGTAGTTTCGTTGAATCCGCCAGCAGCATTGGCTACCTTGGTAGTGATTACAACCTCTTCCGTACCGGCTACTTCCAGATACTTGATTTCTGCCGGATGAGTGGTGAATGCGATGCTGTTCTTCACAATCAGGTAGTTGTACTTCACGTCATCGCTCGGAGTTACATAGACACCGTCTTCTGTCGGATCCCAAGTGTACTTGATGAAGCCCTGTGCTGTAGCGTTGCTTACAGAGATGTTGTCTGTAGCCGTAGTCAGCTCGATGACACCAATCTTATTGGTGGCTGCAGCAAATGCAGCAGTGAAGTCACCACCCAATTCGTTGGTAGTTACATACGTCTTGGCACCTGCGTTGTTCTTGATATAGCCATAGTTATATACCTTACCAGTTGTACCGGCAACTACACCAATCACACCGTTGTTGTCAATCTCGCCGAATTTATCGAGTGCAGTAGCATCGTTGGTAATCTCAGCATTGTAAGCACGCAACTCCTTGCCGGCATTTACGGTAATCTTACCATAGTTGGTCAGCTTAATCTTCCACTTCGTCACATTGTTGATGGTGATGTCTGCACCTTCTGCATTGATGATGTCAGCAGCACCTGTACCTGCACCCTTAGCTACGACGGGAGAAGTCACATTGATGCTACCCAGATTGGTGATGGACTTCACGTTACCGAATGCCTTCGATTCTTCGCTCCACGTCCAATCCTGATCGGCCAACGTAACATCGTATCCACCAGCGAATACCCATCTCAAAGGACGTACTTCGTTGTTCTCGTCAGATTTGATTACAATCTTAGTGGCGTTAGACCCATGAGTACCGCATTTTTTCAGTTTTACCTTTTGAGTAGTAGCGTTAATCGTATTCAAGAGGTCGATAGAAGCAGTGGACAGCTTGAATTCGCCGTCACTGTCAGCATCCAGTAACAGAGTTACGTTCGGCTCAAGAGTGGTCTTGTAAAGTTTGTAGTAAGTCAACAGCTTCTGCAGATGCGCGTCGTTCTCTACATGCATACCGTCCATCTTGGCATCCAAGAAGTCGACTGCTACCTCAAACTTACCGTTCTTGAAGAGGATGTTAACGAAAGACTCGTCAATATCCACCCAAGTGTCAGTTCCCGGAGCTACTGCTGTGTTATCGAAGTCTTCCATGTAACCATCTTCGGTAAGAGTCTTGGCTACCGTATTCAGTGCTTTATTGTAAGTAATCACACCATAAGTCGTAGTGATGACCAGTTTCAATTCGTCAGTTGCGGTCAACGCTACATTGGCGGGCAGTGCATTGAAGAAGAACTTACCCTTGTTGGCAGTTGTAGCCACGTGAGCGTCCGATGTCAGTGTGATGGCACCCGCAGTTGATGTTACGTCATCCACACCACTTGATGTCAAGTTCTTGTCAGCCCACCATTCTTCAACGCCATCAGTTTCCCAGTCGCTACCCGTATAAGGAGCAGCTGTCGGAGCATACTTAAAGCTGGCAACAGATACGTCAGCACTACTCTGCTGGTAAGAAACAGCGATATCATAAATTTCAGAAGCGTCAACATCTGCCAAGGCATTGTTCTCGTATGCCAGTTCCAAAGCAACACCGTTGCTGAACTTGCGGGGATAAATCTGGAATACTTTGTCCACACCGGCTTCGGAAGAAGACACTGATGTCCACTTCGGAGAAATCCAAATAGACTTGGCTGCGATCTTGTCCCATGCGCCTGTTGTAGCCAAAGCATCAACCATGGGCTGCTCAGCTACGCTGAAATTGATGGGTGCAACATTTACCACACTCTCATCGTAGGGCAGATAGGAATAGTACTCACCCACGTAGATAGAAGTCTTGGGCTTCAATGCACTACCACCTTCGGCATACAGCGGGTGATTCTGCCATGCTTTACCATTAAGTGCGACTGGCGCAGACGGGTCATTAATGTCATTAGTCAGCCAGGCAAAGCCCACCTTGTCTCCTTCTTCCAGCCCCCATTGGGTGGCCAATCTTGTATCTGCACCAGTAGTGAAGGTCGCGTCCACCTTCTCAATGCCGGCAAACTGGTCGTTTGCCTTGTTCCCCTCAAGGACATCTTCCTCAGAGGAGCATGCCGCTACCAAGAGAGGCAGGGCAAAAGCTGTTAATAATACTTTCTTATTCATAGAATTTATTAATTAATAAATGATTATACAATTATCTTTTTACGGTTCCATACCTCCTCCGAATCCCGTATCCGGAGTTCCGCCGGTAGAAGCCTCGAACCCTCTTTCAATGGCTACTTCCAGAATTTCCACTTCCGGAGCCACATACTTCATTTCCTTTTCCATTTTCATAATCTTTAAGTAAATTAGTTGTTAATAATATAAAAATTGTTTTTATTCCTATAGTTTGCGGGGTGCCTCCCGAATTTCACTCCGACGGAGTTTCTATATACGTATTATATATATGTATATGTATCGAAGTGTTCTTCCAGCTATCTTCCGTCAGTGCCCGAAAACCGCGTCGGAAGGCCCGTCACACCACACGACACCCCACATTTCATCCTGCAAAGTAAAGTACTAATTTCCCGAATCTTGGGTGGGGATATGTTTGTCGAAGGGCATTGCTTTAGAAGGATTTTGACAAAAAAGGAGAGATTGTCTATGTTCTACAACATCCTATTTTGTAAATCGGCCAAACTGTCGTATATTTGTCTCATCAACAGCAAAACAAACACCTCTTTCCTTCGCCAGCCGTATAGCCAACCGAAAGAAGAGACAAAAACAATTATGATATTATGAAAAGACATCGTTTATTAAATTTGTTCGGATTTGGACTTCTCATCGGCCTTGCAGCCGTATGTACATCGTGTGTAAACAACATCAGTGAGGAAGACGTGCCCGACCGTCCCGATGCACCGGCCGAGCGTGTGCCAATCACGTTCAAGGTAAAGAGTGGTGCGGCTTCCACCCGTGCAGACAACAACTACTTCAGTGAAGGGACCCAGATAGGGCTCTATGCCATGCTGACAGGAACAGCCGTCAGCGGAGAACGTTACATTGACAACGCCGAACTGCTGGCCGGTGCAAACAATGTGCTGGTGCCGACCTCAGACCTGTTCTATCCGGAAGGTAGCGACAATGCGCTTGACTTTATCAGCTATTTCCCCTACCGTCCGGAAGGGGCTGCGGCAGGAGAGGCCACGGTCGCCGTTTCGCTTCAGTCCGACCAGACCTTGGCTGCCAACTATTCACAAAGCGATTTCCTGCTTGCAAAGAAGGACAACAAGGCGGCGGACAGCAATACCGTGGAACTGGAATATGAACACAAGCTGACGAAGGTATGTGTGGTACTGACTCCGGGCGTGGGCGAAAGTGCACCTGAAATGCTGAAAGCCAACCCCCGCCTGATAGCGACCGACTTCTACACACGAGGCAGCTACAATCTGATAACCGGCGAGATCCGGGTGGATGAGGAGAGCAAGGCGGACATTTATCCGTCCGGCACGTGGAAGATTGAGGAGGGCAAGCTAGTGGGCAAGGAGTTCATAGTCTTCCCCCAGTCGGTCAGCAGCCGTCAGATGCTCCAACTGGAGTGGAACGGCCGTGTATACAGCTGTATGGTCACGGCCGAAGGGAGCCAGGATGTGAAGGGCAAGCAGTTTGTCATCGACGTCAACCTTGTGCAGAAAGAGGCCGGCATGCTTGCCGGTGTCATCGCCAGCATCAAGGACTGGCCTACCGAGGCCATCCGTACCGAATCGACCGGCGGCAGTGACTACAAGGGTCTCCATCTGGATATCCTCTCGTTCTCGACCTCCAATGTCTACCGGGTACATGCCTCAAACAAGCCCGTTGCCGAGATATGTTTGGAATACCTGAAATCCAACGACCTGACCTCACGGGCCATCGTCACCTATCCGCTCGATGCGGAAGGGAAGTCCGAGATGGGACAGGGGACACTCCTTCGCCTTTTGGACAGTGACGAAGCCGTCTGCGGAGGGACAGTCCGATGGAACGAGGCGGACAACACGTTCAGCTATACTGCGGGGACATCGCCGGGTGCCGGTGTCGTCTATTTTGACACTGACGGAGGGTGCCATCTGAGTCCGGAGGGTCAGATGGCGGATGTCAGCGTAGTCCGATACACCATACGCGACACGCGGGACGGCAGCGTCGTGGAGTATCCAGTCGTCAAGATAGGTACTCAGTACTGGATGCGTTCCAACCTGCAGGCCACACTCTACAGGGACAGGCGTGCGCTTCAGCAGATAGTCAGTTTGGGCAGCGCCCCCGGCTACCTGCATGCCGACGGCTCCGATTTCTATTTCTATAACGGTGAGGCGTTGCTGCAGGGGGAATTGAGCCCCTCAGGGTGGAAGATACCATCTAAGAGCGACTGGGAGAAGCTGGAGGGATATGTAGGCGGGGACGCCTCGTTGCTGAAGGATGGCACCTGGGGCTATCTGGGGAACAGCACGAACGGCGATACGCAGGTGGCTCCGGTGCTGAACAGCAGCATGATGCACCTCCTCCCCTCGGGTATGTGGTTCAACGGCGAGCACTATGCGGAAGGCAGGATGTCTGCGTTCTGGAGTCTGGAAGGGGACGGCACCATACCTGACAAGACCGTATTCTTCACCGGCCAGGAGAACGCTGTCATATGGAACGGCACCAAGATAACCGGGCAGGACTATTACAAGGGGCTCTCTATCCGTTGCGTCCGGAAGTAAAACCGGAAATTGTTAGAACGTTATGATATGATCAAAGGCGGATGTGGCCATTCAGGTGCATCCGCTTTTCTTTTCATTCCAAAGAATCGTCTGAAAGGCCGGACACCCTCCACCGCTTCACGTTTCTCATCTCGGCACTGAACTCCACGCCTACCCTGACCACCTTCCGCCTGTCCGTGTCGAAAGGCCGGGCGTATCCCTTCTCCTCTATCTGCTGCAGGGCCTGCTCAGCGCTGCCGTCCAGCTTGA
>CALZEQ010000047.1 GCA_945641355.1 uncultured Mediterranea sp. | reverse complement strand
TTGTTGCTCAGGAACTTATAAATAAAGTTAAATTATAGTGCTGCGGAATTAAGGAGTATTTAAAGGAATAGATTCAGTTAGAGCACGATTAATTTCGGATTTTCCCGGCACTTGTGCTACATGCTTTGACGCAAATAATCATTACAAGCCCATTGAAAGAAATTCAGGCAGTCCTGATCCAGTATAACTAAATCTTGCTGCTTCATCATTGATAATCGATGAAAATTCCGTAAGTTTGCAGTCAAATTTACGACATACGCCACATGGAAGCATTACAATTCAACCCTACGGAAGAGATGTTGCTGATGGTTGCAGCAGCTTTGTTCGTCGTCCAACTCATCTATTATGTCACCCTTTATGGCCGCATATACCGTCGCCAACGTGCTGTTGACGGCAATGAACACCATTTTACCCAGGATTTTCCGCCTATCTCCGTCATCATCTGTGCCCGCGAGGAGTGCGAGAATCTGCGTCGTAACCTGACTTCCATCTTGGAGCAGGATTATCCCTGCTTCGAAGTCATTGTCATCAATGACGGACATGCTGACGAAAGCGAGGACTATCTCACGCTGCTTGAAGAGCGGTATCCGCATCTTTATCATAGCTTTGTGCCCGATTCGTCGCGATACATCAGTCGCAAGAAGCTGGCACTTACGCTGGGCATCAAGGCCAGCAAGTACGACTGGCTGGTGCTGACCGAGGCCAAAGCCGCTCCTGCCTCCAACCAGTGGCTGCGTCTGCTGGCCCGTAACTTCACCTCTCATACCTCCATCGTGCTGGGCTATAGCGGCTACGAGCGGGGGCATGGCTGGTTGCACAAGCGTGTTTCGTTTGACAACCTCTTTACCGGTATGCGCTATCTGGGCTTTGCGTTGGCAGGTCATCCCTATATGGCCATCGGCCGCAACCTGGCCTATCGCAAGTCGCTGTTCTATTCAGCCAAAGGCTTCACGGCCCATCTCACGCTGCAGCGTGGCGATGACGATCTGTTTGTCAATCAGGTGGCTCGTGGAGAGAATACGCGGGTCGAGACCGATGCGGCTGCCGTGATGCGTATTCCGCCCGTCTCACGTGCCAAGGACTGGCGTGAGGAGAAAATCGGTTATGCCTCCACAGCCCGTCTATACCGGGGAGTGCAGCGCTGGCTGTTGGGTGCAGAGACGTTGACTCGTCTTGCCTTCTATGTTTCGTGGGTGTGGCTGCTGCTGCTCTCCCTTCTGGAGGCCCATTGGTTGGGTGCCGGATTGGCGTTGCTGCTCTTCCTGCTGCGATGGGTACTGCAGCTGTATGTCATCAATCACACTGCTGCCGCTCTTGAGGAGAAGCGTCGCTATTATCTCTCCCTGCCGCTGTTCGACCTGCTGCAACCTTGTCAGTCTCTCCGCTGGAAGCTCTACTGCCTCTTCCGGAAGAAGAGCGACTTTTTGCGGAAGTAAACGCTATCTATCCGGGTAGATTGGACGAATGTCTGTAGGTGTTTTGTGAACCATTTTCAAATTTCCCAAGCTGGACGTAATCCTAAAAATGTGGTTTTATAATTCGTTGAAAAACAATGTATTATAGAGGTATACATTCAGTCGTATCATGAAATAGTTTCAGAATACGACTGAATGTAGCACCCTTTAAACCGCATAAATTTCCCTATTAATTTGTCCGTATTTTTCTGTGTTTCCTGCTGCTGTGGAAGTCTGACTTACTTCCCTCTGTAGCCTTCACGGAATGAACGGCAGGGAAGAGCGTTTCAGACCTCTTTTCCCCGCAGGAACACACGGTTGATGAGGGGTGAGGTGTAAGCGTAAGGGATGAAGCTGACCGATGGAATAGGGGTGGTGATGAAGAAATTGGCTACCTTGCCCACGGTAATGGAACCATACTCTTTACTCAGCCCCATGGCATAGGCCGCATTGAGGGTAGCGGCATTGATGGCCTCCTCCGGCAACAGACGCATCTTGATGCAGGCCAGTGAGACGACAAACTTCATGTCACCCGATGGGGTAGAGCCGGGGTTGTAGTCGCTGGCTACGGCAAGACCCAGTCCGGCATCAATCATCTTCCGGCCCGGTGCAAAAGGCATGTTCAGGAAGAAGGAGGTACCGGGTAGGGCGGTAGGCATGGTATCGCTGCCCCGTAAGGTTTCTATCTGCTCGTCGGCCATGCTCTCCAGATGGTCTACAGAGAGGGCATGGTGGGCTACACCTACTTCCACTCCGCCCGATGAGGCCAGCTCGTCGGCATGTATCTTGGGACGCATACCCCAGCGGGCACCGGCTTCCAGGATGCGTGAGGTCTCGTCGGTGGTGAAGAATCCTTTGTCGCAGAATACGTCAATGTAATCGGCCAACCGCTCTTTGCCCACTTCAGGAATCATCTCGTTGACAATCAGGTCTACATACTGCGGCTGGGTATATTGCCTGCCTACGGCATGGGCACCGAGGAAGGTAGAGACGATGTGTACGGGCAGTGTCTCCTTCATCCGCTGTATCACTCGCAACATCTTCAGCTCATCAGCCGTGTTCAGTCCGTAGCCGCTCTTTATCTCGATGCAGCCCGTACCTTTCCTTATCATTTCCCAGGCACGAGTCACGGCCTGGTTATAGAGTTGCTCTTCGGAAAGGGTGTGAAGCAGGTCGGCCGAGTTGAGTATGCCGCCCCCCCGACGGGCTATCTCGGCATAGCTCATCCCTTTGATTTTGTCAACGAATTCAGCCTCACGACTGCCTGCATAGACGATGTGCGTATGCGGGTCGCACCATGAGGGTAGCACCATACATCCGGTGGCATCTACTTCGATGTCTGCCTGTTGATGGTGTGTCGGACAGGTGGACATCTCGCCGTACCCGGCGATGTGTTCATCCTCTACCAGCAGCCAGGCGTTCTCTATCTGGCCCAGTTGAGCCATCTGCGCGCCCTGCAGACGTATGGCTTCTCCGGAGCATACGCCTGCCAGGGTTTTGATGTTAACAATCAGTGTACGCATGTGGACATCACTTTCTGAGGAATTCAACAGACTTCTGGATGTAGGGGTACATCACCTCATCGTTGATGATGAAGGGTACCTCTTTGCGGAAGGCATCAAATATCTCCTGAATGACGGGCGAGGACCTGAGCGGACGGCGGAACTCTAACGCTTGGGCGGCATTGAACAGTTCGATGGCCAGCACACGCTCAGTGTTGAGCACAACCTTGTAGAGCTTGATGGCAGCATTGGCTCCCATGCTTACATGGTCTTCCTGTCCTTGGCAGGAGGGGATGCTGTCCACCGAGGCTGGTGAGCAGAGGCTCTTGTTAAGGCTTACTACCGAGGCAGCCGTATATTGCGTAATCATGAAGCCGCTGTTGACACCGGGATTGGCTACCAGGAAACTGGGCAGTCCTCGTGTGCCGGACACGAGTTTGTAGATGCGGCGTTCGGAGATGTTGGCCAGTTCGCTCAATGCAATGGCCAGGAAGTCCATCGGCAGGGCAATGGGTTCGCCGTGGAAGTTACCGGCCGAGATGATGAGGTCGTCGTCGGGGCAGACGGTAGGATTGTCGGTAGCCGAGTTGATTTCTGTATCAATGACCGACTCTACATAAGCCATGGTGTCTTTGGCTGCACCGTGCACCTGAGGTACGCAACGGAACGAGTAGGGGTCCTGTACGTAGGGCTTGGGCTTCTCGATAATCTCACTGCCAGCCAGCAGCTCGCGCATACGGGCTGCGGTCTCTATCTGTCCCTTGTGCGGACGTACCTGGTGTACCGCGTCGGTAAAGGGCTCCACCAAGCCGTTGTAGGCATCGAGTGACATGGCGGCAATCTTGTCGGCCCATTCGTTGAGCCGATGACTTTGCAGCAAGGCCCATACGGCAAAGGCACTCATGTTCTGGGTACCGTTGAGCAGGGCCAGACCCTCTTTGGAAGCCAGTTGGATGGGTTGCCAGCCCATGGTCTGCAGCAACTGCTTGCCGCTCATTACCTCCCCTTTGTATTCCACTTCACCCAGTCCGATGAGGGGCAGAGAGAGGTGTGCCAGGGGGACAAGGTCGCCCGAAGCTCCCAGGGAACCTTGCATGTACACAATGGGGTAGATATCGTTGTTGAAGAAGTCGATAAGACGTTCTACGGTATCGAGCTTGCAGCCGGAGTAGCCGTAACTCAATGACTGGATTTTCAGCAACAGCATGATTTTTACAATCTCGTTGGGCACACGGTCGCCTGTGCCGCAGGCGTGCGACATCATGAGGTTGATTTGCAGTTGGGCCAGGTAATCCTGCCCGATGGACACGTTGCAGAGTGAGCCGAAGCCGGTGGTCACTCCGTAGACGGGTTTGCTGTTGGCTGCAATTTTCTTGTCGAGGTATTCGCGGCAGTGTTGGATGCGGGTGCGTGCATCGTCACTGAGTTCCAAGGGTAGGTCGTTGCGGATAATCTCTCCTATCCGCTGTAAGGTAAGGTGTTCGGCTGATATCAAATGTTTTTCCATTATGGGTCAGTATGTTAATAGGGTTAAGAATGAAATGTAGTATCAATGATGTCATCGTCTACCAGGTTAGGCAGTGTCACGGTCAGTCCGGGCGTACGTGCCATCTCACGTTCAATGCTTCTTACAGAGCCTTCGTTGCGTGCCCAGCTTCTGCGGGCAATGCCGTTGTTGACGTCCCAGAAGAGCATCTCGCGGATGTGTCGTTCGCTCTCTGTACCGCCGTCAATCACCATGCCGAAACCGCCGTTGATGACTTCGCCCCAGCCTACGCCGCCGCCGTTGTGCAGCGACACCCAGGTAGCACCGCGGAAAGAGTCGCCGATGACATTCTGCACAGCCATGTCGGCACAGAACTGCGATCCGTCGTAGATGTTGCTGGTCTCCCGGAAGGGGGAGTCGGTACCCGACACGTCGTGATGGTCGCGTCCCAGCACTACCGGACGGCTGATTTCACCGCGTTGGATGGCCTCGTTGAAGGCAAGTGCAATCTTGGAGCGTCCTTCGGCATCGGCATAGAGGATGCGTGCCTGCGATCCTACCACCAAGTGGTTCTTTCCGGCTTCCTTAATCCAGTGGATGTTGTCGTCCATCTGACCTTTGATTTCATCGGGTGCGCTTTGTTTGATCTCCTCCATCACTTCGGCTGCCAGACGGTCGGTAGTCTCCAGGTCTTTAGGGTCCCCCGACGTGCATACCCAGCGGAAGGGACCAAAACCGTAGTCGAAGAACATGGGTCCCATGATATCTTGTACATACGAGGGGTAGCGGAATCGGCCGTCGGCAGTCGTGATGTCGGCACCTGCACGCTTCGATTGAAGCAGGAAGGCGTTGCCGTAGTCGAAGAAGTACATACCTGCGGCTGTCAGTTTGTTGATGGCGGCCACCTGGCGGCGCAAGGACGCCTGTACCCGTTCGCGGAAGGTGTCGGGATCTTCGGCCATCATCTTCTTTGATTCGTCCAAGGTCATGCCTACGGGATAGTAGCCTCCTGCCCATGGGTTGTGCAGGGAGGTCTGGTCACTGCCCAAATCTACCCGGATGCCTTCGTCGGCCAACCGTTCCCACAGGTCAACCACGTTTCCTACATAGGCCATGGAGAGGGTACGCTTCTGTGCCACGGCTTGCCGTATGGCAGGTATCAGTTCATCCAGGTTGTCATGCAACTCGTCCACCCATCCCTGGTCGTAGCGTTTCCGGGCGGCTTTGGGATTGATTTCGGCTACCACACTGACTACACCGGCTATGTTGCCGGCTTTGGGCTGTGCGCCCGACATGCCTCCCAGGCCGGAGGAGACAAAGAGCATGCCGTGGATGTCGGTGCGGGCAGGGTCATCCTTCATCTGTTTGCGGGCAGCGTTGAGCACCGTGATGGTGGTACCGTGTACGATGCCTTGCGGGCCGATGTACATATACGAGCCGGCCGTCATCTGTCCGTATTGGCTCACACCCAGTGCATTGAGTCGCTCCCAGTCATCGGGCTTGGAATAGTTGGGTATGACCATACCGTTGGTCACCACCACTCTGGGGGCGTTCTTGTGCGAGGGGAAGAGGCCCAGCGGATGTCCCGAGTACATCACCAGCGTCTGCTCATCGGTCATCTCACTCAGGTACTTCATCACCAGCCGATACTGTGCCCAGTTCTGGAAGATAGCTCCGTTGCCACCATAGACAATCAGTTCGTGCGGATGTTGTGCCACGGCAGGGTCCAGGTTGTTCTGTATCATCAGCATGATGGCTGCTGCCTGAAGTGATTTGTGCGGATATTCGTCGATGGGACGGGCGTAAATGTCGTAGCTGGGACGGAAACGGTACATGTAGATGCGTCCGTAGTCGTGCAGCTCTTGGGCGAATTCGGGAGCCAATGCCGCATGAAACTTCTTCGGGAAGTATCTCAGGGCATTGCGCAGTGCCAGCTTCTTCTCTTCTTCGGTGAGAATCTCCTTGCGTTTGGGTGCATGGTTGATCTCTTTATCGTATGGTTTGGCTGCGGGCAGTACGTCGGGTATGCCGGCGCGGATCTCTGCCGCAAATTGTTCGTTAGTCATCATATTTCTGTATGTTTTGTTACGTTCCGCCTGTCCGGCAAAGGTGCCGGACGGGCGAAACGTTGGTTCATAATGGGGGTTATCGGACTATCACCTGTTCTACCAGTGCGATGATGCGCTCTTCCTCGGCTTTGGCCTGCGCTGTCAGTGCCTCCGCTTCGCGTACCAGTGCGTCGGCCTGTGCCTTGTCTTTCAGTGACGAGGCGTTGATTTTCACGTTCAGACCTGCACCGATGACGGCGGCACGTGCGGCCAGGGCACCCACACCGGCATCGGATACACTGTTGGGGTTGCCTTGTTCCACCATGGCTTTGCAGAGCGGGAACACCTGCATGGAAGCCTTCATAGTGCGCAAAGGCACTTGGGCAGCAAACAGGGTCGCTTGCTGGATGGCAGCCGAACGCAGACGCTTGTCTTCATCGGTGGACTTGGGCATACCAAAGGCAGCCATGATCTGGTTGAAGGCTTCGGTATCTTCATTGACCAGATGGAGCAGTTCCTGCTCGATGGCCATACCTTGTGCGGCCCACTGGCTGAACTCTTCCCAACGGTCGTCCCATCCGGGCTTGTGCGAAGATAGGTTGGCTACCATTGTACCCAAGGCTGCACCCAAAGCACCCATATAGGCCGATACGGAACCACCGCCGGGGGCAGGGGATTCGCGTGCTGTTTCATCGGCAAATCCCTTGACAGTCAGGTCGGTCAGTTGTCCTCCTTGTTTGTCTGCATCCAGCAGATACTCCACTACCTTCTCCTGCGGACAGAAAGGCTTCAGATCGTCCAGTCCCATTGACTTCACTGCGATGTTCAAGATATCTTCCTTCGGAATACCGGTCGAACGGCTCTGTTTGCATAGGAAGTATTTACCCGCCTCAATGAGCGTGCGTTCGGGTACCAGACCTACAATCTCCGTACCTGTCACCCGCAAACCGCGGTTTTGGGCGCAACGGCATACCTCGTCAAAAGCGACGTGCAGCGGTGTCTGGTTGATGTCAGTGATGTTCATGGATACTTGGGCGATGCCATACTCCTGAATGTACCATCCGATGGCTTTCGTCCCCTTCAGGGTGCCTGGTATCATGAGAGGGTTGCCTTCGGCATCGTGCATCGGTTTGCCGGTGATGGGATTACCTTCTCGCTGGGGGCGTCCCTTCTCGCGTACGTCGAAGGCTATGGCATTGGCACGGCGGGTAGAGGTGGTGTTCAGGTTAAAGTTTACTGCAATCAGGAAGTCGCGTGCACCGACGGTGGTGCATCCCGTACGTGCTACCCCTTCATCGTAGGGACGGGCACCGAAATCGGGTGCCTTTTCAGGACGACTCAATTTATCGGGTAGGGCTTCGTACTCGCCTTCGCGGCATACGGCCAGGTTCTTCCGTTCCGGTTTCAGGGCTGCTGCCTCGTAGCAGTAGCAGGGAATCTCCAGTTCGTTGGCAATGCGTTCGGCCAGCTTACGAGCCAAGGCAGCACACTCTTCGAGCGTGATGCCGCTGACGGGTACCAACGGCAGTACATCGGTAGCTCCCATGCGGGGATGTGCTCCGTGATGATGGCGCATGTCAATCAGTTCACCGGCTTTTTTCACAGCCTGAAAGGCGGCCTCTACGACGGCATCGGGCTCTCCCACAAAGGTTACTACCGTACGGTTGGTAGCTTCACCGGGGTCCACATCCAGCAGCTTCACCCCTTCGCTGTGTTCTATCACGTCGGTAATCTGGCGTATCACGCCCTTGTCTCGTCCCTCGCTGAAGTTGGGGACACACTCCACAATCTGTCTTGTTTCCATCATAGTATTTTTAGTTATTGTAATATGCTTGTCCGACCGGATGATTTACATATTGTCACCATTGTCGGCCTTGTGTAGGCAAATATAGGAAATAATTGCCAATAAATGGTAATGAAACAGACGAATTATTGTATTTTTATCAGATTTTTCAGTTTTGACATCTTGTAATCTCAACCAACTTTCTCATGCAGCCATGAACGTTCTGTCCTCTATCTTGATAAATATTGAAACTTGGAAGAACAAAAATCGTCTTTCTTCTTACAATTACTCGTTTTTTTGCACTAATTTTGTAACAGATATATGAATTGTAAAAACAAGGATGTCATGAATGGAATAAATAGTAGAAAAGGAAGGACATTTGACTGGATGCTTTCCTTGCTCTGTCTGCTCTTCGTTTTTCCTCAACCGATGCTGGCCGACAACGACCCGTTGCCTGCCGATGTGGCACAACTGGCTGATAGTCTGAAACGCAAATTTGCCCCCGACAGCAGGATAGCTCTGTTTGATGTGGACTATACGTTGTCCGGAAAGAGCGTGATGCTACGCGGAGTGACCACCTCGGTCGAGGGACAGAAGGAACTGCTGCGGGGACTGGAAGGACTGGGATACCGGGTGATGGACTGCCTGCAACTGCTGCCCGACGAGGAAGGACTGCATGGAGAGACCCGTGCTGTGGTGAATGTGTCGGTATGCAACCTGCGCACTACACCCGACTTCTCGGCCGAGATGACGACCCAGGCATTGATGGGAATGCCAGTCAGGGTGCTGCAACGGGACGGATGGTACCGGGTACAGACACCAGACAACTACATTGCCTGGGTACATCCGGTGGGCATCCGGCTGATGACGAACGAGGAATTGGCGGAATGGAACCGGGCAGATAAGGTGATAGTGACGGACCATTTCGGATTTGTGTATTCGCAGCCCGACCGGACATCGCAACCGGTGTCGGACGTCGTGGCGGGAAACCGATTGAAGTGGGAGGGAACCCGGGGAGGGTTCTACCGAGTGAGCTATCCCGATGGACGAACCGGGTATTTGGAGAAGCGGATGGCCATGCCCGAAGCCAAGTGGCGGGCGGCCTTGAAGCAGGATGCAGCCAGCATCCTACGTACCGCCCATTCGCTGATGGGCATTCCCTATCTGTGGGCAGGCACCTCCTCGAAAGGAGCCGATTGCAGCGGGTTCATGCGCACCATCCTCTTCCTGCACGATATCATCATACCGCGCGACGCTTCGCAGCAGGCATATACAGGCGAGCATATCGACATTGCATCCGACTTTGGCAACCTGCAACCGGGCGACCTCATCTTCTTCGGACGGAAGGCAACGGCCGAACGGAAGGAACGGGTGGTACATGTGGGCATGTACATCGGCAACAAACGATTCATCCACTCGCAAGGCGATGTACACGTCAGCAGCTTTGATTCGGAAGACCCGCTGTATGATGAGTACAACTTGGGACGGCTGCTCTTTGCTGCAAGGGTGCTGCCTTATATCAACCGAATGCCGCAACTCAACACCACGGCTACCAATCCTTATTACAGCAAGGAGGGACTGGACGGACGATAAGTGACCGATACCCTTCCTGCAAAAAGTATACAACCATAAAACTACATATACATGTCAAGCAGAAGAGAATTTCTGAAAACGGCCACGCTGGCTACACTGGGAGTAGGCCTGGCCAGACCGACTTTGTGGGCGGGCGAACACGGAAGGCCTGCACCATTCAACATCAACAGCCGCATTGGTGCCGCTCCCCGCATGAAGCTTCGCTTCTTTCCGTATGAGCTGAAACTGAAGCACGTATTCACCGTGGCAACCTACTCGCGCAGTACCACACCCGATGTGCAGGTGGAGATTGAATACGACGGACTGACCGGCTACGGAGAGGCTTCGATGCCTCCATACCTGCAGAACGAACTGGGTAGCGTGGAGAGCGTCTGCGCCTTCCTGCAAAAGGCGCAGGAGGTGATTGGACAATTTGCAGATCCCTTCCAGCTGGAAGATATATTGGCCTACTTTGACGCACTTTCCGAGGGCAATGCGGCTGCTAAAGCCGCCATCGACATTGCACTGCACGATCTGGTGGGCAAACTGCTGCAGGCTCCTTGGTACAGAATCTGGGGACTGGACAGGCAGAAGACACCCTCGACAACCTTTACCATCGGCATTGATACGCCCGATGTGGTACGGGCCAAGACGCGCGAGTGTGCCGATCGCTTCAACATACTGAAGGTGAAGCTGGGACGTGACAACGACAAAGAGATGATTGAGACCATCCGCTCAGTGACCAATCTGCCCATTGCCATCGATGCCAACCAAGGATGGAAGGATCGTCAACAGGCTCTTGACATGATTTTGTGGCTGAAGGAGAAAGGCATTGTGATGATAGAACAGCCCATGCCGAAGACGCAGCTGGATGACATTGCCTGGGTGTCGGAACGCAGTCCGCTGCCGGTATTTGCTGACGAATCGGTGCAGCGGCTGAAGGATGTGGCGGCACTGAAAGGTGTGTTTACTGGCATCAACATCAAGCTGATGAAGTGTACCGGTATGCGCGAAGGGTGGAAGATGGTGCAACTGGCACGTGCCTTGGGCATGAAGGTGATGGTGGGCTGCATGACGGAGACCTCGTGTGCCTGCTCGGCGGCAGCCCAATTGTCACCAGCCGTTGACTTTGCCGACCTGGATGGCAATCTGTTGATAGCCAACGACCGCTTTCAGGGGATGGAGGTAGTGAAGGGTAAGATAACCTTGCCCGAACGGCCGGGTATCGGTGTGGTGCTGAATCAGCAGCCGACGGAATGATAAGGAGTCATATAAAACGTACAAATACCTATATATAATAATATGAAAAAGATTTTATATCCCATCGTACTGATGATGCTGGCCTCGGCTTGCAGTAACAGGCAACCGGCTGAGGCATATAGCTGGGAGGCAGACTTGCACCAACGTCTGCTGACCGATTTCTGTCTGACGGAGGCACAGGTGAAAGCGTATATACGTAAGTACATTCCCGACGTGACCGACGAGCAGATGCGTCGTTGGGAGGAAACCAAGGCACTGGAGTATATGGAACTGGATGGGGAGAAACGCTACTTCCAGAATGCAGGCCCCAACCTGTTTCGCATCGACTCGCTGTGCCGGGACATCAAGCAACGGCAGATGAAGAGCAGCGGACTGGAAGGATGCGAGAAGGACAACGTGGAGAACCTGCCCGAAATAATAGGCAGCGTGAAGAATACGGGCCAACCGTTAGCGGCTCCCAAACGGATGCGCATCACCTATACGTTGACGGTGGATACCAACGCCGTGCCGGCTGGTAAGGTGATACGATGCTGGCTGCCCTATCCGCGGACCGACCTGTCGCGTCAGCAGGATGTGAAGCTCCTTGCCACCAGTGAAGCCGAGTATGTGCTGTCGCCTGCCGAGGCCACGCACCGCTCACTCTATATGGAGAAACGGGCCGTACAGGGAGAGCCGACTGTCTTCTCCGAATCCTTTGAGTACACTTCGTACGGCGAATGGCACGCGCTGGATCCGGATTTGATACTGCCTTATGACACTACCACCACACTCTATCGCGAGTATACCTCCGAACGCGAGAGCCACATCATCTTCACTCCCCGCCTGCGCGAGCTGGCTGCCCGTCTGACAGCCGGCGAGAGCAACCCTTACCGGAAGGCGCAACGCATCTTCCGCTGGATTACGTATCACCTTCCGTGGGCATCGGCCCGTGAATATTCCACCATAGACAACATTCCTGAATATGTGTTGGACAATGGACACGGTGACTGCGGACAGGTCAGCCTGCTCTTCATCACCCTGTGCCGTATCTGCGGCATTCCGGCCCACTTCCAGAGCGGATTTATGATGCATCCCAGCGGATGGAACCTGCACGACTGGGCGGAAATCTATCTGCAGGGCATCGGCTGGGTGCCCGTGGACCAGTCGTTCGGCATTCCCTCCTTTGCCCGTGATGCCGACGAAGAGAACTTCTTTTTGGGAGGCATCGACTCCTGGCGTCTGATTGTCAATTCGGACTACGGAATGCCACTGGTACCCGAGAAGAAATATCCGCGTAGCGAAACGGTAGATTTCCAACGTGGAGAGGTAGAGTGGGAGGGCGGAAACCTCTACTTTACGCAGTGGGACTACGAGATGGAAATCGAATATCTGACCAGATGACACTTTAACACTCTGAAAACGTGTAGAAATGCAAATTTGTCAGTTCGGGCGGTTAAGCGCTGTTAAGCCCCGAAAGAGCTCTGTTAAAAGAGAACAAAAAAGAGTGACAAGCGAAATAAGGGATTGTTTTTTGTCGTTATTTTAACGTCGAAATGTTAAACGAAACGTGAATATTAACACTTTAAACAATAAGAAAGATTATGAAACAGACAACTAAAAACATTCTGGGAGCAACAGCCATTGTACTGCTCAGCGCAGGAGTAGCAGGTTTCACTACCTATAAGATACTGGATAGCCAGCGTCCGGCAGCTTCTTTCAGTGACCTCTTCCAATCGGATTCTACCCATGCCACCCTGGCCGGTTTCGGTGCTGTCAATGCACAGCCGGTAGACTTGACCGTGGCAGCGGAGAAGTCGGTACATGCGGTTGTGCATATCCGTTCTACACAAACTTCGAAAGTGCAGGAGGTAGAGGTGAGAGACCCCTTCTCTGAATTCTTCGGTGATTTCTTTGGCGGTGGCGGCAAGCAGAAGCGCCAGATTCAGACACCGGAACGTACCGGTTTCGGTTCGGGCGTCATCATCTCGAAAGATGGATACATCGTGACCAATAACCACGTGATAGCCGGTGCCGATGAAATCAGTGTGACACTGAACGACAACCGTCAGCTGAAGGGACGTATCATCGGTACAGACGAAGAGACAGACTTGGCTCTGCTGAAGATAGAAGGCGACGACTTCCCGACCATCCCGGTGGGCGACTCGGATGCCCTGAAGGTGGGCGAATGGGTATTGGCCGTCGGCAACCCCTTCAACCTCACCTCTACAGTGACAGCCGGTATTGTCAGTGCCAAAGCCCGCGGACTGGGTATGGGACAGCAGACGGGTAAGCAGAGCATTGAATCGTACATACAGACGGATGCTGCCATCAACCAGGGTAACAGTGGTGGTGCATTGGTCAATGCGGCTGGCGAACTGGTAGGTATCAACGCCGCCCTCTTCTCGCCCACCGGCTCCAATACCGGTTATGGATTTGCCATTCCCACCAGCATCATGAAGAAGGTGGTAGCCGACCTGAAACAGTATGGTACCGTGCAGCGTGTGAAGTTGGGTGTAGCCGTCACTTCACTGGTGGAAGAACCGGGTGATACCCAGATTGCCGACCGAAGCGGCAAACGCCTGAGCGACATTAAGAAGGAGGCTCGCGAGAAGTTCGGTGTCATCGACGGTCTGCTGGTAGGTGAGATTACCGAGGGTGGCTCTGCAGCCAGTGCCGACATCAAGGTGGACGATGTGATTGTAGGTATCGATAACAAGGAGATACACAAGTTTGCCGACCTGCAAGAGGCACTGGCCAAGCATCGTCCGGGCGACAAGGTGAAGGTGAAACTGATTCGCGACAAGAAGGAGAAGGTGGTAGAGGTGACGTTGAAGAACGAACAGGGCACCACGAAGATAGTGAAAGATGCCGGTATGGAGATTTTGGGTGCAGCCTTCAAGCCTGTATCCAACGAACTGAAGAAGCAGTTGAATCTGGGTTACGGTCTGGAGGTAACGGGTGTAAGCGACGGTAAGATGGCTGATGCCGGTGTACGCAAGGGATTCATCATCCTGAAGGCCAACGGCCAACAGCTGAAGAGCGTGGAAGACTTGGAGACGGTGATGAAGAGTGCCGTCAAGTCGCCCGATCAGGTACTGTTCCTGACAGGTGTATTCCCCAGCGGTCGTCGTGGCAACTTTGCAGTAGATCTGTCGCAGGAATAAGCAAGCACGGAACACCGTTTTCTGCTATCTGCTAAAAATGGTTGAAAAAGTACAGCAAAAATTCGTGAAATGGGATTTTTGTTGTACTTTTGCACACCTAATTGGTTTTTAAGAATGAGACAATTAAAAATTACAAAAAGTATCACTAACAGAGAGAGTGCCTCTCTCGATAAATATTTGCAGGAAATCGGTCGCGAGGACCTGATTACCGTCGAGGAAGAGGTGGAACTCGCTCAACGCATCCGGAAGGGTGACCGCGTAGCATTAGAGAAGCTGACACGTGCCAATCTACGCTTCGTCGTTTCTGTAGCCAAGCAGTACCAGAACCAGGGATTAAGTCTGCCCGACTTGATTAACGAGGGTAATTTGGGCCTGATCAAGGCTGCCGAGAAGTTTGATGAGACACGTGGCTTCAAGTTCATCAGTTATGCTGTGTGGTGGATACGCCAATCTATCTTGCAGGCTTTGGCCGAACAGTCGCGCATCGTGCGTCTGCCGCTGAACCAGGTAGGCTCCCTGAACAAAATCAGCAAGGCCTTCTCGAAGTTCGAGCAGGAGAACGAACGTCGTCCCTCGCCCGAGGAGCTTGCCGAAGAGCTGGAAATCCCTGTTGATAAAATCTCCGATACGCTGAAGGTATCCGGCCGCCACATCTCAGTGGATGCCCCCTTCGTGGAGGGAGAGGACAACAGCCTGCTGGATGTGCTTGTCAACGACGACTCCCCCATGGCCGACCGCTCGTTAGTGAACGAGTCTCTTGCGAGGGAAATCGATAGAGCACTGTCTACATTGACCGAGCGCGAAAAGGAAATCATTCAGATGTTCTTTGGCATCGGCAAACAGGAGATGACTCTGGAGGAAATCGGCGACAAATTCGGGTTGACCCGTGAACGTGTGCGTCAGATTAAGGAAAAAGCAATACGAAGATTAAGACAAAGCAATCGTAGCAAGCTGCTCAAATCTTATTTGGGATAAATAAGAAATATCGCTTTCCGACAAATTAAGGCATTAAAAACGGACTATCTGCATCGGGTAGTCCGTTTTTTTGTTACCTTTGTCCCCCGATAGTAAAAAGATTATCCAACCCATTCATTATTCGTAAAAACAATGAGAAAAATCTATTCACTCCTGCTGCTGGCACTTGTTTTTGTTGCTGCATCGGCCTTTACCCCTAAGGGAAAGGGGAAAACCGTATATGCCTTCGGATTCGCAGCATCGTTCAACGACTCCATTGTCTACTATACGGAGATACAGACATTGGACAGCATCTCCCTCGATAAAAACGGATTCCTGCCGAAGCGCGACCTGTATACCTACCAGTTGAAGAACTATCTGGAGTATCAGATGCAGAAGAGCGACTATACCTGCATGATTTATTTTGCAGAAAACAAGGCACAACTGCAGAAGACGGCCAGCAAACTGAAGGGCAAGTACAAGCAGAGCACCCTCCAGTTGCTGCCTCCCGACAAGTTCACCTTTACCAAACCCGAAGAGTAACATAGTGTATGATGAAGTCAACGATACGGATTATGAGAAAAATATATTTACTGGGCACGCTTCTGTGTGCCTGGATGCTGGCTGCTTGCGGCTCCAGCCACGATGAACCGGAGCTGACGAAAAACCGCACCGTACTGGTCTATATCGTAGCAGACAACAACCGTCTCGCTTCATTAGCGATTGATGATTTCAATGAGATGAAGGAGGGTATGCTCAACAGTGCCTGCTCGGCGCTGAACTTGCTGGTATATATTGATACCGGCTCCAATCCCCGGTTGGTGGAGCTGAAGAAATCAAAGGAGAGCGTAGAGGAGAAGGTGCTGGTGCAATACGAAAACGACCGCAACTCGTGCGGACTGGCCGAGACACAGGAGGTATTCCGCACGGTGTTCGACAACGAAGCCTATAAGGCCGACGGCTATGGCCTGATATACTGGTCTCATGCCGACGGATGGGCACCTTACCAGAATCCGAATACCCGCTGGATAGGACAGGACAACGGGACAGGGGACTATCGAATGAATCTGGATGACTTTGTGACTGCGTTGCAAAGTGTGCCCCACCTCGATTTCCTCATGACAGAGGCCTGCTTCACCTCCACGATAGAGGTGGCCTACGCCTTACGTCGTGCGGCAGAGTACTTTATCGCTTTTCCTACAGAGGCTCCCGGTCCGGGGGCACCCTATGATGTGACCGTCCCCATGATGGCTGCAGCAGGTACCGGTGCGGCTCTGAAGATGGCCGAAGCCTATTATGACTATTACGAATCGATGTACGATGGCAGTGTACAACCTACTAACTCGCACTGGACGGCAGGCATCGCCTTGTGCGTACTGAAGAATGCAGCCTTGGACCATCTGGCCGATGCCACGGCCACCGCTTTGCAGACAGCTCAGGGCTGGGACGGTATGGCAGGCAGTGACGTGTTCGACTATGACCAGCGCAGCGACTGGAGCGGACATGTGGGCTACTACGACATGGATCAGCTGATGCGCCTCACGGTGACAGCCGATGCCTATCAGGTCTGGAAGAGTGCCTACCAGGCTGCCATCTCCTTCTGGAAGACGACGCCGAAGAACTATTCTGACGTTTACGGTCTTCTCTTCTCGATGGAGGGTACCAACGGAGTGTCACACTACATCCCCTCTGCCGATGCGCCTGCCTCCTATGCCACGGCCTATCGTGCCACGGAGTGGTACCAGGCTGCCGGACTGAAGGCACTGGGATGGTGAAGAGCCGAGAGTGAAATACAATAAAAACGAATTGAAATATGATGCAAAAGCTGTTGTCCCTGCCACCCAATCTGGTGTCGGCATTTTATGATTTGGAAGAGGTGGACCGCTCAGAGTGGTTCTGTACATCCGACCCTGTCGGACAGAAGTTAGGATCGGGTGGGGGAACTACCTGGCTGTTGAGCGAGTGGGAGCGGAACCGTGGTACCATGGCACAGGCTGCGGACGAAAAGCGCATCTTGTTACATGCAGGCGGACAGAGCCGACGTCTGCCCGGATATGCCCCGTCTGGTAAGATTCTGACCCCTATCCCCGTGTTCCGCTGGGCACGCGGGCAGCGGCTGAACCAGCATCTGCTCTCATTGCAGCTCCCTCTGTATGAGCGTATCATGGAGCGTGCTCCCCGTTCGCTGTGTACCCTGATAGCCAGTGGCGATGTCTATATCCGTGCCGAGAAGCCCTTGCAACCCATACCCGAGGCCGATGTGGTGTGCTACGGGTTGTGGGTAGACCCTGTGCTGGCTACCCATCACGGTGTGTTTGTCTCGCATCGCGACACGCCCGAGACACTCGACTTCATGCTTCAGAAACCTTCGTTGCAGCAGTTGGAGCAGCTATCGAAGACCCATCTCTTCCTGATGGATATCGGCATTTGGTTGCTGAGTGACCGGGCCGTCGAGCAGCTCTGCCGTCATTCGTTGCAGAACGAGTCGGCTGCTATGGGCCAATTGACTCCTTCAGATCTGCGATACTACGACCTCTATTCCGACTTCGGACTGGCACTGGGATGCCATCCGCGTATCACGGACGAGAGTCTGAACGGTCTTTCCGTTGCCATCCTGCCGTTGCCAGGAGGCGAATTCTACCACTACGGTACCAGTCGTGAACTGCTTTCGTCCACCGTCACCTTGCAGAACAAGGTACACGACCAGCGTCAGATTATGCACCGACGGTTGAAACCCAATCCTGCCATCTTTGTGCAGAATGCCGAGGTGCATGTACCGTTGACGGCCGATAATGACCAGCTCTGGATTGAGAACAGCTGCATCGGTCCGCACTGGCGTTTGGGCTCCCGACAGGTCATCACCGGTGTACCGTGCAACGACTGGACCCTCGCCCTGCCCGATGACGTTTGTGTAGACATCGTACCGATAGAAGGCGGTGGATGGGTAGTCCGCCCGTATGGCTTTGACGATGCCTTCAAAGGCAGTCTGGCCGACGCATCTACCCGTTACATGGGGCATCCCTTCCGCCAATGGATGATCGAACGCCGCCTGGACGAAAGCCACTTTGCCGTCGGACGGAAAGACGACCTGCAGGCCGCACCGTTTTTCCCGGTGGTTCACTCGGTGGAAGAGATGGGCTGCGTGCTCCGTTGGATGGTAGGGGGACACTCCGTTGACGAAGCGGGGCGTGAGGTCTGGCTGAATGCCCGGCATCTCTCTGCCGACGAAATCTCTGCGCAGGCCGATTTGCGACGACTTTACGAACAGCGAGCCCGCTTCTGTCGTACCAATTGGGAAGCCTTGGCCCGCAACTACGAGAAGAGTATCTTCTACCAGCTCGACCTTTCGGATGTAGCCAACCGCTATCACCGCTTTGGATTGGAGGCTCCGGCTGTGCTGGCCGATGATGCTCCCCTGATGCAGCGCATCCACAACCGGATGCTGCGGGCACGGATTGAGCAGCTTGCCGGCCGTCCGGCTGCCGATGACGAAGAGGCCGCTTTCGCCTTGTTGCGCGAGGGGCTGCTGGACGATCTGTACGAACACCCCAGTACCCCTCGACTGAATGTATACAGCGATCAGATTGTATGGGGACGCAGTCCGGTACGCATCGATGTGGCAGGCGGATGGACAGATACGCCGCCGTACTCCCTCTTTGCCGGCGGCAATGTGGTGAATCTGGCCATCGAACTGAACGGCCAACCGCCTCTGCAGGTCTACGTCAAGCCCTCTGCCCAGCCGCACATTGTCCTGCGATCCATTGATATGGGAGCCTTGGAGGTCATCCATACGTACGACGAACTGGGCGACTATCGTCGCATCGGCTCTCCTTTCTCCATACCCAAGGCTGCGCTGGCCTTGGCCGGTTTCCTGCCTGTCTTTTCCGGCGAGCGATATGCTTCCTTGAAGCAACAGTTGGAGTCCTTCGGTACCGGTATCGAAGTCACCTTGTTGTCGGCCATTCCGGCCGGATCCGGACTGGGTACCAGCTCCATCCTGGCTTCTACCGTATTAGGTGCGTTGAGCGATTTCTGCGGACTGGCATGGGACAAGAATGAAATCTGCCGACGCACGCTTGCCTTGGAACAGCTGCTGACAACCGGTGGAGGCTGGCAAGACCAGTACGGTGGCGTGCTGCAAAGTGTCAAGCTGCTGCAGACAGAACCCGGCTTTGCCCAGCAACCCTTGGTGCGCTGGTTGCCCGAACAAATCTTCACCTCGCTGGATTCGCGGGATTGTCACTTGCTGTACTACACCGGCATCACCCGTACGGCCAAAGGCATTCTGGCAGAGATTGTGCGTTCCATGTTCCTCAATTCCGCCTTGCACCTCGATTTGCTGGGTGAGATGAAGATACACGCCCTGGAGATGGCAGAAGCCATACAGCGGGGCGACTTTGCCGACTACGGTCGGTTGGTAGGTAAAAGCTGGATGCAGAACAAGGCCCTGGATGCCGGAACCAATCCGCCTGCAGTGGAAGAGATTATCCATCGGATAGAGGATTACACGCTGGGATATAAGCTGGCTGGTGCCGGTGGTGGCGGCTACCTCTACATGGTAGCCAAGGATCCGCAGGCCGCCATCCGTATCCGTGAGGTGCTGACGCAACAGTCACCCAATCCGCGTGCCCGCTTTGTAGAGATGTCGCTCTCAGGACGCGGCTTCCAGGTTTCGCGGAGTTAGGATTGAACGGAGGAATTCATGCGATACAAAATAAGGGCGGACCGCACAGATCCGCCCTTATACATATATATTATAGCAACTATCAATACGAGCGAGCGAAGATGACACGGCAGGCCGAAGGTTTGCCCGTCACCATGCAACGTCCCGGCTCCTTGTCGCCCGGTACAAAGCTGTCGAAGGGGATGCAGCGTATGGTAGCCTTTGTCTCCTCCTTGATGCGCTCTTCGGTCTCTGTGGTGCCGTCCCAGTGAGCCAGCACGAAGCCACCGGCTTCAATCTTCTGCTTGAACTCCTCGTAAGTATCGGCCGTGGTGATGCGGCTGTTGCGATAGTCAAGTGCCTTCTTGTAGATGTTGGCCTGAATCTCTTCGAGCAGGTTCTTCACATACTCTTCGATGCCGTCGCACGAGCGGGTCTCCTTCTCCAGCGTATCACGGCGCATAATCTCCATCGTGTTGTTCTCCAGGTCGCGTCCGCCCATAACCAGTCGGACAGGTACACCCTTCACCTCATAGTCGGCAAACTTGAAGCCCGGACGTTTGTTGTCCGCATTGTCATACTTCACGGAGATGCCCAGTGCCTTGAGGCGAGCCACGATGCCAGCTACCTTCTCGTCAATCTTGGCCAGCATTTCCGCATTCTTGTAGATAGGTACGATGACCACCTGGATAGGAGCGAGGTGCGGCGGCAATACCAGACCGTTGTCATCAGAGTGCGTCATGATGAGGGCACCCATCAATCGGGTAGATACTCCCCAGGAGGTAGCCCACACATACTCCAGTTTGTTCTCCTTGTTGACAAACTGAACGTCGAATGCCTTGGCGAAGTTCTGTCCCAGGAAGTGCGATGTACCGCTTTGCAGTGCCTTTCCGTCTTGCATCATGGCCTCTATGGTATAGGTGTTGAGTGCGCCGGCAAAGCGTTCGTTGGCCGACTTCACACCCTTGATGACGGGTACGGCCATGTATTTCTCGGCAAAGTCGCTGTATACGTTCAGCATCCGTACGGCTTCTTCTTCGGCCTCTTCCCGGGTAGCGTGTGCCGTGTGTCCCTCTTGCCACAGGAATTCGGCTGTGCGCAAGAAGAGTCGGGTACGCATCTCCCAGCGGAATACATTGGCCCACTGGTTGCAGAGTATAGGCAGGTCTCGGTACGAGTTAATCCAGTTCTTGTAAGTATTCCAGATGATGGTTTCAGAGGTCGGTCGGATGATGAGTTCCTCTTCCAGCTTGGCTGCCGGGTCTACTACTACGCCTCCTCCATTGGGGTCGTTTTTCAGTCGGTAATGTGTGACGACGGCACACTCTTTGGCGAATCCTTCTACGTGTTCGGCTTCGCGGCTCAGGAATGATTTGGGGATAAGCAGGGGGAAGTATGCATTGACGTGTCCTGTCTCCTTGAACATATCGTCCAGCTGACGTTGCATCTTCTCCCAGATGGCGTATCCGTAAGGTTTGATAACCATACAGCCACGCACGGCTGATTGTTCGGCCAGGTCGGCCTTGACAACCAATTCGTTGTACCATTGTGAATAGTTCTCACTGCGTTTGGTGAGGTCTTTCAGTTCTACTGCCATATTTATCTTTGTTTATTTAGGTTTCTATACGTTGTTATTCCAAAGAGTTTGCAAAAGTACGAATTTCCCTTTGATTGTGCAACGTGTGCCCTTTTTTATTCAATATACCTATGAATCGTTTGATGTCCTATTCACAAAATCATCCATCCTTCATCGAAAGTCCTCCTTAATCACTAACCCTTATCAATCACTAACCCTTAATTATCTTGCCATCCGTCAATCTTACACACATAAAATATCTAAAATTAACGAATTTACAAATTTCTTCTAATTGGTATGGTTTTGTTCAAAATATTTTCAGTACATTTGTAGCCAAATACAAGACAAACAAGATTTTCTTCTGTCAATCCAATCCGCAAATCCTTGGAAGTCATGCGGAATGGTGGAGTATAGAACGATGGTTGCATTGACCAATGCACACACCCATGTAGGTGGTGAATCCGCTGATTCACCCCTCCGCGACGGACTTGCCTCCAACGTTCTCCCCTGAAGCTCGAAGTTCACAAATAGGGGTGTCGGTAGAAAATGTCCGGTCGGTAACCGGTTCAGATGCTGCGAGCCAAAATCCCCCTCCCCATTATAATGATGGAAAGCCGCATTGGTTTGTACTCCGTGTCTCTTACGGGCGTGCTACCAAGGCATCGGGTCTCTTAGAAGGAAAGGAAATCAAAACCTTCAATCCTCTTCATAGTGTGATGAAGAAGGTCAATGGAAAACGTAGCCGGGTACAGTTACCACTGCTTCTCGGCTTGATTTTTACCCATACCGAAGCCCAGACCCTTGCCTCGGCCTTGGAGGATCCGGCCATCCGTTCCCTCGTCTCTTACTACTGCGACCATTTCAGCATAGGCCCCAACGGCTACAATCCGCCGCTCATCGTCCCCGATAAACCCATGCAGAGCTTTATCACCGCTTTGACAGCCGACAGCCACGATGTCCGCGTGGTCACTCCCGAGTACGTCCACTACAAGGTATGACTGGGACAAGATTGCGAAACAGGTGATAGAAGTGTATGGATGCTGAGAAAAGGACGGGTCGATGGCTCGTCCTTTTTTTTGTGCCTTTTTGTGGCAAAACGGTGCTTCGGATTTGGCGATATCACCTTTTTGTTGTATTTTCGCCAAATATTCGAACGGATAACGCAATCCGTTCTATTTTGCAAACATAAATCACAAACAATTTATCCATGAAAATGAAAAGATTACTAACCACTCTGCTCATCGTGATGACAGTTCTCGCGATGAGGGCACAAGAAGGAAATCCGTACGGCATCACTGCCGCCAACCAGACTGTCCGTGTTACATTCTACACTCCAGACATCGTGCGAGTGACGAAAGCTCCTGCCGACTATGTGTATGAGGAACAGAAGAGCGAGGTCGTGACACTTGCTCCCGATGCCTCTCTCCCCATCACCGTCAACCAAGGTGCTTCCACCGTCAGGCTGAAGTCAGCCTCTATCCAAGTCACCATCGACCGCCGCACAGGCCTTGTCTCGTTTGCAGCATCCGACGGGAAGCAGCTGCTGAAGGAGAAGGCCATCGCCTTTGAACCGCGCACGGAGGGTACCGATAAGGGACGGTTTGTAGTGAGCCAGACATACACACTCGACAAGGACGAGGCCATCTATGGTCTGGGTACCGTGCAGGACGGCCGGCTCAACCGCCGTGGCCTCTCGAAGCATGTGGAGCAGTCCAACCTGGAGGACTTCCAGAATGTCATCCAGTCGGTAAAGGGGTGGGGCATCTATTGGGACAACTACAGCCGCGCCTATTTTGAGGACAATGCCCAGGGCATGACCTTCCGGGCTGAGGTGGGTGACTGTGCCGACTACTATTTCATGTACGGCAGGAATGCCGACGGTGTGAACCGGTGTATGCGTGAGTTGTCGGGCGACGTGCCTATGTTTCCCCTCTGGACCTTCGGCTACTGGCAGTGCCGCGAACGTTACAAATCGCAGCAGGAGCTGCTTGAGGTGGTTGACAAATACCGCGCTCTGCAGGTGCCGCTCGACGGAATCATACAGGACTGGCAGTACTGGGGCAGCAACTATACATGGAATGCCATGGACTTCATAGGCGAGACCTTCCCCAACGGCAAGCAGATGATTGACAGTGTGCATGAGCAGAACGCACACATCATGATATCCATCTGGGCAAGTTTCGGTCCGCAGACCCAGCAGTATCGCAAGCTGAATGAGAAGGGACTGCTCTTCGACTTCGAGACATGGCCGCAGAGCGGCATATCGCATGTATGGCCTCCGATGAAGGAGGAATATCCCTCGGGTGTGAAGGTGTATGACGCATACAGTCCTGTGGCCCGCCAGATTTACTGGGACCATCTGAAGAAACTCTTTGACTATGGTATTGATGCCTGGTGGATGGACTCAACCGACCCCGACTTCTTCGACCCCTGCGACCGCCACTACGACCACAAGACCGCCATGGGCTCATGGCGCAGTGTGCGCAACCTCTTCCCGCTTGCCACGGTCAAGGGTATCTATGCCAACCAGCGCAAGGCTTCCGGTGACAAGCGTGTGTTCATCATGACGCGCTCGGCGTTTGCCGGACAGCAGCATTACGGTTCGGGACTCTGGTCGGGCGATGTCGCTTCCACGTGGGACATGCTGCGCAAGCAGGTGCCTGCTGGTTTGAACTATACTATGACGGGGTGCCCCAACTTCAACACCGACATCGGCGGCTTCTTCTGCAGCTCATACAACACCCAGGGGGCAGGTTCTGCTCCGCGCAATCCGCAGTATCAGGAACTCTATGTGCGCTGGATGCAGTATGGCCTCTTCTGTCCCGTCTTCCGCAGCCATGGTGCCGACGCACCGCGCGAGATATATCAGTTTGGCAAGAAGGGCGAACCCATCTATGACGCCATTGAGCAGACCATACGCCTGCGCTATCGCCTCTTGCCTTACATCTACAGCACAGCATGGCAGGTGACCTCAGCAGGCGAGAGCTATCTTCGTGCCCTGCACTACGACTTCGCTGCCGACAAGAAGACGTGGGACAATGCCGAGGAGTTCATGTTCGGTCGTTCGATTCTTGCCGCCCCTGTCCTCACTGCCCAATATACCGAGGAGAAACTATTCAACGAGGACGCGATGAGCGGCTGGGACAAGAAGGAATCGGAGGCAGAAAAGGATAAGGGGCTGAAGCATGATTTCTCTGCAGAGCAGAGCGTGACCAAGTATCTGCCGAAGGGTGCGGAGTGGTATGATTTCCATACTGAAAAGAGATACAATGGCGGTCGGGATGTCACCGTTCCCTCTCCCCTTGATCGCGCCGTGATGTTCGTCAAGGCCGGCACCATCCTTCCGCTGGCCCCCGTCATGCAATATGCCCAGCAGAGCCGTTGGGATAATCTGGACATCGTGGTCTATCCCGGCAAGGATGCCACCTTTACGCTCTATGAGGATGAAGGTGACAACTACAACTACGAGAAAGGGGTTTACGCAACCATCACAATGAGGTGGAACGACAAGAAACGCACACTCACGATAAACTCCCGTCAAGGCAGCTTCCCCGGAATGCTCTCCAATCGCACCTTCAACGTACGCACCGCAGG
>CALZEQ010000046.1 GCA_945641355.1 uncultured Mediterranea sp. | reverse complement strand
TTTCCATACCCGTTGGCGGAATTAAGTACGCACTAACTTAATTCCGCCAACGGGTTTGCAAAAGGATTTATCTAAAGAGGGGTGTATCAAAATTCTG
The DNA here is from genome assembly GCA_945641355.1 of uncultured Mediterranea sp. Taxonomy (GTDB): domain Bacteria; phylum Bacteroidota; class Bacteroidia; order Bacteroidales; family Bacteroidaceae; genus Bacteroides. The sequence continues at coordinate 25,435 of CALZEQ010000046.1, read as the reverse complement.
GTACACCCCTCTTTTTATTTAGCAAATCTCCGGCCAACGCTCCATGATTTCCATGCACATCCGGCTGTTGTGATAAGGGCATTTCCAGAAACCAGCCTTATCGCCTTCAGTACGTCCTGTACCATCTTCGTGAATACTCCAATACCACTCACCATGCTCATGGTCTACGAAATGTTGCTTGATGAACGACCAGCAGCGGACAGCCTTCTGCAGAGCCACGCCGTCTCCAAAATGCTGATAGAGATTAAGATGACCTACCACATTCTCGGCTTGCACCCACCAGTGACGGTCGGTATCCGTGTATTGCCGATCCGTGAAGCTCTCATAAACCATACTGCCGTCCGGACGCAAGCCCTCATCTGCAGCAGCTGCGATGTATTCAACCAACGGCTCGACACGACGAAGTAGCTGGGCATCACCCAAGACCAACGCAGCCTCGTGCAGCAGCCACGAGGCTTCAATGTCATGACCATAGGAAACAATGCGGTATTTACTCTCCCAACTATCGCTGAAAAAGAGCTCCAGATGACCGGTCTTCTGATTGAGAATCTTGTCCGTAAAGATATGTATCAGATTGCGCAGCTGACGTTCCAGACGTTCGTCTTTCCAGACCCGATACAGGTTGGTATACGGTTCCAGAATGTGCAGATGCGTATTCATGGTAAGGCGTTCATTTTCATCCTTGTCACTCAAGCGGACATCTGCCAGTTCCTTCCACTCTCTGGTCAATGCTTCGCAATAGCCGTTTTTAACAGGGTCGAAGCTATGCGCCTCTATCGACTCGAAAAGACGGATTGCATAGTGAAGGGCCTCATCATCGCCTGTAGCACGTGCATATTCACTCAGGCCATAGATGGCAAAGCCAATTGCATAAATCTGCTTCTTGGTGTCCGACGGGCGACCCAAATAGTCTAACGACCAATAGATGCCACCGTATTCAGCGTCGTAGAAATGGTCAATAAGATAGTGCTTGGCCCGTGTAGCTGTCTCCAGATATTCCGGCTTGCGCAGCAACCGATATGCCGCGGAAAACGTCCACAGAATACGGGTATTGAGCACAGCTCCCTTATCGGCTTCTGGGACGAGTTGCTCGGTACCGGTCATCTGCCCGTAGAAACCACCATGCTGCGAATCGGTCATGCGATTCATCCAAAAAGGAAGAATATGGTCCACAAGTTCTTCCTGAACTTCACTCCGTAATGACTGTATATCCATTGCTAACTTGATTTGTCTGTTAATTCCTTGAACCAGATTCAACTGTTCATCAGCTTCAGATTCTTCTCTATCTGCTTCTTCAAGGTCTCTACCAAGGCTGACGAGCGGAAGCCGTCGGACGGAGTGTGCAGGCAATAATCCACCAATTTGTCCACCGTCGACACGGCTACGTGCATACGGGTATCGGACGAGGCATAGTAAATCAGCACCCTACCGTCTTCATCCGCAATCCAACCGTTGGAGAAGAGCACGTTGCTGACATCCCCTACCCGTTCGCCTCCTTCCGGAACCATCAGTGCCCCGGCCGGAGAAGCAATCAGGCGGGATGGGTCATCCAAGGCCGTCATGTACATATACAGTACATAGCGCAGGCCGGCAGCACAACCACGCACACCGTGGGCCAGATGCAACCATCCCTGAGGTGTCTTGATGGGGTGCGGACCCTCACCGTTCTTTACCTCCTTGATTGTATGATAATAACGCTGGTCGATGATGCGTTCGTCCTTCACTTCGGCATGGGTGATGTCATCGATCAGCGCCCATCCGATTCCTCCGCCGCTACCGGCATCAATGAATCCGTCCTGCGGACGGGTATAAAGCGCATACTTGCCGTCTACAAATTCAGGATGCAGCACCACATTGCGCTGCTGGCTCTTGCTCTTCAAATCGGGCAGACGCTCCCACGTTTTGAAATCCTTGGTTCGGGCAATGGCCGCTGTAGCCGTGGCGGCTGACAGGTCACCGGCCGGCGCAGAATCATCGTGACGTTCGGCACAGAAGATACCGTAAATCCAACCGTCCTCGTGTGCAGTCAGGCGCATGTCATAGACGTTGGTGGCAGGAACGACATCCTCGGGCATCGTGATGGGGTAGTCCCAGAAACGGAAATTATCAATGCCGTTGGGACTCTCGGCAACCGCAAAGAATGATTTTCGGTCGGCTCCTTCCACACGTACCACCAGCAGATACCTCCCGTTCCACTTGATGGCTCCCGAGTTGAGTGTTGCGTTCATTCCGATACGTTCCATCAAATAGGGATTGGTACATTCGTCCAAATCATAACGCCAGAACACAGGTGTGTGGGCAGCCGTCAGCACCGGATATTGATAGCGTGTATAGATGCCGTTACTATCCTCTAAAGGAATATTGGGTCTCGTAATCAGCTCTTCATGCTTATTGAAGAGTTCTCTCACCTTATCACTAAAAGTTGTCATATATACCTATTATTTATCTTTCGAATTGAAAGTCGTTCTACTACATTCTCCTATTTACTTGTACAGATTGACATCTCCCGCAAACAACGTTTTCGGATTCTTATAGAAGGATACAAAATCGTCTGCAGAGGCCTGTCCCGGATAGGGAGCATAATAATGTCCCACCTTTTCACGTGCATTGCGCCATACCAGCACATAAGCAATCGGATATTTTTCAATTGCAGGGAGCAAGGTACCTGTCCACCAAGTGGAATCGGGAATCGCTTCATATCCCACCTCCGTCAAAGCCGGGACTTTGTGATGTTCCTTTGCAACCTCTGTCACAATCTTCAACATGCAGTCCAAGCCACCGAGAAACTGTTCGCGATCAAATTGATAGGTATCAAACCCAACCACATCAATGTAATCATCTCCCGGATAACGCTCAAGATATTTCGAAGCATTCTGCGAATCGGAGCTTGAAGAATAAGCATACAGCGCATTGTCCACTCCATACATACGAAGCGAATCCACGGTCATGCGCCACAGCGATATATACTCCTCATCCGAGCAAAGGTCCTGTCCCCACCAGAACCAGCTGCCGGTATGTTCATGCCAAGGACGGAAGAGTACCGGCACCTTCATACCCTCCTTGGTCTGTAAGGTATTAAGGAAATCGGCCATCTTCTTCAGCCAGCCACAAAATTTCTCATGACATTCACCCTCTGGCAACACCGACCGTACGACCGTAGAATCACTGACATCCCACGCATCGCCATCGGTTTTCGGATTGCGCAGATGCCAGCTGATGGAGGCCAATCCTCCCCGTTCGTATTGGTTAACAATCTCTTGTCTGATTTTCTCAAACGGGACCTTGTCAAGGCTGCGCATGCTGTCTATCTCCAGTTCACCTAAATCGAAGCTGATGACAGCCGGATAGTCACCACACACACTCTTCACATCCGAGCGTCCCTCGTCACCTTCCCATCCTATACCATACAATGTATCATCGTGATGGCCAAACATGATGCCTCGGGCCGATGATTGCGTGAGATTCTTCAACAACGCTTCAGTCTCTGCCGTACGAGCCGGAGAATCACCACCGTTGACTTGCTTGTTTACATGACCACAAGAGGCGCAAAACGCACCCAGCAGAAGAGTCGTCAGACTCAATTTGAAAAATGAACGAATATTCCTCATAAGCATACTACACTTTTTACAAAATTTCCAATAACAATTGAAAGGCACAAAATTAGGCAATAGTCGTCTACTATATTGATATGATTTTATCTATTCTTTTGCACTTTATACTACTGTTTTGAGGAACATAAGTAACTTGCCCCATAAACTTATGTTAAAAAACTTTTAACATAAGTTCTCTGGTCGTAGAACATAAGTTCCCCCAAACCGATACCTATTCCACTTTAGGGACCAAACATCCACATCAACTACAACTAAATTTTCCCCTCAAGAAACAGAACGGGCGTGTCCAGACCCAAAATGTCTCTGACACGCCCGTTTGTATAAGAGATGTGGAGATAACCCTTCTCACACCATTCTTATAAAGGAAGGCTGATTACAACTTGTACAGCAACCAAGCTCCCTGGAAATCTTTCCGATTGGGATATTTGGCCTTGAAGGAATCGCGTGCACTTGTGGCAGATGCACGATCATCGAAAGTAGCCACAATCACACGATACATGGCTGCCTCGGCATTGAATGCAATGACTGCATTGTAACCTTCACCAGCCAGGAAGTTCTTCAGGTTCTCGGCATTGGCCTTCACACCAAAGCTGCCGGCCACCACACTGAACGTTTTCAGTCCTTCACCCGACACTACAGTAAGCTTTTCCTGACGCATACCAGCCGGTGCACTCTCTACCACCTTAGCCTCTACAGGGGCGCTGACTACAGGAGCGACCTCTTCCACTGGTGCGGCATTCTGCGGTTCAGCCAATTCCTGTTGTTTGGCTTTTTCGTATGCCTTCTTATAGGCACTTTCACTCGATTTACAAGATGAGAACGCCAATACCACACAGATTCCCATTCCCAAAACTGCAAATTTTTTCATTTTCTTCTATGGTTTTTGTTAATAAATCCGTTGCATCTGCGACGCACTTCCCTGGAAGCCTCATCGCTTACGGACGGCAAAATAATGAAATTTTCGCCACCTTTCAAAGCTTTCGGCCTAAAAAGGTAACTATTTCCTTCCAAAAAACTTTCGAAAACGTCTCATCAGCTTCATACCCAGCCTCACACCGTCAAAAACAGCCATACCTGTATTGAAAGCACGTGTCAGAGCAGCTGCTTTGTTGGTCGCCGGTTCCAACGGAGCAAACAGTTCGCGCGCCAACCCATCCATCTTCCTTTTCTGTATACGAATCTGCCGCTGCACCTCGGCTTTCTGCTGTGCAATCTCTTCCAACGTGTCGGGTATCGGTTTGGAATTATCTGTCATAACTTTTCCATACTTGCTAAATCATGAAAACAAACCGGCTATCAACCGGACGGTAGGACGGATGATAAGCTGACGTTTGAAGAGCAGCAGCACGACAATAAGCAGTACATGGAAGCAGGTTATCAACGCAAAACTTATCACCAGCCCTCCTACCAAAGGTGCCAATGCATACACCAATGTGAATGAGAGATAAAACAGCACTACCACGCCAAGCACCACAAGCAACAGCACCAGCAACAAGGTAGAAAAGAGCTTCGAGAGTTTCTCCGTCAGTTCCAGCCTGGTGTACTCCTTCTGTAGCTCCAGGTACGTTTTCAGTTCCCTGAACAGCTGCTGCATAGTCTCTATGCTACGGTCGTCTGCAAACATGGTAGTTCTGTTCTTTCCGATTCAACCTTCATTCGGCAACTTCACCTTTCAGTTCGGACGCAATCTCATCCACCAAGTCGTCCATTTCACTGCGGTTCAGACGAATACCCTTCTTGCGAAGAATTTCCGCAATCTTCCGACGTGTATCCTCACCCTTTTCAGGTGCAAACAAGATTCCCATGGCAGCGCCTACTGCAGCTCCGCCCAGAAAAGCTGCCAATACATTCAGTCCTTTCATACGCTTTACGATTTAAAATGTTAGTTATTCGGGTTGTATTCATGCACAAAGCTAACAAATTCTCTTTAATAAATGTTCATCCGAGGCACCTATTTTTTTCGTTATCACCTTTTCGAACAAATTATACGCCATGCAAACCTGTCATCGACTCTTCACCAGATCCTTAAAGGCAGAACCGAAGATAAGGTACGAAGTGTTGCCGGCAATGGTTCCTTCATTCTGTCCCCACAGAAACGGCCAGTCATCAAAATTCTCAAAGTGGTCAGGTTGGCGGAAGAGCAGACCCGGAGCCACATTGCCGGGAATGAACGAAAAGTCCGCACGGTTGTTGCCGTAAAAGACAGCCTTGGGGCGCGTAGCTCCCACGGCAGCCACCAGCGAGTAGTTGTGGTAGGGATGGCATCCGAACAGCCAGCTTGCCACCTTATAGGCATGATTCCGGTCAATAATATCAGGAAAATAGCGGCTTGCAAAACATACGGTAGTACCATAATTAATCAGCATACCTATCCCAGCCCAATTGCCTAAACCGATGGGCACGCCGTAAGGATTGTCCTCGTCCAGCGACTCGATATAGGCACGGTACTTTTCTACATACGGGCGCAACCTGTTACGATAGGCATCATCCATGTAGGGGATGGCATCGAGTGCCGTACTCAGGGTAAAGGTGACGTTAAAATCCAATGCTTTCCAAATCTGCTGCTCAAACTGGCGAAGGTATGCCTTTTCACCTGTAGCAGCATAGAGCTGCAGATGGGCAGCCATGTTGCCGAACCCATGGCGCATCAGGCTATCACGTTCTCCCCCTTGATGGGTACCGCCACGAGGATGTGCCAACTGTTCAGCGGCTTCCTGCAACAGACGCTTCGACTGCGTCAGGGCACGCTGTGCCAAGTCATCGTTATATCCCGCCAACGCGCGGCTGGCTGCAGCAAACATAGTGGCCGCGCGGAAGTCGAGACCCGGGTTGCGGGTGGTGAAAGCCCACATGTCGTCCTTCACACCGCTGCGCCGTCCATCGTCCGACTTTTCGTATGCACCCAAAGAGGGATCGTAATGCAATCCGTCGGTCAGCGAAGCGGCATCACCCAGATGATGGTAATTGTCGAGTACGGAGTTGGAAAGACATTGAGCCATGTGCCCGATATTCTCAGCCTGCGCCACCAAGTTCAAAGTGCCGTGTTCGATGTACTGCAGTACGTCAGGCACACCGTCCGGACGGTGCAAATCGACATAACGCTGCTGCTGACTGACAAAAGTCTCGTCACGCAGGGGACGGAACAGTTCCCAGGCCGAAACCAGATTCTGCACCACATTGATGTTGGAACCTGTCTCGATATCGAAGTCACCGGCATCGAAGAATCCTCCCACGTTGAGGCCCGGAATCAGTTCCAGTGCCTTGTACTTGGTATCGGTAGTGGGACCTTGCCAGTGCAGGTCGAAATGGTCGGTATTGGGCGGTGCCTGCAGGTAGCCCTCCTTGAAGGGTTCGCCATGCCACACCCGATAACCTTCGTTCACCGTCATGTGGTTCATGTGGATAGGGATCCACACATCGCTGGTGGCATCCGTTATCTTATCGTAGACGGCAGCATCTATCAGGAAGTTTTCGGTTCTCGTCTGTCCGTAAGCGATGTAATAGATGCCTCGTTCGGTTACCGCCGAGAAGTCGAACTTGGCATAGTCATACTTGAAGTAGGTACCCCACCGCTTGACAGGTGCCGTATAGACCTGCGTTACGCTACCGTCTTCCTGCACGCGGAAGAGAGAGGCTTCGGGGCACATGGTATCGTTGCGATCCAACTCAATGACGGCCACCTTCGGTTGCTCGGGCAGATAACCCACCTGCGAGAATCCGATGTTCGGTTCCCTTATCCATCCAGGTATGGCGTGCGGTTCCACCTTCCAGGTCATTACACGGCCTGTCTTTCCCTTCGGCAGCACACTACGCAGCACAAACCAGCCGTTCTGTGCCAGCATCCTTCCGTCGTATAGTTTCAACATAGCATCGTCTGAAGAGATACGTATCATACGTTCGGGAGCATCGGGAGCCATCAGAATGCATCGCCCGCTATCCAACGGCAAAGGGTCAACAAAGCGGTCGGTTCCCCGGTCATCATAAGTCTTATATCCCTTAAACTGAATGGGTTTCTCACTATTTGGGCGTGTCACCGTGGCACTGGCAGCATAACGAGGGAAGCGGTTAGGACGTCCATCCATTAAATAAGCTTTCGACCAATACTGCGAGGGAAGGAACTCCAGATTGAAGCCGGCCTTTCCCGCCAATACATCGGGGACAGGCTTATCCAAGTAGACCGATATTTCCACACCGTCACCCCGTCCGGTCACCACGATGCGCGAGTCAAAGTCATATTCTTCGTAGCGGAGCCCTACCTCTATCGAATTGGCTGCCTTGTCCACCTTCCTGGCGGTGGTCTGCGGCACCAAGTCCCACTGTTCAGGTGTGTTGTTCAGACGGACAGCTCCTCCTTGCACGGTACGCACACCGTGGTGAATCACTTCAATACCTGAATTTTTCTCATCATTGAAACCACCGTTGAATGTGTTGCTATAGACCAACACATTCACTCCCCGCTCTTCAAAATACTCACGTTCGTTCAACTTCAAGGTTTGCCCTTCTGCCTGAGAGAGCCACCCGGCCAACAGAAGCATTCCCCATGGTAATAGATGTTTTTTTGCCATTTTGCGTGTTTTTTACAGATTTTGCCCAAAAAGAGTGCAAATCGAGAGGAGAACTTTCATACTTGTATGAAAAAGTTATTCCGAGATGCAGTCTATTTGTGGCAAAGATAAATAAAATATCCATATTCCTCACAACATAGATTCTACTTTTTTTCTGTTCCATACACCTTTTCGGCAACCAATTTTGGTGATGACAGGAATAAGGAATATATTTGCCGGACAAATCATTGAAACCTCAAAAGAAGAACGGTCATGCCTATTATAGAAATAACCTCCCTCGCCCATCCGGGTGTGGAGCTGTTCGGCTCCCTGACGGAAGCCCAGCTGCGTAACCGTCTGGAACCTGATAAAGGCATTTTCATCGCCGAAAGTCCGAAAGTCATCCGGGTGGCCTTGGATGCTGGTTATCAGGCCGCAGCCCTGTTGTGTGAGGAGAAGCACCTCACCAGCGATGCAGCCGATATTATCAGCCGCTGCACCAACATCCCCATCTATACCGGCCCACGCGACCTGCTGGCTTCACTGACCGGTTACACGCTGACACGTGGGGTGCTGTGCGCCATGCACCGCCCGAAGCCGCGCCCGATAGCTGAGATATGCCACGGTGCCCGCCGCATCGTGGTGATTGACGGAGTGGTAGATACCACCAACATCGGCGCCATTTTCCGCTCGGCAGCCGCATTGGGAATAGACGGCATACTACTGACACCCGACTCGTGTGATCCGCTGAACCGGCGGGCTGTGCGTGTATCAATGGGGTCTGTATTCCTAGTACCTTGGACCTGGCTGGATGCCCCGATTGCCGACCTGCGCCAGCAGGGATTCCGCACGGTGGCTATGGCACTTACGCACCAATCCCTGCCCATTGACCATCCTGCACTGGCGAACGAACCCCGGCTGGCCATCATCATGGGGACAGAAGGCGATGGCCTGCCCCATTCCGTTATCGAAGAAGCCGACTATGTGGCACGTATCCCCATGAGTCATGGGGTAGATTCGCTAAACGTAGCTGCTGCTGCAGCCGTTGCCTTCTGGCAGTTGCGCATACCTCATCCGTACGAGAAAGGAGGATAGGCCATGGCGGGCATTTATCTACACATACCCTTCTGCAAGACGCGGTGCATCTACTGCGATTTTTACTCTACCACCCGCAAAGAGCAGCGCACACGCTATGTACAGGCTCTCTGCCGCGAATTACAGATTCGAAGAGAATATCTACAGGGCGAACCCATCCAGACCGTTTATCTGGGAGGTGGCACCCCCTCCCAATTGACCGAAGATGAGCTGCGACTGATATTCGACACGCTGCAGCAGGTGTATGGACTGCAGGATGCAAAAGAGATTACGTTAGAGGCCAATCCAGACGATTTGACCGAGGAGTACACCGCCATGCTGGCACACTTGCCCGTCAACCGTATCAGCATGGGCATCCAAACGTTCGATGAACCCACCTTGCGTCTGCTGAACCGACGTCACACAGCCATCCAGGCAATAGAGGCGGTAGCACGCTGCAGACGGGCTGGAATCCACAACATCAGCATCGACTTAATTTATGGTTTGCCGGGCGAGACCGAAGAACAATGGCAGTACGACCTGCAACAGGCCATTGCGCTGGATGTAGAGCATCTCTCAGCCTACCATCTGACCTACGAAGAGGGTACACGCCTCTACCAACTGCTACAAGAGCGGCAAGTGGAGGAAGTGGACGAAGAGAGTAGCGTACGTTTCTACGACCTGTTGACCGAGACCTTACGACTGGCAGGCTACGAGCATTATGAAATTTCCAACTTCTGCAAACCAGGTATGCACTCACGCCACAATACAGCCTACTGGCAGGACGTGCCCTACCTGGGATGTGGAGCCTCGGCACATTCCTATGACCGCAGCAGCCGAGAATGGAACGTTGCCTCTTTGGAATCCTACATGGAAGCGTTGGAGAAGGGCGAGCGTCTATACGAACGCGAGGAGCTGACCTTACCTGTCCGCTACAACGAATATCTGATGACCGGACTACGTACCCGACAAGGCATTTCGCTGGATCATCTACAACAAGCTTTCGGAACACAGTACCTGAATTATTGCCTGCAGATGGCCACCCCCTATACACAGAATGGGAAACTGGAAATAAACGACAACCACCTCAAGCTGACAGGCGATGGAGTATTCACCTCAGACGGCATACTCAGTGACCTGATGTACGTGGAGGAGTCCGACTGACACCAATGCCCCGTAGTTTCTTAGAAACATCTCCAGAATGAAGGCAGCACATCCAACAATTCCGGCAGCAAACAGGCGCAACGTGTTAATCTTCTACAAGTGAGGAATAGAAGAGGCTCTATTTTCAATATAAATATGTATATTTGTCGCAAGTTTGAGAAGAGAGAATACGTACATGGCCCTACGGATGCCCACGAACGTTTCTTCCCTCTGGTACAATCATCTTGACGCAGCGAAAGAACGAGATGAAGGAATGGAAGTTATCAACAAAACTGCCGACTTTTCAACAGTTTTCGCAATCTTTCCTTTTTTTCGTAGGTGCTATCGGGAATTATCACTTATTTCGCTGCCGATAAAACATTGAGATTATGGGAAAAATAATTGCTATGGCTAACCAAAAGGGCGGTGTGGGCAAAACCACCACAACCATCAACCTTGCCGCCTCACTGGCCACGCTGGAAAAGAAGGTACTCGTGGTGGATGCCGACCCGCAAGCCAATGCCTCGTCCGGACTGGGTGTAGACATCAAACAGGCTGCATGCACTATTTACGAATGTATCATCGACCGGGCCGACGTGCGCGAGGCACTGCACGACACGGAAATTGAGACGCTGAAGGTTATCTCGTCACACATCAATCTGGTGGGTGCTGAAATTGAGATGCTCAACCTGAAGAACCGCGAGAAGATATTGAAGGAAGTGCTGGCTCCCCTCAAAGAGGAGTTCGACTTCATCCTGATTGACTGCTCGCCTTCATTGGGACTGATTACCGTGAACGCATTGACGGCAGCCGACTCTGTCATCATACCCGTTCAGGCAGAATACTTTGCGCTGGAAGGTATCAGCAAGTTGCTGAATACCATCAAAATCATCAAGACCAAACTGAACCCCAAACTGGAGATTGAGGGTTTCTTACTGACGATGTACGATTCACGTCTGCGTCAGGCCAACCAAATATATGATGAAGTGAAGAAACACTTCCAGGAACTGGTGTTCAAGACAGTAATCCAACGAAACGTAAAACTGAGCGAAGCACCCAGCTATGGATTACCCACCATCCTGTATGATGCTGACTCGACAGGAGCACGCAATCACATGGCTCTGGCAAAAGAGCTGCTGAGCAAAAACGAATGATTTGAATGATATGGCACAGAAAAGAAACGCATTAGGACGCGGACTGGACGCCTTGTTCTCCATTGACGAGGTACAGACGGAAGGATCCAGCTCCATCAATGAGATAGAACTGGCAAAAATCACGGTCAATCCCAACCAGCCGAGACGTGACTTCGATCCCGTGGCCTTGCAGGAGCTGGCCGATTCGATTGCTGAAATAGGCATCATACAGCCCGTCACCCTGCGCAAGATTGATGAAGACCAATACCAACTCATAGCTGGAGAACGACGCTTCCGCGCCTCGCAACTGGCCGGAACGGAGACCATACCAGCTTATATCCGCACAGCTGACGACGAGAACATGATGGAAATGGCTCTCATTGAGAACATCCAACGTGAAGATTTGAACTCGGTGGAAATAGCCTTGGCCTACCAGCACCTTATTGAACAATATGGCCTGACGCAGGAGCGCCTGAGCGAACGAGTAGGCAAGAAACGCACCACAATAGCCAACTACCTGCGCCTGCTAAAGCTGCCTGCACCCATACAGATGGGTCTGAAAGAGAAACGGATAGACATGGGACATGCACGTGCTTTGTTAACGCTGGGCGACCCCAAGTTACAAGTGAAGATATATGAAGAGATACTGGAACAAGGCTACTCCGTGAGACGGGTAGAAGAGATAGTGAAATCGCTGAGCGAAGGAGAGTCCGTGAAGAGCGGAGGACGCAAGATCACCCCCAAACGGGCCCAACTGCCAAAGGAATTCAACCTGTTGCGTCGGCAACTTTCCGGTTTCTTCAACACGAAGGTGCAACTGACCTGCTCGGAAAAAGGGAAAGGGAAAATATCCATTCCCTTCAACAATGAGGAAGAGCTGGAACGCATCATCAGTATACTGGACACGCTGAAAAATAAATGAGGAATAGAACGAATATAACATACCGCATGTACCTGCTCCTGTTGTTCTGCTTCGTGCAGGCAACAGGTATTACTATTTATGGACAGGATCGTCCGCGTGCCGCCGCCCGACGTGGCCAGACGCTGAAGCCCGACTCCACCCAACTAACGCAACGCAGACTGCCTGCTACTCCAGACAGCCTGGCCATCAGAACCGACAGGCTGCCATTGAAAAGAGACAGTCTGATGACAGAGGCCGACAGCATTGCGGCTGAAAACAGAAGAAAACTGATGGAGATGACTACTCCGCCCACCATCAAGGAACCAACAACCGCATCAGCCGACAGTATAAGCAAAGCCATTGACCCCAACCGTTGGGTACCCAATCCGACCAAAGCCACCTGGCTTGCTCTGGTCATCCCTGGAGGCGGACAAATATATAACCGAAAATACTGGAAGCTGCCTATCTTCTACGGCGGATTTGCCGGCTGTGCCTATGCCCTGACCTGGAACAACAAGATGTACAAGGACTATTCGTCGGCCTACAAAGATGCCGTCAACGAAAACTGGACGTCCACCAGCATCACCGACCTCCTGCCGCCAGGCTACATTGACCGTGTATCGAAGACACAGCTCACAGAGACCCTACGCAAGCGAAAAGATACCTACCGGCGATACCGCGATATGAGCGTGTTTGCTTTCATTGGCGTCTATTTGCTCTCTGTAGTCGATGCCTATGTAGATGCCGAACTCTCCAATTTCGACATTTCACCCGACTTAAGTATGCGAGTAGAACCCGCCATCATCGACCACCGGACAGGAGGTTCGTCCAGGTCGGTAGGCGTGCAATGCAGCTTCCGTTTTTAACGACATACCATTTTACTAACTATACTAATTACACCAACCATGAAACGAACAAACATACATACCTTGACAAGACGATGGATACCCGCCGCACTGCTGACCGTCTGCGGATGGTTCTCATCATCTACCGCACAGGCACAGGAGAACGTCAACGTGCTGATTCACGAGAATGGAACTGAACGGCAAGAGAGCATCGAACTACCCCGAAGCATGACCTATCCGCTGGACAGCCTGCTGAACGACTGGAAAGTGAAGAACTACATTGACTTGAGCAAAGATTGCAGCACATCAACGGACAACCCGCTCTTCAGCGACTCTACCTACATCGACCGCCTCTCACGCATGCCGACCTTGATGGAAATGCCTTACAACGAGATTGTGCGCAAGTTCATCGACATGTACACCGGTCGTCTGCGCAATCAGGTAGCATTCATGCTAAGCGCGTGCAACTTCTATATGCCTATCTTTGAAGAGGCACTTGATGCCTACGATCTGCCCTTAGAACTCCGATACCTGCCCATCATCGAATCGGCCCTGAACCCGTCGGCCGTATCACGTGCAGGTGCGGTGGGATTGTGGCAGTTCATGATAGGAACCGCCAAAATCTACGGTCTGGAAAGCAACAGCCTGGTAGACGAACGGAGAGACCCCATCAAAGCCACCTGGGCTGCCGCCCGTTACCTGAAGGAGATGTATGATATCTACAAAGACTGGAACCTGGTGATTGCCGCCTACAACTGTGGGCCGGGCACCATCAACAAAGCCATCCGACGTGCCGGAGGCAAAACCGACTACTGGGAGATTTACAACTACTTGCCCAAAGAGACACGCGGGTATGTACCGGCCTTCATTGCTGCCAACTATGTGATGACATACTATTGCAAGCACAACATCTGTCCGCTGGACACCAACATCCCCGATGCGACAGACACCCTACAGATTACCCGCAACCTGCATTTCCAGCAGATTGCTGACATCTGCGGCACAGACATCGAACAAATCAAAAGCCTGAACCCACAATTCAAGAAGAGCATTATCCCCGGCGAGAGCAAGCCGCAAACCCTGCGCCTGCCGCTGGCAGACATCAGCACCTTCATCGACCGGCAGGACACCATCTATACCCACCGCAGCGACGAGCTCTTCAAGAACCGCCGTACCGTGACCCCGGCCGATCCCTCTGCCAAACACAAAGGAAGCAAGACAACCGTAGCCACCAAAGGCAACGGCGAACCCATCTACTACAAGATACGCAGCGGCGATACCCTGGGAAGCATTGCCCAAAAGTATGGCGTAAGCGTCAACCAGCTGAAGAGTTGGAACGGTCTGAGCAGCACACGCATCTCAGCAGGCAAGAGCCTAAAGATATATAAATAAGGAGATAACCTAACGAGCGGGAACCATGGAAGAAGACGTATTACTGAAAGAAAAAGAAAAGGCAGAAGAAGCGATGATAGAAAAGGCCTTCCAAGAGCTGCTGAATGACTATCTGGGCACCAAGCACCGCAAGCGGGTGGCCATCATCACCAAAGCGTTCAACTTCGCCAACCATGCCCACAGAGGCATCAAGCGCCGTTCGGGTGAGCCATACATCATGCACCCCATTGCCGTGGCCAAGATTGTGTGCAACGAAATAGGACTGGGATCTACCTCCATCTGTGCAGCCCTGCTGCACGATGTGGTAGAAGATACTGACTATACCGTAGAGGATATAGAGAACATCTTCGGACACAAGATTGCGATGATTGTGGACGGGCTGACCAAGATTTCAGGTGGCATATTCGGTGACCGCGCCTCGGCACAGGCCGAAAACTTCAAGAAGCTGCTGCTGACCATGAGCGACGACATACGTGTGATCCTTATCAAGATTGCCGATCGTCTGCACAACATGCGCACTTTAGGCTCCATGCTGCCCAACAAGCAGTTCAAGATAGCCGGCGAGACACTCTACATCTATGCTCCGCTGGCCAACCGGTTAGGTCTTTACAAGATAAAGACCGAACTGGAGAACCTGAGTTTCCGCTATGAGCACCCCGAGGAGTATAGCGAAATAGAGAAGAAGCTGGAGGCGACCGCCTCCGAACGCGACTTGGTATTCAAGAACTTTACCGATCCCATCCGCGAACAACTGGACCGCATGGGACTGAGATATCGCATACTGGCCCGTGTCAAGTCGGTCTATTCCATCTGGAACAAAATGCAGACCAAGCACGTGCCGTTTGAAGAGATTTATGACATACTGGCCGTGCGCATCATCTTCGAACCAAGTACGCCTGAAGAGGAACTGAACAACTGTTTCGACATATACGTAGCCATCTCCAAGATATACAAGCCTCATCCCGACCGCCTGCGCGACTGGATCAGCCACCCGAAGGCTAACGGTTACCAGGCACTGCACGTCACCCTGATGGCCAACAACGGACAATGGATTGAAGTACAGATTCGTAGCGAACGCATGAACGATGTGGCCGAACAGGGATTTGCAGCCCATTGGAAATACAAAGAGGGAGGTGGCAGCGAAGACGAAGGCGAACTGGAAAAGTGGTTGCGTACCATCAAGGAGATTCTGGACGACCCGCAACCGGACGCCATCGACTTTCTGGATACCATCAAGCTGAACCTGTTTGCATCAGAAATATTTGTCTTTACTCCGAAAGGCGAAATCAAGACCATGCCGCAAAACTGTACGGCATTAGACTTTGCCTTCTCGCTTCACACCGACATTGGCAGCCATTGCATCGGTGCGAAGGTCAACCACAAGCTCGTGCCACTGAGCCATAAGTTGCAAAGCGGCGATCAGGTAGAAGTGCTCACCTCCAAGTCACAACGGGTACAGCCCGAGTGGGAAGCTTTTGCCACGACCGCACGGGCACGTGCCAAGATAGCCTCGTTGCTGCGCAAAGAGGCAAAAGGATACCAGAAAGAGGGAGAAACATTGTTGGCAACCTTCCTGCACAACGAAGGCATTCCGCAGGATGACTCCACGCTGGACAAGCTGGTGCGCCTGCACCACCTGCGCAACCGAGACGAACTGTATGCAGCCATCGGCACGCAGAAAGTGATACTGGGTGACGAGGATCGTAACCTGTTCAAAGAGAAAAAAGGACGCAACTGGAAGAAACTGCTCACCTTCTCGTTCGGCAATAAGGAGAACAAACAGGCCGAAGAACCTCGTCCTACCAAGAGCGAGACCGAGAAGATAGATACCAAAGAAATCCTGAAGCTGACGGAGGAGAGCATCCGTAAAAACTATATCATGGCGGACTGCTGCAATTCGATACCCGGCGATGACGTGTTAGGCTATCTTGACGAAGAGGGGCGGGTCATCATTCACAAGCGGCAGTGCCCCGTGGCTGTCCGACTGAAGAGTAGCTATGGCAACCGCATCATTGCCACCCAATGGGATACGCACAAGGAACTCTCCTTCCTGGTGACCATCTATATCAAAGGCATCGACTGCATGGGACTGCTCAATGAAGTGACCCAGATTATCTCCCGTCAGCTGAACGTCAACATCCGCAAGCTGAACATCGAGACCATTGACGGCATTTTCGAAGGGCACATCCAGCTCTATGTACACGATGTGGACGATGTGCGCACCATCTGCAACAACTTGAAACAGGTACAGAACATCAAGCAGGTGACTCGGGTGGAAGAGGGGAAGTGATTCGTTCTTTCAATTCTTCTACCTGATTGTAAGTAAAGGCATCGAGTGCATCGCGCATCCCGACCAACTGTTTGCGGATAGCTTGCAGGCGGTCTACCAACTCGAAGTTACGCTCTGCTCCCTCCCGATTGTCCTTGAGGCGTTTGCGAGCCCCGGTCAGCGTCATACCCCGTTCTTTCACCAGATGGTAGATGAGCTTCAGTTGTGCTATATCCTCTTTGGTGTATTGCCGGATGCCCCTGCCGGCCCTTTTAGGCTTCAGTTCGGGGAACTCCTTTTCCCAGAAACGGAGTAAGGTTTCCGATACTCCTATCTCTTCCGCCACCTCACTGATGGAGTAATACAGCTTCAGTTCTTTCTTTTCTTTCAACATATCGGATTATTCGTTGGGTTTACTCTGTTTATATACCATATTATATAATCTATACCGTGAGAGGAACCGGCTGCCACGTCCCGTCATGCAATTCCATCACGCTTCGATATCCGGCCCGATGCAATGCCTGCAAAGCCTCCCGCCGTCCGTCATTGATTCGTTCGGGATAGTGGGCATCGCTATTCACCTGCACCCGTATACCCAGTCTGTTCAGGTAGCTGAAATAGCGGACATTGGGAAACAGGACATGCTTGTCCAAATACGATTTTGTATTCACCTCCACTTGATAACCATGCCGGGCAATCTCCTGAAAGTAGCTACGCACCAAGTCATCGTACCACTCCTCATCCAGCAATCCCCTGCGATAGCAAGAGGCATTGTAGTGCATCTTGTCTGCATGGCCCACAATGTCGAATCCTCCCAACTCCACCATACGCAGCAGACGATCATAATAGAGGTGAACCACCCTGTCCAAATCGCCTCCAAAACGAACGTCTACCAGACGACAAAAGGTATCGGCCGGCACATCAATGTCCACCACCTCTCCGTCGGCCGTAGGCAGCATGTGTACCGATCCGATACGATAATCCAACGGCAAGTCGCGGAAACGGGCGATGCCCGGATGGCTTGTCTCATCCAGATAATCAATCTCCAGTCCGACGTACAGTTCTATGCGGTCGGCATACTTAGCCTTCAACCGATGGAACTCCGACAGATAATCATCCATACGGTCCCATTCCATCGTCCACGAAGTAGGGAAAGGCAGCGGAGCATGCGAAGAGAATCCGTACGAGCTGAACCCTCCACTTAGGGCAAAACGCACGAATGCCTCCATGTCGGCCCGTCCGTCACAATAGAGGCAATGGCTGTGATAATTGGTCAGATTCATACGTTGTTCACTCCCATTCGCTCAGTTCCAGCCATCTCATGCTCTTCTCGTCCAGCTCATCGTTCAGCACCGGCAGCCGTTTCGACTTGGTTGTCAGTTCTTCCACAGAAAGCGTTCCGCTACAAAGTTCCTCTTCCAGCTGTTTCTTCTCAGCCTCAAGGGCAGCCACCTCCTGTTCCAGCTGTTCCATTTCCCGTCGTTCCTTGAAGGTCAGCCGCCGTTTCTCGTCGGTGCGTCTTCTGGCAGTCTTGGTCTCAGCCGGAGTGGTGCGCACATTGGCCTGCTCCCGTTCGTGTTCCTGGCGTGCCTCCTTCCAGGCCCTATATTGCGTATAGTTGCCGGGGAAATCGCGGATATCACCCTGTCCGTTGAACACCATCAGATGGTCTACCACCTTATCCATAAAGTAGCGGTCGTGGCTCACCACGATGACACATCCCTTAAAGTTCTGCAGATACTCCTCCAGCACTTGCAAGGTCACGATATCCAAATCGTTGGTCGGTTCGTCCAGCACCAGGAAGTTGGGATTTCTCATCAGCACCGTACACAGGTAGAGCCGTCTGCGCTCCCCTCCGCTCAACTTGTAGACATAACTATGCTGTGTCTCCGGCGAAAAGAGGAAATGCTGCAGGAACTGCGAAGCCGTGAAACGTAGTCCACCGTTCAGCTCAATCACTTCCGCAATGTCACGCACCACGTCAATCACCTTCATCTGCTCGTCAAACTGCAGTCCCTCCTGCGAGTAATAGCCGAAGCGAACCGTCTCACCGATGTCCAGTGTACCACTGTCAGGCTTTACAAGCCCCATCAATATTTTGATAAAGGTAGACTTGCCCGTTCCGTTATCCCCCACAATGCCCATTTTCTCATAACGGGCAAAGATGTATGAGAAGTCATCCAGTATCTTCAGATTGCCAAACGACTTGCACAGGTGGTCAGCCTCAAATATCTTATTGCCGATATACGATGCCTTCACGTCCAGTTTCACCTGTCGGTTCTCAAAATGCTGTTTGGCCACTTTTTCCAGTTCGTAAAACGCCTCCTCGCGGTAGCGAGCCTTGTGCCCGCGTGCCTGTGGCATCCGACGCATCCAGTCCAGCTCTGTACGATACAGGTTTCGGGCCCGTTCCACCTCCACCGTCTTGGCATCCATCCGTTCCTGTCTTTTTTCCAGATAGTAGCTATAGTTGCCTTTATAGTGGTAAAGCTGCTTATGGTCAATCTCAATGATTTCCGAGCAGACTCGATCCAGGAAATAACGGTCGTGTGTCACCATCAGCAGGGTCAGATTGCTTCGCCGCAGATACTCCTCCAGCCATTCCGTCATGTCCAGATCCAAGTGATTGGTCGGCTCGTCCAATATCAGCAAGTCCGGCTCCACAATCAACGTATGCGCCAAGGCCACCCGTTTCAGCTGGCCACCCGACAGATGCTTCACCTTTCTGTCAAAGTCATTGATTTTCAACTGGGACAATATCTGTTTGGCCTTCAGTTCATACTCCCAGGCTTTTGCTTGCTCCATACGTAGCAGCAGGTCGTCCAACCCCGGATGTCCCTCTGTTGCCATACACTTCTCGTACTCCTTTATCAGTTCCACAGTACTGTTTCCGTGATGGAAGCAAGCCTCCAGTACCGTCAGTCCCTCCGGATAGCAAGGGTTCTGTTCCAAATAGCCCACACGCAGGTCGCGTCGGAAAGAGATTTTCCCCTCATCATATCCTTCACGTCCCGACAAGATATTCAGCAACGTACTTTTTCCTGTCCCGTTCTTAGCTATCAGTCCCACCCGTTGCCCTTCTGCCAATCCGAACGAGACATTCTCCAGCAGCACCAAGTCGCCAAATGACTTGGTGAGCCCCTCTACCTGCAATATAGAATTCAGTATTGCCACTCTGTTTCGCTATGTTTTAAGATTATTACTGCTTTACGATATCAGTCTGCCACTCAGTCACCACAGAGAGTCAGCAGCGAAGCATAGCTCGCTGGCAAGTCAACCGTCTCTCCCGCCTTTACTTTGCTCCATGTCAGCTTCATTGGATCAATCCATCTGCCGGTTACCACGTTCATCAAGACCGGAGCCTCTCTGTTGCCATCTACCAGCGTACGCCACTCCAGTCCATCCACCTCATTGGTCAGAATCACGCAGAGTACAATGCCCAGCGACATCCATGCCTCCCGCTTCCTGGAACCGATGCCGCTCTTCTCCATAAAGGCCTGCATTTTCTCTACATCCTCTTCCACACCTTGGAAGTCCTTTTTCAACGTCTCCTTGACCGATGTCTCTACCCATTCATAAGCTTCATCAATCTGGTATATTTCAGACAGACGAACAGGAATCAGTTCAGCCGCATACTTCTGTCCGGCACAGCGCACTTCCAAAGAGCTTATCACCTGCTCCGCTTCCCCGATGGGCATATCCTTAGCTACTGTAAACGAGCACTCGAAAGCAATCTCACCAATACCAGCCACCCAGAAGTGCGAAGTATATCTTGTACCCTCCTCCTCGAAGTCCTCACAGCTATAAGCACATTCAACGGCTCCCAACTGCACACGGCGGGCCTGCCGGTTCTCTTTCAGTTCCTGTCGGACCGATGCTTCACCGTACGACTTTTCCTCCCCTTTATAAGCGGATATCCGAAAATTCCCTGTCCATTGGTCGGGGTTATAGAAAAGAAAAGAATCCTCTCCATCCTCAAATTCGTTCCAAGTACCCGGATAGAGCATAGAGAACCATGCGCCCGGTGATATAAATTTCTTCAGTTGTTCCATAGGATATTCATAATGTATAGATTGAGGGATGCACCTTGCATACATCACAAGGCATTCCTTTCATTCGCAAAAGTAATATTCCATCCGCTGATATGCAAATGATTCTTCGGATTTCCCGTTCAGAGTACTCCATACGAACAGATAATCGACCATCTGAACAGCGTGATTCAGAAGGAAAAACGAGAGAAGAGGGCATAAAAAGAAAGAGAAATACCATCTTTCAATCAAATTATTTCTATTTTTGCAACGATGATAACTGACTTTACACCCTGGACACTGTTTGTTGATGCAGGTATCGTAGCCGTTCTGCTGCTGATAGGCAAGTGGATTCGGGTGACCGTGAAACCTGTGCAACGGCTGTTCATCCCTCCGTCGCTCATAGCCGGATTCTTGGGACTGGCTTTCGGCCCCAACGGATTGGGATGGATTCCCCTCTCTACGCACGTAGGCACCTATGCCGGCATCCTGATAGCTTTCATTTTCGGTTGCCTGCCCTTCTCCTCGAAGGGGTTGGGAGACGATCGGGCCAACATCGGACGCATCTGGTTCTATTCGCAAAGCGGCATGTTGATGCAATGGATTTTCGGAGGATTCGTCGGATTGACGCAACTCCACTATGGTTGGCCTCGGCTGAACGAAGCCTTCGGACTGGCCATGCCCAGCGGATTTTGTGGCGGCCACGGTACGGCTGCAGCCATCGGCAGCGCCTTCCACACGCTGGGCTATGACGACATGCTTACTTTGGCTATGACTTCGGCCACGGTGGGCATCATTGCAGCTGTAGTATGCGGATTGTTCATCGTCAAGTGGGCCACCCGCAGGGGACATACCGCTTTCCTGAGCGACTTCGCCCAGTTGCCTCCCGAATTGCGTGTCGGCCTGTTGCCTGTAGCCAAGCGCACCTCCATGGGTACCAGTACCTGTTCGTCCATCTCCATCGACTCCCTCACCTTCAACCTCATCATTGTCATGGCGGTTGCTTTGGGAGGATACGGCCTCAGTCAGGGAGTCACCCTTCTGCTACCGACCCTGCAACTGCCTGTCTTCAGTTGTGCCTTCGTAGTAGGTATCGGGGTGGTCACCCTCTTCAAGAAGAGTGGAGTCAGTCCCTACGTCTGCCCACAAACCATCGGCCATCTGAGCGGTACGTTCACCGACCTGTTGGTAGCTTGTGGCATTGCTGCCATCAAGCTGTCGGTCGTGGTTCAGTATCTGGTACCCTTGTCACTGTTGTTGCTGTCGGGTCTGGCCGTAACACTGCTCTATGTGTTTCTGGTAGCCCGCCGGGTGATGCCCGACTATTGGTTCGAAAAGGCCATCTTCACCTGGGGATGGTACACCGGCACCATGGCTATGGGCATTGCTTTGCTGCGGGTAGTCGATCCCGAGATGCGTTCACGCTGTCTGGACGAATACGCCGTTGCCTACCTGTTCATTGCGCCCGTTGAGATTTCACTGGTCACTTTTGCACCTGTAGCCTTTGTCAGCGGAAACGGATGGAGTTTTATTGCTGTCTGCCTGCTTGTACAAGCCGTCATTCTGGCTGTAGCTCACTGGAAAAGATGGGACCGCAAATAAACTCAAAAGGCCAAAGACTCATAAATTTAAAATATCAATGAAATCAATGAAACGAATCATTCTGACGCTCCTTGCCATAGGAGCAGCGACCGCATCCTTCTGCCAGCAAACGGATGTCAATCTGCCGTTCACGCCTCAGCTGGAGCAACTCTATCAGGCAGCCGACCAACGTCTGACCGGACAGGCTACCAATACACGGCCTGTCATCGGCATATCCACTTGCGAAGACAGTGGGAAGACACGGGTCAACACGGTCTACATCAAAGCGGTGGAGCGGGCCGGCGGCATCCCGTTGCTGTTACCGTGCACCCGCCGGCCCGAACTGATTGCCGACCTGCTGCAACAGGTAGATGCCCTCATCCTGACCGGAGGAGAAGATTTGCATCCGTTGCTCTATGGCGAAGAACCGTTGCAGCAGTTAGAAGAGGTGGACAGCAGCCGCGACGTTTACGACCTGTTGCTGCTGCACGTGGCACTGAAGCGGGGGATACCCATACTGGGTATCTGCCGGGGCGAGCAACTCTGCAACGTAGGCATGGGAGGCACGCTGTATCAAGATCTGCCCTCACAACAGCCTCAGTCGCTGATGCACAGGCAAAGCATCCCGGCTTCTGTAGGGGCACACACCATTACCATCGAGCCCGACAGCTATCTGTATCGTCTGCTGGGCCAGCGTACGGCCGTTGTCAACTCATTCCATCACCAAGCCATCAAGGAGGTGGCACCCGGACTGAAGGTAAGTGCGCGGGCCGCTGACGGAGTAGTGGAAGCGGTCGAAGGTTTCCCTACCTACAACCTGCTGGCCGTACAGTTCCATCCGGAACATCTGGTAGTCGGCGAACAGGCAGCCTTCTTCCTGCCTCTCTTTACCAA
Source organism: uncultured Mediterranea sp. (assembly GCA_945641355.1). GTDB lineage: Bacteria > Bacteroidota > Bacteroidia > Bacteroidales > Bacteroidaceae > Bacteroides. Next base: position 2,020 of record CALZEQ010000046.1, on the reverse strand, counting down.
TCTGATTCAGCGGGCCAAAACCTTCAGGCGGTAAGGGGGACTCTCTCCTACTTTCCGACAGGCTGGATGCGGCGACGTACCTCTTTGGAGATTTCCAGAAACATATAGTTCAGCCTGCCGGAATGTATGCCGCTCTCATTTTCACGATACTTACGTGCAGCATACTCCTTCGACTTATCAAAGGTCAGCCTCGACATCTGGTTCTGCGACTTGCCCACCATGGCTGAATCCAACTGCTCGTCGGGAAAGAAGTCATCCAGATCCACATCCCCTATCATCGTTGTCTCTAAAAAGTTCTTCTCACGATGGGCAGCATCCGTATAGTAGCCCACGAACATGTGACCGGGCGTACGCACCAGGATAGGTTCGATGTTGATGGCCCTCAGCAGCGAGGCAAACAGTACCGTACCGTCCACACAGTTGATTTGCGACGACTCCAACGCATCGTCCAGCGTCCGTACCCGTTGCGAGAATACCACGTTGCTGGACAAGCTGGTGTTCGACACCGAGCTGTAGCGGAACCGCCGCTTCTGCAACACATTCCACAACGCATAGACCTGCTTGTCCACCGCCTCCCCCTTGCCAGCCTGATAGCCCAAGAAGCGGGTCACGATGCGGGTATTCAGTGCCTCACGCAGCAGACGGTCTATCATGGGATGCTCCTCATTGACGTATGCGGCGAAGAAGATGCCTGTATCGTGGAAGCGGGTACCGCCCGTCACATAGCCCAGCAGGCACTCGTTGATACTACGTACAGAGAAGGTACGCACCCGCTGGCCCAGCGATCTGCCGTTCATCTCCACCGTCAGGGCCACACTGATGGGTTCTGCCTGACTGTTGCCGCGCAATGCCTCATAGTTCCAGATGACATCGGGATAGACCACGTATTCGGTAGCCGGACGTTCCAATACAAACTCTGACACCGATCGACGGAAGAAAGGAGTCTCCTCCAGCTCAATCCGTATCCGGCTGAAAGCTGCCCCCGAGCGCAGGCGGACAGCAATACACCCTTTGGGATTGCCTACGAAAAGAGAGTCGCCGGGAATTATCACCTGTGCATCGGTGGTAGCCACCGACAGGATGGCCGACGGGAAGATATTCCCGCCCAAATCGTCGGTAATCTCAAATCCCTCGCGCAGCGACACTCCGTTCAGCAGATAGCGCACTGCTCCCACGGCCAGCAGCACCACAAGCACGGCTGCCGCTATCCATCTTCCGTTCTTCCGATGTCCGATAGTAATGACTTTCATAACCTTTCATTTGAGACACAAAAATAGTGAAAAGTGTCACAATATCGCTCTTTTCACATCCGAATAAACGATTTTTCCAATTTGATGGCAAGGAGAAGCTGTGACGGCATCATCTGAATGGTTGTTAAAAACTTGTACATACCAGCATTTCTCATTACCTTTGCCCCCGAAGTAGAAAACAGAAGTTTTGTACTCTCCTCATCGGAGGGTATTCAACGATAGTTGCAATGCTGGATAAGATGACTGGGTAAAACCAATCTCTTGTCCGGCATTGTTTGTTTAACAGATTATACACGATATAGCAATGGAAAGAGATGCAATTGATTTTAAAAAAAGACACCGATCTCGGATAACCGCCTTCACCTCATTGTTCAACAAGCCGTCTGCAATCGAAAAATGGTGAAAGATGTATAAATCTTGTTCCTGTACGAACAAGCTACCTACTATCATTAAAAAGGAAAAAAATCCTATTAATCTGTTTTTCATAAGTTCCTTCTTTATTGCAAGCACAAAGGTATCCGTTTCTTAAGAGAGGAAGGGAACTAAAAGTATCATTTCAGGATATCACAAGTATTATTTCAATCTTCTACATTGATTGTCAATCTGTCCTCGCGATCACAACAACACCTTCCACCGCTTCACATTCCGCATCTCGGCATTGAACTCCACGCCTACCCTGACCACCTTCCGCCTGTCCGCGTCGAAAGGTCGGGCATATCCCTTCTCCTCTATCTGCTGCAGGGCCTGCTCAGCGCTGCCGTCCAGCTTGA
>CALZEQ010000045.1 GCA_945641355.1 uncultured Mediterranea sp. | reverse complement strand
CAAAGATATCAGGCAGGTTTATCATGACTGCAGCATAGTTGGAGATAAAGGTTATACAGTGCAGAGGTACAATTAGACCTCTTTGAAACAGCAAACATTAAGCTGGAGTGCCCATACAGGTTAAACCAAAAGGACTGGAAACCAACTTTCATTCCTTTTGCGAAGGCCAGGAAGAGAATTGAAACCTTGTTTTCACAACTCAATGATCAGTTTATGGTCATCAGAAACTATGCTAAAGATACACGCGGTCTGTTTGCCAGAATAATTGGCAAAATTAGTGCGCTGACCGTGTTGCAATATATCAACTACAGTAATGACAAACCCATAGGACGAATTAAGTACGCACTAACTTAATTCCGCCAACGGGTTATATTATAATTTTTTACTCGGTCTGCATCAACTTCCATTTTCAAAACTGTTATCTGTAAGAACTGTAAGATTTTAAGATTCAACCTGTTTTCCACGCTTCTCACGTGAGAAGAAAATTTTCTACATGATGAAAAAATCACGCCGATGGGAGGAGAGAGGAAAAGAGGATGGCGGACGCGGCAGGTTGCGGTGGATGTATCGCCCCTTCGGTGTACGGATTGTTTACCATCTTTGAGCGGTAATCAGATGCCAAGCCGTAGGAGCAGACCTATGTGTCTGCCTAAACCCGCACGCGATGTATTCGTACACACCATTCACGAATGATATCCGATATGAACGGCATTCAGGGCGGACACACAGGTCCGCCCTGAATGGTAGCTCGTAGCTTAAAAAGAGCCCTTCAATCGCGCCTACAGAAAGCTATAGTGTGTTAACGGATATTGATGTACCGTCGGAGGCCTTCACCACCTCTTGACAAACGGAGCGCGTTTTTGTATCTTTGCAACAGAGGAAAGTCCAATCCGCACAAACACTTTAAATTTTTAATTTTAAATTTTAAAATGACAAAAAACATGGCAATCAGCCTTTGGTGTGTCGCCAACGCTTCAGCATGGGGAAAAATCCGCGAAGCATTTCCCTATACTGCTCCGGCGTGAGGTTCATACCTGAGCCTTGGTTGAACTGGTCGACCATGCCGACGCAGAACTCAATCATCTCATCCATGGTACACTGACTGGTGAATGCGCCCTGCTGATAGCAATAGGTGCAGTAGTCGTAGCAGCAGCTGCCGTCGGCATGGGTGCCGCAATCGGACTCACGGGTCAGGGGCATACCACAGCCCTGGCAGAACTGGAGCAGCTGCCCCGCTTGCAGACGCTTCTCCTTGGCGGGGAAGGTGGCCTCGTAGGCAGCAAACGCATCGGGATGATTGTCGGCCACATAGTAGCCCTGGGGCGTATGGTAGGTGCCCTCCACACCGTGCAGATAGCCGGGTATCAGCTCTTGCGCCAGAAAGTAGGGCACTTCGCTTTCCTTCGGCTCGGCATGATAATGGATGTGCAGGGTGCTGGCCACCACAAAGCCTGCATGACGGTAGAAGTCGATGTTCCCCTCCATGCAGAGCACGCCGATGCCCAACTGACGGGCCTTCTCTAAGGAGTAGTTCAGCAGCTTCAGCCCATACCCCTTCCGCTTGTAGTCGGGATGTATGCTGATGGGGCCGAATGTCCATGCCGGCATTACACGACCGTCCTCGCATACGATTTCGGCCTTGGAGTACATGACGTGTCCGATGATGCGCCCCTCCTCCTCCATGACAAAGTCCAGCTGGGGGATGAAGTCGGGGTTGGTGCGATACTGGTTCAATACATAGTGCTCGGTACATCCCGGTCGGTAGACGTTCCAGAACGCCTCGCGGGTCAGGTTCTCTACCTCACGATAGTCTTTTTCTTCTTCTAATCGGATGTTCATAATCGTTTGTTGTTTGTTGTTTTCAGTTACTTGCTGCGGCCGTCGGCCATACGTCCGGCAGCTTCCTTGCCTGCTCCCGTGCCCTTATACTTGCTCTGTGTGGCGTTGAAGGCGTAGCGCAGCGACAGGGCCAGTCGGTGACGGTTGTTGATGGAGTGCTGATGCAGCGTGTAGTAGCCGCAGTCCATCTCGACCTTTTGCGAACTGCGCTGCAGCACGTCGCCCAGGGTAGCACGCAGCGTCAGGGCATTGTTCTTCAGCCAGTTCTTCTGCACCACCAGGTTGAGGTTGATGGAGTTGCTTAGCAGACGGAAGTTCATCACATCGCCCTTGGTCGTGATGTTGGCGTTGCACTCTACCTGCCACGAACGGCGGAAGCGGAAGGCGTTGTTGAGGTTGAAGAACATGATGGGCTTGGTGTACTTTACCTCGCGGCTACCTGTGGCTTCGCGCGGGTCGGCCAGCGTCTGGGTGACGAAGAATTTCTGCCACCCCGCACTCCAGTTGGGGCTATAGCATCCCCACGTAGGCGAAGCGATCAGGAAAAGAGCCACGTTGCGCGTGGGCACGTCGAGATTGATGTTCTTAATCAGGATGATACCCTCGTCGTTGTAGATGTACGACCACTGGGTGAGCGCGTCGTCGCGTCGCTCGTAGGCGGTATAAAGTGTCAGCCACTTCCAGCGGACGTTGAGGCTGACCTCCTGCATGGTTTCATTCTTCAGCTTGGGATTGCCCTGCTGCAGCGAGTAGGAGTTGACGTAGATGACGCTCTCGTCCAGCATGTTGTAGTTGGGGCGCACCGTCTTGATGCTGTAGCTCAGGGCTGTCTGCACAGGACCCCACTGCTGTGCCCACGACACCGAGGGGAAGAACTCGTCCGTGTAGCGCGAACTGTTCTTGCCGGCATCCAGCAGGTCCTTGTAGTCGAACCCTACGTGCTCGTAACGCACGCCGGCGCTGAGGCTGCCCACGCGGGGTATCATGCAGCCATATTCGACGAAGGCTGCCACGTTCTTCTCGCGCACGTCCGAGTGGGTGGTGGGCAGGGGAAATCCGCTGATAGTGTAGTTGTTGAGGCGTTTCACAAAACTCATCTCCGTACCTGCCTGCAACTGCCCCTTCCACAAGGGATGGCTCAGCACCAGCTTGGAGGCCCATAGGCGCGACGAGGTGCCCTGCTGCTGCTCCATACGAGTGGAGGCGGCTTCAGGCTCCTTCCACTCCTCAATGCCGTTCTCCTCGCGCTTCCTGTTGGTCACGAAGTCCACGTTCAGGTCGATGCCCAGCCGTCCGGCCTTGCCGCTATAGTAGGCGTTCCCCTCCCAGCTATAGGGCTGGTGCCGCTGGCCGGTCTGCATGGAGCGGCTGTACTCCTCGTCCGTCAGAGCATGGGAGGTATAGTCGTAGCGCTGCATGTCGGTGCGGATGCCGAGGTCCACCCCTCCGTTGAATTCATCGTGCCGCTCTACGCGCACTCCGACCGAATGTTCGGGTGCAATCTGCCAGTTCAGGCTGAGGTTACTGTTGATGCCCTGCCCTTTCCAGTCGTAGCGCAGGCGGGAGTCCTGGGCGATATGTACCATCTGCCCGTCCTGCTTGAAGTAGCTCTGCTGCACGGGGCGGGCATCGTTAAGCGACTCCCACTTCCAGTAGTCCACTCCGCCCGTCACATCCAGATTCTTGTAGCGGTAGCGCAAGTTCAGGCCAGCATTGGGGTCGGCATATCCGTATGTCAGGTCCTGGCTGTGTCCCAGGTTGACATCGTAGCCGAAGCCGGTGCCTTGCTGACGGACGGTACGTATTCGCACCACAGCATTGACGGTGGCATCGTATTGGGCACCCGGATTGGTGATGACCTCCACCTCCCTGATTTCCTCGCTGCGCAGGCGTTTCAGCTCGTCCAGGTTCTGCAGCTTGCGTCCGTTGATGTAGAAGACGGGTGCCCCCTTGCCAAGCACCTCCAGGTCGTCGCCCTTCTGCGTCATGCCCGGCACCTTGGCCAGCATTTCCTTGGCCGTACCCGACTGTCCGAGCACGGTGCCTTGGATGCCGGTCACCATGGAGTTGCCGGTGAGTTTCGTCTTGGGGAGCTGTCCTTTTACCACCACCTCATCGAGCAGGCGGGTATCGTCCTTCAGGCGGATGATGCCTTGAAAGCCGTCCAGACGGACCCACTGCGTTTCGTAGCCTATGCAGGAGACCTTCAGCATACCTTGCTCCACCGTAGTGGTCATGGCAAAGCGGCCCTCCTCGTCGCTGGTGGTTCCTTGTACAAAGAGCGAGTCGGGGAGCGAGAGCAGCACGATGTTGGCAAACGCCACGGGACGGCTTTCCGCGTCCACCACCGTGCCCGACAGATTCGAACGCACAGCCGCCCAAAGCACCGCGTTCGTCATCAAAAGAATAGCAGTCAATAATGTTCGTATCATATCTATGTTTGTTAATTGGTGATTGGTGACAAAGGTAGGGCTTTTTTTCTGAAGCCGTTTGTATAAATCGGACATTTCACTCATCCGAGCAGTGATACGAGCGGTAGGCCGTCAGGCATCCCTGGCGGTTCACATCTTCCAGGTGGTGTACGAAGTCGGTAGGCGACATCCCTGCCAGTCGGTGAAACTCGCGGTTGAAGTGGCTGTGGTCGGTATAGCCCAAGCGGCAGAGCAGCGAGTCGAACGAGGCTTCCTCCTGCTGCATCAAGGCGTTGGCGGCCTGATGGAAGCGGCGGACGCACAGCATCTGCTTGGGGGTCATCCCTACATAGTCGGCAAAGATGCGGCGGAACTGCCTTTCGCTGAGGCAGGCCGCATCGGCCAGTGCCTCTACGCGCACCTCGCCGGCTGAGGCAGTCATCTGCCTGAACACATGCTCCAGCGGCTGCAGATAGGGGGAGTCCTGTGTGCGGATGAGCTGCCGCAGCAGGAAACGTTCGATGTAGCTGATGCAGTCGGCGTGCGTGTCGGCCTCCAGCACCTGCCGCTTCAGCTCGCTGAACGCAGGATTCTCCAGCAAGTCGAAGTCGATGTTGGCGTTGGCAAACTCCGTGCAGGGTGCATTCATGACAAGGCGGGCGGCGTATGGCTGGAAGAAGACCATAATCACTTCCAACGCCTCGCTGCTCTCTATGTGGATGGCCGCCTTGTACTGCCCGCACACCGATGCCTTTGTATGCAGGTCGGGCTGCCCGTTGACGTCAAACGGACGCTTGCGGTGGAATATCCACTTCAGGCTCTCCATCGGCATCACGGTGTGCGACGTGCTCATGTCGCGTGTCTGCAATATCCAGTAATGATGCACGTAGGGGCGCAGCAAGGGAGACGGTAGGTAGAAGGCGGTCTGTATCATAAGTCCATACGTCATTTCTTCAGCGCAGCTCGCAGCACAAACCAGGCGTGGCAGCAAAGGGTGCTGAACCAGCCGTAATGGTGTACCATGATGCGGAAACGCTCGCGCAACGAGGCTTGGTGGTTGCGGGTAGTCATGCCCTCCTGCAGATAGTCTATCAGGACGAGGCGCGTAGGGTGCAGGGTGCGGGCCTTCTTCATCACGCGGATGCACCAGTCGAAGTCGGCCGAGAAGCGGTAACGCAGGTCGTAAGGCTCGGCCAGCGAACGTTTGGCGAAGAAGGCCTGGTGGCAGACCATCATCCCCCATCGGAAGCTGCGCCACGTCAGCCGTTCGGGTGCAGCGAGGCGGCGCATCCGCACGAAGTGTCCCTCACGGTCTACCAGCTGTGTCTCGCCGTAGAGCACGTCGGGCAGTTCGTCCACCTCGCGCAGCGTATGCACCATCTGCTGCAGGGTGTCGTCCTCGTGAAAGCTGTCGCCGGCATTCAGGAAGCAGAGGTAGTCGCCCGTGGCCAGTGCCATACCTTTGTTCATGGCATCGTAGAGCCCGCGGTCGGGTTCGCTCACCACGCGGGTGATGCGTTCGCGATAACGGTGGATGATGGAGCAGGTCTTGTCGGTCGAATCCCCGTCAATGATGATGTACTCCACGTGGTGATACGTCTGTGATATCACACTCTGGATGGTGTCCTCTATCACCGCCCCTGCGTTGTAGCAGACGGTGATGACACTGAACGTCGGCGTCAGATGGGTGTTATGCATTTCTCCCTGTCAGTTTGTTGTAGAGTTCGATATAGCGTTTGGCTACGGTATGCTCCGAATAGTGGCTTACCGCCTTCCTACATGCCTGTTCGCAGAGGCTGTCGTAGCCTGGGTCGGTCAAGGTCCACCAGATGCCGTTGGCCAGGTCGTCGGCCGAGCGGTAGCGGGCTACATAGCCGTTGTGCAGATGGTCTATCATCTCGGGGATGCCTCCCACATCGAATCCCACACAAGGCGTACCGCAGGCCATGGCTTCCATAATCATGTTCGGCAGGTTCTCCTCCAGCGAAGGGGTGACGTAGAGGTCCACGGCGTTGTAAATGTCTACCAGGCGATGCTCGTCGCTGACAAACTCCATCGGGAAGACCTTGAAGGGGAAGAGCCCCTCCAGCCGGTCAGCCTGTCTGCCGAACGCCACGATGCCCAGTTTCCCCTTCAGTTCGGGATGCGCCTCGGCCAGCAGGCGACACGCCTCTACCAGATAGTCAATGCCTTTGCGCTTGTCGGTAGGCTTCACCGAGCCAAACAACAGCAGCTTCATTTCCTGCGGCAGCAGGCAGCGGCTGCGTGCCTCTCCCTGGTTGTGCGGCCGGAAGAGGTTGGTATTGATGGGATTGGGTATGCTGACCACCTGCTGCCCTGCGCACAAGGCACTCTGCCCGGCCAGCTGCTCCAGCCAATGGCTGCAGGCCACAAAGCTGATGCGGTGGCCGTTGTATACCTTCCGTTTCTTTCGGAAGACGCGCCTCGACAGGTCATTCTTCCCTCCTCCGCCGTACAGGTAGGGACAATGGTGGCACTCGGTCTGGTAGTTCACGCAGCTGCGTGCGTGGTGGCAGATGCCCGTGCAGGGCCACATGTCGTGCATGGTCCACACCACAGGCTTGCCCGAGGTCAGGATGCGTCGAATGCCCTTCAGCGAGAGCATCCCTTGGTTGATCCAATGCAGATGGATGACGTCTGCCTCTGCAAACTCGGGCAGGGAGGTGATGTCGGTGCCTGCATTGGCCATGTCTACGGCAAAGAGCGACTGTTTCTTGAAGCGGTTGGCCCGCCAGATGCAGACGCGCTCCCACACAAAGTTCCACACCTGCCTCCAGCCACGCTCCAGCGAGACCACCGATATCTGGTCGGTCTGCTTGTCGCGCACCAGCATCTTGGCCTTGATGCCATTATTCTTCAACGCCTCCATCAAGCGGCTGCAGGCCACTGCAGCCCCTCCAATCCGTTCGGATGTATTTATCAATAGTACTCTCATCGCAGTGAGTATTTCAGTTTGTCCACGCAAAGGTAGTGTTTTCTATGGAAAAACTATCCTATGAACGCCATTATCATGCTCCGAAGTCACCTCTCAGCGTCCGTTTGATGCGGCGGACGGCCTTTGCCCAGAAGCAGTTGGTGCGATGGTAGTAACGGGCAAAGCAACGGCGGGCTTCCCGATTCTCTTCGATTGGCTTGATGCGGACCAGTGGCAACGGACGGGTCCAGAGGCGGGAATCGTAGAGACCTCCTCCCCCGCAATGGGTACCGCTACCGTCAAAGCCTGTGTTCTGCACCAGCGAGCGTCCCACGTTCAGTGACAGGATGTCGGCCAGAAAGAGGCTGGCATTCCAGCGGATGGCCCAGGAATTGTTTTTCCCCTGCACCTGCCGGCGCAACATGCGGGTGAAGCGGTAGGTACCTCCGAAGTCGAAGGTGTGCGTCAGCTTCTCCTCCTCCAGACGGCGGAGCAGGGCGGCCCCATCGGGGTTGAAGTGCTGCCAGGCCCTGGCCCAGGTAGCCCATCCCCAGCTGCCTGTCCACTTGATGAGGAAGGTGGGGGGCAACGAAGGGTCTTGCGTGAAGTCACACGCCTGGATATGGCCCACCCGAGGCTCGTCGGCATACATCTCCAGCGCCTCGTTCATGAAGCGTAGGAAGTAAGGTGCCACCACCAGGTCGTCCTCTAGCACGATGACCCGTCCGTAGCGGTTTACTTGGGTGGTCACGCCGTCGATGACGTTACGGGCCAAGCCCCAATTCTCGGAACGTTCTATCAACGCTACCGATGCAAAGCCGTCGAGGGTGTGCAGGTAGCGGCGCACCTCGGCCACCGATGCCTCGTCAGCTGCCTCGCGGGCGGCATCGGAGTAGACTACCAATGGGCTCTCTGCAGCCTCTGCATTGGTGCGCAGGCTCTCTATCAGCCGACGGGTATGTGTCGGTCTGTTATAGGTGAAGAGCAGGATGGGGGCATATTCTTTTTTCTGTATCATAATCAGTTCTCTTTTCAGGATGGAAGATGGATGTACGACGGTTCCTGCAGGCGGTTCTGCTTTCTGTAACGGATGACTTCACCCGTCCGCTCGGCCACCTGACAGGTCATGCGCAGGAAGGCGGCTGCATCTGCCATCCGGCCGGCCCATAGTACCTTCCACGCCTTCTTGACACCTGCCAGCACCCCATAGGCAAAGGCCTGTACAAAGGGACGGCGGATGTTGGCGTATTCGGAGAGCAGATAGACCTGTTCCGAACGCAGGAATGCCTCGCGCGTGACGGTACGCTCCTCGCGGTCGTGACAGCCCGAGACGGCGGGCGAATAGCCCACGGCATAACCGTGGAAACGCACCCGGTTGATGTAGTCTACATCCTCGCCATAGTGGTAGAAGAGCGGGCAGAAGCCACCCACCTGCTTCAGCACGGCCAGCGGAATCAGCCAGAAGGCCGCATTGACAAAGGAGACGGGGTGGAGCGTCGCCTCTCCATCGACCTGAGGTATGGCCTCTCTGTCCAGGCCAGTATAGGCAGCAAAGCCCGCCTCCAGCCGATTGCCCGAGCCGGTCAGATGGACGGGCGACAATATGCCGTATTGCGGATAGCGGTCGGACAGCTGCAGCAGCGTCTCCAGCGTCCGCTCACCGACCCACGCATCTTGGTTGAGCAGGAAGACGGCCTGGCATCCTTGCTGCATGGCGTGGGCAATGCCCAGATTGTTGGCTCGTCCGAAACCTAGATTGGTGTGGCTCTCTATGAGGTGTACCTCGGGATAGCGGCTGCGCAGCAACGACACCGTGCGGTCCTGTGAGGCATTGTCTACCACAATGACCTCGGCCTGCAGCGACGAACGCCGCAAGCTGCCCAAACAACGCTCCATCCAGCGTTCAAAATTGTACGATACGATTATGACTGCTATCTTGCTCATCGTTCACCTTTTTTCTGTTCTTTCTGCATCAATCAGACCGATCAAAGCGTCAGAATGGCCACTCACCACCTTGCGGGCAAACATCTTGCCCGACTCCCACAAGCGGGGCCAGTCGTCTGCCGTCAGCAGCTTGATACACTTTCCATATTCTATATAATGCAAGGGGGTCAGCGCATACAGCCCCCGATAGGCTCCTTCATAGCGGATGGCCTTGTCGGCAAAGGGAGAATTGAAGACGAGAGTCTGTATGCACATCTCGCTGGGCACGAAGCTGTGGCGAAAATAGCGTACCACCTCCCTCTCCCGACATAGTGCGTCGTAAACGAAGCGGGCACACCCCCCCGTCAGTGCCCAGTAGTCGGAGCCGAAGTAGACATCGACCTCCCTTCCTCCTTGCAACATCACGCAGACAGGCTTCCGCCAAGGGAGCAGGCGCATCAGCCAGCGACCGGCCACCACCAGCTTGTTCTTCAGCCAGCTGTTACGCCACGGCAGGTCGCGAAAGGGGTGATAGTGCGTCACCCGTCGCAGAAAGCGTGCCTCGCCTGAGCGGGTGAGGTTCATCCCCATGATGAACTCCTTGTCAGCGTGTGCTTCGAAATAACTGCGGATGGCCTGCCGGCTCCACAACGGATAGTCTTGTCCGCTCAGGCAGACCACCCTGCCATACTCCACCCCGCTCTGCATCACCGCCTTCAGCAATTCCCGCTGATACTCCACCTGTTCCCATCCACCCCAACTGATCCAGTGACGGGGCACGAAGGTAGCCCGTCCGGCCAGCTGCTTCCGGAAAGGGGTATCGTCCACCTTGCGGTCAATGTGTACATAGAAGTCGGCCCACCCGTCATCCAAGGCATCCACCAGCCTGCGCAGGTGGGGCGCGTCGGTATAGGCAGAGAGAATATAGGCGATGCGCATCATAGGCCGCCTCCCTTCCCCCTTCGGAACAGAAACTGAAGCGTCTCGTGGAAGATGACCGACTGCCACCTCCACAACACCAAGGCATACAGACCTGCCACCAGCACCACCTTGACCAGCAGGCGGAGGTAAAGGCTGTCCAGCGGTCGTGCCGCGCAGTAGGTACCTGCCGTCAGCAGCACCGACAGCAGCAGATAGGGAGAGACATCTTTCAGCATCTGTCCCAGCGTCAGCCCTATCTCACGATGCACGAAGGCGAACCATACAGCTATCCAGCCGATGTGGACCGCCACGAAAAGACGCAACATCCACTCCAGCCCGTAGGGACGCATCAGGCAGGCCACACCCAGCTGCACCACACAGAGGCAGACGGTGCTGCCCATGTAGATGGATGACCGCCCCCGGCTGATAATCAGGTTGGAGAAGAGTGTGGCCAGCGGCACAAACGCCCCCCACAGGCAGAGCAGTTGCAACATGCCGGCAGCGGGCAGCCACTTCTCGGTCAGGGCGAGTACAATCAGTTCGTGCGACACGATGCTCAATCCCAGCATGGCAGGGAAAGAGACAAAAGCGGTGAAGCGCAGCAGCTTGCGGAAAACGGCTAGCTGACGGCTGCGGTCGTCGGCTACCTGCGCCAGCACCGGCTGGGCAATGCCGCTGATCATGCCTGTGATGCAGGTATGGCCCATGGTGTTCCACTTGTTGGCCTGTGTAAAGTTGCCCACCTCGCGTGCCGAATAGAACTTGCCCAACAGTACGGAGAAGAGGTTGTTATTGATGATGGTGAAGATGTTGGTCACGATAATCTTGCTGCTGAAGCTTATCATCTCGCGGATGGGACGGAAGTCGAAACTGCGGTCGGGATGCCAACGGGAGAAGCGGAAATTGAGCAGCGTCATCACTGTGACGAACACGATGCTTTGCAGGGCAATTCCCCAATAGGCAAAGCCGCAAGCGGCCAGTACGATGCCCACACCCCCCGACACCAGTAGGCTGGAGAGGGAGATGAGGGTCGTCTCCTTGGTGCGCATTTGCTTGAACAGGCAGGCCCGCGGCGCAATGCTCAGGCTGGAGATGACAAAGCCCAGAAAAGAGAGACGGGCCAGCGGCACCAGCTGGGGGGTCTGATAGAAAGTGGCAATCCACGGAGCGGCCATGAAGAGCAGCAGATAGAGCGTCAGGCTGCACATCAGACTGAACCAAAAGACGGTGTTGAAGTCGCGTTGCGTTGCCTCCTTGCGGTTGGTCAGCGCCGAGATGAAGCCTCCCTCCTGCAAGGCAGCCGCAATGGCCGAAAAGACAGTGAGCATCCCCACCATACCATAATCCGAGGGCGACAGCATACGTCCCAGCACAATGCCGAACAGCAGGTTCAGCAACTGTTGCATGCCGTTGCTCACCCCGCCCCAGAAGAGGCCTTTTGCCGTCTTCTCCTTCAGAGATTGACCGTTATGACTGTCCACTGTCTTTTCATTCTACTTAATCTCCTGTCATCAGACGGTGTTCGCGCAGCAGTTCGTCGTGCAGCTGGAAAGAGTTCCACAACACGTTGTGCGGTGTCAGGCTCGCCTTCAAGTCCACCTTGTCGATGCCGGCCTGCCGATAGCGGTTCAGAAAGCGGCTGAGCGTCGCATCGTCAAAGCCGCGGAACAGCATTATCTCGTCCGTGAAAGCTGGACCGCTGTACACAGAGGCATGACGCACGAAACCCGGCATTTCTACCACCACACCTATGGGCTGCGCGTAGTCCTCACGCGGCACCTCGTCTACAGGTATGCCCATCTGCTCGCAGAGGCGGCGGATGAGCCTACCTTTCGGAGAATTCAGGTTATAGAGAAATATCTTTTCCATGCAGAGAAAACGGTTATTTCACCTCGCTGCCGGGCTTCACTTCACGCAGCAAGGAGGTGACGGCCAGCGAGCCATCGTAGTTCTCGGCCGAAAGAATCATGCCTTCGCTCACCAGTCCGTTCTTGAACTGACGCGGAGCCAGATTGGCAATGAAGAGCACCTGCTTGCCTACCAGCTTTTCCGGCTTGTAGTGCTGGGCGATGCCGCTCACGATGGTCCGATCCTCCAAGCCGTCGGCAATGCGGAACTTCAGCAGTTTCTTCATCTTGGGCACGGCCTCGCACTCCAATACCGTACCTACACGGATATCCAACTTCTCAAACTCCTCGAACGTGATGAGAGGCTTGATGGGGTTGGCTTTGTAGTTGGCTGCTTCATTGGCCTTCTTGATGGCCTCCAGCTTGTCGGTCTGTGCCTGGATGGCCTCATCCTCAATCTTCTCGAAGAGCAGTTCCGGCTCAGCCAGCGAATGACCGGCAGGCAGCAGATTGTCGCTGCCCAGCTGGGCCCAGTCGAAGCTCTCCATGTTGAGCATCTTGCGCAGACGCTCGCTGCTGAAAGGTAGGAAGGGCTCGAAAGCAATGGCCAGATTGGCCACTAATTGCAAGGAGATGTGCAGGATGGTTGCCACCCGCTGCATGTCGGTCTTGGCCAGCTTCCAAGGTTCGGTATCGGCCAGATACTTGTTGCCGATGCGGGCCAGGTTCATGGCCTCCTTCTGGGCATCGCGGAACTTGAAGGCATCGAGCAGTTTCTCTACCTCCTGCTTCACGTCCGCAAATTCCTTCAGCGTCTGGCGGTCGTAGTCGGTCAGCTCACCGCAGGCAGGCACCGTGCTGTCGAAGTATTTCTTGGTCAGCTGCAAGGCACGGTTTACAAAGTTGCCATAAACAGCTACCAGTTCGTTGTTGTTACGTGCCTGGAAATCCTTCCAAGTGAAGTCGTTGTCCTTCGTTTCGGGCGCGTTGGCCGTCAACACATAGCGCAATACGTCCTGCTTGCCGGGGAAGTCCTGCAGGTACTCATGCAACCATACAGCCCAGTTGCGCGAGGTAGATATCTTGTCGCCCTCCAGATTGAGGAACTCGTTGCTCGGTACATTATCGGGCATGATGTAGCTGCCGTGCGCCTTCATCATGACGGGGAAGATGAGGCAGTGGAACACGATGTTGTCTTTACCGATGAAGTGTATCAGGCGTGTCTCGGGGTCTTGCCACCACTTCTGCCAGCTGCCCCAGCGCTCGGGTTGGTCGTCACACAGTTCCTTGGTGTTGGAGATGTAGCCGATGGGCGCATCGAACCATACGTACAGCACCTTACCCTCAGCACCCTCTACCGGCACGGGGATGCCCCATTCCAAATCGCGCGTCATGGCACGGGGCTGCAGGTCCATGTCGAGCCACGACTTGCACTGACCGTATACGTTGGGGCGCCACTCCTTGTGCCCCTCCAGAATCCATTGCTTCAGCCACTCCTGATACTGTCCCAGCGGCAGGTACCAGTTCTTGGTGGGTCGTTTCACAAGGCCATGGCCTGGGTTGTTCTTGTTGGTGGGATTGATGAGTTCATCGGGCGACAGGGTGGCACCGCACTTTTCGCACTGGTCGCCATAGGCTCCTTCTGCTCCACAGCGCGGACAGGTGCCTACGATGTTGCGGTCGGTCAGGAACTCACCGGTCACCTCGTCGCAGAACTGTTCCTCGGTAATCTCCTCCAGCTTGCCCTCGTCATAGAGCTTGCGGAAGAAGTCGGATGCAAACTTGTGATGGATGTCGCTGGTGGTGCGGCTATAGATGTCGAACGAGATGCCGAACTCCTCAAACGAGCGTTTGATGAGCGAGTGGTAACGGTCTACCACATCCTGCGTAGTGATGCCCTCCTTACGGGCGCGGATGGTGACGGGAACGCCATGCTCGTCACTGCCGCCGATGAAGATTACCTCTTCCTTCTTCAGACGCAGGTAACGCACATAGATGTCGGCAGGCACATAGACGCCAGCCAAGTGTCCGATGTGGACGGGGCCGTTGGCATACGGCAAAGCCGATGTAACGGTAGTACGTTTGAACTTTTTTTCCATATATTCTCTAATCTTTTTGTTTTGAACGCATTTAGGTGTGCAAAAGTAGAGAAAATCTGCGAGATTGCACATAGCTACATCAAGAAACTTCTATTTTGAGACACGTCCGTATCATTTACACCCGCTTTCCCTATTGCCTGAAGGAATAAAAGCTGCCCGATACCCCTCACTTGCCATCTTGTCCGACCTATGTTGGTGCGGATAACGGCACAAAATGGCTGCGAAGCGGTGGTTTCACGCAAAAAATAGGCGCACTAATTTCATTGTCTCTTCGGATTGCACTATCTTTGCACCTCCCAAACGAACCAGAAAATACTTTAGGAATCATGACGATAGAAGAAAGATTAGCGACATCCGTATCCAACGGACTGAAAACCCTTTACGGCGCGGAGGTATCCGCCGGACAGGTACAATGGCAGAAAACCAAGAAAGAGTTTGAAGGACACCTCACACTGGTGGTATTCCCCTATCTGCGCATGTCGCGCAAAAGCCCGGAACAGACCGCCAACGAACTGGGCGAATACCTGAAACAGAACGAATCGGCCGTGGCCGACTTCAATGCTGTGAAAGGATTCCTGAATATCACCATCGCCACCTCGGCATGGATTGAACGGCTCAACACCATCCACTCGGATGCCGAGTATGGACTGAAGAGAGCCGACGAGCAGTCGCCGCTGGTGATGATTGAATATTCGTCGCCCAATACCAACAAACCGCTCCACCTGGGACATGTACGCAACAACCTGCTGGGAGGAGCCTTGGCCAACATACTGGCCGCCAACGGCAACCGCGTGGTGAAGACCAACATCGTGAACGACCGCGGCATCCACATCTGCAAGTCGATGCTGGCATGGCTGAAATATGGCAACGGAGAGACACCCGAGTCAAGCGGCAAGAAGGGTGACCACCTGATAGGCGACTACTACGTGGCTTTTGATAAGCATTATAAGGCGGAAGTGAAGGAGCTGATTACCAACTACTTGGCTAAAGGTATGGAGGAAGAGGTCGCCAAAGCCAAGGCCGAAGCTGAATCGCCTCTGATGAAGGAGGCACGCGAGATGCTGGTGAAGTGGGAAGCAGGCGATCCCGACGTGCGCGGACTGTGGAAGCGGATGAACGACTGGGTGTATGCCGGATTTGACGAAACCTACCGTATGATGGGCGTGGGATTTGACAAAATCTACTACGAATCGAACACCTATCTGGCAGGTAAGAAGAAGGTGTTGGAAGGTCTGGAGAAGGGACTCTTCTACCGCAAGGAGGATGGATCCGTATGGGCAGACCTCACCCCGCAGGGACTCGACCATAAACTGCTGCTCCGCTCGGACGGCACCTCGGTGTACATGACGCAAGATATCGGTACTGCCGAACAGCGTTTCGCCGACTATCCCATCGACAAGATGGTGTACGTGGTGGGCAACGAACAGAACTACCACTTCCAGGTGCTCTCCATCCTGCTGGATCGGCTTGGATTTGAATGGGGCAAGAGTTTGGTACACTTCTCATACGGCATGGTGGAACTGCCTGAAGGGAAGATGAAGAGCCGCGAAGGCACCGTGGTGGATGCCGATGACCTGATGGCCGAGATGATAGCTACGGCCAAAGAGACCAGCGGAGACTTGGGCAAGCTGGACGGACTGACACAAGCCGAAGCCGACGACATCGCACGCATCGTGGGATTGGGCGCACTGAAATACTTCATCCTGAAGGTGGATGCCCGCAAGAACATGACGTTCAACCCCAAGGAGTCCATCGACTTCAACGGCAACACAGGTCCTTTCATCCAATACACATACGCACGCATCCAATCCGTGCTGCGCAAGGCCGCCGAGGCAGGCATCTGCATCCCGCAACAACTGGACACAGACATCGCCCTGAGCACCAAAGAAGAGGGACTGATACAGATGCTGGCCGACTTCCCCGCCATCGTGCGTCAGGCAGGGCAAGACTATAGTCCGTCGGTCATCGCTAACTATTGCTACGACCTGGTGAAGGAGTACAACCAGTTCTACCACGACTTCAGCATCTTGCGTGAAGCCGATGAACGAGTCAAGGTACTGCGACTGACGTTGTCGGCCAACGTAGCCAAAGTGGTACGCCTCGGCATGGGGCTGCTGGGCATTGAGGTGCCAGAACGTATGTAATACCAACAAAGGAGATATCAGGAAGGAGAATGGTGGTTTTGCCAGTCCATTCTCCTTCCCTATTCATCCGCTAAACTATTGAAGTAAACAAATGATTCGTCAATGTGCCATTCTGTTCGGATGTCTGGCCTTAGGTGAACTGGTCGTCTACCTGACCCACATCAAACTTCCTTCCAGCATCATAGGTATGTTGCTGCTGACTCTTTTCCTGAAACTGGGCTGGATCAAGCTGCAATGGGTGCAAGGCTTGTCCGACTTTCTGGTAGCCAATCTCGGTTTCTTCTTCGTGCCACCCGGTGTGGCCCTGATGCTCTATTTCGACATTATTGCCGCCCAATTCTGGCCCATCGTGACAGCCACACTGATCAGCACGGCACTGGTCATCATCGTCACAGGCTGGGTACACCAGTCGGCTTTGAAGCTGAAACGGCTGCAGAAGAAATCACCTGCACACCGTCCCCACAAATCGTAGAACTACAACTATCCAACTATGGACTTCCTACAAAACGAATTTTTCCTGCTGGCCATCACGTTCGGTGTCTTCTTCTTGGCCAAGCTGCTGCAGAAGAAGACAGGCATCATGCTGCTCAACCCCATTCTGCTGACCATCGCCGCACTGATTGCCTTCCTGAAGATGGCAGGTATCAGCTATGAAACCTATCACGAGGGAGGGCACCTCATTGAGTTCTGGTTGAAGCCAGCCGTCGTGGCATTGGGTGTCCCCCTCTACCTGCAGTTAGAGACCATCAAGAAGCAGCTGCTCCCCATTCTGCTCTCCCAACTGGCAGGGTGTGTGGTCGGAGTGGTATCCGTCGTGCTGACAGCACGCTGGATGGGTGCTTCCGAAGCGGTCATCTACTCGCTGGCTCCCAAATCGGTCACTACCCCCATTGCCATGGAGGTAGCCAGTTCATTGGGAGGCATCCCCTCGCTGACGGCAGCCGTCGTGGTATGCGTCGGCTTGCTGGGTGGCATATTGGGTTTTAAGACGATGCAGCTGACCCGCGTACAAAGTCCCATGGCACAAGGCATCTCCATGGGAACTGCTGCCCATGCCGTGGGGACATCGGCAGCCATGGAAGTTAGTCGGAAGTATGGTGCCTTTGCCAGCCTTGGACTGACGCTGAACGGCATCCTCACGGCACTGCTCACTCCTGCCATTCTCCGCCTATTGGGTCTGCTTTCCTAACTCCTCATAATCTCTGATACATGATTACCTTTCAAGATATCACCCTACAGGACAGGCCGCTCATCACGGCCTATACCCTGAACAGTCCTCGCCGCAACTGCGACCTGTCGTTCTCGAACCTCTGCAGCTGGCGTTTCCTCTACCACACCCGATATGCCATCTTCGAAGGATTCCTGCTGCTGAAGTTCTGGGCTGACGGCAAGCTGGTGTATATGATGCCCATCGGTGACGGAGCGTTGGAGGAGGCCATCGATGCCTTGCGTGAAGATGCCCGTCGGGAAGGGCAACCCTTCTGTCTGCTGGGCATCTGCGCCAACATGTGTAAGGAGCTGGAGCAGCTGATGCCCGATCAGTTCTGTTTCACCGCCGACCGCGACTATGCCGACTACCTCTACCTGCGTACCGACTTGGCCACGCTGGCAGGCAAAAAACTGCAGGCCAAGCGCAACCATGTCAACAAATTCAAGCGCACCTACAACTACGAATACCGCCCCATTACCCCCGGCCACATCCAAGAGTGCCTGGAGCTGGAAGCAGAATGGTGTAAAGCCAACAACTGCGACCAGCGGGAGGGGACGGGCAACGAACGGCAGGCACTGGTATATGCCCTCCATCATTTTGAGGAGTTGGGACTGACAGGAGGCATCCTCTATGTAGAGGAACACATCGCCGCCTTTACCTTTGGAATGCCCATCAATCGGGACACCTTCGGCATACACGTAGAGAAGGCCGACACACGCATCGACGGTGCATACGCCATGATTAACTACGAGTTTGCCAACCACATTCCCGAACAATATACCTACCTCAATCGGGAGGAAGACCTTGGCATCGAGGGGTTGCGCAAGGCCAAACTCTCCTATCAGCCAGCCCTTATTCTGGAGAAATACGTCGCCTGCCTGAAGGAGGATCCCATAGGAATGATTAAGTGGTAAACATCATACAGACATGCAGCGATGCTGACCGAAAAAGAAGAGACCAGACAATTATGGAAATGCTGCTTCCACGATAGTGAGGCATTTACCGATTTATACTTCCGCCTTCGCTACCGCGACGACATTAACATCACCGCACAGCGAGAGGGACGCAGCGTAGCAGCCCTGCAAATGATACCCTATCCCATGAGCTGGGAGAAGGAGGTCATCCCGACGGCTTACATATCTGGGGCTTGCACCCATCCCAGTTATCGCAATCAAGGCATCATGGGATCCTTGCTGGCTGACAGCTTTGCGCAAATGCACCAAAGAGGCATCCAACTGGCTACGCTGATTCCAGCCGAGCCTTGGCTGTTTGGCTATTATGCCCGATTTGGTTTTGCCTCGCTCTTCCGTTACCAGGTCACCTCCTTCGTACCTTCAACCGATTTTGTACTTCCGGTCGGATACCGCATTGTATATGGCAACACCTGTCGGAAAGAGTTGTACGAATACTTCCATCGTATGCAGCAGCAGCGGTCCTGCTACCTGCTGCATACGGAGGAGGATTTCCGCGTCATATTGGCCGACCTGCGTTTGAGCGGAGGGTATTATGCACTGCTGCAACACAACGGAACAGCGGCTGCCGTAGCGATACTCTACCCGCAAGCCGACGGCCAAGGATGGATGGCAGGGGAGTGGATGGCAGGGGAGTGGATGGCAGATACGGACGCTGCAGGCCAGACATTGCTGGAAGGCATCTGTCACGAAAAGAGACTACAAAGAGTGGATATCATCACTCCAGCTTACGAGGAGGAGGGTGGTCGGCCGCTGGGTATGGCACGTCTCATCAATGCTTCTGCCATGTTGCAACGCTATGCTGCCCGACACCCCGAGGCATCTGCCTGCTTCTACCTGGCAGACAAGGAACTGACCTGCAACGAGGGATGCTATCGGATAGAGCAGGGAGAATGCAAAAAGAGTGTCGGGCAGTTGGCTTCGTCCGACTATCCGACACTCTCTATCAGTCAGCTTACTGAAATGCTATTGGCTCCGCAACATCCTTACATGAGCCTGATGCTGAACTGAAGGTACAGCTCCTTACAAACCGCTGAAGTTCACTCCTTCAAAGACCAAGGAAGGTATCAGCCAAGAGCGATCTTGCGAATCGTTGCCCACAGCCACCAGTCTGCTCCAAAGCTCTAGGAAGTTGCCCGTTACGTTCATCTCATTGACGGGTTGGGTGAGGCGGCCGTTCTCTATCAAGAAACCTTCAATGCCGTAGGAAAAATCGCCCGTACTGCTGTTGCTGTTACCACCATTGAAGCCTGTCACCAGAATGCCGCGCTCTACATCGGCTACCAGTCCGTTCAAATCTTTGCTGCCCGGCTTCAACACCACGCGCGAGGGGGCACTGATGGTGGGCTCTACGTTCATCTTCTTCGCATTGTACGTATCAATGAAGTAGGTACGCAACACGCCCTGTTCAAAGATATCGCGCGGTTGGGTAGCCACCCCTTCGCTGTCGAAATAAGAGGAGCCTTTTCCTCCTATCACATGGGGTTCGTCGCGCAGGTTGCAAAGGTCGGAAGCCACTTTGCTGCCCAGCTTGTCCAGCAGGAAGGAGTTTTTCTGCTGCAGCGAAGACCCCATCAGGGCATTCATCATGGGGCGCAGCAGATTGCCTGCATTCATCGGGTCGACCACCAACGTGTATTTGCCCGACGCTACCTTTTTCTGTCCCAACTTGCGCAATACCCGCTCCAATGCCTGTGTGCCTATGCCGCTCTTCAGCAGCTTGTCGTAGAAGAGGGCCGAGTCGTACCAATAGTCTTGCGGGCGTGCCTCGCCCTCTCCCTTGATGGAGACGCTGGTCGAAAGCGAGCACCAGCTGCTCTGTTTCTCCCCTTCAAAGCCGTTGCTTATCAGACGGTATTCAGCACTCTCACCATCGCTGTACGATGTCTCTACCGAGATGATGCGTTCATCCTTACCCATCACCTCATCGGCAGCCCGCCGAGCTAGCTCCACCTTTTCATCGGGATTGATGTCTGCCAGCCGATTGTCGAACAGACAAAGGTCGGGTCGGCCGCCCTTATAGTAACGGCTCGGGTCGGCCAGCATTCGTGATTCATCCTTCGCCAGATAACGGGTAGAGTCGATGCCGTTGTCAATCAAGTTCTTCAATTCACCTCTGTCCAAACGGTTGGTAGAGAACGAACCGAAACGACCGTCTACATAGAGACTCAGACTCAAACCGTTCTCGGTAGCTTGCTGCAGGCGGTCCATCTTGCCGTCGCGCAGCTCAAACGAGGCGTTCGATTGTGAGTAAAGCACCAGTTTGGCTGCCTGGCAACCGCTTTTCAGTGCATACTCCATGGCCCATTGGGCCAGATTCTTATTTTGTTCACTAATCATTCCAATGCCATTTTAATGTTATTATAAGGCTACTCACCGCCGACCGTCAGTTTGCTGACCAATGCCGAAGGCATACCGCAGGTGACGGGACACGACTGCCCGTCTTTGCCGCACGTCCACGTGCCGTTGTCAATCTTGTCGTTCGAAGCCACCATCGTAATGTCGGCTAATGCCTTCGGCCCGTTGCCGATGATGTTGACATCCTTGATGGGCTGCGTCAGCCGTCCGTTCTCAATCAGATAACCCGACTTGACGAAGAAGGTAAAGTCGCCGGCACCGATCTGTACCTGTCCGTTGGTAAAGTTGTCCACGTAGATGCCCTTCTGCACCGAAGCGATGATGTCCTCCTCCTTCATGTTGCCGGCTTCCATATAGGTGGCACGCATACGGGGGATAGGCATGTTGCGGAAGGTGTCGCGACGTCCGTTGCCGGTGGGGGCAACGCTATAGTGACGGGCACTGATGCGGTCGTGCAGATAGCTGGTCAGCACCCCTTCGCGGACGATATATGTTTTCTGACCCTCTACACCCTCGTCGTCGAAGTTCACCGAGCCGCGGTTGAAGGGGATGGTGCCGTCGTCCACCACATTGATGTGTTCGTTGCATATCTTCTTGTTCAGCTGGTCGGAGAAGATGGAGACATTTTTCCGGTTGAAATCGGCCTCAAAGGCATGTCCGATGGCCTCATGCAGCAGAATGCCCGAACCGCCTGCCCCCATCACGACAGGCATCTCGCCTCCCTTGGGTTTCACGGCCTTGAAGAGGATGGCCGTCCGCTCCACCACCTCGTGCGCCAGCACCTCAATCAGGTCATCGGTGACGAACTCAAATCCCCGACGATAGGCACGGGCTGAGTAGTTGTTCTCCGTCTTGCCCTCTTCTTCCATGATACAGACGGCACCCAGTGAGGCCATCGGGCGATAGTCGTAGTAGCAGACACCCTCAGAGTTGCAGAAGAGCACATGAGAAGTGGTGTCCTGAAGGAAAGCCTGCACCTTGCGCACACGGCTATCCAGCGCGAAAATGCGTTCGTTCAGTTTTTCCAGGTAAGGAATCTTCCGCTTCAGGTTCACCTCTTCCCAAGGCTCTGTTACAGCATAGCGGCTGTGCGCCAATGTCTTTTCCACCAGTCCTACCGGCAAAGTCTTCTTGCCCGACGATGCAATGCGGGCAGCCGTATGGGCAGCATGCAGCATCTCCTCCAGATTGACCCCTTCTACATAGGCATAGCCCGTCTGGTCGCCCGCCAGCACACGGACACCCATTCCGAAGTCTATATTCGAGTTACAGTTGTTTACCTGGCCGTCCATTAGCGATACCCCATTATTAAAGGTATGCTCAAAGTAGAGGTCTACGTAGTCGCCTCCCTTCTCCAACGCAGCGGTCATCACCCGTTTCAGGTCGGCTTCACTCACTCCGAAGTGGGCCATAGCAGCTGCCACGGCACTCTTCTCATCGGATTCCCCCAAGGCTTTACGCATGGCCTCAGGCATGGCCAATGAAGGCATAGCCAATGAACCTAGCATGGCCAATCCGCCTGTCCGCAAAAAAATTCTTCTATCCATATCGGTTGTACGAATCTTAAGTTTAAGATTATCTACTTATCGGCTCTCTTTCGTCAGCAGGCTCTCCAGCTCCTCGGCAGTCAGACGCAAGTAGAACTGCCCCTTGTAAGCCATGGAGATGGAGCCGGTCTCCTCTGAAACGATAATGGCCTGCGCATCCGACACCTGCGAGATGCCCATCCCCGCCCGATGGCGCAGTCCCAGCTCTTTGGGAATGTCCAGGTTGTGCGATACGGGCAAGATGCAACCGGCAGCCTTGATGCGCTTGCGGCTGATGAGCATGGCACCGTCGTGCAACGGACTGTTCTTGAAAAAGATGTTCTCAATCAGCCGCTGACTGATGTCGGCATTGATGATTTCACCCGTCCGTGCCACATCGTCCAACGGCATGTCACGCTCCATCACAATCAGGGCACCCACCTTCTGCTTTCCCATGCTGATGCAGGCCATCACGATGGGCATGATGTCCTCGTGCTCCAGCTTCTCCCGCTTGGTACCCGTCAGAAAACGTGCCAGCGCACTAGCATGACGATGTGAGCCCAACGTGAGCAGAAAGCGTCGTATTTCCTCCTGAAAGAGGACAATCAGCGCCAGGACACCCACACTGACCAGCTTGTCGAAGATGGAGCCCAGCAGCTTCATCTCCAACACCTGCGACACCACCAGCCATATCAGGATGAACACCAGAATGCCGGTGAACACATTGATGGAACCGGATGCTTTCATCAGCTTGTACGAGTAGTACAGCAGCAGGGCCACCAGCAGGATGTCGATAAAGTCCTTTATACCAAATTCAAAAAACATGTTCCGTTCTGTTTTATGTTCTGTTTGGAGCCTTGTTTTGCGTCAACATTTCGGGTCATTTAGCTGTCCCTGGCGCCTCATCTCCTCTACTATCTTCACTGTCTCCACCGCTTGGCGCACATCGTGTACCCTCAAGATATCCGCTCCCTTGAGCAGACAGATGGTATCGATGACGGTGGTGCCGTTCAGGGCCTCCTGCGGCGTGGTATCCAGCAGGCGGTATATCATTGATTTGCGCGACACACCTACCAGCAGCGGTAGACCGAACAGACGCAGCTCGTCCATAGCGGCCAGTAACTGATAGTTGTGCTCCAGCGTCTTCCCGAAGCCGAAGCCAGGGTCCAAGATGATGTCTGCCGCCCCCAGTTCACGCAGCCGTTGTACGCGCCGGGCAAAGTATTGGCAAATTTCCTTCATCAGATTGTCGTAGTGAGGGTGGCTCTGCATGTCCTGCGGAGTACCTTGCATGTGCATCATGATGTAAGGGATATGCAGACGTGCCACCGTGGCAAACATCTCCTTATCCATCTCACCGGCTGCAATGTCATTGACAATGGTCACTCCATACTCCTCCACACACATACGTGCCACATCGGCCCTGAATGTGTCCACCGACACCACTGCATCCTCCTTCACCCGCCGGATGACTTGCAGCCCCCTGCGCAGGCGTTCCATCTCCTCCTGAGGCGAGATATCGGCTGCACCCGGTCGCGACGAGTAAGCACCTATATCTATCATGGCAGCCCCTTCATCGATAATCTGCCTTACGCGCTGCTCTATCTCCTGCTCTGTCTGCATCCGGCTACCTGCATAAAAGGAGTCAGGCGTCACATTCAATATGCCCATTACGCAGGGAGTGGAGAGGTCCAGCAAGCTACCGTTTACGTTCAATGTTTTATCGAATTGTTCCTTCATAAATCACCGTTTAGTTTAACTCTTTGCAAATGTATACAAAAAAGCGATTCCCGAATGCGTATATCTTCAAAAAATACCTACCTTTGGATAAGATAGGCTGCATTTCGGAAAAACTTTTCATGCCAGCATGAACGTTTTTCACTCATTTGCACTACCTTTGTGCCAAAACCAATATTTGAACGTGCAAAACCTACGAACAAGAGACATACACCTACCCATGCTGATTCTGCTCCTGTTATTCGGAACGATACCTCTCCGAGGCCAGCAGAAGGATGTCGCCAAGGAATTTGACGTAGACAGCACCCTGTATGCCTACTACCAACGTTGCAAGAATGAGCTGCGATCGCCCGCCGTCCTCAGCATGGCCGATACGTTGTTCCGTATGGCGGGGGAGAAGCATGACCAGCGGATGCAAGCCGTTGCACTGAGCACCAAGGTGGATTATCTGTTCTACAACAACAAGGATGCGGACAGCCTGGTCGATTACGTCAACCGGGTGAAGGAGTTTGCCATGCAGACCCAGCAGCCCAAATATTACTTCTTCATCTGGTCGCAGCGGCTGATTACCTACTACACACGCCAGCGCAGATACAACATCGCCCTGTATGAGACGGAGAAGATGATGAAAGAGGCTACTAAGCAGCAATACATGCCCGGCATGGCAGACGCATACGTCTCGCTGAGCAACATTTACGGACAAAAGGGCATGTACGACCTGGCCGCCCAATACAAGGAAAAACAGATAGAAATCAACAAGCAGGAGCCGGACAAAAGCTATAACCTGGCCCGCAACTACTTCCAGCTGGCAACGTACTATTGCAATCTGAAGCAGCCCGAACGGACACGGCAGATACTGGACGAGGCACAAGGGCTAATCAAGACTCCCTCGCAGCAGTTTCAGTATTACCTGAGAGAGGCCCAATACTACAACTTCATCAAGGATTATAAAAAAGAATGGGAATTCCTGCAGATGGCCCAGCAGTTCAGAAAAAGCCACAAAGAGGTATGGAAAGAATCATCGGAGTTCCATATGGCCATGCGGAGGTATTACGAAGAACAGGGGCAATACAGACAAGCATTGGTCTATCAAGACTCGCTGGACCTCTTCTACAACCAACGGAAGGCCAACTACTACACGGGACTGTTCAACCGGGCCAAGCTGCTGCGGAAAGTCGGGAATTGTGAAGAGGCAGTCTCGTATTATGAACGCTACATCAACCAGCTGGACTCCATCAACCGCGCGAACGAAGACATCACGACGGGCGAGTTTGCCGCCATGCTGGATGTGGAGCGTCTCAACAACGAGAAGAACAATCTGACGCACACCATGCACCGCGCCGACATGAGGAACAAGCGATGTACCATTCTGGGACTCTGCATCCTGCTGGTGCTGTTGCTTGTATTCTTCTACAGAGAGCACCAGATGAACAAGCGTCTGAAGGCATCGCAACGGGAACTGTCGGCGAAGAACCAGGAGCTGAAGGAGTATGGCCGGCAACTAGCCCAGGCCAAGAGCGTGGCCGAAAAGGCCAGCGCTATGAAGACCGAATTCATACAGAACATGAGCCACGAGATACGTACCCCGCTGAACTCCATCGTGGGATTCTCGCAAATCATCAGCAGCATGTACAGTCAGCAGAGCGAGACGCAGGAGTTTGCCCAGATTATCGAGCAGAACAGCAACCACCTTCTGCATCTGATAGACGACGTGCTCGACCTCTCCAGCCTGGACAATGATGTGGAGATTCCTACCGACACGCCCACCGATGCTTCTGCGCTGTGCCACGA